>JAGXIL010000047.1 GCA_024635655.1 Gillisia sp. | reverse complement strand
ATTAACCATTTCTCCAATGTCTCCGGCACCTATCATTACAATCACCTCACATTTCGCCTGCTTTATTTCTTCGGAAAGCTTCTCCTTCACAACCAGTTTCTTTTTGTCATTTTCTATTTTCCCCAGTAACCATTCTGAAGTTACCCCTTCCACCGGAAGCTCTCTCGCCGGATAGATATTTAGTAGCATCACCTGGTCAAATTTGCTAAGGCTCGCAGCAAAATCATTTATAAAATCCCTGGTCCTGCTGAAAAGGTGTGGCTGAAAAACTGCCAGAACTTTTTTTCCGGGGTGCATTTCCCGCAAGGCCTGGTGCACTGCAGAAATTTCTGTAGGGTGATGTGCATAATCATCGATCAAAACCAGATCCTGACTTTTGATCCTGTAAGTGAACCGGCGTTTTACCCCTCTAAAGCTGTACAAAGCCCCCGCGAGTTGATCTTGGGGAGAACCATACTCGATGGCCATCGCAAGGGCTGTTACAGCATTCTGCAAATTGTGTTTGCCGGGTAGAAAACATTTTAAATCTCTTAATATCGTATTTGGGGTGCGCAGGTCAAAGTGATACGCCCCGTTGTCTATTTTTATATTAATTGCAGCATAGTCTGAATCATCATCAATACCCAGGGAGACACCTCCAAGAGGAAGCCCTTGCTGCACAAATAATTTTCCATCTTCCGGAACAAGTGAAGCAAAATCCCTGAAGGATTTTACAAGTTCTTCCGGTGCTCCGTATATATCCAGGTGATCTGCATCCATGGAAGTAATTGCAGCCAAATTAGGTGATAACCGCAGAAACGAGCGGTCAAACTCATCTGCTTCAACCACCATAACTTCATTTCCATTAAGAATAAGATTGCTCTGAATATCCTCACTTATTCCTCCCAGGAAAGCCGTCACCTTCGCCCCCGTTTCCTTGAGCAAATGCCCCAGAATAGCAGTTGTAGTGGTCTTTCCGTGAGTACCCGCAACCGCTAAAGTGTAGATCCCTTTAGTAATTAACCCTAAAACTTCTGAACGCTTTTTAATATCAAAATTTTCCTGAACAAAATAATGATGCTGCTTGTGATCCCTCGGAATGGCCGGGGTAAATACCACCAGTGTATTTTCCTTATCCTGAAACTCCATAGGAACCTCATTTACCTCATCAACATAATTCACCGATATGCCTTCTGCTTCCAGACTCCTGGTAAGTGCAGATGGAGTTTTATCATAACCGGCAACACGTTTCCCGGTAGCGTTGAAATATCGCGCCAAAGCACTCATTCCTATTCCGCCAATGCCGATGAAATATAGGTTTTGTATGTTGGTTAGGTTAGTCACAGTTATCAGTTGTCGGTTATCAGTTTTTGGTTTTCGGTTAACAGTTTTCGGTTTTCTGTTGTCAGTTATCAGTTGTTTTCTCTAAATTTTTTATCTCAAAATTATTTTCATTTCCCATTTTAGCTCTCCACTCTTCACTTTCCACTCTCCACTGTCCACTCTCATTTCAAATCAACTTCTCAATTTCATCCACAATATCCGAGGTGGCATTTGGCAAAGCGAGCTTTTTGATATTATCTGACAGCTCCTTTCGTTTTTCTTCAGAATCCAGGAGCAGGATTATGTTTTCCTGAAACTTATCTTCGAGTTCGCTTTCTCTTATAACAATAGCTGCGTTTTTATTGGCGATAGCCATGGCGTTCTTTGTTTGATGATCTTCGGCTACATTGGGCGACGGAATAAAAATTACAGGCTTTCCCACTATACACAATTCTGAAACACTTCCTGCTCCGGCCCTTGAGATGATTACATCTGCAGCGGCGTAAGCAAGATCCATCCGGTTCAAAAAAGCATGGGTCTGGATCAATTCACTATTAAATTTTTTATATTCCTCATAGTATAGGGATCCCGTTTGCCAGATCACCTGCACGTCCTTTTCCTCAAGCAGGGATCTGTTTTTTTCAAGCAACTGATTTATTCTTCTGGCTCCCAAACTTCCGCCAAGCACCAGCACTGTTTTTTTATTTTCCTTCAGCTTAAAAAAAGATCGGGCTTCTGTCTTTTTTGATGAAATGTCTAATATATCCTGTCGCACAGGGTTACCTGTAATCCTAATCTTCTCTCCGGGAAAAAACCTTCCCAGATTATCATATGCGGTACAGATCACTTTAGCATCTTTTCCCAGCAGTTTGTTTGTAATTCCGGGAAACGAATTCTGTTCCTGGATCACTGTGGGTATATTTTTCGTATTCGCCATTTTTAATAATGGACCGCTGGCAAATCCACCGGTTCCTATTGCCACGTCCGGTTTGAATTTCTTAATTATCTTATTTGCATTCCAGAGGCTGCTGGCAAGTTTCAGCGGGAAACTCAGATTTTTTAATGTAAGTTTTCGTTCAACTCCGGTGATCCATAATCCTTCAATATTATATCCTGCCTGTGGAACTTTTTCCATTTCCATCCTGTCCTGCGCCCCAACAAATAAAATATCGGCTGAGGGATGACGGCGTTTTAATTCATCGGCAATAGAGATGGCAGGATAGATATGTCCTCCTGTGCCGCCTCCCGAAATGATTATTTTCAATTGCCGTTTCATATTGCTTCACTTAAAATATCCAGCGGATTATCGCCTTCCCGTTCTCTATCTTCTGATGTTTTTATTTCTTCCCTCTTTGCGCTTACGCTTTGAATAATTCCCAAAGCAAGACAGGTCATCCAGATGGAAGTTCCCCCGCTACTTATAAGCGGAAGGGTTTGTCCCGTAACCGGAAATAACTCCACTGCCACCGCCATATTGACCAGCGCCTGGAAAACAATTGGCAAGCCCACTCCCATCACCACCAGTTTTCCGAAAATTGTATCGGCTTTTGTGGCCACGATCACGATCCTGAACAGCAACATCAGGTAAGCCAGCATCACTCCAAAGGCACCAAGCAACCCCATTTCTTCCACTATAATTGCATAAATAAAATCTGAAGAGGATTGTGGTAAAAAATTTCTTTGTACGCTCTTCCCAATGCCCGAACCTGTTATTCCTCCCCGGGCAATGGCTATTTTTGCTTTTTCTATCTGGTAATCGGCTTCAGTATCTTCATCATTTGAAAAATTTTCTATCCTGTTAGTCCAGGTATCGATCCTGTTAGGCAACAGCCCCGGAAATGCTTTGGCTGTCAAAACGAATAAGGTTAGCACCAGTGCCCCGGCTCCCAATACAATTCCGATGTATCTTAAAGGATAACCTCCTAAAAACACAAGTACCATCACCATAGTAAAAATAATGGCGGTAGTGGAAAAGTTTGCCGGCAGGATCAACATCAAAACCACAAAAACCGGAACCCACAGCGGGAGTATAGTTTCTTTAAAGGTTACAACCCTTTCAGAGATCCTGGTGAGATACCGGGCAACATAGATCAACAAAACCACGGAAGCCAGAGTAGAGGACTGAAAGGTCACCCCCACCACCGGAATTTGTATCCATCGGCTGGCATTTGATCCGTCTATAGTAGTGCCCTGCGAAATGGTGTAAAGCAGCAGTAGCACAACTATTGGCAGCATTAAGATCGAAAGTCCTTTAAAATAATGATAGGGAATTTTATGAATGGCAAACAGGAGACAAAATCCAAGAACCAAATGAAAAAAATGAACTACCAAATAACTAAATGTGCTTCCATCCCCATACAAATAGGCAATATTGCTACTTGAGCTATACACCGGTAAAAATGAAAACAACGCCAACAGTCCGGTGGTGGCCCAAATAACTTTATCTCCCTTAAGATTTGAAAAGATGTTACTCATTTTTTTGCTCTTTAGACCTCAAAGGTTTTTAAAACCTGTGAGGTCTGCTATTTATTATAGGTTTCTTACTGCATTCTTAAACTCACGGCCTCTTTCTTCATAGTTTTCAAAAAGGTCAAAACTTGCACAAGCCGGAGACAGTAAAACCATATTTCCTTTTTCGGCTATCTTATATGCCATCTGTACCGCTTCAGCCATAGACTGGGTTTCCATCATCACCTCTACACAATTTCCAAAAGCATCAAATATTTTGGAATTATCCAGTCCCAGGCAAATGATCGCTTTAACCTTTTCATTCACCAGCGGCAGTAATTCTTCATAATTATTTCCTTTATCAACCCCTCCAACGATCCATACTGTTTCGCTTTCCATACTTTCAAGTGCATAATAGGTCGCATTGGTATTGGTTGCTTTTGAATCATTGATGTAAAGCACGTTATTTATCTTAAGCACCTTTTCAAGACGATGCTCCACGCCCTGAAAATTTTCCATACTCGCGCGGATGGTTTCTTTTCGAATTCTTAATAACTGAGCTACGGTTGAGGCAGCCATTGCATTTTTTGTGTTGTGTTTTCCTTCCAGTGCAAGTGAGGATGTTGGCATAATGAATTGGGAGTTTTGTGTCGTTATTTTAATGTTGTTGTCTTCTACATAAGCACCGTTTTCCACTTTATTTACAAGGGAAAAGGGCAATTTTTGTGCTTTGATCTTATAATGTTGCAGCCATTCGATAGTTATTTCATCATCTGCATCATAAATGAAAAAATCTTCTTCAGTTTGATTTTTGGTAATGCTGAACTTTGAGGCTACGTAATTCTCCAGTTTATAATCATATCTGTCCAGATGATCCGGGGTTATATTGGTTAACACAGCTATTTCCGGTTTGAAATCCACTATCCCGTCCAATTGAAAACTGCTTAACTCCAGGACATACCAGTCATAATTTTCTTCCGCTACCTGTTTTGCAAAACTATCTCCTACATTTCCTGCCATTCCCACAGACAAACCTGCATTTTTAAGGGTGTGATAAACCCATTTGGTTACGGTGGTTTTCCCATTACTCCCGGTGATCCCAATGATCTTTGCATCGGTATATTTTGAGGCGAACTCTATTTCAGATATTACCGGAATGCCTTTGTCCATAATCTTTTTTACCATGGGAGCCTTCTCCGGGATCCCCGGGCTTTTCATCACCACATCTGCATCCAGGATCTGTAACTCTGTATGCCCTCCTTCTTCCCATTGCACTTTTAAATCTTCCAGGGCTTTTTTATATTTATCCTTGATCTTCCCAAAATCTGAAACAAAAACCTCAAAGCCCTGCTTTTTAGCTAAAATCGCTGTACCCACCCCGCTTTCGCCGGCTCCGAGTATTGCTATTTTTTGCTTGTTCTTCATTTGGTTTTTCTAAATATTTATTATCTGTTTTCTCTCTTTTTTCACTCCGGGATAAACTCTCCTCTGTCCACTTTCCACTCCCGCACTATCTCACCTTAAGTGTCACTACAGTTACTATCGCCAGAAAAATTCCCACAATTAAGAACCGCATTACGATCTTACTCTCATGCACTCCCTTTTTCTGGTAGTGGTGATGCAATGGGGACATCAGAAAAATGCGACGACCTTCTCCATACTTTCTTTTAGTGAGCTTAAACCAGGCTACCTGTAGAACCACCGAAAAATTTTCAACTACAAATATTCCGCAGAGGATGGGAATCAGTAATTCTTTACGGGTAGCTATTGCAATTACGGCAATGATCCCTCCTATTGTAAGACTTCCTGTATCTCCCATAAATACCTGCGCCGGATAAGTATTATACCAAAGAAAGCCTACCAATGCTCCAGCAAATGCGGTAATGAAAATGGTCATTTCCCCTGAACGGGGGATATACATGATGTTGAGATAATCTGAAAAAATAATATTACCTGAAACCCATGCAAAAATCCCCAGAGTTAGCACAATGATAGCCGAAGTTCCTGCTGCAAGACCATCTACTCCATCAGTAAGGTTGGCCCCATTGGAGACTGCCGTTACTATAAAGATCACAATGGGTATAAAGATGAGCCAGGCATAATTTACCAGATTCGGATTGATCCATGTGATCAAACTTGCGTAATCAAATTCGTTATTCTTTACAAAAGGTATGGTAGTAGTAGTACTTTTCTTTCCCCTGTTTGATACTTCTGAAGAAAACTCCACCTGGTCAACAAATTCAGTGTTTTCTGTAAATGCAGGGATATTCGTCTCTTCTTTTACAGTAATTCCCGGGTGGAAGTACATGGTCCCGCCAACAATTAATCCAAGTCCTACCTGTCCTATCACCTTAAATATTCCCTTTAATCCCTGTTTATCTTTTTTAAAGATCTTGATGTAATCATCTATAAAACCAATAGCCCCCATCCATAGGGTGGTTACTATTAAAAGAATAACATAGATGTTATCAAGCTTTGCAAACAGCAAAACAGGAATAAGTGTAGCCACAATTATTATGATCCCACCCATTGTTGGGGTTCCGGCTTTTTCACTTTGCCCTTGTAAACCAAGATCCCGTACACTTTCCCCTACCTGTTTTTTCAGGAGGTAATTAATAATCTTTTTACCGTAAATAGTAGAGATACCCAGAGAGAGAATAATTGCCATAGCCGAGCGAAAAGAGATAAATTCAAATAATCCCGCTCCCGGCACCTGGTAATTTCTGTCTAGATAATCAAATAAATAGTATAACATATCTACTACTGTTCCTTTTCCCTCAGGAATTTACTTTTCGAGTTCGTTTAAAAAATCACTTACAATTTTGAAATCATCAAAATCGCTACGCTTTCCATTTATTTCCTGATAGGTTTCGTGACCTTTTCCGGCAATTAAAATGATATCATTGGGCTTTGCCAGTTGACAGGCAGTCTTTATTGCCTGCCTCCTGTTAACTACTGACATTGTTTTTTTAAAATTCTGTGGCTCTACCCCGGCTTCAACATCTATCAGGATCTTCTCAGGATCTTCTGTTCTTGGATTATCGCTGGTGAAAATTACTTTTGTGCTTAATGCGGCAGCGATCTTCCCCATTACAGGCCTTTTGGTTCGGTCCCTGTCTCCTCCACATCCTACAACAGTAATAAGCTCCTCATTTTTGGTCCTTATTTCATTTATTGTTTCCAATACATTTTTTAACGCATCGGGGGTATGTGCATAATCTACAATTGCAGTTATTTTTTTACCTGTCACTACATACTGGAACCTTCCGCTTACCGACTCCAGCTCACTGATGATCCGCAGATTTTCCTGCGTCTCAAGGCCTAAAAGCTCTCCTACAGCATAAATTGCCAATAGGTTATAAGCATTAAAATTCCCTACAAGTTTAGACCAGACTTCATGGCCGTTTAACTTCAGCAATAACCCACCAAATTGATTTTCCAAAATGTGTGCATTATAATCGGCATAGGACCTTAAGGCATAAGTGAATTTTTTAGCCCTTGTATTCTGCATCATCACCAGGCCATTTTTATCATCTACATTTACAAGCGCGAAGGCTGAAGGTGGAAGATCATCAAAGAGTTGCTTCTTCACATCCCTGTATTCAGCAAAATTTTTATGATAATCTAAATGATCATGGGAGAGGTTGGTAAAGATAGCCCCTGCAAATCTTAAAGCCGCAGTTCGTTTTTGAGCAATCCCATGGGAGCTTACTTCCATAAAACAAAACTCTACTCCTTCTGCATTCATTTTGTAGAGGTATTCGTTGATTGTAAGAGAATCGGGAGTGGTATGAGTGGCTGGAAAAGCTTTATCTGCCACCATTACCTTAACCGTAGAAAGCAATCCAACTTTGAATCCAGCCTTCATAAACAGCTGATACAATAAAGTAGCTACCGTGGTTTTTCCATTTGTACCTGTTACCCCTACTAATTTTAAATTTCCCGAAGGATTCCCATAGTAATTTGCTGCCATAAAAGCCAGGGCGGTTTGTGCATTTTCTACCTGCACATAGGTTACCCCGTTTACAATATTCTCAGGTAATTCTTCGCATACAATGGCCAGCGCCCCCTGGTTTACTGCTGTTTCGATATACCGGTGACCATCTGATATTGTTCCCCGTACCGCTACGAAAAGATCATTCAACTGCACTTTTCGGGAATCGAAATGTATAGCATTGATTGTTACTGCGGTACTTCCCGCAACGGCCTCCATAGGCACTTTATAAAGTATGTCTTTTAATACTTTCAAATTATAAGATCTACTTGCTGATTATTCTTAATTTTTTGTCCCGGCGGAATAGATTGATTTTTCACAACCCCATTTCCTTTAACCTTTACCTTCAGTTTCATATTCTCCAATAACGAAATCGCATCCATTACCGGCATTCCTTTCACATCTGGCATAAGGTGCTTGTCATTTTGAGCGGCAGTATAGAACCTTTCAAAATCATTAGATATCACCTCGTTCTCGATATCCAAAGACTCAATTTCATCTTCCATTGGAGTATCTGTATATATCTTTTGAGCTATTCTTTTGAAAACGGGGCCACTTACATCAGCTCCATAGTAACCCATTTTATTGTTGGGTTTGTGAATAATTACAATACTGGTGTATTTAGGATCTTCTGCAGGAAAATAACCTACAAAAGAAGATATGTACTGCCTGTTGGAAGCCCAGCCCTCTTTCCAGTATTCGGTTTGAGCGGTTCCAGTTTTCCCCGCCATGGAAAAATTGGGAGAATAAAGGCTCTTGGCCGTTCCCTTTTCTACCACGTTCTTTAACATTGCCTGCACCTTATCAACGGTTTCCTGCGAAGCAATTTTGGGGTTGATCACTTCCAGTTCATTTTTCACAATGACTTTGTCCCACTCTTTAATTTCTTTTATAAAACGCGGTTTAACCATGACCCCGTTATTTGCTATAGCATTATAAAAGGTTAAGGTTTGTAATGGAGTAATTTGAATACTACCGTAACCGTAGGCCATCCAGGGAAGGGAAATGGCAGACCAGCTCTTATCACCCGGTCTTGGAATTGAAGGTTTACCTTCTCCCTTTATCGATATTCCCAGTTGCTCGTTTAAATTCATGCGGTCAAGGCCGTCTATGAATTTTTGCGGGTTATCCTTATAGTTCTCATAGATAAGTTTAACTATTCCCACATTTGAGGACACTTCAAAAGCGCGGCCGGCAGAGATCTTTCCGTACCCCCCGTGCTTGGAGTCTCTCACGTAGTTACGCCTGATCCTCATAATTCCATTTTCTGTATCAACAACGGTACTGGTGTCAATAACCTTATCTTCCAAAGCCACTACCATGGCCATCAATTTAAAAGTTGATCCGGGCTCATGGGTTTCTCCTACCGCATAGTTTAGTTTTTCAAAATAAGTTCCCTTGGAAGTTCTTCCTAAATTCGAAATAGCTTTAATCTCCCCGGTTTCTGTTTCCATGACCACAACCGTCCCGTGATCTGCCTCATATTTTTCCAGCTGAGCCAACAACGCGTGATGTGCTATATCCTGAATATTCACATCTATAGTAGATATTACGTCATATCCGTCTTTTGGCTCTACTTCGTTATTGTCGCTAATTGGTTTCCATTGCCCTTTTGCGATCTTTTGTTTTAATCTGTGCCCATCTGTACCTTCAAGAAAAGGACTAAAAGCCCCTTCCAGGCCCACCCGGGTATAGTATCCCTGGTCATCCTGCCGGTCATACCCAACAGTTCTTGCTGCCATTACCCCAAGAGGATGCTCCCTAACCGTACGCTGCTCCACGATCATCCCTCCTTTATAGGTTCCCAGATTGAACATTGGAAAACTTTTCACCTTCAAGAACTGGGAATACCCAAGATTCCTGGCAATAAAAAAGTATCGGTGCTTATTAGCCCTGGCGGTTCGCAAATCCTGAGACCATTGAGATTCACTTTTTCCGAACATTTTAGACAACTCTTTGGCCAGAGGCACCACATTGTCCTCAAAATTCTTGTCGGTAACTGTTACTGCATCAAATCGGATGTCATATTTGGGGATGGAGGTAGCCAGCAGGTTGCCATTGGTATCGTAAAGATTTCCGCGGTTGGCGGGAATTTTGAAATTCCGGAAAGTATTCTCTTCTGCCAGCTGGTTGTATTTATCTCCGTCAACGATCTGAATATTGAGCAACTGCACCACAACCGCCACTGCAAAGATGAACATGCATCCTGCAATAAAATATAAGCGGTTTAATATGTTCTTTTCAGTTGTTGCCAATGCGCTATTCGTCTTTTATTTTGATCCTTATTTTCGATGGGGGAGTCTCTGATGGTTTTACCCCCCTGGACGCCATTTTATAAGTAAGGGTAGATTCCATTTTAAGTTTCATAAGTGCAGACCGCACTTCAGTAAATTCACTTTTCAGCTCCCTTACTTGATTATTCAGGCTTGCAATCTTATGCACTTTTCGTTCTGCACTATGTGAGCAAGCAATCATTACTATTGCTAAAAACGTACAAAACACTATGAACCGCCAGTTTTTTACAGCGTCACTACTTATGAGGAAATTGGCTTTTAATATGTTATAAAATCCTTTTTTCATACTTCCTTATCCCTGATCTCTAAAATCATAGGCAGTTATTCTATAATTTTGTGGCAATGCGAAGCTTTGCACTTCTGGCCCTGTTGTTTCTTCTTATTTCTTCAGCATCCGGAACTATAAGTCCTTTTACTTTCTTTAAGGGAACGGAAATATTTCCGTAGAAATCTTTTTCCGGCTCCCCCTCAAATAATCCGCTGCGTATAAATCTTTTTACCAGCCTGTCTTCTAATGAGTGATAAGATATCAGACTAAGCCTTCCACCTTTTTTTAAAACTTCCGGCGTTTGGAGTAAAAATTCCTTTAAAACCTCGATCTCCTGATTCACCTCTATACGTATGGCCTGATATATTTGTGCGAGGATCTTATGCTCCTTCTCTTTAAAAAGAAATGGCCTCAAAATATCATTAAGCTTCTCACTGCTTTCTATTGGTGCCACCTGCCGTTGCTTTACAATCTCGGCGGCAAGGGTTGGTGCATTCCGCAGATCGGCATATTCATAGAACATTTGCCTTAACTGCTTCTCCTCATATTCATTAATGACCTCATAAGCACTCAGACTTCCCTTCTGACTCATTCTCATATCGAGCTTTGCCTCAAACCTGGTTGAAAAACCACGTTCAGCAACATTGAACTGGTGAGAGGAAACCCCAAAATCTCCAAGAATCCCATCTACCTCTTTTACATTATAAAATCTCAAAAAACGTTTTAAGAATCTGAAATTTTCATTTATAAGCGTGAACCTTGAGTCGTCAATAGCATTCGCAAGGGCATCTTCATCCTGATCAAATGCATATAATTTTCCATCCTCTCCAAGTCTGCTCAATATTTCTTTGGAATGACCTCCACCTCCAAAGGTGACATCAACATAAATACCATCAGGTTTTATGTTGAGACCATCAACAGATTCTTTTAATAAAACCGGATTATGATATTCCATTAAACTCGTCGTTACCCATTACCTCTTCAGCCAGATCGGCAAAATCATCAGCAGAAGCATCAATGGTATTTTCATATTTATCTTTATCCCAGATCTCGATTATATTAATAGCCGAGGAAAGAACGATCTCATTATTAATTCCCGCAAAGCTCACCAGGTCCTTTGGTATCAAAAGTCTACCGTTTGCATCTACTTCAACAGTTTTCACTCCTGCAGTAAACCTTCGTATGAAATCGTTGTTTTTTTTCTTAAAGCGGTTTAAACCATTGATCTTTGTCATTAGCACGTTCCACTCTGCCATTGGATACAACTCCAGACATGGCTGAAAAACAGAACGTTTTAAAACAAAACCATCCTGGAGCATTGGGATCAACTGCTTCTTTAATGCTGAAGGAACCATTAACCGGCCCTTCGCATCAACCTTGCATTCGTATGTTCCAATCAGGTTTACCACTTCACTTCTTTATATGTTCAAATATATTGAAAAATTTACCACATTTTACCACATTTTACCACTTTGTTGATAAATTAGCTCTCCTATTGGCCTGAAGCACTACTAAATAGCGCTACTTCTTTAGGTTTCAAGGCCTTGCCATAAAGCAGAAAAAAATATTATTTTTACCTGAATTTTAATAGAATTTTATACCCGTAGCTCGAAAGAATTGCTCCGGGTATTTCCCAAAATTGCTTATACTTGTACTGAAATCGCTATATTTGCGATTGCTAACCGCAAAGGCCATAAATGAAGAATAATTTACTACAGGAAGGAAAGTTTACTTATCTCGAAAAAGGTGAAGGAACTCCAATCGTTATTTTACATGGGCTAATGGGAGGTTTAAGTAATTTTGATGGAGTTGTTGACTTTTTTCCGGAAAAAGGATACAAAGTGATGATACCTGAGTTACCGCTATACAATATGTCCCTGCTCAATACCAGTGTACAGACGTTCGCAAAATATTTAAAAGATTTTTTAAACTTTAAGGGATTGAGCAATGTGATTTTACTTGGTAATTCCCTGGGAGGACATATAGCACTTCTCGCCACTAAAATGTACCCTCAACTAGTAAAAGGACTTGTGATCACCGGTAGTTCCGGCCTATATGAGAATGCAATGGGGGAAAGTTATCCCCGTCGCGGAGATTATGAATTTATCAAGAAGAAGGCCCAAAATGTATTTTTCAATCCCGCAGTTGCCACAAAAGAAATTGTAGATGAAGTTTACGACACAGTAAGTGACCGTAACAAGCTTATCAAAACCTTAGCCATTGCAAAAAGTGCCATTCGGCATAATATGGCCAAAGATCTTCCTAAAATGAAAACCCCCACCTGTATAATTTGGGGAAAAGATGATAATGTTACCCCCCCGGAAGTTGCCGAAGATTTTGACCGGCTTCTACCCGATTCTGACCTGTACTGGATAGACAAATGTGGTCACGCTGCAATGATGGAACATCCGGAAATCTTTAACGACCTCCTCTATTCCTGGTTACAAAAAAGGAATTTTTAAGCATCATCCAAAATGAAAATAAAGAGTGCAGAGTTTGTTATAAGTAACAGCGATGTAAGTAAGTGTCCTGATAGTTCTCTTCCGGAATACGCTTTTATAGGCCGTAGTAATGTGGGAAAATCATCCCTTATCAATGCGATCACCGGCCGAAAAAGTCTGGCCAAGACCTCCGGAAGACCCGGAAAAACTCAACTGATCAATCATTTCCTTGTCAACAATAACTGGCACCTGGTAGATCTTCCCGGTTATGGATACGCAAGGGTATCTAAAAACGTTAAAAAGACATTTCAGAAATTTATCACGGCCTATTTTGAACAGCGAAAACAAATGTTATGCGCCTTTGTTCTCATTGACAGCCGGCATGAGCCTCAGGCAATAGATATGGAATTTATGCAATACCTGGGCGAGAATGGGATCCCGTTTTGTATAATTTTCACCAAGGCCGATAAGCTGAAACCTATGGCTTTGGAAAGAAATATTGAAACCTATAAAACTAAAATGCTGGAAACCTGGGAAGACATGCCACAATTTTTTATTACCTCTGCTGAAAGCGGGATGGGAAAAGATGAGGTATTAGAATTTATTGACAGTGTCAATTCACAGTTCAAGGGAGATTAAAACCTCACCTTAAAATTCCTCTTTTTTACCTCCTTTATAAAATCTTCAAGGACTTCCGGTACCAATAAACAAATAGCAATTATACCCAACAAAAAAACTGCTGAAAACAATGTTTTCAACAGTTTTTAAATATTTTAAAATGCTGTCTTAAAACTAAAGTGCAGCTACGTGTTTGGCTAACTTTGATTTTAAATTAGAAGCTTTATTGTCGTGAATAATATTATTCTTCGCCAACTTATCGATCATAGAAACTACAGAAGGATATAAAGTCTCTGCATCTTTCTTTTCTGCCTCACGTAATTTCTTTATTGCATTACGGGTGGTTTTATGCTGATAGCGATTTCTAAGACGTTTAGTCTCATTGCTACGAATTCTTTTTAACGATGACTTATGATTTGCCATTACAAATACTATTTAATTAATTTTTTACTGTAGTCCGTAGGGGAATCGAACCCCTGTTACCAGGATGAAAACCTGGCGTCCTAACCCCTAGACGAACGGACCATT
>JAGXIL010000046.1 GCA_024635655.1 Gillisia sp. | reverse complement strand
GAAAGAAGCTGTACTGACTTTGAAAGAAAAGCGCGCTGCGAAAGAAGCGAAGAAGAAAAACAGAAGTTAATTTATAGATCTAATTGTCTTTGGCTATTTTGATAGCATAAGAGGCATCAAAAGTTTCAGAAGGCATTAATTCCATAATGCCTTCTTTTGTTTTTAAATCTTTTGTAGTTCCTTCAACATCTGCATATCCCAACCAGGGTTCAATACATACAAAAGGGGCTGCGGGTTTTGCCCAAATTCCAAGGTGCTTAAAGTCACTATATTCAACATTCAACACAGTTCCGTTCAATTTACTTTTTAGTGCTACATTTTTTGAAGCAATATTTTTAAAAATGAGCGCATCATTATCGAACAAATTTTTGTGAAGTTGAATCCTATTGTCATCCCGAATTACAGGCGCTGTTTTCTCATAGATCAGCCCTTCGTCATTTAACAGATGCGTATCTAAATCGTGTTTTTGATTAAATTCAAGATAATAATCTTCGTAAGATTCCCCTTCAAATAAAGGGGCATTAAAGGCAGGATGGCCTCCTAAGGAAAAGTTCATGGTTTTATTATCCAGGTTTTTGATCTTGTGGGATATTTTCAGTGTTCTCTCCTGAAGGGTAAAGGAGATCTCAAAATTAAATTTGAAAGGATACATTTTTAAGGTTTCTTCGGAAAAGGAAAGCTGGAATACCAATTTGTCTTCCGCCCGATCTTTTAGCAAAAGGTGTTCATTATTCCTGATAAATCCGTGGCGGGTAAGGGGATAGGATTTTCCCTCATAAATAATCTCTCCGTCTTTTAAAGCCCCAATGATAGGAAAAAGGTTGGGAGCATGGCTGTTCCAAATCTTTGGATCTGCCTGCCAGATATATTCGGTATCGGTGGCAATATCTTTCAAACTGCACAATTCTGCACCTTTAGAAAGTATGCCTGCCTTTAGAAATTTGTTCCGGATCTCGAACATCGTGCTGTTTTATTTCTTTCTTCGCCTGTTGGCATTTTTGTCCCCCCGGGTTTTGGGTTTGGAATATTTCTTAGCAATTTCCCTTCTGTAGGATCCTCCCAGGTTGACCTTGGAATTCTTTTCACTCTTTTCGTGAAAAGCCGGTCCGGGGGCATCGTCACTCTTTCGGTTAGACGGATTGTTGATCTCAAAGATCATAGGTTGCTCCTCCGGGATCAGCACGGTAGAAACTTCCACATCTTCAGGAAGATCAAACTGCGGAACTTTCATATCCATCAGGTTCTCGATCTTCTCCAGTTTCTCTGTTTCTTTTTCGGTGCTTAGTACAATAGAATGACCCTGCTTCTCTGCACGGCCGGTTCTACCAATCCGGTGCATATAATTCTCAGGATATTCCGGAGTGTCGAAATTAATTACGTGAGATACGCTTTCAATGTCAAGCCCGCGAGCCATAACATCTGTGGCTACCAGGATCCTGCAAAATCCATCTCCGAACTGGCGTATACTACGCAGCCTGTAGTTCTGACTTTTATTGGAATGGATCACAGTACACTCTTCCGGAAATTCTTCAGCAAGCATCTCAAACAATCTGTCGGCAAGTCTTTTGTAGGCTACAAAGATCAATACCCTGGAATAGGTTTCTTTATCCTTCAGCAACTTCCGCAGAAAATTTACTTTGGTATGAAAATTCGGAATTTTATATCCGCGCTGGTCAATATTTTCTAATGGAGTACCACTTATGGCTACCGATATTTTTTCCGGAGATTTAAAATTAGCAGCGATAAGTTCTTCTACAGGTTCAGTCATCGTAGCGGAGAACATAATACTTTGACGATTCTCCGGCAACAATTCAAGAATATTAATGATTTGAAACCTGAATCCCAGGTCCAGCATGACATCAACTTCATCGATCACCAGTTTTTGAATGGATTTCAATTGTAGTGCACGTCTTAATACCAGGTCATACAACCTTCCCGGAGTAGCCACCACAATATCTGTTCCCTGCAGCAGGTCCTGGTGCTGGGTATTTATGTTTACCCCACCATAGATCGCCACAACCCGGGTGTTGATATATTTGGTTAATTTCTCTATTTCTTCGGCCACCTGGACTGCAAGCTCCCGGGTAGGTACCATTACCAGTATCCGGGGGTTCTTTTGTTCAGAAAATTTGAGCATCCTTAGAATAGGAAGCATGTAGGCAAAGGTCTTTCCCGTTCCCGTTTGTGCGATCCCCACCACATCCCTTCCGGACATGATCGAAGAAAATGCCTGCTCCTGGATTGGAGTAGGAGTCTGGAATTTTAGATCTTCCAGCGCGTTAAGTAAAGGGGTATTTAAATTTAGATCCTGAAAAGTCACGGATTTGGTTTTTTTATGATTTGCAAAGATACCTTTTGATTTCAGGAAAATAACAAAAATGGACGTAATATTCTTTTTATCAAGCCTCCGGAGGTTCTGAAATTGTAAACTATTCATAAAGTAACCTCCTTCTTGTTGTGCAGATTAATTTTTAGGTATTTTTGGAACGAATTTAATTGACCCCATGAAAAAAATTCTTGCCTTCGCCGGTTCCAACAATAGTGCTTCCATAAATTATCGTTTGATCGTGCACGTTACCAACAGGATCAACGGCCACGATATAAAGGTTTTAAACCTTCGGGATTTTGACATTCCCATGTATAGCATTGATCACGAAAAGGAAAAAGGTTTCCCTACCGATATCAGGATCCTGAAAAATTATATTGAAGAGCACGATGCTTTGATCATTTCAGTAAATGAACACAATAGTACTGTTTCGGCTTTTTTTAAAAATATACTGGACTGGCTTTCACGAATAGATCGCAGCTTTTTAACCGGAAAAAGAATCCTGTTAATGAGCACCTCAAACGGTGTAAGGGGTGGAGCTTCAGCCCTTGAATATGCTAAAGGGATTTTTCCAAGGTTTGGAGGGAAAGTAATAGAGAGTTTTAGTTTTCCTTCCTTTAAAGATAATCTGGTAGATGATGCCGTGCAGGATGAAGTACTGGAGATGGGAATAGAGGATGTTCTTACTACTTTTTCACACACAATCGAGGACCCGGGTACAACTTCAGATTCCGAAAAAGAATTCTAGAGGCAGATTAGTAAATTTTTCTTTCTCCTTAACAATGGCCCTCTTACTTTTGTATTGAAATATTACATCAAGTGCGTACGATAAAGAATTTTTCGCTTACCAATTCTTCACTTTTTAAGCAAAAACTGCTGCAATGGAGTAAAAACTTTGATGAGATCGCCTGGCTTGACAGTAATGAATACGACCAGCCTCACAGTAATGTTGATGCAATGCTGGCTGTAAATGCTTTCACGGCTGTAAAAACTGACCATTTACTGGCTTTTGATAAACTTCAGGAATACCAGCAGGTTACCAATGACTGGATCTTTGGTTATCTGTCCTATGACCTGAAAAATAATGTGGAGGATCTTACTTCAGCAAATTTTGACGGACTTCAGTTTCCGGATCTTTATTTTTTTCAGCCACAAAAACTGCTCATCTTTAAAGGGGATGTTTTGGAAATGCATTATCTGAGGATGGTTGATGATGAGATGGAATCTGATTTTGAGGAGATTTTCTCGTTAGAAATTAGTGGGAAGTCTTCTGAAGAGAGTGGAAAGTGGAGAGAGGAAAGTGGAAAGACTTCCGGAGACAGTGGAAAGAGTCCCGAAGATTCGGGAGAGGAAGATGGGAGGAAAGTGGAGAGTGGAGAGTGGAAAGTGGAAAATAGGGAATCAGCTCTTTTTAGTGGAGACGATCAAAGTACTTCGGGAGAGAAAAATGAAATTAGAGCAAGAATTTCAAAAGCTCATTATATTTCAAAAGTAAATCAAATGCTTTCTCACATTCAGCGTGGGGATATTTACGAAGCCAATTTTTGCCAGGAATTTTTTGCTGAAGATTGTGAGATACAACCTTTTGATGTTTTTGAGGATCTTAATGAAATTTCGGTTCCTCCTTTTGCCGTTTTTTTAAAGCTGGAAGATCATTATCTACTGT
Source organism: Gillisia sp. (assembly GCA_024635655.1). Lineage (GTDB taxonomy): Bacteria > Bacteroidota > Bacteroidia > Flavobacteriales > Flavobacteriaceae > Gillisia. Next base: position 57,670 of record JAGXIL010000046.1, on the reverse strand, counting down.
GTGCTTCCCCGGAACGTTACCTTAGTAAAACCGGGCAAAAGATCCTTACCCAACCCATCAAAGGTACTGCCAGGCGATCAACCGATCCGGAAGAGGATGCCCGGATAGCAAAAGGACTTTCTGAAGATCCTAAAGAACGATCAGAAAATATAATGATTGTAGATCTGGTGCGCAATGATCTCTCAAAAGTCGCGAAAAAAGGAAGTGTACAGGTGGAAGAACTTTGTAAAATTTCTTCTTTTAAGCAGGTGCACCAAATGATCTCAACGGTTTCCGCCGAGCTTGAGCCGGGAATTCCTCCGGTGGAGGCATTACGCGCAACTTTTCCTATGGGCAGTATGACCGGAGCTCCGAAGATCTCAGCTATGAAGATTATTGAGGAGCTGGAGGAGACCAAACGCGGATTATATAGCGGGGCCGTGGGATATTTCAATCCGGAAGGGGATTTTGATTTCAACGTGGTTATCCGCAGTATTCTCTATAATGCTAAAAATAAATACGTTTCTTATTCTGTAGGGGGGGCAATTACAGCCAAATCCATCCCGGAGAAGGAATACGAGGAATGCCTTTTAAAATCTGAAGCAATGCGGAAAGTTTTAGATCCCGGTGCTATGTCACCTTCCAGTAGAGATTAATTATTTACACCCTATATTTTTCTGCATTCCTATCCACCTTTAAAGCTTATACAAAGTTCTGATCTGCCATTTTTTGTACATTTGAGAACTATGGAGAAAGCGTTTAAAAATATTATCAAAGCCGACTTTCCGTTTTTGAGCACCAACAAACTGCTGCTGGCAGTTAGCGGCGGTCTGGATAGCGTAGTACTGGCGCATTTATGTGCTTCGGCAAAACTGAATTTTGCCATAGCTCATTGTAATTTTAATTTAAGAGGCGAAGAAAGTGATGCCGATGAGGCATTTGTACTGGATCTTGGAGATGCTCTCGAGGTAGAAGTTTTTACTGAAAGTTTTAATACTGAAGCTTATGCTGAAGATGAAAAGCTCTCGGTACAGATGGCAGCCCGGGACCTTCGATACAATTGGTTTCATGAATTGAGTGCAAGCCTTGGTTTTGATAATATTCTCACTGCTCACCATGCAAATGACAATCTGGAAACCTTTTTGATCAACCTGATTCGTGGAACGGGCCTTGAGGGATTGACCGGAATAAAAACCGAAAATGATATCATCATCAGGCCTTTACTTCAGTTTTCCAGAAAAGAAATAGCAGCTTTTGCCTGGGAAAAGAATATTCAGTGGCGGGAGGACAGCAGCAATAGTTCAAGTAAGTATTTGCGCAATAAGATCAGGCATGATATAGTTCCGGTAATGGAGGAGATCAATCCGCAACTGCTGGAGAGTTTTCAGCAAACACAAGAGCATTTAAATGAGAGCTTAAGCCTGGTTGAAGATTATGTAGGACTGTTATTTTCTGAAATTGTCACCAAAGATGTCTTTGGTTATCGCCTAAAGATCGAGACTCTGAAGAAAATTCCCAATACCAAAGCTGTGTTATATCAACTGTTGAAATCCTTCGGTTTTACAGCCTGGAATGATATAAATGATCTTATTGAGGCCCAACCGGGGAAAATGGTGATCTCTTCTACCCACAGATTAATTAAAGACCGCGATTTTTTAATACTCACTGAGATCCCTTCAGCAAAACAAGAGGAGACTTTTACTATTGCTGAAGGAGAAAAGCACATTATGCTTCCCCTGGGGAATTTTACCATTACCACCGTAAAGGAAATTGGAGATACCGGAATAAATTGTATTTATGTGGCAAAAGAGAAGCTGGAATTTCCGTTAACTATTAGGAAATGGCAGGAAGGGGATATCTTTTATCCCTTTGGAATGAAAGGAAAGAAGAAATTAAGCGACTTTTTCAAGGACAAAAAATTATCTTTGCCGGAGAAGGAAAATTCCTGGTTGTTATGCTCTGGCGAAAAGATCGTTTGGATAATTAATCACCGAGCCGATGCCCGTTTTGCTATTACAGATCCTTCTCAGGAGATTTTGAAAATTACCTACGCTTTATGAAATACTTTTTGACCCTGGTCTTTCTTTTAACTGCTTTTTTCTCTGCCCAGGCTCAGGTTTTTGCTCCTGCTGATAATATGCAGATGGCAGATCCCATAGATTGGGAAGCTACAGTAGAAAAGCAAAACGACAGTATATTCACCCTTATTTTTACGGCAACTCTTGATAAAGGCTGGCATTTATATTCCCAGGAAGTAGATGAAGACGGTCCTATTCCTACCACCTTTACCTTTACATCAAAAGAGGGTATTGAATTGCTGGGGGAAATGGAAGAACCCGATGTACCGGCTATTTATGATGATGTTTTTGGCATGGACATCAAGTTTTTTAAAGACGAAGCAGTTTTTGAACAACAAATTAAAGTTCTTGATCCCGGTTCTCTTATAGAGGTGGAGGTGGAATTTATGGTTTGCGATGACGAGCAATGCCTGCCGCCTGATACAGTACCTTTTCAGATATCATTAGAAAGTGGAAACGCCACACAGGGATATACTGATGTTGATGTTTCAGAAAAAGATCAACTTCAAACCCAGGCACTGGATATCGAGATCCAGGGCTGGGCAGAGTTTCAACCGGAAGAGGAAGAAGCCAGCGGATACTGGACCATTTTCTTCTTAGGTTTTATTGGCGGACTTATTGCTTTATTGACTCCCTGTGTATTTCCCATGATCCCGCTTACCGTTTCCTTTTTCACAAAGGGAGCTAAAACCCGTGAAAAAGGACTTTTTAATGCGGTACTTTACGGAGTTTTTATTTTTCTGATCTATTTGCTGTTAAGTGTGCCTTTTCATCTGCTCGATAGCGTAGCTCCGGAGATCTTAAATAATATATCCACAAATGTTACGCTCAACATTGTCTTCTTTGTCATTTTTATACTTTTTGCTTTTTCCTTTTTTGGATATTACGAGATCACGCTGCCCACCTCGTGGAGTAGTAAAATGGATGATAAAGCTTCCAGTATAGGAGGTTCCCTGGGGATCTTTTTCATGGCTTTAACCCTTGCCCTGGTATCCTTTTCCTGTACAGGCCCTATTTTAGGATCTTTACTGGGAGGCTCTCTTACAACAGATGGCGGAGCCACGCAGCTTTCTTTCGGAATGGGCGGCTTTGGTCTTGCCCTGGCTTTACCTTTTGCCCTTTTTGCCCTGTTCCCAAATTGGCTGAGCTCTCTCCCCAAAAGCGGGGGATGGTTAAATACTGTAAAAGTTGTTCTAGGATTCATTGAACTAGCACTGGCATTTAAATTTTTATCAAATGCAGACCTTGTAGAGCATTGGGGAATTTTGAAAAGAGAGATCTTTATAGGGATCTGGATCCTTATCGCCTTTGGATTGATGCTTTACCTGTTCGGACTTATCCGGTTTCCGCACGACGGGCCTAAGAAGAAACTCACCAAAACAAGGTTCGCCTTCGGTACCCTGACTTTTATTTTTATTCTGTATCTGTTTCCCGGGCTTACAAACTCAGGTTTTGCCAATTTAAAATTGTTAAGTGGTTTTCCTCCTCCTTTATTCTACAGCGTGTATGAAAAAGAGACTGAAGGTCCTTTAGGCCTTACAGCATATAAGGATTGGGATGAAGGCCTGGAAGTTGCAAGAGCTGAAAATAAACCTATCATCCTGGATTTCACCGGCTGGGCCTGTGTCAATTGCCGAAAAATGGAGGAACAGGTGTGGAGTAATCCTGAAGTGTATGATGTCCTTAAGAATGAATATATACTTATCTCCTTATATGTTGATGATCGCCTGGAATTACCGGAACATGAACAATTTAATTATGTGAGGGAAAAAGGAGGTATTAAGAAGATCAGAACGATAGGTGATAAATGGGCTACTTTTCAAACGGTGAACTTCAAAAATAATTCCCAGCCGTTCTATGTGCTGCTGGGTCCGGATGTTGAACTTTTAAATCAGCCTGTTGGGTACACGCCCAATGAAGAAGAGTACCTTAATTGGCTGAGACAGGGGCTGGAAAAATTTCAAAATGTGGCTCAAAAATAAATCCTTTATCATTCATCCTGTTATCTCTATCTTTAGAACTTTATTAAATATAAGAAAATCCTACATCCTGTAAATGGGATATAATAGTCTCTCGCAATTTGATAGAGAGGCAAAAATTTTTTATTACATGAAATTAAGAAAAACCCCACTGATGTTCATGATAAGTTTATTCTTATCTATTCCAGTTTTTGCACAAACAACAGAAGATTATAAAGTAGAAGATAATTACGACAAGCAGGAAGTCTATATTACCATGCGGGATGGAGTGAAACTTCACACTACAATTTACTCTCCAAAAGACAAGTCAAAAGATTACCCTGTGATCATGCAGCGTACTCCATATAACTCTCAACCTTATGGTGCTGATCAGTTCCGATCTAAAATAGGGCCTAACGAGTATTTAATGCAGGAAGGGAATATTATAGTTTACCAGGATGTTCGCGGCCGCTGGATGAGTGAAGGGACATATGATAATATGCGGGCCTATATTCCTAATAAAAAGAAGAAGCAGGCAGATGAGCCTAGCGATACTTATGATACGATTGAATGGCTGATCAAAAATGTTAAGAACAACAACGGAAGGGTAGGGACCTGGGGAATATCCTATCCCGGACATTATGCGGTAATGTCTTTAATAGATGCTCATCCCGCATTAAAAGCTGTATCTCCCCAGGCAGGAATAGGGGATTTCTTTTTTGATGATTTCCACCACAACGGAGCTTACCTTTTGAGTTACTGGAGAGCCACTGCATTATTTGGATATGATAAAGAAGAACCAACCACCGAGCCATGGTACACGATGCCGGATCTTGGAAGTCAGGATCAATATCAGTTCTTTCTGGACATAGGCCCCTTGAGCAATTTGGATAAGTATTACAAAGAAGATAATATTTTTTGGCAGCAGCTTAAAGAGAATCCCAATTACAATGAATTCTGGAAATCCAGGGGAGTGATCCAGCACTTGGATGAGATCAAACCGGCTGTAATGACTGTGGGTGGACTCTTTGATGCAGAAGATCTGTACGGCCCTTTCGAAACTTACAAAACAATTGAGAAGAGCAGTGATAACTATAACACTATGGTTTTTGGACCCTGGAGCCATGGCGACTGGGCGAGACAATCTAAAAGGCAGGCAGTAGGAAATATCTATTTTGGCGATGATATCTCTGAAGCTTATCAAAAGGATATTGAAACAAAATTCTTTAACCATTTTCTAAAAGGCAGTGGTTCCAAAGAAACCGGGTTACCGGAAGCCTATGTTTTTGATACCGGAAACATGGAATGGAATTCTTATGAAACCTGGCCTCCCGAAAATGCAGAGCAAAAAACTTTCTACCTTGGCGATGATCAGAAACTAACTGATAACGCAACAGATTCCGAAATCTCCTTTGTAAGTGATCCTAAAAAACCGGTCCCGTATTCTGAAGATATTAAGATGGTATTTACTCCCCGCCAATATATGACAGGGGATCAACGTTTTTCTGCAAGAAGGCCGGATGTTCTTGTGTTCGAAACTCCGGTTTTAGAGGAAGATATGAGTCTGGTGGGAGCTATAGAGGCACATTTAAAAGTAGCTATTACAGGTACAGATGCAGACTGGGTTGTAAAAGTGATCGATGTATATCCTCACGATGCTGAAGATTCTGAAGAAATGCAGGATCACCTTAAAATGAGCAATTACCATATGATGGTGAGGAGTGAAGTTATAAGGGGCAGGTTCAGAAATAGTTTCGAAACTCCCGAACCTTTTGAAGCCAATAAAAAGACTGATGTTTCGTTTAATCTGCAGGATATCAATCATACGTTTAAAAAGGGACACAAACTTCAAATTCAGGTGCAGAGTACCTGGTTCCCCTTTATAGATCTGAATCCGCAAACCTTTGTGCCGAATATCTTTGAAGCTAAGGAAGAAGATTTTACTAAAGAAACCCATACCGTATACGGGGATTCCTATATTAATTTTTCTGTAATGAAAAAGTAAAAAATATGAATAAAAAATGGAAACTGGTAACGATCATTTTTGCTTTTGCAGGGCTCGTTTCCTGTAAAACAGATAAACAAAATGAGGATTTTTCACAACAGGAGATCGCTGAAGCTTCTGCAGCTTTGAATGCTTATTTTGATGCAGAATTTGAAGAGGACGTGGAAGATTCTCCAATGTTGCAAACCCAGCTTGGCCGAAAGACTGACTATGATAAATGGGATGATTTTTCAACAGCGAAGTATTCAGAAGATCTTGAAAAAGCCAAGGAACGTCTGAAGTATTTAAAAGATAATGTTGACGAAGAGCAACTTGATAAGGAAACCCGCCTGAGTTACAGATTGTACATGCAGGAGCTGGAAAATGAGATAGACGATTACGAGTACAGGTTTTATAATTATCCGGTAAACCAAATGTTTGGTCATCATACCAATATCCCGGCCTTTCTTATCAACATGCACCGCATTGATTCTGTTGGTGATGCAAGAGCTTATATTGCAAGACTGAAGGGTGTTCCTAAAGCTTTTGATGATGTGATCAATGGAATGAAGATCAGGGAGCAAAATGGGATCTTACCTCCAAAATTTGTTTTTGAGAAAGTATTAGAGTCAACCAGGAATGTGATCAAAGGCAAACCTTTTTCAAGTTCCCAGGAATCCAGTGCAATTATGGAGGATTTTAAATCAAAAGTAGATAAGCTTGAAATTCCGGAGGAACAAAAACTGGAATTAATTGCCGAAGCAGAACAGGCTCTGTTAGGATCTGTTCAACCGGCCTATGAAAAAATGATCCTTACTTTGGAAGATCAACAACAGCGTGCTACTGCAGATCATGGGGCCTGGAAGTTTCCTAAGGGAGATAAATATTACAATCTCAGGTTAAAGCGGATCACGACCACAGATCTTAATGCCAATGAGATCCATGAAATTGGCCTGGCCGAAGTGGCAAGGATCCATGGCGAAATGGAGGCAATAATGAAAGAGGTTGGTTTTGAAGGTTCCCTACAGGATTTCTTTGAATTCATGCGGAATGATAAGCAATTTTATTACACTACAGATGCTGAAGGAAAAGAACAATATCTTAAAGAAGCAACTGGTTTGATCAATACTATGAAAGGCAGGTTGGACGAATTGTTTTTGACCACTCCTGAAGCAGATATTACAGTAAAAGCAGTTGAACCTTTTCGGGAAAAGAGTGCGGGAAAAGCATTTTATCAGTCGCCGGCAATTGACGGCTCGCGACCGGGCATCTACTACGCAAACCTTTATGATATGAATGCGATGCCCACCTACCAGATGGAAGCTTTGGCTTACCACGAAGGAATTCCGGGGCACCACATGCAAAGGGCAATTTCTCAGGAGATGGACAGTATGCCCATGTTTAGGAAATTAAGTTCCTATACAGCTTATAATGAAGGCTGGGGTTTATATTCAGAACTTGTTCCTAAGGAAATAGGTTTCTATGAGGATCCTTATTCCGACTTTGGAAGGCTGGCCATGGAATTATGGCGTTCCTGCAGATTAGTTGTAGATACAGGTATTCACGATAAAAAATGGACCCGTGAGCAGGGAATTGAATACTACAAACAAAACACTCCGAATGCAGAGAGTGACTGCATAAAAATGGTTGAGAGGCATATAGTTATGCCGGGACAGGCAACAGCCTATAAAATAGGAATGAATAAAATTGTAGAGCTTCGTGAAGAAGCTAAAGCCACGTTAGGGGAAGATTTTGACATCCGTGAATTCCACGATGTAGTGCTTTTAAATGGTGCGGTTCCATTAAATGTCCTGGAAGAGATGGTGCAGGAATGGGCAAATTTTAAAAAGAGTGAATAAATTTTAAAGTAGCTTCAAGAACAAATAAATATTGATATTAAAAAAAAGCGGGACAAAGGTTTCGCTTTTTTATTTCCTACCTACCCGCACTTATTGCAAATTCATTTTCAATCCAAGGAGCAGGGAAACGCATTTAAATCATTTGTTATATAATAAATTTAGTGTCTGAGTCGATCTTTAGTTTCTCAGCAATCTCTTTGATATTTTTAAAATCATCAGGGTTGGATAAGGAGTCCTTTGCATCCTGCAAAAGTAAAACAGCTTCCCTGTCAATACATTTAAAGGAAATAGGATCATACACAGGTGATATTTTCAGGTAATGTAACATCAGGATCAATTTGTGGATCAAAATGACATCGTGTTTGCAATAGGTTCTAATAGAGGCCATGACATTGTAGATAAGCACATCAAAATCAATAGTGTTTATCTTCACTAAAACATTCTCATCTCTGGACATGGCGTAGGTGTCTTTTTTTTGCATCTGGAGGGAAAATAATTCGGTCAAATAATCTATTCCGTTTACTGCTGTGCCGGGATCATTTATACCCGGTGACATCGCTTTCACAATGATCTCTGTTATTTGTTTAAAAGCAAGTACATAGTTCTCACCTACGAGTTCTCCCCGGCCAAAGTTAAAATTGGAGAGAATATTTTTCACCGTTTCCTTATCCAGCTCTTTTCTGGATTTAAACAACGGAAGGTCCTGCAAGACAAACATTCCTTTTACCGGCAGGATATGGATCAAAGTTTTCTCCTTCTCACAAATCTCCAGGATATTGGTCAGAGCCATATTCTGAAGGTATCCGCTGCTTTCAGCATAGTACTCATACCAATGATCAGAAGAAGGAAAGGGCTTGATCTCTTTTTTCTCATTATCAATAATCCGGAGAAGTTCCGTTTTAGCTGAAAAATAGATCCTGTCCAGGATATTACTTATCTGTATACTTTGAGAAATATTGTGTATAAAGTATATAAAGGCATATATACATACTACAGTGGCAATGATCCCTATTAAAACTGAAAATCCCGGTAGGTTATAATCCTCTTCTGTAGGATGGATGGAAAAAAGAACGAAGATGAGATAAAGGATTGTACCCAGATATATCCCAAGTATGATCTGGTGAACTTTATCTGAGATCAAACCCGGTAGCAACCTTGGCGAATAGTTGTTTGAAGCCTGGCTTAGCAGCAGCATCACCATCGAAAAACTAAAGACCATCATCGAGATCAATCCTGTGATGAGAGCACTTAAAACAGTGAGCGCAGTGTCTCCGTTCTCCACCATTACCACAGGAAATTCATCCAATAAATATTGACTAACCCCTAATTCTTCAAGGTACATCATTAAAAATGCACTAAAGATCCCTAACAAAGCGAAAGCAGTAGGGTAAAATGCAATTTTACTCTTTATTTGAATAAGGTAAGATAAAGCGCGATAGTATATTTCTTTCATAGAAGCCGGGGTGAATTTCTAATTTACATATTTCCTCTAGATCATATTAAAAAAGCGGTCTATTAAAACATTAATTTATGATATACGACATAATGTCTGCTGAATATCTGTTATTGTTGCCATATTGTCATTTATTTCGGATTGGAATTTAATTTGCTAATTGTCTAGAAAAAAAAGAAATATTAAACTTTTAAAAATTATAGAGATGAACGCAGTAAAACGAAATGAGGCCAACTGGCTGCCATCAGTTTTAGACGATATGCTTAAAACTGATTGGTTTGGTGGAACAACCAACATGAACAGATTAGGAACCAACATACCCCTGGTAAATATTCTTGAGACTGAAGATAGTTTTAGGGTAGATGTTGCCGCACCGGGTATGACCAGGGAAGATTTTAATATTGAACTGGATAACGAGATCCTTACAATTTCTTCTGAAGAAAAGAAAGAAGAGGGAAACAGCGGAAGGCAAGGAAGGTTTACAAGAAAAGAATTTAGCTACAGCAACTTTAAAAGAGCTTTTAGTTTACCGGAAACTGTAAATTATGAGAACATTTCAGCTTCTTATGAAAATGGAATTTTAGTGATCAACCTTCCAAAAAAGGAAGAAGCCAAAGTACAGCCTAAACGAATGATCGAGATTTCATAAGCTTGGTTGGTTTATTTAATTAGCTAAATGTTAGTTGAGGGAAGCGCCGTTTTACGGCGCTTTTCTTATTTCCAGAAGTAGCCACCTGTTGCCTGCACTTTGCAGTTTCATGATCGTTCTTCCACTAATGGAGGTTATGGAAGTATCGTTTACCACATCGTAAATATCATCATTATTGGTAAATTGAAATGGCTTTTCCTTGGTTCCTTTCCAGGCAATGAGATACATGATCCTGCCTTTATTCTCCTTTGCCGCAGGAATTGCAATACTGGAAACCTGATCGTTTATTCTTAGGGTGTAAACTTCTTCAGATACTTTAAAACTGGCTGTTGCAGAACCTGATGTAGAATAATTCCGGGCACTGTTGTAACTCCAGTGCATTGCTCCCGAACTTGTGAGGGTTAATAGCTGATTTGCCTTTCCGCGCACTGCCGGAAATATGTATTCTTCCTGTGGGGTTAAGCCAATTCCCAGCCTTCCGGCAAAGTAACCGGCAAATACATTGGCATTGTGATCTCCAATTGCAGAGGAATAAATTCCGAAAATGTTTCCGCTTCCCTGTGCGGTTCCTATTTGGGAATAGATGCCAAAATTGTCACTGTTGGAGCCAAAGGTCTTGCCAACTCTGTTGAAGATCCCAAAGATATCACTAGTGCTGGTTTGAAAAGTTTCATTAAAAAAACCATAGTGAATGCCAGTTCCTAATCCGCTCACGTTATTTTTAATCCCATATTTGGTTCCGTCGGTAGCGCTTCTGTTGGTGTTTAGGATCCCGTATGTGGTAAGTTTATCGGTTGTAGGATTATCATTATCTACCTCCAGTCCTTTTTTTATGGCGGCGTCATTGGCAGTATTTAATTTTATTTGGAGTTTCGCTGTTAATTCCTGCGTTCCTATACCTACATTACCTTCCCTAAACACAGGGTCCTCAATGTTTCCGGGATTTGTAGAAGTTCCGGGTTTGTTAAAATCCCCATTGGCACTGCCGCCTATAGTTTCCCACTTTTTATTCTCATCATCCCAGTAATAAAATCCTGATTTTTTCTCCTGAACATCCTTGTTGAGAAACAGCAGCATGCCGTTTTGATCGGAGGTAGGGTTGGAAGAAGGGAATTTGTCTACCCGTGGAATAAGTATCCCGTCTTTGACGGTGGGATTATCAGGAGAATCAGAAATGATGTCCAATTGGGCCTTAGGGCTCTCGGTACCTATACCTACCTGGGAAAAAACCAGCATTGGCATAAGTAAAATAAGTAAATTTAAAATCTTCATTGTAACAGGTTTTTAAACCGTCACATATGCGAGTTAAAGTAGATTTGGATCATTAATGTATAATTTTATTCTGCTGAAATTCAGTGTATTATACATTAATTAACCAATTTTATACTTTTCTTCTGAAGTACCTGCTCCTAGGCAAGGGCTTTTGTTTTTTCCTGAAGCATCTTGATCTCATCCCTCAGCCGGGCGGCGGTCATAAAATCCAGGTCTTTTGCTGCAGATTCCATTTCCTTGCGTTTATCCCTGATCCTTTTTTCCAGTTGATTCTTACTAAAGTATGCAGTTTCTTTTTCAGCCGCTTTTAAAGTGGGAGCCGTTTCGATCTTATAAGCTTCTTCTTTTTTCTTAACCAGGGTTTCATTAAAAGCCTTTACAAGGGCCGTAGGAGTAATGTTATGTTCTGTGTTATAGTTTATTTGCTTTACCCTGCGGTATTCCGTCTGGTCCATGGTTTTTTGCATGCTTTCTGTGATCTTATCTGCATACATGATCGCCCGACCCTCGAGATGCCTTGCAGCTCTACCGATTGTCTGTGTGAGGGAGCGGTTGCTTCTTAAAAACCCTTCTTTATCAGCATCGAGAATTGCAACAAGGGAAACTTCCGGAAGATCCAGTCCCTCCCGCAAAAGGTTTACTCCTATAAGTACATCAAAGATCCCCCTTCTAAGGTCATTCATGATCTCCACCCGCTCAAGGGTATCCACATCTGAATGTATATAGCGGCAACGGATATTGATACGCCTTAAATATTTATCCAATTCCTCTGCCATGCGTTTGGTAAGGGTGGTAACCAGTACCCTCTGATCCTTATCTGCCCGTACATGGATCTCTTCGATCAAATCGTCGATCTGGTTCAAACTTGGCCTGATCTCTATTACAGGATCCAATAAGCCCGTTGGACGTATTACCTGCTCAATATAAACTCCTTCGGTTTTCTGTAATTCATAATCGGCAGGGGTGGCACTCACATAGATCACCTGATTTTGCAAGGCTTCAAACTCCTCAAATTTCAACGGACGGTTATCCATGGCTGCCGGTAAACGGAATCCGTAATCTACCAGATTTTCTTTCCGGGACCGGTCTCCCCCGTACATAGCATGTACCTGCGGAATGGTCACGTGGCTTTCATCAACCACCATCAAATAATCATCCGGAAAATAATCCAGAAGGCAGAAAGGCCTGGTGCCGGGTAAACGGCCATCGAGGTACCTGGAGTAGTTTTCAATACCCGAACAATAACCCAGTTCCCGAATCATTTCCAGGTCAAAATTAGTTCGTTCATCCAGTCGCTTGGCTTCAAGATGTTTTCCAATATCCTGGAAATAATCTACCTGCTTTACAAGATCATCCTGGATCTCCCTTATTGCTCCCTGTAAAACATCAGGGGAGGTCACAAACATGTTTGCCGGATAAATGGTCAGGCGTTCGTATTTTTCAACCACATTATTGTTAAGCGGATCAAAAGCTTCTATCTCTTCAATCTCGTCACCAAAGAAGTGGATCCGGAAAGCGATATCGGCATAACTAGGAAAGACATCAATGGTATCTCCTTTTATTCTGAAATTTCCGCGGTTAAAATCTGCTTCGGTCCTGGAGTATAAACTCTGTACCAGTTTGTGCAATAGTTTAGTCCGGGAAATATGCATGTCCTTTTCTATGGAAACCACGTTCTTTTTGAATTCCACAGGGTTTCCAATACCGTACAAACAGGAAACAGAGGCAACCACAATTACATCCCGCCTTCCGCTCAAAAGGGAGGAGGTGGTGCTCAATCGTAATTTTTCGATCTCCTCATTAATAGAAAGATCTTTCTCTATATAAGTTCCGGAAGAAGGAATAAAAGCTTCCGGTTGATAATAATCGTAATAACTCACAAAATACTCTACTGCATTGTCCGGAAAGAAGGATTTAAATTCAGCATAAAGCTGGGCAGCAAGGGTTTTGTTGTGAGCCAGGACCAGGGTTGGCTTTTGTACATCTTCTATGACATTGGCAACGGTAAAAGTCTTTCCGGAGCCTGTAACACCCAGAAGGGTCTGGTACTGGTCATTTTTATTAATTCCCGATACCAGTTGCTTAATTGCCTGTGGCTGGTCTCCGGTGGGTTTATATTCAGATCTTAAATTGAATTTCATGTATCTCTTTTACTTAGCAGCACGAAATTAAGCAATAATCCTGCCTATCACAATTCTAAAAATGTGAAACTTGAGATGAGAAAAAACTCCGAAACACAGGGAAGTATAAGCAGCGCATTAATTTGTTCTTTACCGGATTTACACTTGCCGGAAGATTACTACTACTAAAGATCCCTCTTTTTTAACAAGCTGAAGGAGAAGAAAATGAATATAGCAGTCCAAACGATGACAATTAGCAACTGGTACCAATGCACGCCGTAATCCTTTTCATATTCGGAACCCAGTTGAGTAGCTGCCGCCTGAATGAAATTTAAACGGGAAAAAGGTTCTACCACAAGATTGCTCATAGATGCAAGCGGAAAGAACTGCATTACATTTTCAGCAATATCGCTATCCCTGAATATTCTCCAGTTCAGCACTCCGTAAATAATACTTTCAAAGATCCACCAGATAAACAGAAAACCCAATGCAAATGCAGATCTTTTTACCAGGATTCCGAGGAACATACAGAAAGTGAAAAATCCGGTAAGCTTGATGAAGTAAGCTACGAGGTACTCCATATCTGAAAATACTATGGAAATTTCGGTATAATCCGAAAAGGAATATCCAAGGATAAGGGAAACAATAAAAAGAAAAACAGTTGATATAAAAGCAAATAAGAAAACCGTAAGAAACTTTGAAAGCACGAATTCCTTTTTGCTCAGGCCATCGATCAAATTCTGTTTTAAGGTCCTGTTGCTGTATTCATTAGACATCATCGATACAATAACAATGGCAAGAAATAATTTTAAGGTAGCTGCTATATAGCTGTTGAAATGCCATATAAACGGGAAATTAAAAATACCTTGGTCTGCAACCCTAAAGTTTACTTGTCCTATAGGAAATTCAATGGAGGCGATAAGTGCAATAAATGTTATAAGAATAAAATAAGTCAGAGTCAGGACCTTAGCCGATCTGCTGTACTTTAATTTGTGAAGTTCTATATCGAGTAGTCGTAACATTTTAGTTGGAGGTTTGGTTGGTTAACTGTAAAAATTGTTCTTCCAGGCTTTCTTTTCGTTTGATGAGGTAAGAAAGCACAATTCCTTTACTGAATAAGTAAGAATTTATGGCTTCAGCATCCAGGGGTTCATTGAGGATAGCAGTGACCAGTCCTTCTTTAAGTGTAACTTTACCAATAGCCGGATGTTCTTCAAGTAATGCCAGCAGTTTTTCTGTTTCATTAGCCTTTAATTCGAAGAAGCCAAAACTGGCATTCATTTCATCAACGTGGCCACTATACAATTTTTCACCTTTCCTGATGATCACCACATGAGAACATACCTTTTCAACTTCGTCAAGTAAATGAGAGGCAAGTAAAATTGTTGTTCCGGTAGAGGCTATCTTTCTTATGATCTCCCTTATCTGGTGAATTCCCTGTGGATCCAAACCGTTTGTAGGCTCATCGAGAATAAGGATCTCGGGATCGTTTAGAAGGGCAGAGGCAATAGCCAGCCGTTGTTTCATTCCTAAGGAAAAAGTCCTGAATTTGCTGTGTTGCCTGTCCAGTAAACCCACGATTTCCAGTTTTTCCGAAATTTTCTCCGGTTGCACTCCTTTGATCTTACATACCAGGGCCAGGTTCTGCGCCGCGGTCATGTAAGGGTAGAAGTTAGGATGCTCGATAATTGCACCTACCTTTTTTAATGCCTCGTGAGTTGAATCGCTGCCATTAAACCAAAAAAATTCTCCGCTGGTTTTATTAACAACATTAAGTACCATCCCAAGGGTTGTGGATTTTCCGCTTCCGTTGGGTCCAAGAATTCCGTAAACGTTTCCTTTTTTAATGGTAAAGGAAAGATCTTTAACCGCAGTTAATGAACCGTATTTCTTGGTGAGATTATTTAATGTAAGAATTGTTTCCAAACCTGATTGTGTTTATTCATGTGACGCCGAAGTTAACGTTTTGTTACAGGAGAAATAAATGAGAAACTGTATTTTTGCAAAAACCCCTTTCATGGAAGAGAAATTAATGTCCAGAAAAAAGCCCTCGTTCCCTATTAACGACCGCTTCAATAGTTATCTGGCCAAATATAACCGCAACACCAAGATCCCGGTATTTTACGATGATCTTTTAAGGTTTGCGGGTTCTATTACTGTTTACGACAGGCACGATGAGGACACGCTCTGGGTTAGATGCTATTATGCCGATCATGAACGCCTGGAAATTGATGTTTCCCTGAAACAGGTATATAACATCCTGCATTCTGATGGGGGTGATGAATCCCTGGATTTTTTAAATATTGATGCCATAGATTACTGCACTTTTGGAAATTCTAAGCCTTTTAGGGTAAAGGTTCGAAATGTTCTCAATGATAGTTTTACATATTTTTATGTAAAAATGGCCGATGCTTCCAGGATCTATGGCCTGGAAATGGAACATATACTTTCCCCGCACCGTATCAACTTTCTGGTGTACAAAGACACTTTAATTGAAGAACATATTGCAGGGATCCCGGGAGATGTTTTTATAGACGAAGAGCTGCCCATGTGTGATGAGCGTGCAAAAACCCAGATCGCAAAGCAGTTTGTTAAATTTAATGAACGTTGTATGGTGAGGCTTTTAGGAGATATGCGTTCTTATAATTATGTGATCATCCCCACTCACGATTTTGACCACGTAGATTACACCATAAGGGCAATTGATTTTGACCAGCAGTGTTATGAGGGGAACCTGAAAATATACCGGCCGCAATTCTTTAAGGAGAACTATAAGATGGTAGAACTGGTGACCGAAAGGTTACAGGAAAACTCCATAGAACAATACCGCAGGGAGGAAAGGTCGCTTCTGGCTAAAAGAATGATCAATGCCAGCACGCGTTTTAAGGAGCTTATTAGATGTATGATCAATGACCATATTTCTACTGAAGCAAACGTTCGGGAATTGAGAAAAGACCTTTACAAATTTACCAGGGATATCAAATTTAAACGCGCCCGTACTATGGGCCAGATCTTACGTACCGCACTGGAATTCGTAAGGCGCAATTACGAAGATGTAAATACAAAGGCTACCAGGTAATTAACTCTTTTCCTCTTTGTTGAAATACACCAGGTAGTAATACATCTGCTTTTCCTCATCCCATCCTTTTTCCACAAACTTTTCTGCAGATTCGGGGTTGATGAAGTCCAGTTTGATCTGGATATTGGTGTCAAGGTTAATGACGTTCTTAATAGATTTTCTGGCGGCGCTAACTGCTGTGTTGGCTATAGGAAAAGTGGTAAGATCTTCTATTTTATATTTTGGAGCCTTTTCAGTTTTGTAGTTTTTGAATTCCGGAATAAGATCGGGATTGTCTATTACTGAGTTCATAAAAGCAGTTTCCTCAAAGTCATCATTTTTTGCAAAATAATCTACACTTCGGTTCATGAACATGACCTCTTCTTTTTTGTCTTCCGCAGGTAAAACCACGTCTTTGGCGAAGTTCTGGCAAAATTTCAAATATTTCTTGGTGTAGAAATTATTGTCTGCAAGTACATCAACCCCCAGGAAATTTTCCAGCCAGTATTTGGTATCGTATCTATTGGAATCAATGGAAAGAATCTTATAACCTTCAGCCCGGTTCTTGTTGAAAATTATAGCCCCTTTATCCAGCTTGTTTAGATTGATACCCTGCTGAATGATCATCTCCAGGATACTGCCTTTTTCCTGAAACTGCAGAAAGTCAAGTTTCAATTCCGATTTAAAGATCCCTATGGCCGAGACTTTTTCGTTGTCCAGAAGCATATTTTCAAAATAAACCACATACACTTCTCCGCTCTTAATGTGAGGATGGGAAGATTGTTCAAACAATAGGGTATTTATCTTTTTGGATACCTCGTGAATAAGGTCGGGAGCATCAAAGATCTGGTTGGCAAAATTACAAAGCTCATTGAATTCTATATCAGTCTCGTGAAAGAACTGATAATAATTTTCTTCTTTTTCCCTGAACGGCTTTAGAAAGTATTCCTTGATCAAAGGAGCGATCTCATCATTAAGCTGAAAAGGTTCTGCGGAAAGAAATATATTTTCACTTCGGCTTTTGTTGCCTACCCGGTGAATGGAAAGCGATTCAATTTGAGCGTTATAGAGGTTGATCATAATGTGGGGTGATCTTGAATTAAGAGTTAATTTTCCCGATTTACAAGCGGGGAGGTATTTTTAAATCCGTTGGCAATTATAGGAAATTACCACGAATATGAAAGCTTAAAATAGATTTTTAAAATCCTTTTTTTGGTGTATGAAAAAACTTTCCTTATCTATAAAAAAGAACTTTAAATAAAATTAATTTCCGGTTTTAGGCTGCTATACAAAGGTGTGTTATGCCGGAAAAGTTAATATAATAGTGTTAGTATATTCACCCGAAAGTGTAAGAAAGTTTATAAACTGCTTTTTATTTTAGACGGATCCTGATGATACATCTCAGTATTTTTAGTTCCAGTTCTCGTCAAACGAAAGGTCATCGTAATCGTCAACATCCAGGTCAGAATTATAATCATCACCAAATTCATTCTCTTCAGCAACAAATTCCTTATCAGGAGCTTCCAGCGGGATCTGTCCGTGAACGAACATCAGGTTTGGATAATCCCTGCCTTCTTCCACTTCAGCAATTTCAGCTAATTCTATAAGGAAGGTCCATAGATTAAGAAAATCGTAAACGTAAATTAGCCGGGTATCTGTTTCAGAAACAACACTGTCTAAAGTGGTTTCATTCATCAGTCTTATGGATTCCTCCCCGTCGCTAATGTCGAACTGGGAAATTTCCTCGCCCTGATTCCAGTCATTATCACTAATGTAAAAGGAAGCCATTTCATTGCCGTCAAATCCAAAGGCATTGATGATGGAATTGTGAAAATCTTCCAAAGTACTTTCCTCCAGGAGCTCTATATCCCTAAACACGTCATCTTCTGCATCAAGAATTACTCTAAACCGATAAACCATACTATAAATTTTTGGACTGCAAAGATACGGTTTTACATGAGAATTCTACCTTATCTGGAAAATCTGTGTAAGGTAAAGGTCATTCCCGCAAGCAGGAAAAATGCCCCTACCTGGTGTGCCACTCCCAACCATAATGGTACAGCGAGGATGAGGGTGAAAACTCCCAGTACGAACTGAAGGAACACCAATGCCAGTAAAGCATTGATGGCATTATTTTGCAAATAGGTGAGAGTGAGTTTACGACTCCTGTACCAGATAAGGCCAATGATCCCTACTACAAAGAAAGCCATATAGCGATGCACAAACTGAACCCCGCTCTTTCCTTCCACAAAGTTTCTCCACAATGGCTCCTGTTCAATATAAACCGTCTCGTGTATGATCTTCCCTTCATTCATAGTAGGCCAGGTGTTGTGGATCAAACCGGCGTCCAGCCCGGCAACAAATGCTCCCCAAACAATTTGAATAAGAAGAATTCCCATGCCTATTCTTACCAGGTTCCGGAACTTCTTATTGATCCGGTTGCGCTTAGGATAAATAAGGTCGAGTGCCACCCAGAAGGTGTAGGCAAAAGTTATAAAAGCCGTGGTCAAATGTGCTGCCAGCCGGAAATGACTTACGGATGGCCTATCCACCAGGCCGCTTTTCACCATATACCAGCCCAGAAATCCCTGGAAAGCTCCCAGTGCTAGTAAAACCAAAGCTTTTTTTGTAGTAGAGGAGGAGAGCTGCCGGGTGAGCAAAAAATACAGAAATGGAAAAATAAAAACTAGGCCAATCACTCTTCCAATCACCCTGTGAAACCACTCCCAGAAATAGATCTTTTTAAAATCTTCCAGTTCATAATGAGAATGCAGTTTTTGATATTCGGGGTATTGCTTGTAATTCTCAAACTCCGCTATCCATTCTTCTTCATTGAGCGGAGGAATGGTCTCTTTTAGGAGCTTGTAATCGGTCATTGATAAACCCGAGTCGGTAAGGCGGGTGATCCCCCCAACGATAACCATAATAAAAATAAGAACGCACCCGGTAAACAGCCAGTAAACAACCTTTTTATTGTCTTTCATCAAAATAAAATTGCGCGATCACCTTTAAGCATTTACCTGTATTCATCCATTTTTAGGCTCAGGTACCAACCCCAGGGATATCCCTTTTTTAAGCATATATTTTTTAGCGGCAGTGTATTCATTTGGGATCTCTCCTTCCAGAATTGCCTCTTTTATTGCATCTTTAATGATCCCGATCTCTTTGGAAGGCTGAAGGTTAAAAGTCTCCATGATCTCCTCACCACTCACCGGGGGCTGGAAATTTCTGATATGATCTTTTTCTTCTACTTCCCGGATCTTTTTACGGACCTTCTTAAAGTTGTTGTGATATTTTTTAAACCGATTAGGATTTTTGGTAGTGATATCTGCCTCACATAAGGTCATAAGATCGTCAATATCGTCCCCGGCATCAAATACCAGTCTTCGCACAGCAGAATCGGTAACTTTTTCATCTGCGATAACGATAGGTCGGCTGCTCATCAATACCAGCTTTTGAACATATTTCATCTTATCATTGAGCGGAAGCCGAAGTTGCTTAAACAGTTTATATACCATTTTTGCACCTACGAATTCATGCCCGTGAAAGGTCCAGCCAATTTTTTTGTGAAATTTTTTAGTCGGTGCCTTCCCAATATCATGAAGCAGGGCTGCCCATCGCAGCCAAAGATCATCTGTGTATTGGGCGATGTTATCTACTACTTCCAGGGTATGCCAGAAGTTGTCTTTGTGTTTTTGTCCTTCAATTTCTTCGATCCCCTCAAGATCGGTGAGTTGAGGCATAATAAGATGTAGCAAGCCTGTTTGGTGTAAAAGCGCAAATCCTACGGAAGGTTTGGCGCTTAACAGAATTTTATTCAATTCATCAACAATACGTTCCCTGGAGATGATCTGAATACGCTCCTTATTTTTTGCTATGGAATCCAGAGATTCTTTTTCAATGGTGAAGTTAAGCTGGGTGGCAAACCTGATGGCCCGCAACATACGTAAGGGATCATCAGAATACGTGATATCGGGGTCTAGCGGAGTCTTAATGATCTTGTCTTCCAGATCTTTTACTCCGTTAAAAGGGTCTATAAGATCTCCGTAATTTTCAGGATTCAGGCTTATGGCCAGGGCGTTGATCGTGAAATCCCGCCGATTCTGGTCATCCTGAAGGCTTCCGTTTTCAACTACCGGGTTTCGGCTGTCTTCGCTGTAACTTTCTTTTCTCGCACCTACAAATTCTACTTCCAGGTTATCTGCCCGCAGCATCGCAGTACCAAAATTTTTAAAAGTTTGTACTTTGGGTTTATGGGGGAGGAGTTTTGATACTTTTTTTGCCAATGCGATCCCGCTTCCAACAGCAACTACATCAATATCTTTGGCTTTTCCGCGATCCAGAAGAAAATCCCTTACAAAACCGCCAATCACATAGCTTTCCAAATTTAATTCACCTGCAGCCTGCGATATGTTATTAAATATTGAATAAGTAAGCGCTTGCTTGTAATTTCTGTTTTCGGGCATTTCTATTTTCGTATCACTTTCACCGTCCGGTCGTTTCCAATCTTTATAATTGCGGAGGGTTTATCTGAAATTTTTGAATGATACAAATTTACTACATAGTCTACACCTTTTAAAATTTCCGGAGCTATTTGAGCAAAAGAATTTGGGGTTGGTTGCCCGCTGATATTTGCCGAAGTGGAGACCAGGGGCTTTCTTAATTTATATATAAGTTGCTCGCAGAATTTTTCCTTCACCACCCGTATGGCCAGGGTTTCATCTTCTGCAACCAGGTTGTTGGCAACTCTTATGGGATTATCATAAATGATGGTGGTAGGCTTATCAGAATGGTCCAGGACGTCATAGGCAGGATCGGGCACCTTGTCAACATATTGTTCCAGCATTTTCACGCTGTTCACAAGGCAGATCATCGCTTTGCTGTCACTGCGTTTTTTAAGTTTATAGATGCGCTCTACAGCCTCAGGGTTAGTGGCATCACATCCAATTCCCCAAACAGTATCTGTTGGGTATAGAATGATGCCTCCTTTTTTAAGTACCTCAAGGGTATGTTCTATTTCTTGTTTAAGATCTTCCATAGATTACTTCTTTATATACTTCCAGGGTTTGTGAGGCCATTATTTCTGAAGTATAATTCTTCTCAATGGTCTCTCTGGAAGTGGTTGTAAATTTTTCTCTTAATTCCGGATTGCTTAGCAAGAGCTGCACATTTTCGGCTAAAGCCTTTATGTCGTGTGCCGGTGATAATAATCCTGAAATGTTGTTTTTGATGATCTCACCAATGCCCCCAACATCTGTGCTCACTACCGGTACCCTTTGATAGAGAGATTCGTAAATGAACTGAGGCATGCCTTCACTTTGGGAAGTCATCAAAGAAATATTGAACTGTGGGATCAACATAGATGCTTTGGGAATATCATCCATCAAGCTTACATGGTCTTCCAGGTTTAATTCTATAATTAGATTCTTCAAATTTTCGGTCCTTTCAGTAAAAGCTCCAATCTGGACAAAATAAAGGTGGCTGAGTTTTTTGATATGCACCAGTTCATAAGCAACTTTTATAAACGATTCCAGGTTCTTCGCCCGAATATGATTTGCAATATTACCTATTATGATATGATCTTTGTTCAGCTGTAATTTTTTCCGAAGATCTAATGCAGGGGCTTTCTCGGAAAAATTAATGTTGGTGCCGTGATAGATGCATTGTAGTTTATGATGTTCCAGAACTTTTTCTCCCGTTATGTTTTGTGTGGCTTTTGAGACACACAGCACCTTTTTGATGTTGGGGTAGTTATATTTATACAGCGTCTGTTTCCTGGGTTTAATGGGAAAGGAAGTTTTTTTGCTCAATATAAAGGGAGGTAAATTGGAAAGATTATCTGCCATGACTGCCAGGGTAAGGGCAGTAGTGTCATGAATATGTACCAGATCGATCTTTTTTCGTTTACAAACAGAGATCAATTTATAAATGTACCGGGGATCCATTTTAAAAGCCAAAGGAGCCAGGACCACTTTTATGTTCGTGCTTTTCAATCTTTCCTGAAATAGGCCGTTTTCGATGCAAAACACACTGTTATTCACCTCCGGCGCCAAATGCTGCAATTCCCGACACAGGTTTTCTATATGGTTCTCACCACCACCCCAATTTTTAGAAGCCGAAAGATGAAGAATGTTCAAGGTGTAATAATTTGGGGTTTATCCGATGCTGCAAAAATCGGAAATTATATTTACTATTCGATAGGTATAAGTGCTTATGAAATCCCAATACATTTTTTAAAGGTAATGTTCCTGTTCAAGTGAAATTAAAAAAGTCTAATTTTTCAGAAAGATCAGGTCATCTGATGTTTCAGAGGAATTAAGGCCATTGAGGAAATCCAGCAGCAGATTTGATGAATCCCTGATGTCGATCTCCTTTTTGGTATGGGTAGAGATCGCCTTATCAAAATGGGGAACTATGAGTTCAAGAAGCGTTTTG
The DNA here is from genome assembly GCA_024635655.1 of Gillisia sp. GTDB lineage: Bacteria > Bacteroidota > Bacteroidia > Flavobacteriales > Flavobacteriaceae > Gillisia. Next base: position 34,825 of record JAGXIL010000046.1, on the reverse strand, counting down.
TTTGTTATTCCTGAAACATCTTTTAAATGGTGCGGCACATATTCCATATACAGGAACCTAATGCTTTTCAGGGTTTGTTGCATGCCTTGCAGGGCAAGGTATTCTGCGCCTTCTATATCCATAAGAATGCAATCTGGAGCGGGAAGATTATTGTCCTGAATATGTTGGTCCAGGGAAACCATAGGAACCTCAATTTCCTCAGGATTGTCAAATTTATATTTAATGTTGTCGTGTACCGGCTTGATTTTGCTGCCTCCGGTATTTATTTTGCTTTGGTAAAACGTGATGCTCCTTTTCTCATCTCCTACAGCAAAATTGAAGATCCTGGTGTTTTTAAGATCGTTCATTCGAATGTTCTGCTTCAGGAACCAAAAGGTATTTGGATTGGCTTCATAGCCTACCACTTCTTTGCATTCTTTGGAAAGAGGAATGAGCAAGGTGCCTACATGTGTACCAACTACATAAACAGTATCTGCCGGTTTGATGATCTTCTTCAGGGATTCAATTTCAGCCAGGTTCCAGGATCCTTTAAATCCTAAATGTTTGCCTATCATCATATCTTCATAAGGCATAGCGATCAAACCATTCTTTGTTTCGTAGATCACTCCTTTGGTAAATGGGCCAAAGGTATTTTCCCTGTTCTTCAGTTTTCTGTTCTTTAAAAAATACTTGATCTTCTTCAGCATAAGAATGGGATTGTGTTTTGTGTTTTATTTTGAATTGATAACAGACTTATAGACTTTAAGGTATTCTTCTGCGGTTTGCGACCAGTTAAATGTGGCCGCGTGGGTTTTCAACCTCTCAGGATATGCAGGATCATTGTCATATTTCTGCAGTCCGTCCCTGAGTACCCGGCTCATATATTCCGGATCAAAATGCTCCCAGTAAAAGGCCTCTTTGCCTCCAATTTCTGGTAAGGAGGTCCTGTTAGCCAAAAAAACAGGTTTTCCATAGGTCATAGCTTCCAGTGGAGGTATACCAAACCCCTCATGTAAGGACGGAAAAACGAATGCCCGGCAATTTTCAAAGTAATATTGCTTTTCCTGCTCTGAAATTTTTCCCGGGAAAAATATTTCCCCCTCAAGCTTATGTTTTGCGATCTCACTTTCTATTATTTTGCGGTATGCCATATTGTGATTCCCCGCAATCACCAGCTGAAAATCCTTAAGCTGCACCAGCATCCCGATCAAAGTATGGAAGTTTTTTTTCTCCATAAATTGACCAATGCTGAAGAGAAAAGGTTTTTGCAGCCCTTTTGGCTTCTCCACTCCGGAGAGGTTGTGTTTTATCAGGGGGGGAGTGCCGTTATAGATCACGTGTTCCTTAATACTTTCGGGAATTGTAAAATATTTATTGGTAGAATTTCTGGCGTATTCAGAAATGTAAACTATGGCTTTTGAACGTTGTATTTTTTCTTGTAGCAGCTGTATTCTTTTCTGTTTTTCAATTTCAGACATTAATCCCTCCTCCAGAAAGATCACATCGTGAATAGTCATGATGTAGGGGAGATCGTGATAAGGTTCTATTTTCGAATTCTGATTCAGCGAATGCCAGAGATTATACTTCTTTCTGATCCTGAAGAGTTCTCTTCTGTGAAAAGTGTGGTATCTTTTAAATTCAGCCTCGGGAAGAAATTCCCTGATCAGCTGCTTATTTTTGGCGAATACCGTAAAGCTGAATTGATCATCAACCGAAATCAGGTTTTTGATAAGCCAGTAATTAAACTGTCCAAATCCCCCATACATATTGCTAATGTTGTGAGATTCAAGAAAAACAGAAGGCTTATCATCCATTTAAAAGTTGCTGATTTTAATTTTTTGTAAATATAAATTTAATAATGTCATTGTAAATGTTTCAAGTAAGGTTTTAAAGCCTGAACAAATAATATAACTAATAAGCATAGAAATATGCTTTATAGTATTTTTGTGCCATGAAGTTCATTTTTTCTGAAGCCGGTAAAGCTAAAAAAGAAGCCATTCTCACCTCTGTTGAAAATTTTGAATCTGAAGGTACTCCTTTGGATAATGGCCAGCGCAACAGCATCAAGATCTTTGAGAAGGAGGATATTAAGCTCAATATCAAGTCGTTTAAAGTTCCTAATATTTTTAATCGGCTAACTTATAGATTTTTCAGAAAATCCAAAGCAGAAAGGTCTTTCCGGTATGCGCAACATCTCCTGTCTAAAAAAATTGGCACCCCCAGGCCTTTTGCCTATGCTGAAGAAACTTCAGCTTTGGTCTTTGGAAAAAGCTTTTATGTAAGTGAACAACTGGAATGTGATCTCACTTTCAGGGAATTGGTGCAACAGCCGGATCTCCCTGATCACGAAGCCATCCTTAGGGCTTTCACCCGGTTTAGTTTTCAATTGCACGAGAATGAGATAGAATTTTTAGATCATTCCCCCGGCAATACCCTTATCAAACTGAAAGCCACAGGAGATCCGGAATTCTTCCTGGTAGACCTGAACCGGATGAATTTCCGGAAATTAGATCTTGATGCCCGAATGAAAAACCTTTCCAGGCTTACTCCTAAAAAGGAGATGGTGGAGGTGATGGCAAACGAATACGCAAAACTGATCGATAAACCTGAAGCTGAAGTTTTCGAAAAAATGTGGTTTTATACCAGTAAGTTTCAGGAAAAATATCTTCGGAAACAGGCGTTGAAGAAGAAATTCAAAGGCTGATAAAAATTCCCGCTATTTTGTAAGCCTTAATATTCGGGAGAAAAAAAATGCTCAATTACAATTTCACTTTAAATGCAGTTCCAGGAATTTGTTCAGCGAAGAGGCAAATAGTTCAGGAGTGAACTCTTTGTATAGCCCGGCGTATTTCTTTTTGATCGATTTTGGGTCCAGGCCCTCAAAAAGTTCAGGTTTATAATCCTGTAGATGTACCGAAATATTGTTGATCCCGTCTTCAAAAGTGGCCCATCCCGCTTTGTCAATCCAGGGTGAGAAAATAATAAAGGAAGGTTTTCGTAATGCCTTTGCCATATTAATGGCACCCCCGTCGTTCCCAATGATCATATCGCAGTTATCCATAATGCAGATGAATTCCCTTAGGTTGTTTCCGGTAAGGTCAAAATAGATCTTGGCCCTGGTGGTTTCTTTACAGGCATGGTAAAGCTGCTTAGCCTCCGGAAGTTGGTTGGGAATGTAATTGAACAGGAGGTTTACATCTCCTTTTTCAGCAATAAAATCAATGACTTTTGCCATATGCTCCAAAGGGTAGGTCTTGGCCACTTCACTCCCGGTGATGCCAAGCATAAGGGTTTGTTTTGCCTGGTCAATCCCATGCCTGGAAAATAATTCCTTTGCAAAATCCTTTTCCTCCGGGGTTACATAGATTTCCGGAAAAGTCTTTAAAGAAAGATCAATTTCCAGCGGATCCAATAAGGCCAAACGCTGCTCAATGATCAATCCCAGGTTGGAATCTGAAACGGTTTTCTTTTTCACGGAATGGGTGTAGAGAAAATTAGTGTGCTTTTTCCAGTAGGAGATCCTTTTTTCGGCTCCGGAAAAGAACGTGACCAGCCAGCTTTCCAGCTTGGAGTAGGCATCGATCACCACATCGTATTTCTCTTTGCGCACTGATAAGAGAAGTTTAAAAAGTTCTTTCCTACTCGTTCGGTGTTTTTCCTGAAAGAGAATGAGATTATCAAAATTCGGATTTCCCTGAAGCACCGGGGTGGTAGATTCATATACCATATAATCAATTTGCGCTTTGGGATAAGCTTTGCGCAAATTGTCACAGAGAAGGGAACTTATCAAGACATCCCCGATCATTTTCTGCTGAATTACCAGGATCTTCATAAGATGGAGATTTGTCTTTTTTCCGGATAATTTTCAGCCCGGGGACTTATCCATGTTTGATGCTTAATTGCGTTTAAATAATATTTCACCAATCGCTTCAGGATCAAAAAATTTACTCTGAGTTTAGGAATAAAAAACAGTAGGATACCTGCAATGGACAATAAAAATTTTTCCAGAAGTTCGGTGATGATCAGCAGGCTGTGCAGGATAAATTTTTGAAGGGGAGGGAAGTGGTTGTGAATATATACGTGCTTGGATATTATCACCTCCGTCTTCGTTATGGCTTTTGTCTTTACATTGATCCTCGAAGCTCCTCCATGTTTGTGGAATATTGTGCTTTGGGTGTCTACGGCGACTTTGCCACCCCTCAAAGTGACTTTTCTGCAAAGATCTACATCCTCAAAATACAACCAGTAGTCTTCATTCCAGCCATTGACCTTCTCAAACCAGTCCCTGCTCATAAAGATCACTGCCCCGGTTACCCAGTCCGGATAAAAAAGTCCTTTCTTAACTGCAAATTTTTCTTCCAAAGCTGCAGTATTCATTTTCCTGTAGATCGCTCTTGTAAGTCCGAAAAATCTGCTGAAGGAGGGAAAGAGGTTTTTGAGGTTGTAATATTTGCCGTTCTCATTGATCTGAAGGCAGGAGAGGATCCCGATCTCAGGATGGGAAACGGCGGTTTGATGCAGTTCAACCAGTGCTTCCCGGGTAAGGGTGGTATCGGGATTCAGGAAGAAGAGGAAATTTCCGCGGGCATGTTTAGCCCCGAGATTACATCCGTTTGAAAATCCGTTGTTCCCGGAATTTTCCACAAAGGTGAATTCCGGAAAAGCTTTCCGGAATTCATTTATTTTTCCATCATTGGAATCATTATCTACAATTATCACCTCGAAGGAAACCGGGGAAGAAGGAATTTCCTGCAAAGAATGCAGGCAGGCATTCAGTGCCTCCCAACCCCGGTAATTCACGGTAATTATCGATATATCCAATAGCCGGTTTTTTATACTTAAAGTTTAAAATGTAATTTAAACTGCAACATTATATTCTCTCAAAGCATCATTCAAAGAGGTCTTTTTGTTTGTGCTTTCTTTACGTTTCCCAATAATAAGTGCACAGGGTACATTATACTCTCCTGCAGGGAATTTTTTGGTATAACTTCCCGGGATCACTACAGATCTTGAAGGGATATAACCTTTAAATTCCACAGGTTCATCCCCGGTGACATCGATGATCTTTGTAGACCCTGTCAATACCACATTGGCGCCCAAAACAGCTTCTTTCTCAACTCTTATTCCTTCCACTACGATACAACGGGATCCTATAAAAGCATTGTCCTCAATTACCACGGGAGCAGCCTGAAGAGGCTCCAAAACTCCGCCAATACCCACTCCGCCACTCAAATGCACATTTTTGCCAATTTGTGCACAGCTACCTACAGTTGCCCAGGTGTCAACCATAGTGCCTTCATCTACATAGGCTCCAATATTAACATAACTAGGCATAAGGATCACTCCGGAAGAAATATAAGCACCATAACGGGCAACGGCATTAGGTACTACCCGAATTCCTTTTTCAGCATAGCCTGTTTTTAAGAACATCTTATCGTGGTACTCGAAAATTCCCGCTTCCAGGGTTTTCATTTTCTGAATAGGGAAATAAAGCACCACCGCCTTTTTCACCCATTCATTGACCTGCCACCCATCAGCAGTTGGTTCTGCAACACGAAGTTTTCCCTCGTCCAGGAGAAGGATCACCTGCCTGATGGCATCTATAGTTTTTGAGTCCCCAAGAAGATCACGATCCTCCCAGGCTTTTTCAATTAATTCCTGTAAATTCTTCATCAATGTTAATTTTAGGCAAATATAACAGCTTAAACCTAATTTTTGGGCGCATTAGCAGATAAACCTTACATTTGCAGAAATTGCGGATATGGCAAGAATAATGGCGCTGGATTATGGATATAAACGCACCGGGATCGCGGTGACAGACGAGATGCAGATCATTGCTTCGGGTCTGGCCACTGTCCCAACCGTTGATCTTATGCCATATCTGGAGAAGTATTTTGCTGAAGAAAATGTGGAACTGGTACTGGTTGGGGAACCCAAACAAATGGACTACACCGCCTCCCAGAGTGAAGCTGCGATTTCAGAGTTTATTGTCAGATTCAGGCTGAGGTTTCCTCTTATGGAACTGAAAAGGGTAGATGAACGTTTCACCTCTAAAATGGCGGTAAGAACCATGATAGACAGCGGACTTAAAAAGAAAAAGAGACAAAATAAATCCCTGCTCGATGAGATAAGCGCCACGATCATATTGCAGACGTACCTTTATAAATGATCAGGGATACCGGCATCCAAACCCTTGGGTATAGAGAACCGGGACGAGTTCTTTTATTAAGAATACAATTAAGATAGAAATAAGGAATTAAGAATAATAACAAAGCATAAAATGATAGTTCCAATTGTAGCATACGGAGATCCGGTTCTAAGAAAAAAAGGAAAAGAGGTCCCTGAAGATTATCCAAATCTCAAAGAACTTATTGACAATATGTGGGATACCATGTATAATGCCATGGGCGTAGGACTTGCGGCTCCGCAAATAGGGCTTCCCATTCGCATGTTCATAATAGATCCTGCACCTTTTGCCGATGACGAAACCATGGATGAGGCCGAGATAAATGCTATTTCAGACCTTAGGAAAGTTTTCATAAACCCAAGAATAGTGAGTGAAGAAGGGGAGGAGTGGTCCTTCAACGAGGGATGCCTGAGTATTCCGGATGTAAGGGAAGATGTTTCCAGGAAACCTACCATCACTATTGAATATCAGGATGAAGATTTTAAAAATCACCGGGAGACCTATGACGGATTAGCCGCCAGGGTGATCCAGCACGAATATGATCATATCGAAGGAATATTATTCACAGATAAACTATCCAGTCTTAAAAAGCGTTTGATCAAGGGAAGGCTGAATAATATTTCCAAAGGAAAGGTCGATATTGAATATAGAATGAAGTTTCCATTAATGAAAAAAGGCCGTTGATTCTTTTGATATTAGTTAGAGAGAAGTGATATTTGCCAGCCAAAATTTATAATACGCTATGGGGTTAGAAAAAGTTTTATCAATTTCCGGAAAACCGGGATTATATGAATTAACAGCACAAACCAGAGGTGGATTTGTAGCCAAATCTATTACTGAAGGAAAAAAAATATCTGTTAATGTGCGTCATAACGTGAGCCTGTTAAGTGAGATCGCTGTGTACACGTATACTGAAGAAGTTCCGTTGGGAACCATCTTTACAAAAATGTACGAGAAGGAAGAAGGAAAACCGGCTATTAGCCCAAAAGTTTCCAAAAAAGAACTTGAAGCTTATTTTGCTGAAGTGCTTCCTGATTATGATGTAGACCGGGTATACCAAAGTGATATTAAAAAAGTGATCCAGTGGTATAACTTGCTGGTAACTCATGGTTATACTGATTTTTCAAAAGAAGAAAAGGAAGAAGGCACATCTGAAGCAGCTGCGGAAGAAAATGCAGAGGGAAAAGCGGAAGCCAAAGCCGAAAAAAAATCTGAAGCCAACGCAAAAGCAAAATCTGAGGATAAACCTGAAGCAAAGTCTAAAGATAAATCTGAAGAAAGTTCTGCAGGTACAGCTGATGATAAATCTGCTAAAAAAGAAAAGAAAGAGAAGGAGTAGATCCTTCATCGCCATATTTTAAGCAGCTTTGAAAAAAAGCTGCTTTTTTTGTTGGTATAATTTTGAGGGATCCTACCTGAAAAATCATCCACAATTGTATTTTTACAAAAAGAGTAAAAATGAATTCCAGAAAAGATCAGCTTCTAGCATTCGACAGGCTACTTACCATCATGGATGAGCTCAGGGAGCAATGCCCGTGGGACAGGAAACAGACCATGGAAAGCTTACGTCACCTTACCATTGAAGAGGTGTACGAGCTGGGGGACGCTATTTTAGACAAAGACAGGGAAGAGATCAAAAACGAGTTGGGGGATATCCTGCTGCACATTGTTTTCTATGCGAAAATAGGAAGTGAAACCAAGCATTTTGATATAGGCGATGTAGCCAACAGCATTTGTGATAAACTCATTAGCAGGCATCCGCATATTTACAGCGATGTGGAAGTGGTTAATGAGGAGGATGTAAAACGTAACTGGGAGAACCTGAAACTAAAAGAAGGTAAGAAGAGTGTGTTGGAAGGAGTACCTGCCTCCCTGCCGGCCCTGGTCAAAGCCAGCCGCATCCAGGATAAAGTTGCCGGCGTGGGATTTGACTGGGAAGAACCCCAGCAGGTGATCGAAAAGCTGAAAGAGGAACTGGAAGAATTACATACAGAGATCCAGGTGATGGACCAGGATAAGATGGAAGCCGAATTTGGAGATGTGCTGTTCTCCATGATCAATTATGCGAGGTTCTTAAAGATTAATCCGGAAGATGCCCTGGAGCGTACCAATAAAAAATTCATTAAGCGATTCAAATACCTTGAAGAAAAAGCGAGGGAAAAGAATACACCCCTGGCTGAAATGTCTTTGGCTGAAATGGATGTGTTTTGGGAAGAAGCCAAGAAACTTTAATTCTAAGTGGAATTAAATTTTCTCTTCATATGTATTAATCAACATAACCCTGAAATTCAATTTTGCACACTATATCCTGGTCGAAAAAGAAATTAAACACATTGGTTTGTAGTTCATTACCCACTTTTATATGGTCACTTTCCAGCTTTCTGCCGAGGATTTGCTCTAGTTGATTCCTGGCCATACCAACTTTAACTGTATCCCCGAGCTCAAAACCTTTATTGCCAATTTCAGCCGACTCCACCGCATAAAGGCCTTTGGTGGTATGGATCCTCATCCTTGTTTCATCTTTGGTTAAACGGATAATGGTGTCTGTTCTTTTCGGAACATGTCGGTTTTCATGGTGTTCCTTTTCGACTGTAAACCGCTCCTCTTCTCTGGAGATCTTTTCCAGTTCATCATACCATTGCTTTGCCAGTCGGGAATTTTCTATGAATTGAGGTTCTGTTTCATTCACTTCCTCCCGGGTTCCATTCTCGTTTATTTTCTCCTCAATCCCTGATTCGGAATTCGAATTGGTTTGATCGTTTTGCTGGCAGGAGAAGGTTAGCAGGAGAAGAGCGACAACCACAAGGAAATTCTTCATATCTAATACCTTTACAAAATGTTCAGTTTTTAAGATGCGGAATTTTTGGTCCGGATCCTGATTACAGTATTTTACAAATTTCCTTCCGAAGTATAGTTTAATGATGTTTCGCGTTTGTTCAATTTTAAATTCAACCCCAGGATCCACAGAAGTACAATGGCAAAAGTGACTTTTTGAAGCAGGGGCAGAATATCTACCCAATGCCTGCTATAATAGATATAATTGTTTAAAATCAGCAGCAGGATACAGACAAGTCCGCCAAACTTTAATGCGGTGAGATCGCTGCTATAGACTTCTTTGATTATACCCACCAGAACAAAAAGTCCGAATAAGCTGGATAGGGCGATCATTATGCTGTGATATCTGGTAAAGATCAAGATCGCAAAGATCATGGAGATCGTTCCGCAAATCTGGATAACATATTTCCATATTCGGTTTTTTGCAAATTTTCTTCCGAAGCGAATAAAGAAGGTCATCAATCCCAGGCATAGAATGACCATGGCTGTTATTGCGTAAGGGCTTGCAGGATTGGGAGATTCATTCATTCCATTCTCATTCATAAGATCACACCAGTAATTGTTGATCCAGTCAAATCCCACTGAATTTATATTTGCCTGGGAGCCGCCGGGGTATAAGGAGGAAGCGTAGAAATAGAGTATGCCGAACAAAAGGATTCCCACAGTAGGAAACCATTGAAAAAATTTAGACTGCAGGTGATTTTTTATCATTGAATTTAAAGGTCTAAAATATTTGTGCTCGGGATAAGGAATAAGCTTTGGGAAATATACTAAAATTCTTTGTTGACTGAGAAAACATATTTGGTTCAGGGAGCAGGATAGACGGATTTTGAACCTTATTGAATGCTGAGGAAATCTCTTTGTTCATCTTCTGCAATTATTCCACTTTTTGCCTGAATTTAAAAGCTTTTCATATTATTTTACAAAAAAAATATTGGTTAATCAGCTGTAAACAAAATGATTATGCTTTACAATTACAAAAAAGCGAGTTATATTTAAGTGAAAACTAGCGATCATGGCGGAAAAACTTTCCATTTATAAAAAAATATCGCCTTTTTTTATAGAAATAGGAGAATTGACCCGTTTTGCGCAACGCTTTTTTAAGGAAGCATTTTCTCCTCCTATGGAATTCCGGGAATTTTTAAGGCAGTGCTATAATATGGGAAACAGGTCCCTGCTTCTGGTAGGAGTCACGGGATTTATCCTGGGATTGGTCTTTACCCTGCAATCCCGCCCTACCCTGGAAGATTTTGGAGCTGCAGCCTGGATTCCCTCCATGATTAGTGTTTCAATAGTAAGGGAGATTGGCCCGGTGATGATAGCTTTAATATGTGCAGGGCGTATAGGTTCGGGTATAGGTGCAGAACTTGGTTCCATGAAAGTGACCGAACAAATTGACGCCATGGAAGTTTCGGGGACAAATCCTTTTAAATTTCTGGTGGTCACCCGCATCATGGCTACAACGCTAATGATCCCTTTGCTGGTGATCTTTGGAGATGCTATCGCCCTGCTGGGATCGGCTATAGTTGAAAATATTAAGGGAGCTATTTCTTTTCAATTGTATTTTAACCTGGTTTTTGATGCCTTACAGTTTAGCGATCTTCTACCGGCCACTGTCAAAACTTTCTTTTTCGGATTTGCCATTGGGCTGGTGGGGTGTTATAAGGGAATGAACAGTGAAAAAGGAACCTCGGGAGTGGGTAAAGCTTCCAATGCCGCAGTGGTATATACATCTATGTTATTGTTTGTACTGGATTTTTTAGCTGTTTTAATTTCAGATATTTTATATGGGATCAACTAAAGAAAAAAATACTCAAAATGATACAAACGTCGTACTTGAAATAGAAGACCTGCAATTGGGTTTTGGTGAAAAAAAAGTTTTAAAGGGTTTTAACCTTAAATTGTTTAAAGGGGAAAAATTGGCGGTAATGGGCCGGTCAGGTTCCGGAAAATCTGTTCTTATAAAATGCGTGGTAGGACTTATTGAACCCGATAATGGCAGGATAGAAGTATTGGGAAAGGATATATCAGGTCTTGATCAAAACATGATGGATGATCTGCGTGCAGATATAGGATTTTTGTTTCAGGGCAGTGCCTTATATGATTCTATGACAGTGCGGGAAAACCTGGAGTTTCCATTAAGGCGCCACACCGAAAAATTTAACCCGGATAAAACCGATAAAATGGTACAGGAAGCCCTGGAACATGTTGATCTTGAAAAAGCAATTGACCTTATGCCCGCAGAACTTTCAGGAGGAATGGCGCGAAGAGTGGCTTTGGCCAGAGCATTGATCCTGGAACCAAAGATAATTTTCTATGATGAACCAACTACAGGCCTGGACCCCATAACAGCTAAAGAGATTGTTAATTTAATGAATGAAGTTCAGAAAAAATTTAAGGCCTCATCTCTTATAATCACTCACGACGTGGATTGTGTAAGACGATTTGCTGACAGGATCATCCTGCTTCTGGACGGTCAAAATTATGTTGAAGGGACTTTTGAGGAGCTTTCTTCCTCTGAAGATCCAAAAGCCAATATGTTTTTTAAATGAAATTAACATGAAAAAGAACCAAAATAAAAACCTGCTCCTCGGCGTCTTCGTAGTTGTAGGAGTCATCCTTTTTACCCTGGCAATATACTTTATAGGTAATGAAGAAAATATTTTCGGAAATAACAGGGAACTTAAGGCTGTATTCAGTCAGGTTAGCGGACTTCAAACAGGCAATAATGTAAGATTTGCAGGGGTGACTGTGGGAACGGTTTCCGGTATTGAAATTATTAGTGATACCGCTATACTTGTTGACATGTCCATAGATTCAGAAACCTTCAGGCTAATAAGGAAAAATTCAATTGCAGCGGTCAATTCAGATGGATTGGTTGGCAGTATGATCGTGGATATCCTTCCCGGGGAGGATGGCCGGGTTGTGCCTGTTAAATCCGGGGATACCATACAGACTTTAAACAGTACATCAACAACAGAAATGTTGTCTACCCTTAGCACAACCAATCAAAATGCCGCCCAGCTTACGGAAGATCTCCTGAAGATCACAAATGCTATTATAGAGGGAGAAGGGGTCCTGGGAGAATTATTAAAGGACAGGGAAATGGCAAATGACCTGAAACAAAGTATGGCAAATCTTGAAAATTCCAGCAGGGCGGCCTTTAGTACGATCAGCCGGTTCAATGCCCTTATCGCTGAGGTTGACCTCGATGAAAGTATGATGGGAGTGTTATTAAAGGATACTGCTTCTGCGCAAAAAATTACAGGTATTATTGACAACCTGGAAGCATCATCGAAAGAATTGAGCAGCATTACAACAAATCTCAATGAATTTTCAAGAGATTTAAAAGACGGGGAAGGTGCTTTAAATTATCTAACACAGGATACCACTTTGGTAAAAGATCTAAACTCCACCATTCAAAATATGGAAGCTGCCGGTGAAAATTTTAACGATGTGATGGAAGCTATTAAGCACAGCTTTTTATTCAGGGGGTATTTCCGAAAACTTGAACGGCAGCGATTACTCGAGGCTCAAGAAAATAAAACGGGCAAGGAATGATTTTATTTCTGTACTAATAAGTTTTTCTCTTTAATTTGATCATCTTTTTCTGTTCCCTTGTTCCGGGAATATTACCTCCTGTCTAAAAGCTGAATAAAGGTTTAGAAGATAATCTGATTTTTAAAAATGCCATAAATAGCTAGTAATTTGGTCGTTTCGGTTTTTCCTGAAGATTAGTAGTTATAGTTTTCTGTCTTCAGAAAACAGCTAATTTTGTTCTATAGTTTTGTTAAATACTCTGTAAAAATCAAATCTTTTGATGAAATTAAAGGAGAGTTAAATAATTAAATACCAGTCTTTTGTTAATAAAAATTGATATGCCATATGAAGAGAGTTGCGATCAATGGTCTTGGGAGAATAGGCAGAGCCACAATGAAAGTTTTAATTGAATCACCAGATCTGGAGCTTGTTGCTGTCAATGATCTTATTCCATCAGAAGAAATCGTCTATTTACTGAAATACGATTCAGTTTATGGACACTATGATAAAAAACTGGGATATAAGGAAAATGAAATAAGTGTGGATGGGAAAACCATCAGGAAATTTCAGGAAAAGGATCCGGGCCAACTTCCCTGGAAAGATAATAATATAGATATCGTCTTTGAGTGTTCAGGTTTATTTACTGAAAAAGAAGATATGCAGAAGCATTTGGATGCAGGGGCGGCACATGTAATTCTATCTGCTCCCGCAAAAGGAGAAGGGGTTACATTTATCATCCCGGGAATTAATGAACCGAAAGCCGGGGATAAACTCATCTCAACGGCAAGTTGTACTACTAATTGCATTGCTCCCGTAATAGAGATCCTTAACCGCAGGATTGGAATTGAAAAGGCAATATTGACCACGGTGCACGCTTATACTTCTTCCCAGGAGCTGGTTGATACCGCCCATAAAAAACGAAGAAGGGGGAGAGCCGCCGCTGTTAATTTTGTTCCTACCAGCACAGGAGCTGCCAAAGCCACTGCAAAAGTACTCACGGAAATGGAGGGTATTTTTGACGGGGTTGCAATTAGAGGGCCTGTGCCTGCAGGATCAATAGCAGATATTACCGTGATCACTAAAAAAAATACTTCTGTAGAAGAAATTAATAAACTTTTTAAAGAAGAAGCAGAAGGACGATACAAAGGTATTGTAGGAGCTTCCGAAGAAGATCTCGTCTCATCAGATATTATTAAAGACTCCCGGGGTTCAATTGTAGATTTGGAAATGACCATGGTGGTTGATGGTAATCTGGTGAAGGTTATGAGCTGGTATGACAATGAATGGGGTTATGTGAACCAGATGGTAAAAGTAGGGGTACAGCTGGCGAACAAAATATAAATTATGAAATCTATTAATTAAAACGAATATATTATGGCTATTAACAAAGGAGACAAAGTGAAATGGAAATGGGGAAAGGGTTACGCGGATGGTGAAGTAGAAAAGACCTATACTGAATCCACCACCCGTAAAATTAAAGGATCGGAAGTAACCCGTAACGGCTCAAAAGATGACAAAGCCCTGTATATAAAGCAGGAGGATGGGGACCACGTACTTAAATTGGAAAGTGAGGTTGAAAAAAAATAAAACTATGGATAAAAAAAAGCAAGAAACAATTTGGAAGGAATTTAAGGCAAATGTAAATATGGCTCCAAAAGAGCTGGAGGAATGGTTAAAAACAGAAAAATCTAAATCTGTAGGCCAGAACAGCGGGGACGGGGAGGCGATCGGTCACAAATCCGGAAAAAAAATTATTGCTATAAAAAACAAAAATAAGGACGAATTAACTCAAGCCGATTTTGATCATATGCAAAAGGTTAACAGTTATGTAAGTCGTCACACTGCTCAAGGCCCCTCTTCAGATATAGAAGAATCCCCATGGAGATATTCATTGATGAACTGGGGCCATGATCCATGTAAAGATGGTGGGTGCTAAAAGGGGGTTAGTTACACTTCTTTAATGTCAGCCGGGCTCCCATATAGTAGTTACCATACAAGGGATCTTTTTTGCTATAGTTTCCTTATATCAAATTTCGGCATATCCACTTGAGCATAACCTTAATGAATGGTTTAACTTAAGCTCAAAAGGTAGTCATTTGCCCTTTGATGTATTGTTTGCTTTTTGCTGTCCCCCCATCTGTCATAGTTCTTAATTAGCATATTTAACCTTGAATTTCTAAGGAAAAAAGCACGGTGATCGTCCATAAACCGCCAAAATAATGCATCCCAGGTTTCCTGCCAGTCACCTTTGGGATAGTCACTCATTTTCATTAGATAATTACTGCCACTCAAATAGGGCTTAGTTGACATCATACCTCCATCTGCAAACTGGCTCATGCCATATACATTAGGCACCATAACCCAGTCATAGGCATCTATGAATAGTTCCATAAACCAACGGTACACCTCGTCGGGATCAAATTCACAAAGTAACATGAAGTTACCCAGCACCATCAATCTCTCAATATGGTGACAATATCCCGTTTGCAATACCTTTTTAATGGTTTCATCCACAGGGATAATTCCGGTAGTGCCATCATAAAAACTCTTTGGGATCTTTCTCGTGAACCCCCAAAAATTTTTGGTGCGTTCTTCCCTTCCTTTTGTGACATAGACCCCTCTTATAAACTCCCGCCAGCCAACAATTTGCCTGACAAAGCCTTCCAGGGAATTTATGGGAATATTATTGGCGAGGCTGTAATCCAAAGTTTGATCAATAATTTGCTTCGGTGTAAGTAACCCCACGTTTAGCATAGGTGTAAGCATGCTGTGGTTTAGCAGCATTTCTTTATGCACTATGGCATCTTCATAATCTCCAAATTCAACCATTCTGGTTATAAGAAATTGATTCAGCCATTGTTCACTTTCCTTGTAAGTGGTGGGATAGTTCATCGTATCGCTTAGCGATCCGATATTTTCGTTAAAATATTGAACGGTATATGCCTTTGCCTCTTGGACGTATTCGTTTTCCGGGGGAAATTCAACTTCAACCACGGGTTTTCTTTTCGGATACTTTTTCCGATTTTCTTCGTCAAAAGACCATTTGCCACCTAACGGACCTCCCGAACTGTCAATTAAGATCCTTTTATTTACTCGTTCCTTCTTGTAAAATTCCGTTTGAAAAAACTTCTTTTTTTTAGGATTAAAAAATTGACCCAGGTCCTTTTGGGAATTCAGGAACATAGGAGTTTCCAATATCTTTACATCGATCTTGAACTTCTGGCAACCGGCACTTAATCTTCTTAAGAGCCAATCATCAACAGGATCGACAAGGGCTATAGATTCCACTCCTAATTCGTGCAATTGAGGAATGAGTAGCCTTAGGTCAGATTCAGGTTCGCTGGAATCTATATACTTTACGGTAAAGCCTTTTTCCAGCAGGTAGTTTTCGTAAAACTTCATAGTTGCTCTATGAAAGGCTATTTTTTGTTTATGAAAATCAAACTGCTTAAAGAATAAAATCTCTTCTACTAGATAAAAAGGACCTTCAATGGAAAACAGAGGATTCAACTGAAATAACTGATTTGGAAATATAAGATTTATGGATTTCATCCTATGAAAATTTATTTCTTCTGCATTTTTCGCTGCAATACTTTACCTCTTCCCAATTGTTTTCCCACTTCTTCCGCCAGCTAAAAGGTAGCTTACAAACAAAACAAATTTTTTGTGGCAGTTCACTTTTTTTCATTTAATTATTGACTCTTGAAACGGATTTTAAAAGTTTTCCCAGGGTTTACTGAAGAACGCTAATTAAGCTATTGTAATTTCAGGTAGCTAAAAGGACATATGATTTAAGTTACAAATAATGTTTATTTATTTCACCTGCTGCATATTTTTTTTTAAGAAGAACTATTTTGCTTTCCGAAATGGAATAGGTAAAATTCAAGGTTAATCTATTTTTCATATTCCAATAAAGCTTCGGCAATCAGCGGATTGATATAGTAATCTCCCATTTCAGTATTTCGCTTCAAGTTTTAATTTAAATTTATCCTGAGATATATCTCTAAACCTTATTTTTTTAAAATTTTATATATAACATGAGTTCAAATCCATCCCATTCAGTAACCACACGCACAATCGGATTTTTTGGGGCATTAGGTATTGGCGTGGGTGCGATGATTGGGGGCGGAATATTGGCCCTGGCCGGGGTTGCCTTTGCAGTAAGCGGGCCTTCAGCAATACTGGCTTTTGCTCTTAATGGTTTGATCGCCTTTATTACCGCGCTAAGTTTTGCCGAAATGGCTTCGGCAAATCCGCAGTCGGGAGGCACCTATACCTATGCAAAAAAAGCGCTATCGCTGCAGGTGGCGTTTGGGGTGGGGTGGATTGTTTGGTTTGCTTCGCTGGTAGCGGCAGTTCTGTACGCACTGGGATTCGGGGCCTTTGCCATTTTCGCACTTCAGCAGATTCCGGCAGTCGGGTTTAACTTAGTGCCGGAATCTCCAATGCTGCCGGTTTTGCTGGCTCTCGCTGCCATAGGCTACTTCGCATATAGCCTTTCAAGGGGTACCGGGGATGGGGGAGCAGTTATAAATATCGGTAAACTTGCTGTGTTCGCCATACTTATTGCCGGCGGACTCGCTGTTTTCGTGCAAACGCCGTTCACGCACATTACACAGAGCCTTGAACCGTTTTTTTCCGGGGGATTCAGCGGATTGGTAGCGGCCATGGGTTATACGTTTATCGCCCTGCAGGGATTTGATTTGATAGGATCTGCCGCAGGTGAAATTAAGAATCCGGAAAAAAACATCCCTAAAGCAATGATGGGCACCCTTGCAGTAGGACTTGCAATTTACATACCCTTGCTTTTTTTAATGTCGACAATTGGCGTGCTGCCGGGGGATTCCATAACAGAGCTTAGCAGGGAAAATCCTGAAACCGTTTTGGCAGTTGCTGCGCAAAATTATCTGGGAGCATTTGGCTTCTGGCTTGTTTTGGTGGCTGGGATATTTTCAATGCTATCTGCTCTACAGGCAAACCTCTTTGCAGCTTCGCGAATCTCACTTCGAATGGCAAAAGACCGAACCTTAAATCATCACCTGTCAAATATTGATAAGAAATTGGGCACCCCGGTAACGTCGATATGTGTCACCTGTGCGATTGTAGCATTGCTGGTTTTGATCCTGCCGGATGTAGCGGCGGCGGGTGCGGCTTCCAGTTTGATCTTTCTGATCACTTTTGCACTGGCACATCTCATTATGATCTTAATGCGAAATCGCGGGTACAAAGAGAGTAAAACCTTTAGAGCACCTTTTTTTCCTGCCCTTCCAATAGTGGGAATGACCGCTTGTATTGGCCTGGCAATATTTCAGGCCATTGTGGTACCGGCTGCAGGGTTCATCGCACTGTTATGGCTCCTCATAGGATCGGTGCTCTTTGTATCTTTTTTTGTAAAGAAGGCACAGGCGATTGAAGCCTCTGAACAAGCCCTGGATCCTGACCTTTACAGATTGAGAGGATTAAGTCCTCTGGTCCTGCTACCTATTTCAAACCCTGCAAATGCGGAATCCATGGTTTTTGTGGCAAATGCACTGGCCCCTCCGGTTGTTGGGCGGGTTTTATTACACTCTATCATTGTTCCAAGTACCCAAAAGGAGGATCTTGAGAAACGGCTCATATTAAACAGGGAGGTAATACAGTATGCATTGAAAGCTTCCTTTGAAGCAGGATTGCGTCCTGATACCCTCACAACAATTGCCGACCATCCCTGGGAAGAGATCGAACGGGTGGTCAAAGTCCATAATTGCCGGAGTTTATTGTTGGGCTTAAGTGATCTGAATGATTTTCAAACGAGCCGGAACCTTGAAAAACTGGTGAAACATGTGAAGGCAGATGTGGTGGTATTCCGGCAGCCACACAGCGGATGGAAAATTACTGAAGCCCGAAGGATCCTGATCCCGGTAGCCGGTTTTGAAAGTCACGATCCGCTCAGGGCAAGGGTTGCTGCCAGCCTGTGGCGTGCTTCAAAGCCCCAGATCACATTTCTGCAAATTCTGCCTTTGAACACTAACCGGGAAACTCTTCAAAAGAATTATGTGAACCTTTCCCGTTTTGCCGGACGCATTATTCCCGGAAAGACAGAGGTGCTCATTGTGCCAAATAATGATGTGGAATCAGAACTCATTCAACAGGCATCCGGGCATGATTTGGTGATCATGGGATTGGGAAAAGCCGGGAAGCACGAGAAAGCATTTGGCCACCTTACCCATATACTTGCTGAAAGAACAGAATCGGCATTAATTTTTATCAGCAAAAAGTAAGGGGTTTTTAGATCATTTCCTGCTTGTACTATGTTCAACATTTTACTGCCAATACTGCGATCATTGATATTATAGATGCAAAGAAAATTATTAACCTTTGCTATTTTGAACTTGCAGGAAAATCTGAAGAAGTTTCCTATAACTTCGCCTGAAGTATATATGGATTTTCCATCAGCAACTTTTTTATTATTACAATTTGGCCCAGGTGATAGTAACTATGTTCTATCATACCATTAATATTTCTTTGGTAGGTTCCATATTTTTCTTTCACAAAGCTTTGTTGCAATATTTCATCCGGCAACTGCGCGATTAGGTCTGCCAGATCCCCTGCATCCGTCCAAAATCTTGTTAAGAATATTTTCCACTCGTCCTCTGATTCTATTGCAGAAAAATCAAAACTGTATTGGTCTTTAATTTCCAGATCACCCCCATGCAAAACATTTTTAATGCCGTTGATATAGTAGTGGATATGTTGAGCCAATATTGAAATGGAGTTTAAAGATCCCCATTTTAATATTGCAACTTTCCAGTCAATAGATTCCAGCTGGTCCTTATAATTGGTATTGGCGATCCAGGTTCCGTTTAATATAACTTCTCTAAACCTTTTCGCTAAGTGCTCCGTCTTTTCCATTTTAAACGTTCTTATTTTTCTTCGCAGTCAAGATTGTATGTAGTTCGTTATCTGATTTTGATCTTTTATATTCCAATCTCACAATTTTTATTTCGCTGAAATTATTCTGTAGCAAATATGTTGTAAGGTCGTTTACGTTGTGGTAATAAAAGTAAATTCTATCTCCGCTACTGCCAAACTGATAACCGGATTTCTTAGGATCACCTTCAATGAAACTTAAATATATTAACCCGTTTTCATTTAACAACCCGGAGCTGTCAGAGATAAGATTTAAACTGTCAGACTTTGATAAATATTGCAAACAAAAACCACATATTAATCCGTCATATTTATCAGGGAGCTTGCTAATTTGTCTGCAATCCATTATTGCAAATCTTGCGGAGGGATTATTTTTCTTTGCAAGTTCTATCATTTTCGGTGCAAAGTCAATTCCGGTGATTTTAAAATCAGGCCTTTTAGCTAGCAGATACCTGGCAATGTTCCCCGGTCCGCCTCCAATATCTAGTATCTGGGAATTCGTTTTATTGAGTGAACTGCAAATAAAGTCATAGGTGTCGTTGTACAAGTTATAATCCATGAACTTGTCTTCATATAGACTGGCAACTTTGTTCCAGCTTTCAAAAATTTCTTTATATCTGTTCATAGTTGCATTTACATTGGAAATTATAAACTTTGGATTGTATCTGCCACTTCATCGCTGTTCCCAATACCCGCTGTGAATGTTAAGGACCGCTTTAAAGGTCATTTTTCTCTTCACCTTTGTAATTGATCTTATAAGTCATGATCTGCAAACCGTTCTCATAGTCTTCTGTATCAATTAATCCGAGCCTGTATTTTTTAGATGATTTGCCGAAAAGCTTTATTCCTTCGCCTAAAATCAAAGGATTCAATTTTAACTTTAAAATATCGATCTTTTTATTTTCCAGGAGCCAACCCGCGAACTGCCCACCCCCACATAAGTAAATGTCACTACCTATTTGATTTTGTATTTTCTCTATTTCGTCAAGGTCGATGTTCTTCACTTTCACTTTCGGATCGGGATCGGTAAGTTTTAAATTATTGGAAAAAATATAATGTTCCATGTGTGGGTAAGCGGGCTGACCTGATCGTAATCCAAACTTGTATCCGAATTCATAGGTTCTCCGGCCCATAATGACAGTATCATAATTTGCCAGGTCTGATAAATATTTGTCCACTCCGTTCGAAGCAACAAAACCACTTATATCATCGTTAAGGCCAGATATAAATCCGTCTAATGAACTTGCAACATAATAAACAATTTTTCTCTTTACTTCCATTTTTGTTTATTTAAAATTCGTCATTAGCCCGGACGCTGACTTTAATAATATAAACTTCAGGGGTAGCAAGATGTAATTAATTCAGGGGAATGTTTAAATTAATCTACCAGACTCATTCAAATTTGATACTGGGTAAAAGGAAGTTCGGTAAAATCAGAAAATGGAGCTTACCAGATAGTTATATTAGTTCTCCACCCTCATATTTTCGAAACGTTTATTTTATTAAAGAATTCCAGCAAATAAATCCTCCCGGGAATACTTTAGACCTTCGGAACAAATTGTAAAGCGAATTATACCAACTTTTGTTCGTTCTAAAAATTTAAATCTCATAATGGGGAACCAAATAACTTAATCAAATTTTAATCCGAAGCATTTTTGTAAAGGCATTGTATATGGATAAAATGGCGAAAAAGTCCAGTGAACTTTTTCGCCTATCTTAAAGGTAATAAATTTGTGATGATTTTAATGTAACCGGCTGACTAACAGCGCAATTTTTTTAATATTAGTCTCAAATTTGTTCAGGCACTTGAAATTGTATCTGGTCAACAATTTAAATGCTCAATATCCCAGATATCCTCATAGGTAAATTCTTTCTTGAATCAATTTTTCAGTAGCACCAAAATGTTTTAGAAAAACTTGGTTTTCAAGGAATTAAATTTCCTCAACAAAATCTAAAAACACCTTTTTATGCCTTTCAAGATCCATATCAGGAGATCCGGACACCCGGGCAATATAATCTTTGTCGGCTTCTTTGGTTGTCCCTTGAGTGGATGTTGCAGGGATGGTCCAATAACAGCCTTTTAATTGCCCGTAGCTCACGCAGTACTTACTTTCGTTGGGGATTTCACTGATCATTATATTGATCAGTTTTTGATTTAAGGCTCTCTTATAAGCTTCCCTTTCTTCATTAGTCTTCCCTTTAGTAGGAAGATCTAAGGAAAATACGGATGGGGTAAACCCTTCCTGTGCCAATTCTTCTGAAACAAAATTGACCTTCGCCTCCGGTAAAGTTTCCCTGATAAAGTTTACAAATTCACGGGTTTTCTTATAGGCATCTTCAATTCTTTGGTTCATTGACGGTAATTGTTCTGCTAATATTTCAACCTGAAGGTCTGTAGCCTCGTTATCGCAAATTTTTAGATGACTGTCAATTTTTTCCATTAAAGCTGCAGCTTGTTTATTTGCTGCACAGTAACCCGCAGTACATCTTCCTCCACTCGGAAATTTCGATCCGCTAACGTATGAAATAGTCCTGATAGTTGAGAATATTCCGTCTTCACTTAAAAACTGTACGTTCGGACAAAATGTTTGATCTAAAATAAAAACCGGAGCTATAGCACTTTCACCGGTTGCAGTTTTGCGCGCTGCACTTAAAACAGCTTTTAATTTTTCAAGATCGGGAACTTCAACCCTGGGATTGGTTGGAATTTCAACGATAATATATGGGACGGCATCTTCCTTTGCAATTTTTTCCAGCACCTTATCAGTACTTTGAACCATATTATTATCACCGTCAACCGGGAGATCCACCACTTCTACATTTCTAATACAGGCAGCAACCCGTCTTGCCTGGTCGTTAGTTCCCCCATAGCAGTTTGGAGGAACAATTATCTTAATGTCTTTACCTTCGTGTTTTTCTATTGCATCGTCAATAAGGCCCATCATAATGGCATATTGAACAGACAGTCCACTGGAGCCAATCACCGGTTTTGTATTTGTATCGGTAATTTCTTTGACCGACTCTATAACACGGGCCTTGTTTTTCTCGAAGTTATTTTTATCAAAGCCGGAAATAGACTTACCGACCAACATTTTTAAGGCAGAAAAACAATTGGCAGGCGTCATTGCGATGGTCTCTCTTCGTCGCACATGCTGAATTTCGGAAATATAATCTTCATTGGGTGCCCCAATTACCAATAAAATACTTCCGAATTCAGAATATAGATCCACATAAAAGTCCACGCTTGAAGAGAATTCAGGTTTCCTTTCTGCCGAAAGGAATTTATTTTCCCTAGAAATGAAAACGGTACTGCCGTTAAACGCCGGGATCTCATTTAATCCCTCAACATTTTGCAGTTCAAAGTTATAACCGTAAACTCGTTTTACGGTTTCAGCATCAAATGCATCGGGTAATTCCCCGGTATATAAGATTTGAGTCTTCTTGTTATTTAATAGGTTTTTTCTTAGAACGGCTAAAACAGGAATTGTCCCTGATGAAAAACTGATCACATTTTCCGGTTTAAGATCGTTTAATTTAGCAACTGCCCATTCCAGTACACAGGATAATGGATGACCTAACCGAATATAATCAAATGCAGTAGGTAATTCCCGGAGTGCTGATGTTTCAGAATTATTGTCTTTAAATAAACGTTCAAATTGTTCCAAAAATTGAGTTTTGGCCAAACTTTCATCATAAATATCCAGCCGATGGGTGGTTAGCTTCAACCAATCTATTGGCATATTTTCCAATACATTTTCAATATAATTCAGCACTTTATTCTCTTTCATATGTAGATATTATTTGTTTTTAATGGACATATGCAATTCACATACTCTTTACATTACGATAGGTTGGTAATATAGATTGAATTGGAGTTATCTAATAATCTTACAGAACCTTTTTTGCATTTTACCTAAGGGTTCGTACTAAAAACCAGTGCAAAATTACAAAAATGATTTTTTGATAGGGAAATTAGGCGTAGCAAGCAAACTGGCTGGATTAATAAGGATTCATTTAAATCCCTCAATAAACATTTTAAACAAAGGAGCTATCTTCCTGAACCGATGCTGTTCAATACTTAGTTTACTCCAATTACAATATTTACCGGCAAATGGTCAGATCCTATATTCTCCCCTGTTGACCTGTCAATTATTTTTAAATTTTTTGAAACCAGGCAGTGATCCAGAGTTGTTTGCAAAATCTTATAACCAGCAGGCCATGTTGGTAAAATACCAAAACCCATCCTGCTATCTTTCAAATCATCCCGGATCAATGAATCGAAATGATTTGAAAACGAAGACGTATTGAAATCTCCGACAATTACAAGATTATCTGAGAATGTATGTCTTTTATTTATGATATTAGTTAGTTGCTTATTTCTGTTTGTAAATGTTGTTTGATTAATTGGTGGAATGGGATGTGTAGCTACTATGGAGAATCTCTGGTTTTTTATTTTCAGATCTCCAACTATAGAAGGTTTATTATTTAAGTCAAAATAATCGATAGAACTTGTCATCTCAAATTTACTCAAAAGAGCAATTCCAAAATTATCTGTTCTTGTGACCAGTTTTTTGTAGGGATAACTTTCAATTATTGGAATCAAATCCCTTTCCCATCCTGGTGTAAATTCCAACAGGACAAGAACATCAGGATCTTCCTTCCTGATATAGTTTTTCACTAAGTCTGTTTCTGAATTACTTGACAACAAATTTATACTTGAAATTTTCCAAAAGCTGTCGCTGTCAGATCCTACAACATTAGAACTGAAATAGTACGGTGCTATATAGTAGCCGTTCCATAAAATTGATATTATCAATAGAACTAAGGCTGAGACTTTCTTTTCGAGCAGTAGAACTGAGATGATCAGTAATAAAATAGATATAAAAAGATATTGTACTTTAAAATTAGAAAAGATATCTATCAACCAGTAATCCGAAAAGATATTTGGCAATACAGACACCAATAAAATTCCAATTATTGATATCCAGATAAGTTTTTTCAAGAATGTATTGATCATCCCGGCTAAATTAGTCTTCCCGGCAAATAATGTCTTCTTGCTGATCCCTTAATTTTAAAAATAATTCAAAATGTGATCAGGGCTTTGGCTCTCAATTCGCTTCAGAGTTAATTTTTAGGAATAAAGTATTTTACTTAACTTGTTTATAAATAGGATGTTGTGTGTTGTAACACCTGGATCAGGATATGCAAACGGAATAGAAAAGCATTGGGATCTTTGTAAGGAGGCTATAACCAGCAATAAATTTTTCGACTTATGAAAATTTTTTCCAGACTTTTTATCACAGTATTTCTGCTAATAGGATCCCCGGCATTCAGCCAAACAGAATCCCAGGCACTTGCAAAAATTAATACAGAAGGCTTTCAGAGGTCCCGGGTTATGAGCCTTATTTCTGAATTGTCAGATGTTTATGGCCCCCGGCTAACCGGAACCGATCAATATTTCACTGCAGCAGAATGGGCAAAGAAAACCATGGAAGATTGGGGTATCAATAAGGTTTATTTTGAAAATTATTGTGATGATTGTATGGGTTGGGAGGTAAGATCATTCAATGTAGAAATGACAGCGCCTGCTTATATGAAAATACAGGCATATCCTTATGCATGGACAGAAAGCTCTAATGGAGTGCAAACAGGTGATTTGATATGGATTGAAAATAAAAATGATTTAGAACAGGTAAAAAAACAATGGAGCGGAAAACTACAGGGAAAGACAATACTGTTAGGATCGGCTCCGGAACCAAATATGTCATTTGATGCACTTTCAACAAGGTTTATGGAAGAGCAAATTGAGGAAGCGGAAAAATCCATTGTACCTGCACCAGGTAATCCTTTAGGGCCATCTTCCGGAGATATGGACATAATTGGAGATTTTGATATGATCGAAGGTTTTATACGAAGGGATGATGCCTTTTTTGCATATTTAAAAGCAGAGGGAGCTTTAAGTATCCTGGGGACCACCCCTTTTTATCCTGGTATCATTCATCCGAGTGGTACTTCTAAATTAAGGGAAACAGATGAAAAACCGATACCGTATTTTGCAATTTCTCCCGAGAATTTCGGGAAATTGAAGCGCTTGACAGACAGGGAAATCATACCAAAAATTAAATTTCATTTGGATTCTGAACTATATTTAAAACCAGAAAATAATGTAAATATTATTGCAGAAATCACAGGTTCTGATCGAAAACTAAAAGACGAAGTTGTGATGGTTGGTGCACATTTCGATTCCTGGCACTCTGCATCTGGAGCAACAGATAACGGGGCGGGTTCTGCGGTTATGATGGAAGTGATGCGAATTATTAAAGCATCAGGATTAAAACCGAAACGAACAATTAGAATTGCACTTTGGGGAGGTGAAGAGCAAGGGTTTTTAGGTTCTATGGCCTATGCAGAAGATCATTTCGGTAAAGTAAAAGAAACTACTCGAAAAAAAGAGTTTGAAAAAATTTCAGCATATATAAATATGGATAATGGTGCCGGTCAAATGCGGGGTATTTATTTGCAGGGAAACGAAGCGGTAAGGCCTGTTTTTGAAGATATGTTAGCACCCTATGAGCACCTGGATGTGAATAATCTGACTATCCAAAACACAAATTTTACAGATCACGATGTTTTTGATTATTACAAGATCCCCGGATTTCAGATAATTCAGGATCCCTTAAATTACAATACAGTGACGCATCACACAAATTTAGATGCTTTAGAATATGTTCCGGAACGTGATATGATGATCAATGCAACTGTAATAGCTGCACTGGTATATCAAATTGCCGAACTGGATTCCCGCTTGCCCAGAGAAGATTAACGGCTATTAATTTCTGTTGTTAATACACTATACCCTGATGAGCATCATAGACTCAAACTTAGTGAAAACTTTAGGAGGTGATAATAATTGGTATATTCAATTATATCATCATAACTATAATTGGTTATCCAGCCCAGACTGTTTTGATGATTATGTTGATTTAACTCATAACCTACTTTTATAATTGGGGTGAATTTGGAAACATGAAGCCCCAATCCCACATCAAGATTTAAAAGTAATCCTCCGCTTTCCTGGAAGAGATATCCCTTTTCTGTATGGCCATGTTTAAAGTCAATATATTGATATCCGGTATTCAAGTCTGTTAGGAAGCTCAAATTATTACTGATTTCCGTTTGGTATCTTAAACGTACAAAGAATGGGAGCATAATCTTATTGTGATATTCATTTTGAAAGTCCGGACGCTGCTCGAAAACGAAATTTACCCCAGATCCTATTCCAGCTGAAATATTTTTATTTAACCTGTAGTTGAAACTAAAATTCAAACCATAAATGGGATTTTCGTGATGGGAAATACGTGGCACATCAATGGAAAAAATTGTTTGGTAGCTTATATTTTCTCTTTTTGTTTCCCCAATTGAGATTTTTGTTACGGCATCAACTTCGAAAAAAACTTTTTCAAGATCTTGAGCTGTAGATTCAATTGTTAAAAATGATAATAATAAAGCAACAATCAGGTAGTTGTAATTCATAATTTTAATGTTTTAATTAGTTTCAAATTCCGAGGTTCCTATATTTAATCTGGAAAAAGCGTGGCCTTGAAAGGTTGGTCGTCAGAAGATTCCCCATGGAAGAAAACATCCGGAGACAATCTTGCGAAGGAAGGGAGCATGGCCTGATTATTTTATGAAGATTGTGAAATTTCTAATATCGGTTTCCTCAAAATCAAAATTCAGTACCTTAAAATTTTCAAGAGAGGAAGTAGAACAACAAGAGCCCTCGTTAAGCGAAACCTGGGTTGTAATTAATATTTCTAATTCCGGGGAGAGTAATAAACGGTATTTATTATTACCTGCTATATCCCCAATAGCCGATATAAGATTATAATCTAAATCTAATTGTATAGGTATAGATTCATTATTTTCATTTAACAGTGTTACATCTTCTATTGTATAAATGCGGTTGACAAAAAGATTTTTTCCGCTTTCTGAATTGATAATATTTAATGAAACAAAGGGAATAGGCGAGGAGCACAATACATCCTCACATCTATTTTTAGTTTCGCAAGAAGTCAATGTAATTATGGTAAACAACAATAAAAAAAGATTTCTCATATTTGAAAAAGGTGAAGAATTTTGTAAAAAAATAAGATATTGTTCACAAGGTAACCTTTTCCTAATGAAATTATAAAAGCCACATTTCACCTTCTTGAAGTGGGCAGTAAAATATAACTTACTTAAACTCAAAATAAGTTTAAAACCTGACGTTTTAAGATTTATTACACACACCAAGAAGGAGGGCATTCTAGCAACAAATAACCTGGATCTATCCCACAAAACCAAACGTAGAACGAAGATAAAAAAACTAATAGCTTACACTCACCGCAGCATAGCAAAAACATTTTGTTAGCAACAAGCCCCCTTCTTCCGGCAATTTATAGTCGGTCGATATATTGTCGTAATAGTGTCGCGAAATAGAACTAATGGTCTCGCCATCATCATAACCCGCCAATGAATGTTTTACCTTTTACTCTGCTTTTAATACTTTTACAATTTTAATTTGCCCGGCCCGGATCGTCTGGGATAGAACAATCATAAGCCCGAGTATGGCAACCAAACCAAAGCCTATACTTATATTTATAAAACTCAAATTAACCAGATTGCTACCCAGATCCTGTCTGATTAAATCACCGACAAAAAAGGCAGCCGGAACACCAATAAGTCCCGCAATTAGCATAAGAATGCCAAAATTTCTTGTAGCTGTCCACACCAGTTTTATTCTGCCTGCTCCCAATACCTTTCTTATACCCAGTTCTTTAGTGCGTATTTCTACGGAGTAGCTTGCTACACCTAAAATTCCCAAACCGGCGATTATAAAAACAATGAGGGCAAGGCCTCCAAAAAGCCCGATTCTGTCTCCGCTGCTTGCTCCTGAATAATGTTGTTCTTTTAAATTATGAAGATTTGCTGTTTTTTCAGGAAAATTGTTATTCCATAAGCTTTGAATGGCTTTGGTCGCTGCCAATTCTGTATTCGGCTTTGTTTTTATGATAAGGGTGGATATTTCATTTGGCAAATACCGATAAATCAGAGGGCGTTGTTCGTCAATAATTTCATTGGGCATGATGCCAATGACTTGTACATATGCAGAGTCAAGTAATAAATTTTGCCCCACTATTTTCTCCGAATCGGGTTCCAAAAATTCTGCGGCTGCTTCATTTACCAACACATATTGTTCAGAACTTCGGGGTATGTCTTCAGGAAAATTTTGCCCCCGTTTTAAACTGATTCCTTCGGTTTCAATTGTTTTTGGGTCGATACTTACATAATCCATTTCCAAAATTTTATCGCTAAATGTTACAGAAGATTTGCCTATTTGCATCGGTTTATGATACCAGTTAGTTGCCAAAGTCATCTCTACCTGGCTTAACCGGTTTATTTCGTTTTGCAGGTTTTCATATTCTTCCCCTTTTAAATCGAGTGTCAGAACATTGGGCGACACGGTTGAGTTAATGATCTCATGATTTTTTATTTCATAATCGGCCAGCATGACCACCTGTATCATAAGGAGGATCACAACTGAAAATTGTACAATAACCAAAATCTTATAAAAAGAAACAGTTCGAAACAGCTTAACATTTTTCAATTTACCCAAAGCCTGTATAGGCTTAAACGCTGACAGTATCCATGACGGAAGTGCTCCTGCGACCAGGCCTGTGATAACTGCATAAGCTAACAAGCCTGAAATTAAAATGATATCCCAGGAAAACGTCACCTCCAAATCGGGAATATGATCCATTAAAAAGCTTACACATGGTACTGTAAGGATCAAAGCAAGCACGGCAATAACGGTCGCTTCCGTTAAAAACTGACCAATTAATTGTCCTCTTGTTGCGCCTAACGTTTTGCGGATACCTACTTCCTGCGCCCGGGAGACGGCACGCGCCAATGCCAGACTGATATAGTTGAAAGCAGACAAAAAGGTGAGAGCCAGAATTAAAGACAGAATTATTGTTATGCTCTCCCAGGTGGTGCCAACATTGGGGTCATTTTTAATATCCTTATTTCCGGGGGTAATATCTTCTACGGGTTGTGCCATAAACTGAAGATTGCTGTTTTCCAGTTTCCGGTTGTAGTTTTGGAGGGTGGAATTGAGTTGACTTAAATTATCTTCTGATTTTAAACGGGCATAAACTGCAGAACTCTTGAATTGCTCCCAGTTTTGCGAAATATCAGTGATTGCTCCTTCCTTTTCAAGCATTTTCGCAGCATTAATAGAAAGCATTGCCTCAACGGGCAGATGCGTTCTTAAAGGCGGGTCCTGGATAATTCCTCCAACCGTATAAGAACCTAAATTTTCAAACCGGACAGTCTGGCCTAAGGCACTGGAGCGGCCAAATATCTTTTCTGCTGTACTTTCAGTTAAGAAAAGGGTACTTGGATTATTAGCAAGGCTTTGTGCATTACCGGACAGTAATTTAAAGCCAAAAACATCAAAAAAAGAAGGCTCTGAAAATTTTATGTCAATAGGTATATCGCCTTTGTCGGTTTGCAGGTTATATTTTCCTGCCATACGTACTTTAACCGTGTTTTCAACAAAGGAGACATTTTCCAGTTGAGTCGCCAGCGGCAATGGAGCTGTAGCCCATTTGGTTGATTCCCCCTACTTTGTTTCCTGCGTGAGTATCCGTACTATTTGATCTAATTCCGGATGAAAATGGTCGCTATCGATATCGGCTTTTAAGCCTGTAAAGAGAATAACCCCAACCGCCATACTTAATGACAAGCCCAAGATATTGACAAAGGTAAAAAGTTTGTTTTTCCAAAGAATTCGTAGTGCGATTTTTAAATTGTTCTTTAACATGCCTTTAAGTGATGATTTTTGATAAACAATAGGCGAATACTGAAGGGGGAATACCCCCTCGATTCTACTGGCAAAGTTGCTTCCAGAATGCAACTACTTAAATATCAGTATTTTATGTATCACTTTATTAAAACCTGTTCGATATTGAACACTTGTTGTATCGATTTGATACAGTTATGTACAAAATACTTTTCACCGAAATGAGACTGCGGCATTTAGTTTTATGTCCGTGGGTTTTCCGTGGAGAAGGATATGGGTAGGATTGTCAAACGTTCTATTTAAAGTATTGTTCAGCAGTTTCCCAAATTTTATATTTACTATGCTCACCCATAAAGTTATAGAATTTTCCGTCTGGTTTTATTAAAATGTAATTTCCGTATTTCACTTCATAAGGGAAAAACAATTTTTTAAATAGATTATCCTTATCTGTTATCCAGTTGATTTTATTCTGATGATAGTATTTAAGATTATCAGAGTCCGGTGAATTTATCCAAAACTGATGGATTGGAGCTATTCTATGAAGCTTTTTGAGATAGTTTCTATCTAATACATTCCAACCAGACCTTGATTTAGTGATCTCTGGTATTTTTGGTAAGGCTGTAAGATAATTCACAACAATATTTTGAGTTGAGTCAATTGGAGTTTGGCTCAAGTCAGTCAAGTAGGTTTTTAACTCTTTTAATGTCTTTTGATAAAGTTGGCCGAACTTTTGTCTTTCGATTAATAATCCATATTGTATTGAATCGTTCTCAAAATACAAATCTAAATTTCTCCTGTAATCTCTTGATTTCAAAAAGTTTTCTTCGGTAATTTCTTCACCGTTTTCATTATAGAATACAATCGGCTATGTTTGAGCAAAGGCTTGCACTGATATTAATAAAATAATTATGTATTTCATAATCTATCAATTTTTTTTATCACTATCACCTTCCGGCATTGCGAGCTGGCGAGCCTGATTATCCGTCGCGTTCGCCATAGCTTCAGCGGAGGGGAAAGGACGATCCGCTTAGCTAGCAAACAAGGGACTTCAATATATGAATGATTATAGAATTTTTTATATATGTTGTTGTTTTCAGGCTTTTTTATTCAATTTATTTTTTAATTTCGATTTTACATTTTGGTACCATTCATTTTTCAGAATGCTAAATAAAACTGCGTCAGTTCGTCCATTCCCATTAGTTGCTGGAAAAATCCCACGTAAAATCCCTTCTTTTTTACATCCAACACTTTCCATTGCTGCAATACTAATTTTATTCTCTATATAAGCTGCAAGGCCTATTCTTTCAGCTCCCATTTTCTCAAAAGCAAATTCAAACATCAAATATTTACAATGCTTGTTTAATCCTGTTCCTCTGAATTCCTTTCCGTACCAGGTATATCCTAATCGTATAGCTTTTAAATCCGTAACTATTTCGCGGTATCTTGTACTTCCTGCAAATTGATTTTTCATTTTGTCAAAAACCACGAATGGATAATCTTTTTCCGCTTTTCGATTGTCAATCGTCGATTGAATGTATTTGGTCAGATTTTCAATTCCGTTTCCCTTTTCAAAAGAGTATTTCCAAATGTCAGTTTCGTTTGCTATTCCAAGTAAATCTTCGACGTGTTCAATTTTTAGAGGACTCAATTTTACAAAATCATCTTCTAAAATGTAGTTATCTTTAAATTTGAAATTTAGCATTCAATTCTATTTTAGCTTACACATCATCCCTTATAACACAGTGCTTTTAAGCAGGCACCGAGCTTTGTTTCGTAACTAATTTAAGCATTGTTTTCCTATGATGTGGTGTTGCGTTTTTTATTCTTTTTTATCTGCTCTGACTACCGGTCAACTTTTTTATCAGATTTATATTTACCTGAATTGGTTTTTAGTAACAGGTATGGAAGTCCTATAATTAAAGATCCAAAAAATGCTATATTTTCAATATCTGGATTATTAAAAAAGTCAGCCGCAAAATTTCCGATTATAATTATCAATGCCATTCCGAACAATGTGTTTCGAAAAACATTTGCTATTCCGGCAATATCGTATTTTTCTTTTTCTTGTTTTGACATTGTATTGTAGCCAGCAACTAGAAAATACATTTTTCCGTATTTTATTAAAATTCCAAGAACAATAAAAACAATTGCTACTCCAATCATAAATTAGTTATTTAAGGATTTAAAGCGCCTGTCGTAGCCTTCATCTTCGAATTTGCCGGTTCACAAGTGCTGAGCAGTAACCCGCCATTTAATTTCGAATAACCTCCAATGCTTTCTCTAAAAATTCGTCTTTTCCTGATTTAATCCCTTCAACAGTTTTGCTAACATAAATATTTGGTAAAACGCCTTTGGCATGAAGTTGAGAACCATCGTGCTTTACCACCTTCATTCCGGTCCAGTTAATCGAGTAGTTTCCTAAAAGGGTAAACGGGTTTATATTACCATTTGTCCCTGCAGTGGGTTGCCCCACTATGGTTGCTAATTGATAGCCCTCAATAAAACTCATATAGCTTTCAGCATAACTGATAGCTCTCCCATCAATAATAAAAACAACTTTTTTGTCTCCCAGGTAAGGTTTTTTTGGTTCCAGCTCCCAACCTAAATTCTCAAATCCTGGGTTTTTTTCGTGATCTGGATAGATTATTTTAGGGACTCTCATCCACGCTTTGGAAGTGTCCTTTTCTTTTAAGAGATGAGAGATAAAACCATGGTTTCCGTTAGGGTAACCCCTTAAATCACAAATAATACCTTTTGCCTGTTGTAGCTGTGGTATAATTGCAGTAATGGTGTCCATTTCAATTTTGTTGAGATTGAGATAATAGATGTTTTCATCCAATAGCTTATAGTCATTTTCTTGTATGGCTATATTCATATCCCTATAATCAAGCTTTTTATCGCGATTAAGGACTATCTCTTTAGAATTGATCTTTAAAACCATTTCTTCGTCTTTTTCCCCAAGAAGACTTATGTTTTGCGCTCTGTAGTTTAAATATCCCTCAGTACCTGCCGAGATCCTGGAATTGATTTCTTTAAAATAACTTTCCGGGGATTGGTTATTTACCCTGGTGACTACATCTCCAATTTGAATTCCTAAAGTTTCATCTTTTACTTTAGTGATGACCAGCTTTCCTTCAATCCACTCCCAGTTAATTGCGGGAACATACTCATCGTTTTGAGGACCGCGCACATAGATGTGTCCATCCTTTAGAGGCGCGGTGAATTTTTGTAATGTTACCAGATGATCATATTCGGTTTGGTCATTGAAGCTACTTTGCAAAGCGGTTGCTAATTCTTTGTCCCAGTCTACATCCACTTCATTAAAGTAGGGGTAAAAATGTTGAAAAACATTATAAGTATTTATTATATTTCCTAAGAAAACATTTATATTGTTGGGGCTTTCATCTATTGTGTTTAAGCGGTCTTGTAATGCGTCTAAAGATGTACTTTTAGGGTAGGTATTTTCAGTGTTACCGTATAGATTTAAAGGTATTTGACAAAAAATACCATCATCAATTTCTTTTTCGATAAGCTCCCCAAATGTTGGAAAAGAATCAAAAAGAGCCGTTCCTTCTACTCGCTTAATCTTACCTTCATACCCAATAACCGCAGCTTGTTTACCTTCTTTGCTTTCGGTGGATGAAATCGTGTAGAAATAGCCCTGGCTGTTTCCTGTCCAATCTGATTGTTCATTTTTTTGCCCAATGGTATTGGCTTCAAAATCATTATTTTTAAGAGGAATTTCTATCCAGTCGTCATTCTCCTTATAATAGAGATGGACATCATCTAAAAGCAAAGTTCCTTTACCTTTTAAAAAACTCCCCATAACCATCCCCGATGCTAAATCATCTACTTTTCCAACAATTTCATATTGTTTCCACGCATTGCTTTTAATTGGATTCGCATCCATATTCTCAAAAAATCCTTGCGTTTTATCAGATTTATCTACTCTCAACCATAAATGCCCCGCACCCTTGGAGCCCTCCTTAAGTTTTACCCAGGCGGTATATTTTATATCTTTTCCTTTATATTTTTCCGGATCTACAGAGAACGCGAGGTTACCAAAAGTACTGGACTCATCAATTTCGGTATATCTGTTAACTCTTACACTAATATACACACCACCCTGATTATTCATGCCTTTTGAAACACCCTTGTGCTGCCAATAAGTTGAAGTATAGTCGTTTAAATTATCAGGTGTAATGGCGGAAATATCATAGTCAAGCTTTGTATCAGAAAAAACAACACCTGGGGCAATGGGTTTGAAAAGATCGTTTAGCGTAGCTGTTACCTCACTGGAATTAGTACATTTCAAAATTTCGTTTGCTCCATAGGCTGCAAAACTATTCCAGTCTATTGCAGAAGCTTCATCACTTGGATGAAAATATTTTACATACCCGTAAGCTTTAGCAAAAGCTTTTAAATGGTTGACTTTTTCTTGTTGCTGTACTTGTATTTCTTGAGCCTCTTTTTTGCCTTTACATCCCATTAATAGAAGCCCTAATAATAATAGTGTAAAACTTTGTTTCATT
>JAGXIL010000045.1 GCA_024635655.1 Gillisia sp. | reverse complement strand
AATTGTATAGAGGGAATCATCAACTTCAAAGTTTTTTAATTTCAGTATTTCCTGGTATACTGTGGATGGGCCAAATCTTCCATTAAAGTCAAACTGGTAATCATATTCTTTAATAAACAAATACCATCCAATTCCTATAAAAATTATAGCAACCAGAGCCAAAACAAATTTTTTCATATGATCAATTTGTGGCCAGGGGATTTTGAGAAGGGGCCATTTTTAAATTTTTAACTACATATTCCCCCACATGCTTTCCTTGTACCACACCCTGTTCAATAGCAGCCCTATAATGAATACCTCCATATAATCTGCTGATTGCAGCTTCTGATGCGGCCTGATTGAAGGAAGTAAATTCCCGAACAGGTAAGCCATATGGTATTTCAGTGTCATCTTTAAAACCGAAGTTTTCCCCAAAAATTTCGGTTAAGGTAACTGCTGCTGCTGTAGATACAACAGAATGTCCACTGGGATATTCGGGAAAGGGAGGTGTTTGTAACAGAGGAGTCCAATTTTCATCTACATATTTGTTGATCAATGTTTCCGGCCTTATAAGATTACTTCTGTATTTCTCATCCCAGCAGCTTATGAACCCATCGGCTATGGCAAGAGATGTTTTGGTATAGGCGTAAACAGACTTCATAAAATCTGCTTCAGATTTTCTATTAGCAATTTTGGTAATTCCCATCCAATGGGCACCGGGAGAGATCTTTTTTGTAGCAAACATCAAATGGCCTCTCATCGTTGACACGTAGGGATTGCAGTCCCAGAATTGAGCCATCGCAAGCATTTCACTTTCATCTCCCTCTTCTACAATTTTCTCCTGTATAGTGTAAACCTCCATTAACTGTTCATAAAATTCACTCCCTTTTTCCATAGAAAATTCAGGCGGAGGCAGCGGTGCAAATTGATCTGCTGAACTTAGGACAAAAGGTCTTAATTTGTTCCAATGTGGCTCAATTCCATCCATGTAAGTGGGCGGTGTAGGCTGCCAACGGCTCTCTTCCTCATTATTAAAAGAAAATTTGGACATAGTTCGGGTTTGAGCGTAATTATCACTTTTCATCCATTGCCTAATATGTTCGGCTACAGTTAATCCATAATTCCTGGATATTTCAAAGCTGTCCGGATTTTGTTTTTCCCAATTATTATAAAGGCTGTCCCTGTTATTTATAATCATTTCTTCAGAAAAAATTAAATCCTGAGCAATATCATAATAGGCAACAATTGCAGCCAGTTCAAAGTTTAAATTTACAGTATCCCTTGGTGCTGGTACTTCTTCCAAGTTTTTCATCTGGCCGGCAAGACTTGTATAATTGGGATTTCCGCTTCGCATTGTTTCATAAGCTGCAATATTGGAATATGCAAAAATTCTACTGGCAACAGGAGGTGAGAAAATATCGTGAACCTGAATTTCAATAACCTTGTCAATAGCTGAATGATAATCATCTGGAGAAACAGAGATAGGGGTGTTTTCTTTTTGGCAACTTATAATACCTAATCCAAACAGAAAAATTAAGAAGGGTTTAAAACGCTCCATATGCTGTATTAATTTGATATATTTCTATTGCAGAATTATTTATAGTTACACAAAGATACCTTTCTCCTTTGTATTCAATAACTTCCATTCCGGTTACTGCTTTTTTGGAGAGATCTAAACCATAATCATCTGCATCAAAAATAGTACCTGTTTCTGTAATTAAGGCACCGGGAAAAGCACCAAAACTTCCCTGGTAAGGAGTTACCCCAAAAAAGTTCCCTCCCAGTAGTACCTGTTCTTTTCCGTTATTGAAAAGATCTGCTTTTAAGGAGGTGGTTATAGGAGCTAACTGCAAGTCCTCCTTAAAAGGAACGAATGTAAATTTACCATTATTATTTCTAAGATATCCGGATTCTAAAGTGGTTATCTCAAATAATTTTGCCTCATCTAGTTTTTCATTTTCAAAAATTTCTTCAACCTGCCGGCCGGCAAAACTTTCATAGGTAGTATATTTTTTCTTCAAATATGTGAGCTGAGACGTCAATTCATCCAAACCTGAAAGGGTATAGTATTTTCCATTCCTTTTTTGGGCCAGTATAGTTTCGGTAGCACCATTGTTATCAAGATCTCCATAATACATTCGTAAGGGATCTTTAACGGAAGCTTTAAATTTAGTATTCAATCCCCAATTTCCTAAAATGATATCTAAATCGCCGTCACCGTCAATATCATATGGGACTATGGTTTGCCACAGGCCTGTAAGTTGGGATAGGTCATCCTGTGCATTTTCCCTTAAAGTTCCATTGTTATTTATGAAAATTCGGGGAGCCATCCACTCGCCCACAACAATAAGTTCCGGAAATCCATCGCCATTCAAATCCTCCCAGGCAGCATCGGTGATCATTCCTGCCCGGTCAAGTTCTTTTTGTGGCACTAAAACGAAATTTCCGTTTTCATTTTTCAGCAAAAAAGATTTCGGAATTTTTCCGAAATCCCCTCCCACGGTATATCCTCCAATAAAAATGTCCAGGTCCCCATCCAGGTCAAAATCTGCTGCCTTAATTACGCTTGCATTGCTAAAATATTCCGGTAAGGTGGCTTTTTCTATTGTTTCATATCCTATAAATAAAAGCCTGTCCTGCAGTCCATTTGCCCTGCCGAACAACTCCCCTCCCCCGGTTACATAAAACAGGTCATTTATTCCATTTCCGTTAAAATCTTCAATAGCTGCATCTATTATTTCAAGCTGAGCGCTCTCCTCAAGAAATTCAGTTTCAGCTAATCGAAAACCGTCTTCCTCCTGAAAAAAAATTTGCGCCTTTTGACCGGAAGAATTTCCTATAAAAATATCCTGCTTTCCATCATAATTTAAATCTCCAACTTGAATTGAGGGAGTACGATTAGAAACCATATATGGGATCAATTTCTGTGTGTTAAAATCCAGATAATTATTCTCTTTATGTGAGAAGGAAAGACCGGGAAGTTCTGTCTTCGTAAATAAATAATTTTCTACATTTTTAAGAGGGCCCTGGTATTCTTCCTTTTCTTCTGAAGAAGGGGAGAATACCAGGGATTGATTTACCTGAAGATCATAAAAAACGTTATGGCTGGCATCTGGCCAAACCACAATGAGGGAATCTACTTTTGTTGCGTTACCATAACCAAAATGTACTATCGCTTCACTGGAAGATTGAAAACCCCTGCTGGTAAATAATTGTTTATACTGCAGGATCCCGTTGTGGTATGAAAAAACCTTGGTTCCTATGCCTTTAGTGTTTCCTGAAGGCAGCTTCAGCTGAATTTTAAGATAAGCATTGGAGTCATCAGTGGTATTCTGAAGTATAGTTGGTGCTGCATTTATATTATTTATTGCCAGATCCAGGTCGCCATCGCCATCAAGATCGCCATAGGCGATTCCATTTGATGTAGTTGAACCATCAGGTAACCAATGGCTGGAAACATCTTCAAATTTTAAATTATTGCTGCCTTTAAAAGCAAAATTCCTGACATTTCCCTCAGGCATGGCTGCCAGTGCTTCCCTATCTATGAGATTATTTCTGTTTTTTCTTTGTTGTATATCAACGTTAGAAATATATTTGATATAATCCAGATCATTAGGCCTCCTGGGAATGCCATTACTAATGATCAAATCCTGTTCTGCATCCTGATCAAAATCTCCAAAAACGGCACCCCAGCTCCAGTCGGTAGCCGCAACTCCGCTAAATAAAGCTGTTTCCTGAAACCACTCTCCTCCTCTATTGATATGAAGCATATTCCGGCTGAATTGAGGGTGGTAGCCAAAATATTCATTAGTCTTCAATTTTGAAATATTGATGTTCTCATCCCCTTCAGATCGTTTAAAGACCACTTCATCTTCAGCCAGCATATCCAGCGTAATTAGATCTAAATATCCGTCATGGTTAATGTCTGCCACATCATTTCCCATTGAGAAGCGGCTTAAATGAGAAAAATTATCCTTCACATTTTCCCTGAAGGTACCATCGCCCTGGTTTATATAGAAATAATCATCTTCGTGAAAGTCATTGCTCACATAAATATCGGTCAATCCATCATTGTTAAAGTCACCCGTTGCCAGTCCTAAGCCATATCCATTAGCACCTCCGTAAATACCCGCTTTTTCACTTATATCATTGAATTTACCTCCTTCAAACTCAAAAAGTTTATCCCCACTTTTGTCGTGGCGGATTTCCCTTATAGATGAAGGGCCGTAGGAGTCCTCGGTATGTACAGCATGATTTAAAACGTAGAGATCCAGATCTCCGTCATTATCAAAATCAAAAAAAGCGGCCGTAGTTCCATAATTTTCCAGATCAATGCCATACTCTTCTGCCTTTTCAGTGAAAGTATTGTCTCCGTTATTAATGAACAATTCATTTTTACCTTCAAAACCTCTGATTCCACTTACTGATACCGTGTAAATATCCTGAAAGCCATCCCCATTTACATCTGCCATAACCACTCCGGTATTCCAGGATGCGGCACCACCAACTCCCGCACTTTCTGTTATATCCTGAAACTCAAAATTTCCCCGGTTTAAATACAGTTTATTTTGTTCCTGATTTGCTGTAAAATAAAGGTCGGGTAATCCGTCATTATTGATATCTCCAACAGCCACTCCGCCCCCATTATAATAGTAGAGATAGTCAAGAATATTTAGAGAATCTGTATCGGTAAGTTTATTTTGGAAATCTATTCCGGAATCCTCAGTAGTTATTTGCCGGAACATAGAAGGTTTAATCTCTTCTATTTCCTTTTTATCAGATTTACAAGAAATAAATAAAAGTAAGAATAGTAACTTACTGAAGTGCTTCATTATACTTAAAAAGTTTAGGTTCAGCATCAGTAATTCCGGCAATTAAATATCTTTGCCCGGTTCTATCCTTTAGCCACTTAAGGGCCTTTACTTCACCTTTTATTACAAATTCTTTATCAAATGAGGATTGGGCCTGATATCCTGAATAAGAACTTAAAAGAACGTTTCCGTAACTGGCATCAAGTCTCGCATACTGAGGTTTTAAGCCATAGTTATTTCCTGCCAGGATAAGATCCAGAACATCATCATTATTAATATCTACTGCAGCAATACTACAAATACAAGAGAACTGGGCCCGGGCCGGTAAAGGAACTACCTCAAAATTTCCTTTTCCATCATTATAGGCAATAATACTTTCGAAAGAAGTAATTTCTTTGACTTCTGCCTGTTCCAGGATCTCCTTGTCAAGAAGATCATCAATTGATTTTTCTGCATACTCCTTAAATTTCATATTTTGTTTTCTAAGGGATGTTATTTGCCCGGTTATTTCCCTTTTGGTATGTAAAGGAATGTCCCTTCCGTCTATACTTTGGGTGAAAATTTGTTCCAGTGTGCCATTTAAATCAAAATCTGCCAGATACATTTTCGCTGGTTTATCCTGAGAAGCATTAAAGCTGGCATTGGTACCTCGATTACCTAAAACAAGGTCTGTGTGTCCATCTCCATCAATATCTTCAGCTAAGACAGTATTATAAAGACCGGAGAAAGAATCTAAACTTCCGGATTGGGGAGTGAATTTTCCATTTTGGTTTACAAGGATCATCGGGGACATCCATTCCCCTACCAGCACCATATCTTGTTGAGCATCTCCATTAATGTCTGCCCATGATATTGCAGTAACCATTCCTGCCTCTTTTAAAGCAGGAGCTAATGCATTTGTTACATCCTTGAAATTTCCTTTTCCATCATTTTCCAGTAATTTACTAGGGGCACTTGTACCATATTCACCGGGATAAGTATACCCGCCCATTAAAAGATCCATATCTCCATCATCATCAAAATCAAAAGCAGCGATACTGGAAACATTTGTCTGAGAAAATGCAATTACCTGATATGGACCAAAATTGGCCTTACCGTCATTTATATAAACCCTTACCCCATTCCTGGCATTTTGAAAGTTACCCCCTGAAACTACAACCAGGTCCAGGAACCCATTGGAATTCACATCTACAAATGCGGCATCTGTATCTTCAAATTCCTCGTCAATCTCAATCTGCATCATTGATAATTGACCTGGTTGTTTTTGTAAATAGATCCTCCCAGGCTGATTATGTGCACCCCCTATAAAAACATCTTCATTGCCATCGTTATCAATATCACCTACGGCAACAGCAGGCCCTTCCCTGGACTGCATTTTCGGGATCAATCCCTCGTAATCAAAATCGAGGTGTGCATCTTCTTTATGTACTTGGAAATTGGTATTAATTTCTTCCAGCCAATTTCCTTTTTCCTTCTTTTTCGGATTGTAAACTTCGCTATCAACTTCTTCCTGCTTTAGAACCAGCAATTGATTAATTGGAACATCTAATAAAAGATCTGAAGTCCTGTCAGGAAAAATTACGCGCAGGGAATCAATCTCATCTCTTTCTCCAAGGCCAATTGACATAGTATAATCTACAGAGGATTGAAAACCTCTTGTGGGTATCACTTCCTGCCTTAAAGTTTGATCATCTATGTAAATTTCAATTATGCTACCTACTGCTTTGGTGTTTTTACCTTTTCCTTCAACAGAGATCCTGATGAAATTTTGATTATATTTTTCGCTGTTATTTCTATAGACACTTAAAGGCATGTTGAAATTGTTAATGATCAAATCCAAATCTCCATCATTGTCCAGATCTCCATACGCCGCTCCATTTGAAAATCCCGGTTCTCCAATTCCCCAATCTTTTGCCTGATCATCAAATTTTAACCCTCCTGTATTTTTAAAAGCATAATTGGGAATGGGGGTTGAAGGCATTTTATTAATAATATTCTCAACCTCCTCTTTTTTACCCGATAATGTCATCTTTTGAATAATTTCACTGGCAAAGAAATCCATAAAGTCATTATTCGTAAGATCGTGGTAGATTCCGTTACTCACAAAAATGTCCTTAAAACCATCATTATCCATATCAAACATAAGTGCGCCCCAGCTCCAGTCTGTTTTTCCAACTCCTGCGTAATACGCAATTTCAGAAAAAGTGCCATCTCCATTATTTAACTGAAGGGTATTTTGCATGTATTGATGATAAAAATCACGATCCCTTTTTAACTTGTAAAGATTGTACCTTTCGTAGTCTCCGGTTTCTTTAAAACGTTGGTCATCTTCAGGAAGCATATCGGTTACAAAAATTTCCGGCAACCCGTCATTATTTATATCGGCCATATCAGCACCCATTGAGGATAAACTAAGATGCTGCATATAATCTTTTACTTGCTCCTTAAAGGTTCCGTCTCCCTGGTTGATATATAAATAATCCCTTTCGTAAAAATCATTGGAAACATAAATATCGGGGAGTAGATCCTCATTAACGTCTCCAACGGTTACCCCCAGGCCAAAACCAATCAAACTTCCGTAAATTCCTGCTTCTTCACTTACATCGGTAAATACTCCATTGTCATTTCTCATCAATTTATCCCCACCCCCTTTAAGAACATCGGGAACATTCCAGTCTTCACTGCGAATATCCCTTTTATTTTCAAAGCCAAGGCTGGATACCGGAATAAAGCTGTTGTTTAATATATAGGCATCCAGGTCCCCATCCAGATCATAATCAAAGAAAGCTGCATGCGTTGTAAATCCGTTATCGTCAAGATTATATTCTTTTGCCTTTTCAGTAAAGGTGAGATCTCCATTATTTATGAAAAGTTCATTTTTTTGATCATCCCCCTCGGCATTTCCGGCATTGCTTACATAAATATCCAGTAATCCATCTCCATTTATATCAATCATACTTACCCCGGTAGA
Source organism: Gillisia sp. (assembly GCA_024635655.1). Taxonomy (GTDB): domain Bacteria; phylum Bacteroidota; class Bacteroidia; order Flavobacteriales; family Flavobacteriaceae; genus Gillisia. The sequence goes on along the minus strand of JAGXIL010000045.1, from coordinate 59,332 downwards.
CCAAGACCTGGCCCCGGCTGCTCCTGAAGCTTCTGAAATATCTTCAAACTCAAAATTTCCCTTATTCAGGTATAGCTTATTTTCATTCATATTAGCAGTAAGATAAACATCTGCCAATCCATCGTTATTAATGTCCCCAATGCCTACTCCTCCTCCGTTATAAAAATTTCGATAAGTGAATATGTTGAAATCCTTTAAATTTTCAACAGAATTAATAAAATCGATTCCTGTAGCATCAGATTCCATTGAAGTAAAAAGAGTCTCAGAAACGACCCTTTCTTCCTTTTCCTTTTCCTTTTTCTTTTCGTTGAAACAGGAAAGGGTAAAAAGACTGATTATAACGAGTACAAGATATTTTTTCATTAAAAAGTTCTATAATCTAATGCTAATATTACGTAATTCAAATATCCAAAATTTTTAGATCTTAACCTTATAATAATATGTAGAGCAGCTTTTCAAAAGAATCAAAACTCCTTAGATCTATAACTTTACAGTTGCGCATTTATTTTTTAACAAAAGCTAATTCAAAGTGGAAGATTAATACACCAGCTGATTGCTTATTTTATGGTACCTAATGCGCAGAGGGAGTAGAAATTGCGGGAATTAATATAAATGCATAAAAAAACTAAACTTTTAGCAATTTTATTAAAATGTCAGGCATATTTAATTGAAGCCACACATATAAAACACGGGTAATCTTCTTTCCCAGGAGCAAAAACTTTTTTTCAAAATTAATATTGTCAGCCTCTGTTATTTTTGAATAATCCGCCAAAATTAACAATTAGAATCTGTATAAGAATCTCCAAAATTTCATTCCTATTAGCTCACCAATGGATATCTCCATGTTGAAATACAGAAATAAAAAAAGGGACTCTAAAAGTCCCTTAATATGTTAAAACAAATTGTTTTTATAAGGACATAATCTTTCCATTCCCCATTTCATCAAGTGGCCCACAAGCGATGTACATTCCCGGAACCGGGTCATACCACAAAACATTCTCGCCTATTTCCTCACTGTTCTTCCAAGCCCAGATCGCCAATCCCTTTACATCTTCGAGATAGGAGAGAGAGCCTGTATTATAGTTTACTTCCATAGAATCTTCCGGGTCTTCATCCATAGGATCCTGGGTTTCGGTGTTACGTTTCATATACTGTTCCCGCTCTTCAGGAGTAGCCCGAAGATACTTTGCAACTATTTGCTCATATTCCTCTTCACTTCCCTCTTCAGGATCCTTATCAAACTGGTTTCTAAAAGAAGCTGCAAAAGCATCGGCGCTTTTTACAAAATCTTCCTGACGCTCCTCTGAAGCTACCTGATCCATATAAGAATCAATAAATTCTGCAATGTTCAGATCGTTTGCTCCCGGGGTATCTGTAGTGGGAATAATAACTTCCAAAATTCGTTGCAGTGCATGTCCATTTGGGGCACTTAAAAAAGTGGGTTGCCATCCTATTGCACTTTCATTTTTACAGCTTTGTAATAAACCTAAAGATGTTGGGCCAACAACCAGTACTCCCGCTCCTAATCCTATATTTCTTAATGCTTGTCTTCTATTCATGTTTCAAATTTTAAGAGTTGGATTTTTGAAAATTTTTGGAGGCGTGATCAGCCGCTCTTGCTGTCATGGCCATATAAGTAAGCGATGGGTTTTGACAGGCTGAAGAGGTCATAAAAGAACCGTCTGTAACATAAACGTTAGGAACATCGTGAACCTGATTGTTTCCATTTAAAACGGAAGTTTTAGGGTCTCTACCCATTCTTGCAGTTCCCATTTCATGAATACCCAATCCCGGAGCACCTATATCATCATTTCCCTGGATATCTTTAAATCCGCCTTTTTCCAGCATAGCAATGGCCTGCTCCACCATATCTTTTCGCATGTTTTTTTCATTCTCTTTAAATTCGGCATCAAAAGTTACCGTAGGTAATCCCCATTCATCAAGATTATTATAGTCAAGGGTCATCTTATTTTCATGATAAGGAAGTGTTTCGCCAAACCCCATCAATCCCATTTGCCAGTCTCCCGGTTTTGTAATTGCTTCTTTTAGTTCTTTTCCATATCCGGCTTCAGCAACTGTGCTGGACCAGTCTCCACGGCTTGCTCCACCCTGGTAACCATAACCTCTTGTAAATCCAAGATTTTGATCCCCATTTAAGTTTCTGAACCTTGGTAAATATATTCCGTTGGGTTTTCTTCCTTTATAATAAGAATCGTGGAAACCATCATATTTACCTGAAGCTCCTGCTCTAAAATGGTGGTCCATTACATTATGCCCCAGTTCTCCACTGGCATTTCCCATACCATCAGGAAAAGCATCAGATTTGGATTGCATTAATATACTCGTAGAAGCTATTGTAGAAGCGCATAAGAAAACAACATTGGCTTTGTACTCAATGGTCTCTTTACTTTCAGCATCAATAATCCTCACTCCTGTTGCCAATTTGGTTTCAGGATCGTAAACTACCTCGCTTACAATAGAGTTTGGTCTAAGGGTCATATTACCTGTTCGCTCGGCGGCAGGTAAAGTTGACGAATTACTACTAAAATAAGCTCCGTAAGGACAACCTCTTATACATCTGTTTCGATATTGACAAGGAGATCTTCCTTCAAATTCCGTATCCCCTGTAATGTGAGCCACTCTACCGGCGGTTAAAACTCTGTCATCAAAATTTGAAGCTATACTCTGCTTTAAATGATCTTCAACACAATTTAGTTCCATTGGCGGTAGGAACTTTCCATCAGGAAGTTGGCTCAAGCCCAGGTTTTCACCACTTATTCCTACAAATGATTCAACGTAGTCATACCATGGAGCAATATCTTTATATCTAATAGGCCAATCTACTGCTACCCCTTCCTTTTGATTGGCTTCAAAATCCAGGTCACTTAACCGGTAACTATGTCTACCCCACATGATCGATCTTCCGCCAACGTGATAGCCACGCATCCAGTCGAATCTTTTGACTTCATTGTAAGGATGTTTCAGGTCATCTACAAAAAAATGTTTACTGGCTTCATTGACCGTATATCCCGTCCTGGCTTGCTTATATTGATTTTTCGCTTCTTCCCTTGGCACCTGTCCTTTAAATTTATAGTCCCAGGGGTCATCATTCATGGTAGGGTAATCTTCAATATGCTTTACCATTCGTCCTCTTTCAAGTACAAGGGTTTTAAACCCCTTTTCACATAATTCCTTAGCAGCCCAGCCGCCACTAATTCCTGTGCCTACAACGATTGCGTCATAGGTGTCGGTTTCATAAATTTTATTCACAGTAAGGGTATTTGATTTATATGTTTCTAAACGTATAGTGCCAAATATATCAATTTATGTTTAGAATTTTACAGCTTTAAAAAAAAAGTCTACATTTAAGATTCGAAAAAACGTTAAGATATATTTACCAAATTAAACCCTATTATCACCTCTTTATGAAAAAAATTCCCAACCAGGCTATTAAACTTTTCTTAATAACCGCTTGTGCAATTCTAAGCTTTACCTCCTGCAAAAACAATGAGGAAAAAGAACAGGCTCAGGATATTTCCACAACAGAAACAGCAGAACCTTTTTTTAAAATTTCCCTTGCGCAGTGGTCGCTAAGCGGCCCCATCATGGCAGGAGAAATGGATCCTATGGATTTTGCTGAAAAAGCTAATGAAATGGGTTTTGAAGGAATTGAATATGTCAATCAATTATACAATAAGAAACTTGAAGAGTATGGAAATACGCCTGAAGGGATGGAAAGATTACTGGACAGCTTAAAAAGTAAAAGTGAACAGTATAATGTCGAAAATGTATTAATTATGATTGATGGTGAGGGAGATCTTGCTACTACTAACGACGAAGAAAGAAATCAGGCGGTTGAAAACCACAAAAAATGGGTTGATGCAGCAGATTATTTGGGTGCACATGCTATAAGAGTGAATCTTTTTGGAAGTGATGACCCCGAAGAATGGAAAACTGCAGCTGCAGATGGTCTTACTAAATTATCTGAATATGCAGCAGAGAAGGATATTAATGTCCTGGTTGAAAATCACGGATATCTTTCTTCTAATGCGCAACTTTTAGTAGAAGTTATGGAAGATGTAGATCTGCCAAATTGTGGAACTTTGCCAGATTTTGGAAATTTCTGCCTTAAACGTGAAGGTGGAGAGCGTTGGGAAGCCTCTTGTGTAGAAGAATATCCCAAGTACGAGGGAGTAGAAGAAATGATGCCCCTTGCCAAAGCAGTGAGTGCAAAATCCTATGATTTCAATGAGGAGGGCGAAGAAACTACTATTGATTACAACAGGATGCTTCAAATAATAAAAGATGCCGGATATACCGGGTACATAGGAATAGAATATGAAGGCCAGCGACTTTCCCCAGAAGAAGGGATCATGGCAACCAAAGAACTATTAATTGAAGAAGGATCTAAATTAAATCAGTAGTTAAACGATGAAGAAATTAGTCCGTTTTCAATTATCTACCATGATGTTCCTGGAGTTTTTTATCTGGGGAGGATGGTTTGTCACTTTAGGAACTTTTTTACAATATAACCTTGCCGCAACGGGGACTCAAACGGCGATGGCTTTTTCAACCCAATCCTGGGGAGCCATAATAGCCCCTTTTATAATAGGACTAATAGCCGACAAATTTTTTAATGCAGAGCGCATTTTAGGATTTTTGCACCTGGTGGGAGCTGCATTATTGTATATGATGTATGCTTCTGAAGATTTCAGCGCTTTCTATCCTTTTGTCTTAGGATATATGATCATCTATATGCCCACTCTTGCTCTTGTGAATTCCATCTCCTTTTACCAGATGAGTGATCCTGAAAAACAGTTTTCCGGGATCAGGGTCTTTGGTACGCTTGGATGGATCATCGCGGGACTCGTAATAAGCCTGGTATTTGCCTGGGATGCCCCCAGTGCACTTGCTGAAGGAATGTTGCGGTATACATTTTTAATGGTAGCTATTGCCTCTGCTGTTTTGGGGCTTTTCAGCTTTACTTTACCAAAAACACCTCCCAGCAGTAAAGGAGAAAAAGTTACTCTTAAAGACATTTTAGGCCTGGAAGCGTTAGGTTTATTAAGGGACAGGAACTTTTTGATGTTCTTTATTTCATCGGTCTTAATTTGTATCCCCCTGGCCTTTTACTATCAAAACGCCAACCCATTTTTAGCTGAAGTTGGAATGGAAGATCCTACGGCTATGATGACGATTGGACAGATATCTGAAGTACTTTTCCTTTTACTATTGCCATTCTTTTTCAAGAAATTCGGATTTAAATGGACCCTTTTGGCCGGGATGCTTGCATGGTCTGTACGGTATTTGTTATTCGCCTATGGAGATTCAGGGGAACTGGTTTATATGCTCATCATAGGGATCGCATTACACGGGATATGCTACGACTTCTTCTTTGTTGCCGGGCAAATATATACCGATTCTAAAGCGGGTCCTAAGATCAAAAGTGCCGCACAGGGATTGATCACGCTTGCCACTTATGGAGTAGGTATGCTGGTTGGATTTTATGTAGCCGGGCAAATTAGTGACCTGTATTTAAATGCAGATGGATCTCACGACTGGGAGCAAATATGGATCGTACCTGCAGCATTTGCGTTTATTGTAATGATCCTTTTCACCATTTTCTTCAAAAACGAAAAATTGGAAAAAAAAGGCGCTTTTAATAATGAAGTTGAATTAGAAACTAAAAATAACTTATGAGCTCAAAAATAAAACTAGGAATTCTTGGAGGTGGCGGAGATTCTCTTATCGGGGTTCTTCACCGTGTTGCATCTTCAATGTTTGACCGGTTTGAACTGGTAGGCGGTGTTTTTAACGCCAACCTCGATGAAAGCATTTCTTTTGCAGAGGATATAGGTCTTGCTACACACAGGATATATAAAGATCTTGACACCCTTATCAAAGAAGAGTTGGCCTTACCGCAAGAGGAAAGAATGCAGGTGGTTTCCATTTTAACACCTAACTTTCTTCATTTTCCAATGGCAAAACAACTGCTGGAGAATGGTTTTCATGTGATTTGTGAAAAACCTCTTACCACTACCTACCGCGAAGCTAAAATTCTGGAGGAAACTTTAAAAACTTCAAAAACTGTTTTTGCTGTTACCTATACGTATACCGGTTACCCAATGGTACGGCAAATGAAAGAAATGATCGCAGCAGGAGAAATAGGTAATGTCCAAAAAGTAGATGTTCAATATTACCAGGGTTGGATCAACGATATTATTCACGATAAAGAGAAAAGAAACACTACCTGGAGATTGGATCCTGAGAAATCGGGAATAAGTTGCTGTGTCGCGGACATAGGAACTCATGCCTTTGGCATGATAGAATTTGTTAGCGGCCTCGAGATAAAGGAAGTTCTTGCAGATCTTAACTATCTCTATAAAGACAACCGGATGGATATTGACGGAACAATACTGTTGCGCTTTTCACAATATGTAAAAGGTGTTATAAGGACAAGCCAGATCGCCACAGGAGAAGAAAATAATTTCACCGTTAGTATATATGGAGATAAGGCGGGATTAAAGTGGGAGCAGGAAAATCCTAACTATTTATATCTGCTGGAAGACGGGCAACCTATGCGGGTATTGAAACCCGGCCATAGCTACAACAGCAAACTTTCTCTTGACGGAACAAAACTTCCTCCCGGCCATCCGGAAGGAATATTTGATTCCATGGGAAATATTTATAAAGGTGTGGCCAAAGCAATAAATAAACAGGATTATCATCCGGGAGAATTTCCAACCATGAAAGATGGAATAAGAGGAATGAATTTTATTGAAAAAGCAGTAGAATCTCACCAGAATGGTAATGTTTGGACAAAGATCGATAACTAACGCTTAATTTGAAAAATATATAATATATATGAAAACAATAAAAGGACCGGCAGTCTTCCTGGCGCAATTTATGGATAGTAAACCCCCTTTTAATTCTCTTGAAGGCTTATGCAAATGGGCAGCAGATCTTGGATACAAAGGAATTCAAATCCCTACCTGGGAAACGGCTCTTATTGATCTAAAGAAAGCCGGGGAAAGTAAAACCTATTGTGATGAACTTAAGGGAAAGATCAATTCCTACGGACTCGAAATTACTGAACTATCAACCCACCTGCAGGGGCAATTGGTTGCGGTACATCCTGCTTACGATATCATGTTCGACAATTTTGCACCAGATGCATATAAGAATAATCCTAAGGAGCGAACCAAATGGGCGGTAGAACAATTAAAAAGCGCTGCAATAGCAAGCAGAAATCTGGGAATAGACGTGCATGGCACCTTCAGCGGTTCCCTGCTTTGGCATACAGCCCACCCCTGGCCTCAGCGCCCACAGGGTTTAGTAGAAATGGGTTTTGAAGAACTTGCCAAAAGATGGAAACCTATTCTGGATGTTTTTGATGAACAAGGTGTAGATGTTTGCTATGAAGTTCATCCCGGAGAAGATATTCACGATGGGGTCACTTTTGAAAGATTTCTTGCGGCTACCAATAATCATAAAAGAGTTCAGATCCTTTACGATCCCAGTCATTTTGTTTTGCAGCAGCTGGATTACCTGGAGTACATTGATATATACCATGATTACATCAAAATGTTTCATGTGAAGGATGCAGAATTCAACCCTACCGGAAGAAAGGGAACCTTTGGAGGTTATGAAGACTGGATAGACCGGGCAGGCAGGTATCGCCACCCTGGAGATGGACAGGTGGATTTCAAAACCATATTTTCTAAATTAACACAATACGGATGTGACGTTTGGGCAGTAATGGAATGGGAATGTTGTATTAAATCTCCGGAACAAGGAGCTAAAGAAGGTGCACCGTTTATCCAAAGTCATATTATACAGGCGACTGAAAAGAAATTTGATGATTTTGCGGGAACAGAGGTGGATGAAGAAAAACTAAAACGAATTTTAGGAATTAATTAAAATATAAATTAAATGAAATATACTAGTTTAATACTAATGGCTACTGCAGTTTTAACCTTTAGCTGTAAAAGTGACCGAAATAATCAGGAGGAATCATTAACAACAGAAAATCAGGATCAGGGTATGCAAACCAATGAAAATGAGAATCAGGAAGTCACTACACTGTTTAATGGAGAAAATCTGGAAGGTTGGAAAGCGTACAATCACGATGAAATTACCAAATGGAAAATCGAGGATGGAGCACTTACTTTTTCACCTTCTGAAGGACAGGGTTCTGCTTCAGAAAATTTAATTACTGAAGATGAATTCACAAATTTTGAGCTTTCCCTGGAATGGAAGATTTCCGAAGGAGGAAACAGTGGAATTATGTGGGGTGTTCAGGAACGGGAAGAACTTAATGAGCCGTATCTAACAGGTCCTGAGATCCAGGTTTTGGATAATCAGAAACATCCTGATGCAGCGAATGGCCCAATAAGACAGAGCGGGGCATTATACGATATGGTAGAACCCTCTACAGATGCCACTAATCCGGTGGGAGAATGGAATACAACGGTTATTAGAATTGACCACGAAGCCAATAAGGGATCTGTAACATTGAATGGTACACAGGTAACAGAATTTCCTTTACACGGTGAAGAATGGGAAAACCTGGTGAAGAATTCCAAGTTTAGTGATTGGGACGATTTCGGAACATATAAATCCGGGCATATAGCTCTTCAGGATCATGGGGACCAGGTATGGTACAGGGACATCACAATAAAAGAACTGGATTAAAAAGGTTTACATTAGGAAAAGCTGCAGGAGGATTCTTTTGCAGCTTTTTTATTTTAAAAAAGCAATGTACTTTCCTCCCAAGATAAATCTAAATAAAATTACGATGAATAGTTCAAAAGTAAAATTCCAGAATATAAAAGGTGAGGAACTTATTGGTTATCTAGAATTGCCTATTAACCAAACAGCACATAGTTTTGTACTCTTCGCCCATTGCTTTACCTGCAACAAAAACTTTTTTGCAGCAAAGAATATCAGCAGTGCCTTAACAGGAAGAGGTTATGGGGTACTGCGATTTGATTTCACAGGGCTTGGAGAAAGTGAAGGGGATTTTTCAGAATCCAATTTTTCCGGAAATGTGGAAGATCTTATAGAGGCTGCCAACTTTCTAAAGAAAAATTATAAAGCCCCTGAACTAATTATAGGGCACTCCCTGGGAGGGGCTGCAGCAATTTTTGCAGCACAGCAAATTCCTGAAGTAACTGCTCTGGCAACCCTGGGCACTCCTTCCTCGCTCAACCATGTAACCCACCTGTTGAAAAGCGAGCTGGAGGAAATTAAGTCTTTGGGGATAGCTTCAGTCAATATTGGCGGTAGATCTTTTTCCATTAAAAATCAATTTCTTGAAGATCTTAAAACAAAAAACTTAAAGACCATAATTTCGCAGCTCCGCAAACCCCTGTTGATCCTTCATTCTCCTGAAGATAACATCGTCGAAATAAAAAATGCAGAAGAACTTTATGTTGCCGCCAAGCATCCGAAAAGCTTTGTATCTCTTAGTGGTGCAGATCATTTATTAACTAAAAAAGAAGACTCACAATATGCCGGAGAGCTCATAGGCAGTTGGGCCCAAAGATATATTGAAATTCCTGAAATAACCTTGCCCGTTTCCAGGCACGAAGTAGTAGCAAGCCTAGGCGAAAAGGGATTTACTACTTATTTAAAGTCCGGAAACCATAATTTTATAGCTGATGAACCTTTAAGCTTTGGAGGCAAGGATTTTGGGCCTTCTCCTTATGATTATTTATCTGCAGCTTTAGCAGCTTGTACCTCTATGACCATTCAAATGTATGCCAGAAGAAAAAACTGGGATTTGGAAACAGTTGAAACTCATGTCAATCATTCCAAATCTCACGCAGTAGATTGTGAAAATTGCGAAAGCACCACTGCAAAAATTGATACTTTTGAAAGGGAAATCATTGTAAAGGGGCAGCTTGACGACAAACAAAAAAGCCGGATCCTTCAAATTGCAGACAAATGTCCGGTACATAAGACATTAAAAGAAAAAGTTCAGATCATTACAAAACAAGGGGCCTAAATAAGGTTTGATCACCTGATCACTTTTTGAACTTATTCTTTATTTGGGTAAAAATTCCTTCCCCGGCTTTTGCATCAGACCCTTCCCTTTCATAACCAATGAGGTGACCCAGGGGTTTTAAATCTGGGGTATGGTCAAAGATGATCTTCATGATCCCAAAAATGGGTACAAATAAAATTAAACCTGCTGTTCCCCATATTGCCCCTCCCAAAATGATGGCTATAATTATAAATAACGGACTTTGTTTTACTTCTGCACCTATAATCAGAGGTTCTAAAACATAGCTTTCAATAAGTTGGATAATAAGAACAATGATAGAAAATATTACAATTTCAGTTGTAGTTCCTCCAAATACGATCATAAAAAGTATAGGAAGTAATCCGCTGATAAAAGGGCCTATATAGGGTATAATTGTTACAATTACTCCAAAAATAACTAATAAGGCAGTGTGTTCCAGCCCAAAGGCCGTAAAGGTAATGAGGTACATCACCCCAAGAATTAGCATCACCTGGATCCTGCCCCATAAATATTTATGAGCAACTTTTTTTGTGTCTCTTAAAATGACATTGGCTTCCTCTTTATGATCCTGATCAACATACTCCAGTATAAATTTTTTGAATTTATCTCTATTGATCAAAAACAAAAAAACATAAATGAGAATAAGCAGGAATTTTAAAACCATTCCCAAAACACCTGTAAGGAGGCCGGAAACAAATTTTTGCGTGAATTGTAAGATCTGTGATAACCTGTCCCTAAACATTTCCTCTTGTTGCTCCAGGGTAAATCCTGTTGATTCCATGATTTCACTACGAACCAATACTAAATAATTCTGGATCTCATCCTTTCTCTCTACGAGATCGGTTGTAAATATTCCCAGCTGTTGAATTAAAGAAAAGAAGACCACCCCTACTCCTACCATTAGGAGGAAAGTACTAATAAAGCTGGATAATATTCTTCCCAAACCCACCTTGCGCTCTAAATAATTACAAACCGGTAATACAAGAGTGGCAAAGAAAATTCCAAAGGTAATAGGGATAAAAAAAGAGGCACCCACATAGAGTCCTGCAATAACTAAAAATATAAAGATTAATGCCGTATTTGTCTTCTTTAAGTTATTTATGACCATCTTAAAAAATGCTGTTTTTTGATTTCTCAATAACTATAATAGATAATATTCATACAACTTCTGTTAATTAAATAATAATTATTTTCATTTCTCAGGAGGTAGTTAAGACATTATTTTTCAAATGAAATGGGTGCAGGAGAGGGCGAGTCAAACGACTTTCAATCAGGTGTATTGTTAAGCAATCCTTAAATACTTGGTGGATCTGTGGAATCAAATTACTTTAGAGGCAACTATACGCTAACAAACCTTATATTATTATGAAAAGAATAAGCTTAACATTTTTACTTTGTACTGCTGTTATTATTTCCGGCTGCAGAAATGAAAACAGAGATGATGACACTGATGCTATGATGGAACAGGATACTATACAAACCACTGATAATGACCCACTGCAACAGAGCAGAAAGTTACAGGTAGAAATAGAATCCAGAAGTGGTAGTGAACTTTCAGGTAATGCTGTCTTTACTGAAGAGAACGGAGAAGTGACTATGACCGCTGTCATTGATGGGCTTTCAGAAGGGATGCACGCTATTCACCTTCACGAGAATGCCGACTGCTCTGCTGAAGATGGATCATCTGCAGGAGGACACTGGAACCCAACTTTTGAAAAGCATGGGGAATGGGGTGACTCAGAAGGGTACCACAAAGGAGATATCGGAAATTTCAAAGTTGATGCTAATGGTAATGGCACTATTACTTTCTCTACTGATGAGTGGTGTATTGGATGTGACGACGAAACAAAGAATATCATCGGAACATCTGTAGTTGTCCATGACGGGGTTGACGATTTCACAACCCAACCTTCAGGTGACGCAGGAACAAGAGTTGGATGTGGTGAGATAAATGAGTAAAAGAACATTCAATAATTAACACGAGCAAAAGCAACCAGGGGTTGCTTTTGCTTTTTTTATGATTTATATTTTCTACTTTAGACCAATATTTTAATTTAATGCAACAAGACAAACTAATTGCTGAACTTCAGGGGGGAAATCAAAAAGCCTTTGAAAGGATCTATCAACTTTACTCAGAGAGCACCTACGGGATCATCTACAGTATCGTCAAAGACACCGCTATCGCTGAAGAGCTTCTTCAGGATGTATTCTTAAAAATTTGGAATAATGCATCTTCCTATAATCCGGATAAAGGAAGATTTTTTACCTGGGTACTGAACATAGCAAGAAATGCTTCTATTGACAAACTAAGGTCAAAAGATTTCAAAAACGCCAGATTAAACCTAAAGAGTGATAATTTCGTAGATATTCTTGAAGCGAATAGTAATATATCCGGTAAAATGGATGCTATTGGTTTGCAAAAATATATTGACATCCTTGGTCCGGTTTGCAAAAAGTTAATTGACCTCTTGTTCTTTAAAGGATTTACCCAAAAAGAAACCGCAGAGGAATTGGCTATTCCATTGGGAACCGTTAAAACAAGAAATCGGGTTTGTATTGATAAATTAAGAGCGAGAGTATTAAACTAATGGATATAAATAAATACATAGAATCCGGAATTTTGGAACTATACGTGTATGGGGCGCTATCTGAGGAAGAAAGCGCAGAAGTCACACAAAATATAAAACAGTATCCAGAGCTGGAAAAAGAAGTTGAGGAAATTGAAGCCGCATTATTGGATTTAAGTGCTGCAGTAGCACCAAATAACCCTCAATTCCTTATTAACTCAATTAAACAAAAATTGGAATCCGGAAATTCCTCCATACCACAAAGAAAAAGGACCCGTATCCCCGCTTATATCGGCTGGGCTGCCAGTTTATTATTACTGGTAGGATTATTTTTCATGTTTAATAAAAACCGGGAGCTAAGGGAATCTCTACAGGCTGCACAAGCGGAAAAAGCACAAATAGAATCACAAATAGCCGATGCAAGGAACGATGCTCAAAAGGCTGAAGATTTACTTTCAGTAGTGTTGGACAGGAATATTATCAGAGTTCCCCTTGAGGGTCAGGAAGTGGCCCCCAATGCATATGCAACCGTTTTTTGGGACGAGACCAGAGACACCGCTTATATAGATGCCAAGAACCTGCCTGCTCCTCCCCGGGGAATGGTGTACCAGGTATGGTCTTTAAAACTTTCTCCGCTTACTCCCTCCAGCATAGGGATGCTGGATAATTTCGAAGAAGATGAGAATAAGGTATTTGAATTACCTAATCCAAATGCTTCAGAAGCATTTGGGATCACCCTTGAACCTGAGGGCGGAAGCGAATCTCCTACCATGGAACAACTGTACACCCTGGGAGTAGTTGAGAGTTAAAAACAAACCCATCAAAGTAAAAAAAACCGGCTGCTATAAAACAGTCGGTTTTTTTATATAAAATTTTAATCTACAAAGGGAAAGGTTTGCTCTTTCCAGAACAAACCTTTCTCCAACCAACCAAAAACAGAAACATTCAAAGGGTACTAACTAGAAAATTTCAAAACTATTGAGATATTCTTTGGCAATTCAAACAATTTAAAAACATTCAGAAAAAACCCTTTTACGCTTCAGTATATCTACGCAATTTTTAAGGTTAAGGTTTTTTAAACATCAAAAAACTTTTAATCCTATAAAAGGAACAGAAGCAAACCGGGTTTAAGCGCCTAAAGAAGAAGAAAAATGAAAGGCACTACCATTTAAGCTCCTTGAGAAAAAATCATAGAAAACGGGTATTTACAAAATCCTGTTAAGCCTTTTTATCCTCCATCTGGATCTTTCTTCCTTTAAAGGGGCGAATAATTAATCTTGCTGCTTTATCGTAATTGATATAATTGTAGACCCAGTTAAGGAAAGTGACTAATCTGTTGCGAAAGCCTATTAAAAACCAAAGGTGTATGAACATCCAGATAAACCAGGCAAAAAATCCTCCGAATTTTAATTTACCCATATCTACTACTGCCCTGTTGCGGCCTATTGTTGCCATAGATCCTTTATCGCGGTAATCAAAAGGTGTTAATTTCTCACCCTTAATTAACCGCTTAATATTTTTTGCCAGGTTTTTTCCCTGTTGTATAGCCGGTTGTGCTACCATTGGGTGGCCTCTGGGATAATCGGCTGTGGCCATTAAAGCAATATCTCCAATGGCAAAAATGTTCTCGTATCCATTTATCTGGTTAAAAACATTTACTTCATATCTGTTTGCTTTTTCTACAAGTGCCGTTGCTTTTAATCCTTTGACAGGGGCCCCGGTAACTCCGGCACTCCAAATAAAAGTAGAAGTCCTGAAGGTCCTGTCTGTATTGGTTTTCACCAGAAGTCCGTCATATGATTCTACCATAGTATTCAAATGCACCTGAACTCCAAGCTCTTTCAGGAATTTATGTGCGTTCTCTGATGCTTTTTCGCTCATAGGAGGTAAAACCCTGCCCAGGCCTTCCAGCAAATGAATTTCCATTTCTTCAGGATCAATATGAGGGTAATCGTGGGTGACAATTTGATTTTTTAGTTCGGCAATGGCTCCACTTAGTTCAACTCCTGTGGGTCCTGCTCCTACCAGAATAAAGGTTAGCAGGGCTTTACGATGTGCAGGATCACTGGTAATTTCTGCCTGTTCTAGGTTCTCCAGGATCAAACTCCTAATGTTCAAAGCTTGGGGTATGGTTTTCATCCACATCCCGTTTTCTTCTATACTTGTGTTTCCAAAAAAGTTTGTTTTTGAACCTGTGGCTATAACCAAATAGTCAAAAACCAGATCCCCTATGGGGGTATGAACAGTATTTGTTTCGGGATCTATGCTGGATACTTCAGTCATTCTAAAAAAGGCATTTTTGCTGGACCTTGTAATCTTTCGAAAAGGATAGGCTATAGAATCAGGCTCTAAACCAGATGTGGATACCTGGTAAAGCAATGGTTGAAAGGTGTGGAAATTGTTTCGATCAATTAGAACGGTTTGTACTTTTTCTTTTAGCAGCTTTCCGGTTAAGGTGATCCCTCCAAAACCTCCTCCTATTATCACCACTCGTGGCAGATCAGTGTTGGGAATATTCATTAAAATATATTTTTTCTGTAAGATAAAATTTTAACACGAAAAAATATAAATTGGCAGTTACAAATCTTAGTTAAGATTTGATCTTAGGTCGGCAAATTAGGTCAAATCTATTTATTTGTTAACCTTTATAAATTCCTGCAAAAGACTTTTGTAACATTCTTGTAAAGTTGAGACATATATAAGGCTAACCAACATTTGTGAATAAAGAACTTGAACATCAATTTGTAAGCAATCTCGAGAAGCACCAAAATATTGTGCACAAAATTTGTCGCATCTATACAAATGATCAAGCCTCGCATAATGACCTTTTTCAGGAGGTCACAATACAACTATGGAAAGCATATCCAAAATTCAGAGGTGATTCAAAATTTAGCACCTGGATGTATAGGGTGGCTTTAAATACTGCGATTACACTTTATCGTAAGAAAAAGCGAGGAATTCAGACTCAGGACTATGACACTGTACATTTCAGAATACAGGCAGAAGAATACGACAACGAATCGGAAAAGCAACTAAAACTTCTTTATGACGCTGTTAAAGAGCTTAATGACATAGAGAAAGCCCTGGTATTTTTGTATCTGGAAGACAAAAATTACAGAGATATTTCTGAAACGTTGGGAATAAGCGAAGTGAATGCAAGAGTGAAAATGAACAGGGTAAAGACAAAGTTGAAAAACATTTTAAATCCGTAATAGCGCATGGATGAATTAGATTTATTAAAAAAGGACTGGAAAAAGCAGGAAGGTAAATACCCCAGGCTTAGCTATGACCAGATCTATAAAATGCTTTGGAAAAAATCTTCTTCTATAGTGAAGTGGATCTTCGTCATAAGTATTATAGAATTCCTTTTATGGGCGGTACTGAATGTTTTTCTAATGAATGAAGAATATTGGGCTGAACTTGAGCGAATTCAACTCACCGGATTTACCATTGCCGTTTATATCATAGGATATACGATTACCTTTTATTTCATATATCAGTTTTACAAAAATTATAAAAAGATATCGGCTACAGATGACTCTGTTACCCTGATGCAAAATATACTTAAAACAAGAAGAACAGTTAAGTTTTATATTGCATACGTAATCATATCAACCTTTTTTACCTCCCTTGTTTCTATTTATTTCACTTTTGATTACCATATAAATAATGCAGAGGCCATAGATCAAACCAAAGATTACTCTTTTAACGCCATGCAGTGGCTTATTTTTCTTGGGGTAACGACCTTAGTTGTTTTTGCGATTTTAGGTCTTTTATGGTTGTTTTACAAACTCCTTTACGGAATTTTGCTCAAGCGGTTACACAATAATTATAAGGAATTAAAACAGCTGGATATTTAAATAGAGCTTATCATATTATGCCTGTTTAAAATTCCAAAACTTCAGAATTATTAATTCTAAATTCTTTGAGCTCAAATATTGCCTGATCTTCCTAAAAATTTTAGGTAATTTATAGGAAAGTTTATTGTCAGGACTATTTGATATTGCTTAAATTTGATTTTTCCCCGCAAAATTCACCCCTAAAAAATTTTATATGGATTTTACCAACCCATTGGTTTATGGGGCTCCCTGCTTTCTCGGGCTTATTTTTTTGGAACTAACTTACAGTAAGGCTACAGATAATAAGGACCTTTATAAATGGAAGGATCTTACTTCCAGCCTATTGTTGGGAATTGGTTCTGCATTTTTAGGCGCTTTAGTAAAGACTGTTGCAGTTGTACTTATTTTCAACTTTTTCTATGAACTTTTTAATCCGGTCATAAATGGGGTCAGGACTAACATCATGGGGTGGGAATCCTTTGGATACGCCTGGTATGTCTGGATCTTATGTATGCTGTTAGACGATTTTACCTATTATTGGTTCCACCGGCAAAATCATATGGTCCGGTTTTTTTGGGCCGCCCATATAGTGCACCATTCCTCAGATAATTTTAATTTAGGTACTGCTGTACGAAATGGCTGGTTCACTATTTTGTACAAGCCTTTTTTCTATGTATGGATCGTAATGATCGGTTTTCCGCCAGAAGTACTTGTGGTTTGCCTGGGCATTGAAGCATTATGGCAATTCCAGCTGCACACCAGGTATGTAAAGAAAATGGGATTTATCGAAAAATTTATCAATACGCATACAATGCACCAGGTGCACCACGCCCAAAACATTGAATACATGGATAAAAATCACGGCGGAATACTTAATGTATTTGACAGGATCTTTGGAACCTGGAAAGAGCTAGATGATTCTATAGAAATCAAATACGGGGTATCAACACCTCCAAATTCCTATAACCTCTGGGTGATCTTAACACATGAATACCATAATATTTGGGAAGACATGAAAAAGAGCAAAAACTGGAAACATAAATTCATGTATGTTTTTGGCCCACCGGGATGGAGTCATGACGGAAGCACCAAAACCGTAAAGGAAATGCAGAATGAGCAGAAGTTTGCTCTCAAAACCCAAATGTATCCTGCAACAGCTTCACCGGTAGGAAATAAATGAATGGGCTGATGTAAAGATATTTTCATTATTTCAACAGCCTATTATTTGCAGATGAAGATCGAAAATTCAAATTATAAACCTGCCCAGGATAAATAGGAAAACTTGGTCCATTACTACTAATAATCAAACCTTCTTTTCTTATTGAGTTCTTCCATATCTTCAATTTCTTCTCTTGGAATAACTTTTAAAAATGAGGGATGCTGTTCAATGGCATACTCCAACTTTTCTACAATAGCTTCTATACTTTCATTTTCGTAGTCTATCTCCAGTGGTTGTTTTATCTGAAATGATTGTAATATCCCCCGTTTCTTTATCCTTATCCCCTTTTTATCAAAAGACCTTCTAAAACCATCTATAACCACAGGAATAACAATAGGTTTATATTTTTTAATGATATGAGCAGTACCTTTTCTTATAGGTTTAAATGGCTTGGTAGTTCCCTGCGGAAATGTGATCACCCATCCATCTTTTAAAGCCGTTCCAATATTTTCGGTATCACTAAGTTTTACATCCCTATGAACATCCTGGCCTTTGGCTCTCCAGGTGCGTTCTACAGTTATAGCACCTCCATAAGCCATAATGCGCGTTAGCAATCCTGCATTCATAGTTTCCCTGGCAGCAACATAATAGATGTTGAGCTTCGGTTGCCATAAATAACCTACATTTTTAATAGAATCCACTCTTCCGCTAAGACTGGCATTAAAGACATGGAACATGGCAGTGACATCGGCAAAATAAGTTTGATGATTGGAAACAAAAAGAACATTGGAATCAGGTAAATTTTTAATGATCTCAGATCCCTCGATCCTTAGCTCATTAAATCCCCGAAATCTTCGATGGGTCAGCACTCCGAAAATTCGAATCAGCCACTTTTTAAAAAAAAGGATGTGTCCAAATGGATTTTTTTTCAACAAGCCCATATCTATTGCAGTTCTATTTTTAACCGACAAAAACGGCGGTAAATATAATAAAATACCAATTACAGTACCTCTGCCAGTAAATCTTTCAATTCACTTAACATCATAGCCGTTGCGCCCCATACCACATTTCCGGCAAGGAAAAAAGCCGGTACTTCTATTTCATCTGCATAGGAAGTGCTTAACTTTTTAACAACAAGGTTTTTTTCATCAAAGAATTCATTGATATTAATTTCCAGAATTTGCTCAACTTCGCTTTCCTGCGGAATGAACTGCGGAGTTCTTTCCATGATCCCTATATAAGGGTGCACCCAGAAATCACTTGGAGGAATATATAACTTCGTCAACTTTTTGAGGACCTTGATCTCCTTTTGTGGAATACCTACCTCCTCTTCCGTTTCCCGCAATGCAGTATGCTTGAGATTTTTATCGAAAGCTTCAATCCTTCCGCCGGGAAACCCTACCTGGTTAGAATGAACGCCTCTGTAGGTTTTCCTTAAAATTAATACAAAGTGAGTGATATCATTTGCATCAGGATAGAATACTGCCATCACCCCGGCTTTATTAGATTTTCTAGTAGTGAATTCTATTTTTTTTAATTCTTCAATTCTAATAATAGGCGCTAATTTATTCTGGGCTTCCATACCCGGAAGCTCTAAATTCTTTAAATTTGCTGTCTTATATTTAAATTCATTAAAATCCATGGTAAGATCCCTTTCAACATTGTTGAGCTTAATTGTTCTGTTTTTTGCAAGTTGTGAAGATAAGGAAAAGACAGGCAATAAATCTAGCAATACTACCACAACCATTGAGAATACTGAAGAATTTCCACCTTCCAAAAGCAATGAAGAAAGTGAAACAGAAAAGCAGGAAGAGGAAAAATCAAAAGAGGATGATGGGCCTCTTCTGGTCCAGGAAGAACTGATTCCTTTTTTAACTGAGTACGGAGAGGAAAATCCTGAGAATAAAATTAGGATCAGTACCAGATTTGGAGATATAGATGTTTTACTATACAATAACACCCCGCTTCACAGGGCAAATTTTATATTTTTGGCAAAACAAGGCTATTTTGATGGCACTTTTTTTCATCGTGTTGCTGAAGGATTTGTAATTCAGGGAGGAAATTCAGATAATACCGAAACCAGTAAAAAAAGAAACAAAATAGGATCATACCTGGTGCCGGGTGAATTTGAAGCCGGTCACCGGCATTCCCGGGGTGCTTTTTCTGCAGCCAAGTACGCCAAGCAAAACGTGAGTAAAGCTTCCTCTCCATATGAATTTTTTATTGTTCAAAGTGAACGGGGTGCCCATCACCTGGACAATGACCATACTGTTTTTGGCAGAGTGACCAGCGGAATGGATGTGGTAGATGAGATCAACCGGCAGGTAGTAGGAGAAGGTGAATGGCCGGACCTGAATATTCCTATAACAGTAAAAATTTTTGATTGATCATTGCTGAGTATAATAATTATAGTCTTTAAGGATCTTTTGTACAAATTCAAATGGCCGTTCCTGTGGTTTAACTTCCAGCAGGTCTGAAATTTTACCTGAAAGGCTGGTAATTATCTTGTGATTGCCATTTCGTTTGGCATTGTAAAACAGCCTTTTTATTTCCTGAATATCCTTGTCTTTTAAGATGGTTACCTGAGGATAGGTAGGGGAATAATCCTCCGGAAGATCTATCTGCAGTGTTTGTGAAAGCTGCATTTGCTTTTTTTCGGTTACCACTGTAGTTCCTGCTGCCAGATCCCCTAGTCTTTGTCCTTTTCCATTTAAAAGAATAAAAACCACTGCTACTCCCCCACTGCTCAAACTTATATCTATCAACCGCAACAACCATCTTACTATATATTGATTGAATCTTGGCCTTGAACCATCCAGCCTTACCACCCTGATCTTCAATGCCAATTTACCCGGGGTTTGGCCGTTATTAAAAGTTTCCCAAATTAAATAATACAGAAATACCGGTAATCCTATGATCAAATAATAAACCCACAGGGACCCTCCATCCAATCCCAGGCCTGCGATACCAAACGTAGCAATAATGGCATAAGCGACAATAATGAAAAGATCAATAATAAATGCGAGGATCCTGTCTCCTATTCCTGCTACATTTTGATGAATACCTATATTTTGAGCAGTTTCTATTTGAAAATTATCCATTAAATACGTTTCTTTGAGACAAATACAAAAGACCTATGCGCGAGGCTGCTTTCGTGAAGCAAAATAAGAATAAATGGCTAAAATTCGAACAGGAACTTCACAATAAAAAAACCATTGCTCCCGGAATTATTTCTGCGCTTTATCTTGAAGTAACAGATGATCTTAGTTACGCAAAAACTTTCTACCCGGGCAGTAATACAGCCGCCTATTTAAACGGCTTAGCCGCCGCAGCCCATCAAAAGATCTATACCAACAAAAAAGAACCCGGAAATGCTTTTTGGAATTTTTACAGCAGGGATTTTCCTCTGATGTTCTACAGGTTTCAGAAGCAATTATTGCTAAGCTTCGTGATTTTTTCAGTGTTCATATTAGTAGGGGTGTTTTCTGCCTCTAGTGATGGAAGTTTTGTGAGGGCCATTCTGGGGGATGCATATATTAATATGACCCTGGAAAATATTGCCAACAAAGATCCAATGGCAGTATATAAGCAAATGGGAGAGCTGGATATGTTCCTTGGAATAACGATCAATAATATCAGGGTAGCGCTTATGGCCTACACCCTGGGGATCCTGGCAGGTATTGGAACGGCGTATGTATTAATGCAAAATGCCATAATGCTGGGTGCATTTCAATACTTTTTCTATGAAAACGGAATGTTATGGGATTCAGCAAGAACGATCTGGATCCATGGCACTATAGAAATTTCCGTGATCATCATCGCCGGGTGTGCAGGGCTGGTGGTGGGGAAAAGTATTTTATTCCCTCAAACCTACACCAGGTTAGCATCCTTTGTTAGAGGAGTCAAAAATGGATTAAAAATAGTGATAAGCACTATTCCTTTCTTTATTATTGCAGGCTTTTTGGAGGGGTTTGTTACCCGCCAAACCGGAATGCCAGATTGGCAGGCTATTTTAATTATTTGTCTATCATTGTTCAGTATTCTGTTTTACTATGTGTTTTACCCAATTTACTTAAATAAAAAACCAATCCAGAATGGAGAACCACCGGTACATTGAATTTAAACAACAACGGGAATTAGGAGATATCATTAGCGTCACCTTTCAATTTATACGTGAGAACTACAAACAGTTATTTGAGCATATATACAAAATGGTTGGCCCGTTTTTTATCCTGGTTATTGCTGCTGTTGGGTATTATACCTATTCTGTAGCGGGAAATCCATTAGAGGCAATAACAGGTGCTTCGGGAAATTTCCTCATCTCATTCCCAATTCTGGCTGTGTCGTTGCTTCTTTTTTATGCTGCCCTATATGGAACAATTTTAAACTATATAAAGACCTATGTCTATAATGAAGGGAAAGTTGATGAGACAGAAATAAAACAGGGAGTACAACAGGATTTTTTCAAGTTATTTCTTCTATTCGTACTCAGCGGAATATTTGTAATTGCAGGAATGATCCTGTTTATCCTGCCGGGGATTTACCTCATGGTTCCACTAGCCCTGGCGGGTGCTATTTTGGTGTTTAAGGATTTTAGTGTTACTGAATCCATTGCTTACAGCTTTAGCCTTGTAAAAGATCATTGGTGGATGACCTTTATCACGTTAATTGTCATTTGGTTACTGGTGTATATTATTGGCCTGATCTTCCAGGTGCCTTTGATCATTTATACATTAGTGAAAACATTCACTGTAGTCCAGGAGGGAGCGGCCTCAGACCCTGAAGCTTCTTCAGACTGGATCTTTATCACCTTAAATGTCCTGGCATCGGTAATTCAATATCTTTTGTCTACCATAACTGTTATTGCAGTTGCATTTATTTACTTCAATTTAAATGAACATAAGAATTTAACCGGAACTTATGAGACCATAGATAAGCTGGGTAACCAATAAAAAATGCGGGCACTTCTCTTTTTCTTCCTTTTTGCACTTTACAGCCCGGTACTTCCCGCGATGGAGATTTTCTCTGAAGTTTCGGAGATTTATGTTGCTCAAGATTCAGTTGTGGCACCGGAAAGGGTGAATTATGATAAAGATACAAATCTGGACCGCCCGGAATTTGATCCTGAAAATATTGAAAGCTATAAAAATGACAGTGCATTTGATTACTTAGCTGAAGTTGAGCAGGATTCCTGGTGGACAAAGTTCAAAAAGTGGCTGCAGCTACATTATCAAAATTTTATCTCATGGCTGTTTGGAGATTATAAAGCCAATGTTATTATTGCCTTTTTGCTGCAGATATTACCCTATTTAATCGTCGCGGCCATCATTGGCCTGATCTTTTATTTGTTCATCAGGCTAAACCCCGGACCCTCAATAATAGGTAATTCTCCGGCGCCTGAAGTTTTCTACAATGAGGAAGAAAAAATTGTACGGTCGCAAAATATTCCTGAACTTATAAAAGCGGCTATTGAAAAAAGGGATTACAGGTTGGCAGTAAGATATTATTACCTGCAGTTACTGAAGCAGCTTCAGGAAAAAGGTTTGATAAATTATGAATTTCAAAAGACCAATGCTGAGTATCTAAGGGAGATCAGGGAAGAAAAAATTCAGTTGCCTCTCAAAAAAGTGATGCGTATATATGATTTTATCTGGTACGGAAGCTTTGCCGTTTCAGAAACAGATTTTTTACTTGCCCAAAGATATTTTGGGGAAATAGAAAGATCATTAGAGAAAATTCCAAATGAGAAATAGCGGGAAAATAGCATCCGGAGCATTGATGCTTGTAGTGTTGTTACTAACCTATCTGGAAGCATCTGAACCGGAACCTGTCAACTGGAGTCCCAGCTACCTGGAGAGCGACAAGATCCCTTTAGGCACATTTGTTTTTTACGAATCGTGGAAGGAGACCGCATCTTCAACAATAGAAGATATTAAAATCCCGCCTTTTGAATTTCTTGATCAAGCTGAGAACGGTACTTACTTTTTTCTGAACAACTCCTTGTTATTTGATGAATCTGAATTATCTAAATTATTAGATTGGGTATCACAGGGAAATGATGTTTTTATGTCTGCAAATGTCTTCAGCGAAGCACTGCTTGATACCCTGAAGCTGGAAACCGGTATCAGGATCCCCGGGACTGATCTATCCTCCCAACCTTATATAAACCTGGTACATCCTGAACTTCAGAATAAGGAGCCTTATATATTTGAGCAGGATACAGAGCTCACCTATTTCAGTAGAATAGATACCATCAATCAAACTATACTCGGGGTGGGAAATATTAAAACCTTCAGTAAACCCCAAGAGGCATACCCTGTATTTATCATGTCTTCATTTGGTGAGGGCAATATTTATATACATAGTTTTCCTCAGGCTTTCAGCAATTATTTTCTGCTTTTAAATTCCAATTACCACTACGCTCAGGATGTGCTGGGATATATCAATAATGATAATCTCATTTACTGGGATCAATATTATAAAACCGGAAAAACTTTTTATTCTTCACCCCTTTATATCCTGTTAAATAATAAGCCCTTAAAATGGGCATACTACTTTGTTTTGATCGGAAGTTTACTGTTCATAATCTTTGAAGGAAAAAGAAAACAGCAACCGGTTCCTGTCAAAGCCCCACTTAAAAATCAAACCCTGGAATACTCTAAAACCATTGCCGATCTCTATCTTGAACAAAAAGAGTACCGGGCATTGGCTCTTAAGAAGATCGAGCATTTTCAGGACCATATCCGGCAACGGTATAGGATAGATACCTCTCTTACAAATGAAAAATTTTACCGGGAACTTGCTGATAAAACAGGTAATACGGAACAGGAAACAAGGGAGATGTACAAAATTTTTCATGATATTGCCGGAAAAAACGAAATATTAAAAAATGAATTGAAAGAATTAAATGAGATCATTGAATCCTATAAAAAATAAATAATGAGTGAAGAAAACCTGTCAGACCCTGAAATAAATTTTAGCAACCGAATTCCCCTGGACGAATTACACCAGGCTGTTGAAAGTCTCAAGGCGCAACTGGGAAAAGTGATCATTGGTCAGGAAAATTTTATCGAATTGTTGATAACAGGCCTACTTGCCAACGGACATGTACTTATAGAAGGAGTTCCCGGGGTGGCAAAAACGGTAACTGCCAAATTGTTTGCAAGGACCCTGGAAACTGATTTCAGCCGAATACAGTTTACTCCTGATCTAATGCCCAGTGATGTTCTTGGAACTTCTGTATTGAGCTCCAAAACATCTGATTTTGAATTTAAACCCGGACCTATATTCTCAAATATTGTTCTTATAGACGAGATCAATCGGGCCCCGGCAAAAACTCAGGCTGCACTTTTTGAGGTGATGGAAGAACGGCAGGTCACCATTGATGGCAAAAAGTATATGATGAAACCTCCGTTTATGGTGCTGGCAACCCAAAACCCTATAGAACAGGAAGGCACTTATGCTTTACCTGAAGCTCAGCTGGATAGATTCCTGTTCAAGATAAAGGTAGACTACCCTACCCCTGAGGAAGAAGTAGAAATTTTACGCTCGCACCATGCAAGAAAAGGTGTAATTCCTGAAAAAGGCATAACCCCTGTAATCACCCCGGAAAAGCTTCTGGCGCTGCAACTTCAAATTCAGGAAGTACTTGTGGAGGAAAAACTGCTTAATTATATTGCCCAACTGGTTGTAAAAACACGTAATCATCCCCATCTATACCTGGGAGCTTCACCAAGGGCTACCATAGCCGTTATGAATGCCTCAAAAGCAATGGCTGCGATACAGGGTAGGGATTTTGTGATCCCGGAGGATATAAAAAAGGTGTTGATTCCCGTCCTGGCTCACAGGATCATTCTTTCTCCTGAAAAAGAAATGGAAGGTATTACCCAGGAAAATGTGATCGATATCATAACCAACACTGTAGAAATACCAAGATAGAAGTGATAAGAATTCTGAGATCGATATATTTTCACCAAAAGGTATTTGTGGCCATTTTTGCAATTGCTGTAACATTCCTCTTTTCTTTCTGGCTTCCTTTTTTATACACCATTTCCTGGATCCTGAGCGTGGTATTTTTTTTCCTTATCCTTATGGATGCCGCCACACTTTTCAGTAAACCGGGTGTTACGGCAAAAAGATTGGTGCCGGAGAAATTGTCAAATTCAGATCACAACCCGGTCCTTGTTCAGGTACAAAATAATTTTAATTTTAAAACCGAAATTGAACTCATAGATGAACTCCCTGTTCAGTTCCAAAAAAGGGATTTTCAAAAAGTATTACTGGTAAAGGGCAGGGAGTCTGCTAAATATGAGTACAGTCTCCGCCCTGTAGAGCGGGGAGAATACCATTTTGGAAAACTGAATTTATATATCTCCACCCCGCTTAAGCTTGTAAAAAAACGTTTGGTATTTGATGGAGATCAGGAGGTAAAAGTGTATCCCTCCTTTATACAGATGCGCAAATATGATTTTATGGCGATAGACAATCGCCTTCGCCAACCCGGGCTTAAAAAAATTAGAAGAATAGGACATACCCAGGAGTTCGAGCAAATAAAGGAATATGTCCCCGGGGATGATGTACGCAGTATCAACTGGAAAGCAACAGCAAAACAAGCCGGGCTAATGGTCAATCAATACCAGGAAGAAAAGGCCCAGCCGGTTTTTTCCGTTATTGATACGGGCAGAGTAATGAAAATGCCTTTCGAGGGGCTAAGCCTTCTCGATTATGCCATAAACAGCACCCTCGCGTTTTCAAATGTTGCACTTCAGAAAAAAGATAAGACCGGGTTGCTGTATTTTTCCAATGAAGCCACTAAAATTATTCCCTCGAGTTCCAAAAAGACCCAACTCAATATTATTTTAGAAACTCTTTATAAAATAAAAACAGAATATTTAGATTCAGATTTTGGGCTTTTATTCGCCTGGGTGAAAAAAAAGATTAATCAGCGCAGCCTGCTCATGATCTATACCAATTTTGAACATATGAATGGTTTGAACAGGAACCTGCCATATTTAAAAGCACTTGCAAAACAACACGTAGTGGTGGTGATATTTTTTGAAAATACCGAACTTGAAAAAGTGATCAGCCGAAAGGCAGATAATCTTCCTAATATTGCCCATCAAACTATAGCTGAAGATTTCTCTTTTGAAAAGAGACTGATGGCAAAAAAAATGCACCAAAACGGAATCCAAACGGTATTGACAAAACCAGAAGATCTCACTATGAATACCATCAATAAATATTTAGAGATCAAAGCAAGAGGTTTATTATAAAAATCTCTTCATTACAATCCATCCTTAAATTACTACAGTTGAGTAAGGAACATGTAAACACCTTCAAGGTAAATTCTATTTTTGGTCTATAATAAACTTAAAAATAACTTATACTATGAAAACTTTATCCATGATGTTCTGTATGTTCCTGGTGCAACAGTTCTTTGCACAGGAGGTGAAAACCACCACAATTACTGTAGTAGTTGAAAATATTAAGACAGATGAAGGCGCTGTTCTGGGAAGCCTGTTTACTGAAAATACATTTCTGTCGTCAAATCCGGAAGTAACGGCCAAAGGTGAGATCCAGGACGGTACTGCTACTTTAGTTTTCGAAGACGTTCCGGAAAGAGTCTATGGGATCACAGCCTTTCACGATGAGAATGGAAACGGAAGAATGGATTTTGAAGCCACCGGGATGCCTCAGGAATTTTACGGCAGTTCCAATAATAAGTTTAATCCTTACGGGCCTCCTACTTGGAGTGACGCCAGGTTTGAAGCTGAAGGACCCACTATGGAACTTAACCTTCGTCTTACCCGTTAAACTATAGGTAATTTTAGAGATCATAATTTTATAAATAGAATAAATCAATACCTTTGCTTCAGGATCTAAACCTGTTTTATGACTATTACACAATTACAATACGTGCTGGCAGTTGCCGAGCACCAAAATTTTACCAAAGCTGCACAAAAGGTTTTCGTGACCCAACCTACATTAAGTATGCAGATCCAAAAGCTGGAAGAAGAACTTGACATCCAGATCTTTGACCGCAGCAAGAAACCCATACAGTTAACAGAAACCGGGCGGAAGATCGTGAACCAGGCCAGGAATATTGTAAATGAGAGTGACAGGATCCAGGATATAGTAGATCAGCAAAAAGGTTTTATAGGCGGAGTTTTCAGGCTGGGAGTTATTCCCACTATTATGCCCACTTTATTGCCTATGTTTCTCAATAATTTTATCAGGAAGTATCCTAAAGTAAAATTAAAAATAGAAGAACTCAACACCGAAGCCATTATTGAAAAACTAAAGGAAGGCCATTTAGATGCAGCCATAGCAGCTACTCCATTGGAATTTCCGGGTATAAAAGAACAGGTTCTATATTATGAACCCTTTGTAGCTTACATTCCCGAAGGACATCGTTTAGGAAAAAAAAATGAATTGGAAGTTGATGATCTGGATATTGATGACATGCTCCTTTTGGAAGATGGCCATTGTTTTAAAGATGGGGTCTTAAATCTTTGTAAGGCATCCAGGAATTATGAGGATGATAAATTCCAATTGGAAAGTGGCAGCTTTGAGACCCTGGTGAAGCTATCTAATGAAGGTTTGGGGATGACATTGTTACCTTATCTGCATACTTTGGATATCAAAGAGGTTGATATAAAGAAACTGAAAATGTTTCACGAGCCAATTCCTGCAAGGGAAGTAAGTCTTATTTATAATAAAAGCGAACTTAAGATCCAGATCATTGAGGCCCTGAGAAGCACAATAGCAGGAGTAATAAAAGGGGCCATAGCCTTCCAAAATGTAAAGATCATAAGCCCGGTGAATTCCCGAAAGAGTTAATATAAAAAGTTTGAAAGATCAAAAAGCGGCCCGAAGGCCGCTTTTCAATTTAAGTAAATTAGACATTGGTTTAGTTCCGGATTCTGTTTGGTAAGGGAAATGATCCAAATCTTAAGTTCCTCGATCTCATGAGGTAATAATCTTTGTAACGCTTTCCTTACTTCCTTACAGAACAATACTGCATCAAAACTGACCTTGTCCAGTACAGTTTTGGTGTATTCAAACATCGCTCTCGCCATAATTTGATACTATTTAGGTTGTTGATTAGAAAAATTTCAAGTAGAATTGATCCTATAAGCCCTATTTTAAAACTTATTTGAATATACAATTAAATATTGGTTTTCCCAAGGTATTTTTTCCGGATTTAGAATCCCCTGTCTCCCCTCATGGCATTTCCCAAACCACCTAAAATACTTCCTTCTCCTTTATCTTTTCCACCCTCCTGAGGTGCAGCCTGCCATATGCGGCTTGCGAGCCTGCTAAAAGGAAGAGATTGGATATATACAACTCCCGGACCGGTGAGGGTTGCATAAAAAAGTCCCTCCCCACCAAATAATGAATTTTTGATACCGCCAATAAATTCAATATCGTAATTTACCTCCCTGGTAAATCCTATAATACAACCTGTGTCAACATTAAGTTTTTCCCCCGGCTTTAATTCTTTTCTGGCCATGGTTCCTCCGGAATGTACAAAGGCCATTCCGTCCCCTTCGATCTTTTGCATAATAAATCCTTCTCCCCCAAAAAAGCCCCGGCCCAATTTTCTGCTGAACTCAATTCCAATTGAAACTCCTTTAGCTGCGCATAAGAATGCATCTTTTTGGCAAATAAATTTTCCGTTAAACTGAGTGAGATCTATAGGAATGATCTTTCCCGGGTAGGGCGAAGCAAAACTTACTTTCTTCTTGCCTTCCCCTTCATTGGAAAAAATGGTCATAAAAAGGCTTTCTCCCGTAAGAAGCCTTTTACCTGCACCTAAGATTTTCCCTAAAAAGCCTTCATCTTTGGAGGAACCATCTCCAAAGATGGTATTCATTTTTACTCCATTCTCCATCATCATAAAATTCCCGGCTTCAGCTATTACAGCTTCTCTTGGATCCAGTTCAAGTTCTACATACTGCATCTCCTCCCCAAAGATTTGAAAATCTACTTCGTGCGCATTCATTATTTAAATAATTAAAAGTTGTATTAAGAATTCAGGTTAAATGAAAGTTAATTTCGTTTACACAATAAACATTATCTAATATTCTTTAAGTTAATCCCTCCGGGTCACTTCCACAAGGTTTACCTCTTTATTTTTTTCGTTTTTTAAAATTAGGATTTAGGTGAATGAATTTGGAATTGGTGCCTGGATTTTGGAATTTGGAGCTTGGAGCTTGGTGCTTGGTGCTTGGTGCTTGGTGCTTGGAATTTATTATCCTTATTTTTTAACCCGTATAGTCCATTCAAATCTAAATCTCGAAACTTCCAGGCCATCTTCATTTATCCCGGAAGAATTCATCCAAAAGGTTTGTCCTTCTCCGGTGGCAATGGTTTTTTCTATAGCATCAGTGATTAGATGCCCATCATTACAGATAAACCGTATTCTGCCGGTGGCTTTCTTGGAAAATGTAGATTCATTTCGGGCAACCAGCATTGAGATCTTTCGGTTACTTTCCCTTATGTGCCCCATGACCAGTGCTCCTGTACTTAGTTCTGCAGCCATGGCCTGTACTGCGAAATAGAGGGAGTTAAAGGGATTTTGATTGATCCAGCGGTGCTTCACTCCTACTTCACAATTTTCAGCATTGATCTTTTTGACCCGTACCCCACTTATCCAGGCAATGGGTAATTTAATAAGTAAGAATTTGTTCAGCTTTCCTGCAGATAATTTCATTGTTTGCTCCTAATTTTTCTAAAAGTATTCAAATTTTCAAACATACAGAAATGTTAAATTTTCACTTCACCTAAAAAAATATAGTACTTTGTTTTGCATAATACCTTCTTAAAGATATATATTTGCATTATAAATATTATTATTATGGAAACGCAAACATTAAATCCTGATAAAACTGTAGCATCTTTGATACATTTATCAACCTTTTCTAAGTACTTTATTCCCTTCGGAAACTTTATTGCTCCTTTGATTCTGTGGACTATAAAGAAAAATGACCCTTTTGTAGATGAGCACGGGAAACAGGCACTGAACTTTCAGATCAGCTTTTTCCTGTATTTCGTTTTTCTGGTTAGCGTGGGAATAAGTGGAATAGTATTTTTTGGTTTACAACAACATGCGGCAGAGGTATTCTTCTTTTCAGATAATTTTAGATTCGAGCCTTATCACCTCACCAATGCAGTACCTCTTTTTATTTTTGTTGCTATCCTTGCTCTTTTGATCATCACACTATTTATACTGGATATTATCTTCGTCATTAATGCTACTATGAAAGCCAGCGAAGGAAGATCCTATACATACCCATTAACCATCAATTTCATCACTCCAACTCCGGTTGGCAATCATCAATCAAACAATGAACAGTTTAACAACACTCAAAATCCGACACTATGAAGATTGAAAACACCAAGGCGCAAATGCGCAAAGGGGTTCTGGAGTATTGCATCCTTTCTGTTTTAAGGGATAACGATGCATATGTAGCCGAAATCCTGGAAACCCTGAAAGATGCAAAATTATTGGTGGTAGAAGGTACTATTTACCCCCTGCTTACCCGGCTAAAGAATGCGGGATTGCTCAACTATCGCTGGGAGGAATCTACAGGTGGCCCACCTCGTAAATATTACGGACTCACCAGCACCGGAAAAGAATTTCTAAAAGAATTAACCTATACATGGGATGAACTGCAAACTGCTGTAACTATAGTAACCACCCAAAAAAACAAGAACCATGAATAAGACAGTAAATATAAATCTAGCAGGCGTATTCTTTCATATTGATGAGGATGCATATTCCAAATTGCAGCATTATTTAGAAGCCATTAAGCGTTCTTTAAATAACACCCAGGGCAGGGACGAAATAATTGCAGATATAGAAGCCCGTATTGCAGAATTATTCAATGAAAAGATCAAAAATAACCGTCAAGTTATAAGTTCTAAAGAAGTAGAGGAAGTCATTGCCACTATGGGACAACCGGAAGATTATTTGGTAGATGAAGAGATATTTGAAGATGAGCCTGCCTCTTCCTATTCCCGTACCACTGGTGCAGGAACGAGTAAACTGTTATTCCGGGATACAGAACATTCCTATGTGGGTGGAGTGTCCTCAGGATTGGCACATTATCTTGGAATACAGGCACTTTGGGTGAGGATCTTATGGATTGTTCTAACTATTGCATCCAGTGGTGCTTTTATACTTATCTATATTGCCCTCTGGATCTTTGTTCCGGAAGCAAAAACAACTGCCGACAAACTTTCCATGAGGGGAGAAGAAGTGAATATCTCCAATATTGAGCGAAAGATTCGCGAAGGCTTTGAAGACGTAAGCGGAAAGGTTCGCAGTGTAGATTACGAAAAATACGGTAACCAGGCAAGGTCCGGTGCGTCCTCTGCCGCTAAAGGTGTTGGTTCCGGAATACGATTGATCCTGAACATCCTTGTAAAAATCATAGGAATACTTATCCTGCTGGTTGCAGGTACAACCTTAATTGGTTTGTTCATTGGATTATTTACCGTAGGTACATTCGGGCTATTTGATGCGCCATGGGCAGATTATTTCGAGTTGGCTGCAATAGGCGCTCCGCTTTGGGTGGTGTCACTACTTACGTTTTTCGCTGTGGGAATTCCATTCTTTTTCCTCTTCATTCTTGGTTTAAAGATCCTGGTTAGAAAATTAAAGACAATTGGAACCCCTGCTAAACTGGTACTTCTGGGCCTTTGGCTGCTTTCTATAATTGGCTTGGCAGTGATCGGGATCCAGCAGGCTACCCAACGGGCCTTTGATGGGGAGGTAGTGAATATTGAAACGCTTCCGGTTACCTCTCAGGACACCCTGTATGTCGCCATGAGATCAAATCCGGAATACAGCTCCGGAACATACCGAAGTGATGTCTCCATAAAATACGATGAGAACGACAACAAGATCATGTACACCACAGATCTCAGGCTGGTAGTCAAGACAACCCGCGATTCTCTGGCAAGATTAGAGATCGTGAAGATGGCACAGGGCAAAGATGACCGGGATGCCAGGAACCGGGCTCAAAACATTGAATATAATACTGAAATAACCGGGAATAGATTGTATCTGGATTCTTATTTAACTTCAGAACTAACGAATAACTATAGAGATCAAAAAGTAAGGGTCACCTTATACTTACCTGTAGGCTCTACATTATATGCCGATGACAATATATCTTCCTTCCACCGATCTTCAGATTTTTATGGGAACATTCTTCAGTATGATGCTGAAGGGAATTTCCTTAAGATCATTGATAACGGATATACCTGTGAAACCTGTGAGGATGTGAACAACACAGATTCCTGGGAGAATGACTCCTGGGAAGAGGAGGAAGATGTAGAAGAAGAATCTGATAGTTTGATGGAGAGAAGAGAGGATTCTTTGGAAATAAGAAGCAATGATACTGTCACAGGAGTCACTATCTATGACAGTAGTAAAAGAAAAAAAATAACCTTGTAATCACCTTTAAGAACTATAATTATGACTGCGCTTTTAAAATTTATAATCACCTCTATTCTTGGTCTGCTGGGGTTTACTACCCCTGTTGAGAATGAAGTTGTAATAAAAAATTATGCCCCTCATGATCAGAAACTTACAGGAATGGAAAACATTGAACCGTATAAAAATTGTGATAACATTGGTAAATATTCATGTTTTTTGTTAAAATAAAATTTCGCTGAGGTATAAGCCATTACATTCACCGCTTCTAACCCAATAAATTTATATTATGAAGAAGTTTTTTACAACAGGAATTCTTTTTATGGCTATTAGTATTTCACTGGTAGCTTGTAGGGATGCCGACGCGGCTGACGATGCTGATGATCTTAGCCGAGCCGAAATGCAGTCCAATGAAGATGGTTCTAAAGTAAAAATTAAAACCGATGATACCAAAATCAAGATCAAAACTGATGATGATGGAGATGTCAAGAAAAAGGTTAAAATAGATAATGACAACTAAAATAGTTCAATTCTATTTAGAATAAAAAAGTCCCTCTACGGGACTTTTTTTCATTTTGTAATGTCGGCAGTATTAACGAGCCGTAATCTCTTCCTTTTCTTCTGTCTTTTCAACAGTACTTAAATATCTTTCAGCATCCAGGGCGGCCATACAGCCTGTTCCTGCTGCCGTAATTGCCTGGCGGTATTCTTTATCCTGCACATCTCCTGAGGCAAAAACCCCGGGAAGGTTAGTTTTGGTAGATTTCCCTTTGGTGATCAGGTAGCCCATTTCATCCATATCCAGCTGGCCTTTAAAAATTTCAGTATTGGGCTTATGGCCTATAGCTATAAATAATCCTGTTATTTCAATAGTCTCATTTTCACCGGTCTTCCTGTTGATCATTCGAAGTCCTTCCACAACCTGTTCCCCCAGTACTTCATCAACTTCTGTATTGTATCGAAGGTCAATATTCTTTGTGCTGGTCACCCGGTGCTGCATAGCCTTGGAAGCCCTCATCTCATCACCCCTCACTAGCATAGTTACTTTTTTGCAAATATTTGCCAGGTAAGTTGCTTCTTCAGCCGCTGTATCTCCCCCACCAACTATGGCTACATCCTGATTTTTATAGAAAAAACCATCACAAACTGCACAGGCAGAAACTCCTCCGCCTCTTAGCTTTTGTTCGCTGGGTAAGCCCAGATATTTTGCAGTTGCTCCTGTAGAAATTATTATAGACTCTGCTTCTACCCAGTTAGAGTTATCAATTTGTGCTTTATGTATTCCTCCGGCTTCATTGCTCAACTGGACTTCAGTAACCATTCCAATTCTCACCTTCGTGCCAAATCTTTCCGCTTGTTTTTGAAGGTCCACCATCATGGAAGGGCCGTCTATACCATCAGGATATCCGGGAAAATTGTCAACTTCAGTAGTAGTTGTCAATTGTCCTCCGGGTTCCATTCCCGTATACATTACAGGATGCATGTCTGCACGGGCAGCATAAATTGCAGCAGTATAACCCGCAGGTCCTGAACCTATGATGAGGCATTTTATTCTTTCTATAGTTTCGGTCATTGGTATAAAATTTATGACTACAAAAGTAGTGACTTTCAACAAAACCTGAAGCCAAATTGACCTAAGATTTGATCATCCCAATATGGGAGTAATAATTTATTATATTTTTTTTGAATTTTCAAGGCAGCACCTAATATTCCTACTTTAAAAGTACATTTGCAAACAATATGGATTACACGCTATTCAATATCCTGGACCTTTTAGGAACTATGGCTTTCGCTATTTCCGGTGCCCTGGCAGCTATGAACCGAAAGCTGGACCTGTTCGGAATATTTATAATAGCTTTTGTCACCGCTGTAGGAGGTGGTACTTTAAGGGATGTGTTAATTGGTAATACCCCGGTGATGTGGATGGAAAATACCTTATATATTTACCTCATAGGTGTGGTATCCATTTTGGCCATTATTTTCAGAAACAAGATCTATTACTTAAAGACCTCACTTTTTCTATTTGACACCATCGGATTAGGAGTGTTTACAATCACTGGGGTTGAAGCCGGACTTCAAAATAACCTCGACCCCATTGTGTGCATCGCTTTAGGGGCGATGACAGGAACTTTTGGAGGGGTAATAAGGGATATATTATGTAATGAGATCCCAGTAATTTTTAGAAGAGAGATCTATGCCACAGCCTCTATTACGGGAGGTTTAGCCTTTATTTTACTTATGTCTGTAGGACTTAATCAGGATATTATTTATATAGTGACTTCGCTCATCGTGATAAGCATAAGGCTGGTAGTGGTAAAATATAAGATCTCTCTCCCTACCTATAATCTTACCGATACAGAACTACCTGAATAATCCGGTTTTCCCATCATTTCCATAATCATTAGAAAAAATCCTCCCTCGTTAATAATTTTTAAAAAGTAGCTTAATTCTTTCTTAATACGTTTTGCTGTGGCACCAACAGGTAATACTTTTAAAAAAGATTCCAGGAGAATTCCTTTATTTTCTCTTGAAATGTTCCCCTAAACTAAATTTCTAATTCGATTAATTACCTATTAACTACGGGTAACAAACTTGTGTTTGTTTGCCGGGGAATCGTATGCTTAAAACGAAAAATATCTATGGAAAAGAAAACAGTTGATTTAACCAAAAATTCAAGAAGAAAAAATTCGCGTATAAGTACGCAATCCGGATCGGGGTATAATATGGTGGTGTTTTGCCATTTAAGGTGGGGCTTTGTGTACCAAAGACCACAGCACTTAATAAGCAGAATGGCAAAAAACTTTAAAGTCTTATTTATTGAGGAGCCAATTCCTTTTGAACCTGAAGAAGAAAATGAATTTAATCTGGAAATAATAAACAATAACCTGCACGTTTTAAAACCAAAAGTAAAAAGTATTGCAGATATTAAAGATGTTTTGAGACCCCTCTTAAAAGACAGCAGGATCGAGATAGGGTGGTTCTATTCTCCTTCCTTTAGCCCCCTGATCACCGAATTTGACTTTGAAACTGTTATATATGACTGTATGGATGAGTTGTCCCTTTTTAAAGGTGCACCCCAGGAATTGATCACTCAGGAAAAATTCTTGCTCTCCGAGGCTCATCTGGTTTTCACTGGCGGTAAATCCCTTTATGAAGCAAAGATGAAAAATCACAAGAACGTCTACTGCTTCCCAAGTTCAGTTGACCGGGGCCATTTTGAAAAAGCCAAAGAACATATTAGTATCCCTGAAGACATGAAGAATCTCCAAAAACCGATCATAGGATATTTAGGAGTTATTGATGAAAGGATCGATTTGGATCTTTTACAAAAAACCGCAAAATTAAAACCGGAAATGGCTTTTGTAATGATAGGTCCGTTGGCCAAAATAGGAGAGGAAGATCTGCCACGGGAGAAAAACATTCATTACCTGGGGATGAAAGATTACAAAGTGTTGCCAAATTATCTACAAGCCATTGACATTGCCATGATGCCTTTTGCTTTAAATGATTCCACCAAATATATTAGCCCAACCAAAACTTTAGAATATATGGCTGCGGGGAAGCCCATAGTTTCCACAGCCATCAAAGATGTTGAGCGGGATTACAATCACTGTATTTCCATTGTTGACAATGCTGAAGAATTTGCACAAACTATAGAACAGTTATGGCGGGTAGACCAGGGCAATAATGAGCAAGCTTATGAGAAGATACTCCAGAGAACTTCGTGGGACGTGACCGCATCAGAAATGCTTAAGAACATTCAAAGCGTTTCCGTATGAAGACAGATATTTTAATTATTGGTGCAGGAATATCGGGAGCAGTATTAGCTGAGAGATATGCCAGTATTGGCAAAAAAGTCCTCATTCTTGAAAAACGGAATCATATAGGAGGTAACTGCTTTGATTTTGTAGATGATAATGGAATACTGGTCTCTAAATATGGAGCACATTTATTTCATACCCAGGAGGAAGATGTATGGAAATATGTAAATAGATTTGGAGATTGGTACGATTGGGAGCACAAGGTAATTGCAAAGGTAGATGGCCAGTTGGTACCTATTCCTGTAAACATTACCACGGTAAATAAAATTTTTGATCTTGATCTTTCCACGCAACAGGAAATGAAAGATTGGTTGGAGAAGAACCGTTCTGCAATTGAAGACCCGCAAAACGGGAAAGAAGCAGTTCTGGATAAGGTCGGACCCGTGCTTTATGAAAAGATGTTCCGGCACTACACCAAAAAACAATGGGATAAATTCCCTGAAGAACTCGATGCTTCTGTTTTAAACCGGATTCCTGTACGCACAAATTTTGACGATCGCTATTTTTCAGATAAATACCAGGCGCTGCCAAAAGGAGGATATACAAAGATATTTGAAAACATCCTCTCCCACCCCAATATTCACGTGGAATTAAATACTGATTATTTTGACGTAAAGGATAAGATCAATGGCTATGAAAAGCTTTTTTACACCGGCCCTATAGATCGTTTTTTTGAATTTAAATACAGCCTGGAAGAAAAACTAGAATACCGCTCTATCAATTTTGTATCAGAAACCGTTGACAAAGATTTCTATCAGGAAAATTCTGTGGTAAATTATCCCGGCATGGAGGTAGATTTTACCAGGATCATTGAGTATAAACATTTTGGCGATCAAAAAGCCGATAAAACCACCATTGTCAAAGAATATACTGTAGACACAGGTGAACCTTACTACCCGGTGCCTAATGAAAAGAACAGGGCTATCTACAACAAATATAAAGAAGAGGCTGAAGCCCTGGTAGACATCTATTTTGTGGGCAGGCTGGCCAATTATAAATATTTTAATATGGATCAGGCATTTAAAAATGCACTGGATCTGTTTAAATCTTTAGAAGGCAAACCAAAACGTAAAAGAATCACGAGGTATGAAAAAACAGGAATTCAAAAGGTTTAAAAGTTTTTTTATGGGCGGATTTGAATGTGCTGATCACATCAACCGCTCAGGATTAAGAATAAATCTTTTGGATGAAACCCAGCACGAAATACGCGCTGAAGAGGATTACAAGCTATTGGTCTCTCTTGGAATAAAAGTAGTTAGGGAAGGCATTTGCTGGAGCAAAGTAGAAACAATTCCCAATGTTTTCGATTTTAGTTCTCTGCGTACCCGTATAGAAGCAGCAGAGAAATTGGATATCCAGATCATTTGGGATTTATGCCATTTTGGGTATCCCGATGGTTTGTTTCCAACTCATCCTCAATTCTGCAATCGTTTCAAATCTTTATGCAGGTCTTTTGCTTTGTTTTATAAAAAAAAGGCTACCCAGCCATTGATAGTGGTCCCTATCAATGAGATAAGCTTTTTGTCATGGCATTCGGGGGAAATGCGTGGAACGGTTCCATTTGCCATCAATAGTGGTTTTGACATGAAGTATCACCTCTGTAAGGCAGCTATTGAGGGAATAAAGGTTCTAAAACAATGCGATAAGCATTGTACCATACTTATTGTAGAGCCCCTGGTAAAAGTACACCCCGCCCATGATAACGTAGCACAGGAAAAAATTGAAGAACTTAATAACTATCAGTATCAGGCCCTAGATATTATTGCAGGAAGATTATGTCCGGAACTGGATGGGTCCCCGGATCTTTTTGATATGGTAGGTGTGAACTATTATTTTAACAATCAATGGGACCACCTGGACCAAACACTCCCCTGGCCCCCGGTAGATAGAAAACTTACACCTTTATCATGTCTTCTTCTTAAAATATACTACCGGTATAACAAGCCCCTTATACTTAGCGAAACAGGTCATTTCGGAGATCTACGCGCGCAATGGCTGGAGGAGATCACCCTGGAATGTAACAGAGCTCTTTTTTTGGGTATTGATCTTAGGGGAATTTGTATATACCCTGTTATTGACAGGCCAGACTGGGATAACCTCTCCAGTTATAGCAATTGCGGAATCTGGGATCTGGATCAGGATAAAAACCGTGTTGCTCATCAACCATCAATTGAAGCCGTTTCAAAATGCCTTCAATTTATGGATCTCCA
Organism: Gillisia sp.; assembly: GCA_024635655.1. Taxonomy (GTDB): domain Bacteria; phylum Bacteroidota; class Bacteroidia; order Flavobacteriales; family Flavobacteriaceae; genus Gillisia. The sequence continues at coordinate 20,264 of JAGXIL010000045.1, read as the reverse complement.
AAATCGGCCGGATTTTTTACTCGCCAAATAACATATTAATGAGGAAGCCTATTTTTAAGCTTACCATATAAAAAAGTTCCAAGCAAAGCCCCTATTAGTACTACAAGTATCGAAACATAACCTGCACCGATCAAGGTGTAAATGGGTCCGGGACAGGATCCCGCCAAAGCCCATCCTAATCCAAATAATATTCCACCATACATGTACCGGGAAAATCCTTTTTCTTTTGGCTGGAAGCTAATAGGCTCTCCCGAAAAGGATCTTAATTTCTTTTTCTTGATCAACCAAACTCCTGTAATTCCCAAAAGAAGTGCTGACCCTATGATCCCATACATATGGAAAGAATCGAACTGAAACATCTCATAGATCCTGAACCAGGATGCCGCTTCAGATTTATACATCACTATCCCGAAAAAAATTCCTATAAACAAATAACCTGCTGTTCTCATATTGCTAAAATATTATCGGAAATAAAACGTGGATCATAAACAAGCCGCCTATAAAAAACCCTATAACCGCTATAAGAGAAGGCAATTGTAAATTGCTCAATCCTGAAATAGCATGGCCTGAGGTACACCCGCCGGCATACCGCGCACCAAAACCTATAAGAATCCCCCCAATTATTAAAATAGTCAAGGATTTTATCTCAGTAAGAGCATCAATACTAAACAACTCAGCTGGCAAATAAGCATCTCCCGCACTAGAAAAACCAAGTTCGTTCAATGTAGAAATTGTTTCAGGATTAATGTCAACTGCAGGGTCGTTGGTTAGTAGAAATGCCCCTATAAATCCGCCAATGACGGCACCCACGACCACCACTAAATTCCATCTTTGGGATTTCCAGTCAAAATCAAAAAAACCCGCGGTTTTACCGGCTCCGCACATGGTACATATGGTCCTTAGATTGGAAGACATTCCAAATTGCCTGCCCATGTATATAAGCAGGAACATGACGAGGGCGATTAGTGGCCCGGCAATATACCAGGGCCAGGGTTGTGAGAAATATTCCATTTGATTTTATTTTGGCTGCAAAGAAATACAAATTAATTTAATGCCTGCGTAACCATTGTTACCTTAGATCCAAAATCCTTTTGGCGAATTTGATCCTTAAGCCTTCTTTTGATCTAAAATAAAGGATTTGAAATTTTCAATAACTTTTTGAGACAGGCGCTCGTGAGTTTCAGAAGACCAACCTGCGCTTTTATCTGCTGTAATAATATTTTGCTTTTTCAGGATCTCCTTCTTCAATTCCTTTTTTCCGTCTCCATCTAAAATTGCAAAATTAGAAGTGTCACTAATCCAATTGTCAAAAGGTTCTTCCTCAAAAGGCAATCCCAGCGAGGTATTGACCAATATTTTTCCATTTCCAAAGCTCCTGAAATCTTTTTTATTTAAAGTTAAAGCATTTTTGGGCAAGTGTAAAGAAAGAATATCGACGGTTTGCAGCAGCTCGTCCATGCCCAGGTATTTCACCCCTTTTTCTTCCCACTCAGGTTTCCTCGTTCGGCTGTAGTAATAAAGATCCATTCCAAAAGGCAGTAAACATTTCGCCAGCAGCTGCCCTGTGGTTCCAAGGCCAATGATCCCGAATTTTTTATCTGTAAGTTCTACGGGCATATCTTTCCATTGATGCTCTCCCAGGCCGTGAAACAACCTCACCATTTCTGAAATAATGAATTCCACAACCCCGGGATCTCCATAATCCCTAATGCCTTTCACTACAATTCCATTCGCCCGTGCAAACTGAACCGCAACATTAGCAGACTCATCATCATAAAGACTACAGCACATTCCTATATATTTTAAGGAGGGGCATTTCTTTATGATGCTTTCATCAATAGGGGTATGCCAGGAGACAAAAACAACTTCAGCATCCCCTATTCTTTGAAGTACTTCCTCTTCGCTTTCGGGGTAATCGATATAATTCTCTATTTTTTCTTCGCTGTATTTCTGAAGTTCCTCAAGTGCCCAATCTCTTAATTTAGTTTTATCTACACAAACTATTTTATTGAATTTCATTCCTGTTATTCATTTTAATTCACATCAGGTTCCGGAAGAATATTCGGTTCAATTTTCACTAAGAGCATTGTCCATACTTCATTCTCAAAAATCTGAAATTAAGATTCCTATAAACCTCAAATTTGAAATTTGAAACATGAAACATGAAACATGAAACTTTAAACCTTAAATTTTGAACCCTGAAACCTGAAACCGCCCCTTAAAGAGGAATATTCCCATGTTTCCGATCCGCCCTTAAAACAGTTTTATTCTCCAGCATACTAAAAGCCTTTAATAATTTCCTGCGTGTTTCCCGGGGCATGATCACCTCATCAATGAACCCGCGTTGGGCAGCTTCAAAAGGGGTGGCAAATTTTTCTGCATACTCGGCTTCTTTTTCTGATAATTTCAGTTCCGGATCCGGAGCTTCCTGAATTTCTTTTCTGAAGATAATTTCACTGGCGCCCTTGGCTCCCATAACGGCAATTTCGGCAGTTGGCCAGGCGAAGTTAAGATCGGCTCCAATATGTTTGGAATTCATCACATCATAAGCACCACCATAGGCTTTTCTGGTTATAACGGTTACTCTTGGTACTGTTGCCTCACTTAGGGCGTATAAGAGTTTAGCACCGTGCAGGATGATCCCATTCCACTCCTGATCTGTTCCCGGTAAAAACCCCGGAACATCAACCAGTACCAAAAGCGGAATATTAAAGCAATCGCAGAAACGTGTAAATCTCGCGGCTTTCTTTGAAGAATCCACATCCAGTACACCTGCCAGGCTCATAGGCTGATTGGCAACAATCCCTATGCTCCTGCCACCCAGGCGTGCAAATCCAACAATGATATTATCAGCATAATGCTTATGGATCTCAAAAAAGGAATCTTTATCAATGATCCCGTTGATCACCGTGTGCATGTCATAAGGCTTATTGGAACTATCGGGAACAATTCCATCTAACACTTCCCGTACTTCGTCTCCCGGATGGAAATCCAGCTTTTCAGTAGTTTCCTTATTATTCTGCGGAAGATAACTCAGCAGGGTTTTCAGCTCTTCCAGGCAGGCAATATCACTCACCGAAGTTATATGAGTAACTCCCGATTTTGTAGAATGTGTACTGGCACCACCCAATTCTTCCGAAGTCACAGATTCATTAGTAACCGTCTTCACCACATTTGGCCCGGTTACGAACATGTAACTGGTATCCTGCACCATCAAAGTAAAATCTGTCATGGCCGGGGAATAAACAGCACCTCCCGCACATGGCCCCATAATGGCTGAGATCTGAGGAATTACACCGGATGCCTGAACATTCCGGTAAAAAATATCGGCATAACCTCCAAGTGATCTCACCCCTTCCTGGATCCTGGCACCGCCGGAATCATTAAGGCCAATAATAGGTGCTCCCACCTTCATGGCGTGGTCCATCACTTTGCATATTTTTTCGGCGTGAGTTTCAGATAAGGCACCTCCAAAGACAGTGAAATCCTGCGCAAAAACATATACCAGTCGGCCATGGATGGTCCCATAACCGGTCACCACCCCGTCTCCGTAAAACTTTTGCTTTTCCATACCAAAATCGGTAGTTCGGTGGGTGACTAAAATCCCGATTTCTTCAAACGATCCTTCGTCCAGCAGGTAATCAACCCGTTCCCTGGCTGTTAATTTCTTTTTTTCGTGTTGTTTGGCAATCCTGTTTTCACCACCACCCAAATGTGCCTGGCCAACTTTTTCTTTCAGTTTTTCTATATTCTGACTCATAGTATTTTTTTAATTGGGGAGACGAAGTAATTTCTGATCTTTCAAATATTGCTTTAAAGCAATAAGTGCTGCCAGCCTGGCTTCTTCTTCAATTTTGGAATGTAATTTTTCTGCGGAATAATAGTTTTTGACAAAATGAGTATCAAAATTTCCACTGCGGAAGGCTTCGTGCTCAAAGACAAATTTCCCGAAAGGCAGCGTGGTCATTACCCCTTTCACCTCATAATTATCAATTGCTTTGATCATCAATTGAATAGCTTCTTCCCTGCTCTTCCCAAAAGTGATGAGCTTAGCGAGCATAGGATCGTAATAGATAGGTACTTCCATGCCTTCCTCAAACCCATCATCCAGGCGGATCCCTTCTCCTTTTGGAGTTCTGTATCTATCAAGGGTTCCAACGCTGGGCATGAAATTCTCTAAAGGATCTTCAGCATAAATACGCAGTTCTACCGCATGGCCTTTAATTTTAAGGTCCTCCTGAGAAAAAGCGAGATGCTCCCCCCTTGCAACCTTAATTTGCTGCTCTACCAGGTCAATTCCGGTTATAAGCTCCGTAACCGGGTGCTCTACCTGCAACCGGGTATTCATTTCGAGAAAGTAGAAATTCTTATGCTCATCGAGTAAAAATTCAACTGTCCCGGCTCCTACGTAATCACAGGCTTCAGCTACCTTTATCGCAGCAGCTCCCATTTTTTGGCGTATCTCTTCGGTTAAAACAACAGAGGGTGCTTCTTCCACAACCTTTTGGTGGCGCCGCTGTATGCTGCATTCCCTTTCAAAAAGATGCAAGGTCTTGCCATGGGTGTCGGCAAGTACCTGGATTTCTATATGTCTTGGGGAACCCACGTATTTTTCAATAAATACAGAACCATCTCCAAAAGCAGATTCTGCCTCACTAATGGCCCTTTTCATTTGGTCTTCCAGGTCTTTTTCCTTTTCCACGATCCGCATTCCCTTTCCACCTCCACCGGCAGAAGCTTTTATGAGGATGGGGTACCCTATTTCAGAGGCGATTTTCTTAGCCGCCTCAACATCTGTAATAGCTTCATCAATTCCGGGCACCATTGGGATGCCATAATCCTTCACAGCATCTTTAGCTGCCAGTTTGCTACCCATGATCCTAATTGCTTTTGAACCGGGACCTATCCAGGTTATTCCGTTTTGTTCAACTGCTTCTGCAAAGCCGGCATTTTCACTCAGGAATCCATAACCCGGGTGGATCCCTTCTACCTTTAGGCTTTTGGCAACTTCAATGATCTTATCGCCTAATAAATAGGACTCATTAGAAGGAGCTTCTCCAATGCATACGGCTTCATCGGCAAATTTTACGTGAGGGGCATTCCTGTCTGCAGTAGAAAAGACCGCAACGGTTTTAATGCCCATTTTCTGAGCCGTCTTCATCACCCTCAGCGCGATCTCTCCCCTGTTGGCTACCAGTATTTTTTTCATGCTTGTATTAATTTTTTATCTCGAGATTGTGTGTAATAAAGTTTGTACCCGGAATGTATAATTGCGTAATCATATGTATCCTCGCTTACAAAACCTTCCTTTCATCGAATTCAGATTATTTAAATTCTCTTCCACAGAAGGTAATAAAGTTATTCCATCTCGATCAATAGTTGATTTTTATCTACCGTTTCCCCCATCTTTACAGAAACAGATTTCACGACCCCATCCCTTGGAGCCGTTATGGTGTTTTCCATTTTCATAGCCTCAAGTACCAGCAAATAATCCCCTTCCTTTACCTCATCCCCTTCTGCAATTATTACATCAAGGATAAGTCCCGGCATGGGTGCTTTTATATCATTCACCACCTGTGCAGCTCCTAATGAAAGCCCCATCTCTTCTATGAGAAGATCCAGTTCAGTGCTTATGGAGACTTCATAAACCGTGGAATTTACTTTTACTGAATAGTTTTTGTTATTGAAATTATTCCCAACTATTTGAGCGGCAAATGAATGATTTTCTTTTAGAATATGAAACGTGGAAGGAGTAACCGTTTGAATGTCTAAGGCTTCGATCTCATCTTTGGAAAATTCGTATTCCAAAAAATCGTTAACCTTTACTTTATATCTTTTTTCCATAGAAAAATTAATTTTTCGACCTTTTAGGTAAATATAAAAAAATATAGCCGGGCTTTTTTGGTAAATCAACAAAACCTTAACCTATTTAAGTAGCAAGTTTGCTTTTATATTGGCTTTCACAAAACTTTATATTCCACACCTTTTATAACAACCTGTATTAATGTAAATTATATCCTCTAATTCTTAATACAGCACTTATGAAAAGGATTTTTTTAACCGGAATTATATTTGTCTTTAGCCTGAGCCTGAGTTTTGGCCAAAATAACCAAAATGAACTGCCGGAAGAGGCAAAAGATTTTATAAATACCCATTTTTCAAATGCAACGATCGAAGAGACGGAAAAGAATGATTCCTGGTACCATTTAGATAAAAATGAGATGTATGAAGTTAAATTATCCAATGGCACTAAACTGGATTTTAACCGGGAAGGAGAAGTTACAGAAATAGACGGGGATGAAAGGATTCCCGATGCTGCTCTTCCCTCGCCCATAGTTGCCTATGTAGAGGCGAATTTCTCAGGGGCTCATATTACCGGGTGGGAACTAGATAATGATGAGCAGGAAGTGGAACTTTCAGACGGTACCGAACTGGAATTTAGTCTTGAAGGCCAATTTCTGAAGGAAGACTAGATAATGTCAGAAAATCAAATACCGGGAGATCTTCCCGGTATTTTTTTAGTAATTATGTTTGAAATTGTTTAATTGCATCACTAAGATCATAAACCTCAACCCCATTTAACTCGTTCTCAAGAATACTACTCCCGGAAGCTGAGCGGTAACCTCCCGCGCAATGCACCACTACCGGTTTGGTTGAGGGTATTTCTTCTGCCCTATCCCTTAATTCGTTTAAAGGTACTGCTATGGCATTGTCAAAGATCTTTCCCTTAGCTACTTCACTGTTATTCCTGATATCAACAATGGTATAATCTTCTTTATTGTTTTTGAAATCTTCAAGATCCAACTTATCTGAACCTTCAGATAACTTTCCAGATAAGGTTACCACTCCTTTTATTTGTTGTTCATACCCTATCTTAGCTGCCCGCTCCAGGAGCTCATCAAGTTTCTGAACACTGTCAATGACAAGATAAAAGGCTTCTTCGGGTTCTATGATAGCTCCAAGCCAGGTTTCAAATTTATCGGCTGTGCCCCTGGCCATAATATTGATACTATTAAGGAGGTGTGCCTTTTTGTAAAGCTTTTCATCCCTGGTATCCACAACCAGGACATCCTTCTCTAAATCCTCAACCTGAAGCTTAAGTGGAATGGTATATTTCGACCTTTGTACATTTGCTGCACCTTTACTGTTGAGATCAACATTAAACCCGAAATAAGAAGGTATGAAAGGCTGATCTTTGAGGATCTCCTCTACGAACTCTTCTTCCGTTTGCTCCTTAAAGGCCCAGTTGTTCTTTCTTTCTTCTCCCAAAGTACTGGATGCAGCATCACTCATATTTTTTCCGCATAAGGAACCTGCACCGTGGGCGGGATAGACCAGAGCCTCATCAGGAAGATCATTGAATTTGGTCTTCAGGGTGTGGTACATTTCTTTGGCCAGCTCAATCCGTTTAGCTTTCATATTTCCGGCGTTTTCCCTAAGGTCCGGCCGGCCAACATCCCCTATAAACAACGTATCCCCTGTAAAAAGCACCTTTTCATCGCCCTCTGAGGCTAAAAAAGTGAAACTGTCCGGGGAATGTCCCGGGGTGTGTACAGCTTTGAAGGAAACATTCCCCACCTTAATAATATCCCCTTCTTCAATACCTGTATGTGGATAATTGACATCTGTCATTTTACTTACATAGACAGAAGCACCCGTTTCCTCATGGATCTGAAGATGACTGCTCACAAAATCGGCATGGGGATGGGTTTCAAAAACAGCAATGATCTTTGCTTTTTGCTCTTCGGCGTAGGTGTAATACTGCAAAGGATTTCTGCAGGGATCAACCACCGCCATAACGCCATTACTCACAATTGCATAAGAATAATGTGCCAGGGCTTCGTCTTTAAACTGCTTTATGGTCATTGTAAATTTCTTTTTTGAAGTTATAATTTTCTGTTTTATGCTTTTCCCGGAGAAACGGTTCGATCATTTGATTTTTGAAATCCTGAGGAAAACCTTCATCTCCTGAAAATCCAAGTTCAATATGTTGGCCGTTTTTCGGAATATAAGCAGTTCCGAACAAATAATCCCAGATACTAAGGGTAAGGCCAAAATTCATCCCGTTAGGTAAATGGGTGGGTAAGTCTTTTGAGTGATGCCAGATATGCATTTTTGGATTGTTGAATATGTATCCAAAGATCCCGTAATTCCATCCCACGTTGGCATGGTTAAGATGTCCAACAAAAACAGCAAACATATGTACAACAAAGAATTCTTTGATCCCAAAGCCTATCATTGCCAGGGGGATATACTGCACTGTTTTATATATAACGGTCTCCATAAAATGGAACCTGAATTGCGCGGCAAAACCCATTTCCTTAACGCTATGGTGAACCTTATGGAATTTCCATAACCAGGGCTGCCGGTGTAACTGCCTGTGGACGTTCCACTGAATAAAGTCGGCTATGATTAACATGATCAACAACTGGCTCCAAACCGGAAAGTTCTGTAATTCTATGGCAATGATGTTCTCTGCCCCAAATATCCCGAGGAAATCGCTGAATAATTCAACTCCAACATTGGAGATCGCGTTGTACCCAACTAAGGAGAAGAGAAAAAAATTGAAAAGGATATAAAAAGTATCCAACCAAAAATCTTTTCTGAATATCTTTTGATCCTTCCGCCAGGGCATCACAATTTCAAATATCCATACCAACATAGACAACCCAATGAGCCAGTAGAGATAATTGGTCCAGGAGGGATTGGTTATTTCCTGTCCCAGGTAATTGAAATATCCGGAAAAGGAATCCAATATGATATTTAAATATTTTTCACGATCTCTTTTTACAACAACAAAATTACGCAATCCGGTAAGTTACCGCGGTAACAAATGTTACAGATTTACCAAAGATAGACAGAAGCATTTTAATTGGGATTATTGATAACTTCAGTCACAGGACCTAAGATTTCTTAAAGCTGCAGAAGCTAAAATTTTGAACCGCCTCTGAAGGGGTTATATGATCTACATTTTTACACTCCAGGATCTCAAAACCTTCAGGCAAAACTTCGCCCAGGTCGTGCAGGGAATATTGTTTGATTTTGACTCCACTACACTTCTCCTGCCCTTTTTCTGAAAAAGTACCCATCACCACATGCCCTCCTTTTTTAACGGAATTATCCAGCGTTCTTACATAATTACCTATCTCATCCTCTTTAGTAAGGAAGTGAAAAGTTGCCCGATCATGCCACAGGTCATATTTTTCAGAAGAAGAAAAGTTTGAAGCATCTGCGACTATCCATTCTATTTGATCAGCTTTCTTCCCCAGGCGTTTTTTTGCCCTTTCAATTGCTGCTTCAGAAATATCCAAAACTGTAATATGGGAATAGCCTTTAGATAAGAGATTTTCTGCTAAAAAGCTGTCTCCCCCTCCAATGTCTATGATCTTTGCATTCTTCTTTAGGTTTAAATCAAGAATGTATTCCATTGAAGTTTCTGATTTAGGCTGATACCAGCTTACCTCTTCAATATCTTTATTCCTGTAGACCTCGTCCCAGTGTAATTTTTTTTCTTTCATCTTAAGCTTTTTCTTCGAAGTTCCACCAATCCTGCTGTATGTATGGATCGTCAATGGTATATAATTCCCCTATGAGTGGAGCTACTACCCGCTGTCCTCTTTTCTCTGCCTCAGCTGAAAGACGCCGGATAGGTTCATTCCACGGATGTACAGAAAGTACAAATTTTCCCCAATGCACCGGGAACAAAATTTTAGCTTTCAGATCCTTGGCAGCCTGCACGGTTTCTTCAGGAGTCATGTGAATTTGTGGCCAGTACTTTCCGTATTGGCCACATTCCAGGAAAGCAATATCTACCTGCCCATACTCCTCTCCTATTCTTTTAAATTCTGAACTGTAGCCGGAGTCTCCTCCCACATAGATCTTATAGCCATCCCACTGAAGCAAAAAAGAGGACCACAAGGTATTGAACCTTTTAAAGCCTCTTCCGGAAAAATGCCTTGAAGGTAAGGCCGTCACTTCTAGAGAATCATTAAGATGTTGTTTTTCTCCCCAATTGAGCTCGTGTATCTTTTCTTTACCAAACCCCCAGGCCTCTAAATGTTCTCCCACTCCCAAAGAAGTTACTACCCGGTGAACCTTAGTTGTAATTTTTTTTAAGAATTGGTAATCGAGATGGTCATAATGGTCGTGGGTAAGCAACAGAAGGTCAATTTCCGGAAAATCCTGAGCTGAATAAATATCAGTTCCTTTAAATGATTTTCCGAAGAATTTCACGGGAGAGGCATTACCGCTAAATACGGGATCTACAAGGATCTTGAATCCTTTGTGGATCAAAAAGTAAGAAGAATGACCAAACCATACCACGGCGGGAATATCTGACTTAATTTTGAACAGGTCCACCTTTTTATGCGGAAGCTCTTTTGATGGAGTCACTGTCTTAGGCCTGCTTATAAATTCCTTAATGATACGGAAAAAGGATACATTTTCCGGATTTACGGATGTAGGCTCCACATTATAAAATTTCCCATGATTATAATTTTGGGCTTTGCTTATCTTCTCCTGTCTCTCTCCTGAAGGATCTTTTCCTATTCTTTTAAACACCATGGGTTATATTCTTATTATATTCTATTTAAAGTTAAGGATAGAAATTATTAAAATTCACCCAACATTATGAAAAGTTTATTCCCGGATTAAAGATCATTTTAGATAACAATTAAAATTTAGGAATAAATCTTCCGGTGCTCGCCCTATAGCTTTCATATTCGGGGAATTTTCTTTGTAATGCCTTCTCTTCATATCCGGATTTGAAATAAAAAAGGATCAGCAGAAAAAAGAAAATGATCAGTTTATAACCCGAGTTTAGATAAAAAGCCAGAAAAAAGGTTGCGATCAAGATTCCTGTATAAATAGGATGCCGTACATATTTGAACAACCCGCCGGTTACTAAATCTGAATTCTTTTTGGGGGTGGGAAACGGGGAAAGATTTTTATTGAGCTGCAGCATGGCAAGACCTACCATAAAGAATCCAAAAATTGCAAATCCCAGGTGAAGAAAATCTGTTTCATTAGGTACTTCAAGTTCAAAAACGTGAAATTCAAATAGGTATGCAGCAAACAATATTAGCTGAAGTGCCACAAAGAAGAAATCTTTTTTTAAAACTGTCATTTTATTTCCAGGTTTAGGTCAGGCTCCAAGTTCTTTCCAGATAATATAAATTCCCATTACGAGAACAAACCAGCCAAATCCTTTTTTTAATCTTTTCCCGGGAATAAATTTATTGAGGTAAATTCCAACGAATATTCCCGCCACAGATAGGAAAGTAAATCCAAAAAGAAAAGGCCAGTCAATATAAAGATTTTCAACGTCTCCTATAAAGCCGATCAGAGATTTTACCGCTATAATAAGCAAAGAGGTTGCCACCGCATTTTTCATAGGCAACTTTGCCAGTAACACCAGTGCGGGGATTATTAAAAAACCTCCACCGGCTCCCACTATTCCCGTCAACGCTCCTACCACTATCCCTTCAATAACTATAAGTGGATAATTAAATTTTACCTTTTCGAGGGTAGGTAAAGGTCTTTCACTTTCCCTGATCATAGAAACCGAAGCCAGTACCATAATAATGGCAAAAAACAACATAATTCCAATATCCCTGGTGATCTCGAATCCGGCTATATAGAACAAATGTTCCGGTAAAGCAGGAACTATGAATTTCCGGGTGATATAGACAGCTATAAATGCAGGAATGGAAAATACCACCGCAGTGCGAAAATCTACCAGCCCCTTTTGCATGTTCTTCACCGCTCCTACAAGGGAAGTTGAACCCACAACAAAAAGAGAATATGCTGTTGCTGTTACCGGATTTATGGAAAGCAGATACACCAGGATGGGTACGGTTAAAATTGAACCTCCACTTCCAATAAGACCTAATACTAAACCAATTATTAACGCACCAAAATAACCCGAAATCTCTGTTATTTCCATTTTAGGATTTTAGACAGCGCAAACATAAGGCACAATTAAGATTGGTAGCGTAACAAGTGTTACAGGATGGCAACATTTACAAATCTATGACTTTAATATTATTTCTGTGCAATTCAATTTTTCCATCCAGTTCCAGTTTTTTTAAGATCCGCGAGATCACTACCCTTGAGGTATTCATATCATAGGCAATATCCTGATGAGTCACCTGTAACATCTCATTTTGATTGATCTTGGCTTTATCCTGTAAATAACGCATGAGGCGTTCATCCAGATTTAAAAAGGCGATGGAGTCAATAGTTTCCAGCATTTCGTTCATTCGGGATTGATAACTTTCAAAAACAAATTTTCTCCAGGAACTGTATTTGGCTATCCAGTCTTCCATTTTATAGACCGGGATGAGGATAAGATCTGTATCTCTTTCTGCCACTGCTCTTATTTCGCTATTTGTTTCCCCAAGACAACAGGAAAGGGTCATGGCGCAGGTATCCCCCACTTCGAGAAAGTACAGCAGGAGTTCGTCACCCCGCGGGTCTTCCCGCAAAATCTTTATGGCTCCGTCCAGTAAAAGTGGCATGTGTTGGAGATTATCCCCTATTTCAATGATCGTTTCTCCGGCTTTAAATCTTTTATAAGTTCCGTTTGCTTCAATTTCTTTGAGCAGGTCCCTTTCAAAAGTGTAATGATAAGCCTCTTGCAGTGCTGACTCCATATATGCTGTTTTCAATAAAAGTGTTGTTACCATCCTAACCGGCTAATCTATTTCCGGAATTCTTCCCAGGGTTTGGAACAATCTTGCTTTAGCATCCAGGAACTTGATGAGCAGCTCATTCCGCTTGAGCAGGGCTTCAATATATGCGGTTTCCCGGGTATTAATAAGGAACAGTGAACTTTCTCCAAAGCTCATCCTTCGTTCTTCGGCAGAGAGCAGGAGCCGGTAGTTCTCAACCATTTCCTCTGCTACCACATTCTGGAATCTAAAGGACTCCAGTTCCCTGGCCACGGCCTGCAGTTTATTCTCAATTTGCACTTCATTCAATCCGATATCAAAGATTGCATCCTGAATTTTAAATTCCGCGATCCTCAGGTCACCCCGCTCTTTCCTTAAGAACAGTGGAAAACGCAATCGTACGCCCGCTTTGTAATTATCGTAATTAAAGTTCTGAAAGGTTTCAGGATCGGGAGTAATAAAATTATACTCCAGGTTCACTTCGGGTAAAAGCCGGTTAAATTTGAGCCTTCTATCGATCTCCAGAGCACGTCTCTTAAATTCCAGAGCGCGCAACTTTGGATGCTCCTCCAGGTTAAAGGTTAGTAAAGCATCTTCAGGAAGCTCCAGGGCTTCATCCACATTTTCAGTAAGATCTATGTCTGGAACTACATTGGGCTGCAATTCAACAGGGACATTATTATTAAGCCACAAAAAGGTAGACAAATTCAATCTTTCCTTCATTAGATTCACTCTTGCCTGCTCCAGCTCCAGAGTCCTGTTTTGAACAGAGATCCCGGCCTCAACAGTATCAATAGCTGCTACTTCTCCCAACCTGGCATTGGTGCTTACTCCCCTGTAGCGTTCCCGGGCATTGGTAAGAAAGTTTTCATAGATCCTCATCTCATTGTATACTTCCAGCCAGTCAAAATATGCCAGTGAAGCTTCATAAATGATCTGGTTCACCAGCAATTCCCTCTCTGCAACCGTTTGGTCCCTAAAAGCTCTTGCTGAACTTAAAGCAGCCATTCGGTCACTGATGAACATGCCACGTCCCACATCCACAGAGACCCCGGCACTGAATAATCCTTCTTCAGGAACTATGTTTTCAGGATTAAGATATACCCCCTGGTTCTGCTCAAAATCTGCCTTAAACTCTATCCCGTACCAGGTGGGGATCTTGAATGTAGCATTCAGGATATCGTAATATTCTGTACCCTTGAATTGCTTCCTGTCATAATCTACCTCGATCTTTGGGTCAAAACCTCCCCGGGCCCTTAAAAGCTCAGCCTCTCCAATACTAAGTTGCAACCCCGCCTGACTCACTATGGGGTGAAACTGCTTTACATATCCCAGGTACTCCTGAAAAGTCAGCACCTCAACAGGTTCCTCCTGTTCCTCAGGTATGTCCTGAGCCACAAAAATAGCTACGCGGAAGAACAGTACTAAAAACAAATATCTCTTCATAACTACAGTTTTTCTGAAGGTGCGTTAACGGCTCCCGGGCTGTAATAATTTGGCGGAAATCCGTTAAGTCTTCTCCATATCTCATACCAAATAGGCACTTCATCCAAAAGAGCAAGGGTTGAAGCTCCACTTCCTACCCTTATATCCCTTGGCCATGGGTTATCATCAGGATCGGGAGTTAATAACACTCTGTATTTTCCATTCTCACTAATAAAGTTTTCGATGGCAACAACCCTGGCCCCGTAAGTACCAAAAGAGAGGTTTTCCCAGCCGCTAAATACAATGGCGGGCCAGCCATCAAATTGAACCCTTACTTTTTCACCCCTGTGCAGTAAAGGCACATCCAGGGGTTTTATATAAGTTTCAACAGCAAGCTGAAAATCTGAAGGCATAATTCCCACAAGGCGTTCTCCTTCTTTAAAAGTTTCCCCTATTCCTGCTTTTATTGCTTTATTGATATATCCACTCTGTGGAGCCCTTATATAATACAGCTCGTTTCTAATAGAATAGTTGCTGAAATCGTTTTCCAGTTTACTCACCTGTGCCTCGGCATCAAATTGATTTGACTGGGCGGTGAACATTTCGCTTTCAGCTTTTGAGATCTTCTCGTTGTACTCTGCATCTATCCTGTTAAGTTCCAGTTGTGCATTCAAAACCTCATTCTCACTGGCTAAAAATTTGTTTTCCTGTGAAATTAATTTAGCCTGGGTTTCCTGTAGCTTCAATCTCTTTTCTTCCACATCGGGCAAGGCTTTTAAACCTTCCTGTTGTAATTGCAATGTTCTTTCAAATTGGGTTTGGGCAATCCCCAAGTTGGTCCTTGCCGCTTCCAGATCAATACTGTCGCTTTCAACTTTAAGCCGGGATTGTTGCAGTTTGTTTCGGGCCATTTCAAATTTTAGTTGCCTTTCACTGTTAATGGCCCCGATCTGGGATCCTAAAGCGCCCACTTTTCCACGGTAAGAGACCACTGCATTTGATTTTGCTTCGATTTGATCTCCTGTACGCTCTATCAGGAACGGATCAAAATATTCGTTCTTTACTTCAGAAATGTGAAGGATGGTATCTCCCTTTTGCACAAAATCCCCTTCCTGCACATACCAGTTTTCTATCCTTCCCGGAATGGCAGATTGTATGGTCTGTGGACGGTGCTCCGGTTCCAGGGTGGTCACGTACCCTGATCCGGAAATAGTCTGCGTCCAGGGCAGGAACAAAATGATCAACAGCAGGATACTAAACCCCAGTAATAACCTGTTGAACCATTTATAATGCCTGGTATGGAATACTTTCTTGGCCGACTTATATTCGGAAATATCCTGCCTTTGATTGTTTTTATCTTTAGATATATTCAGCATTGCCTTATTTTATATTTTTAAGACCCCCGTTTTCCAGGAGAAATATTTTATCACTTACATCATCCCAAACAGGATTCCGGCTTGCAACGAGGATTGACCATTTATGCTCCGGGGAGGTAAGAAATTTTAAGATCCTTTCAGCCTCATCTTTTTCAAAAGGCTCAAGAGGTTCCTTGAGAACCAGGACGTCCGGTCTTTTAACTATACTCCGGGCCAGGATGATCTTCTTTGCTATAATAGAAGGCAGATATTTTCCTTCAGGATAGATCATGGTTTGTAAACCTTTAGGCTGTTCTTTTACAAATCTTGAAAGTCCGGAATTTTCCATAGCCCAATAGACATCTTTTTCAGGAATAGTTTTATCTCCAAACGTCAGATTTTCCAGCAGCGTCCCTTCAAAAGGATATTCTTCGGTTAAAAAAACTCCCAATCTGCCCCTGTATTCATTTGGCCTTAGTCCTTTGAGAGATACATTATTTATAAAGATACTGCCATTTGTTGCATCTACTATACCTGCAATAATTTTGAGGAGCAAAGTTCTTCCGCTTCCGGTAGGCCCTTTGATAAGAACCTTTTTCCCCGCCGGAACTTCAAAGCTTATATCCCGGAGCACAGTTTTTTCTCCCGCTATAAAACTAATATCAGCTATTTCCAGGTCTAACTTGTCCATGCCCGCGAGGGTACTTTCACCTTCAGATTTTTCGAGTTTTTTATCAACCACCTGTCCAATTTTTTCAAGAGACGTGAGAGTATCATATATAACGTCCAATCCTCTGATAAGCTTTTCAACAGAAGATAAAATAAGGATAATAATAATTTCCGCAGCTACAAACTGACCTATGTTCATTTCTTGATTTAATACCAGCAATCCTCCTATGGCCAGTAAGCCACCGGTAACCAAAACCTTGAAAACCACAAGTTTGATATACTGTATCTTCAGGATCTGAAAATGAGATTCTCTGGCATGAAGGTATTTTTCAGTTAATTTATCATTTTTATCCATGGCCAGGCTGGTACGCCCTGAGATCTTAAAACTCAAGATAGACCTTGCAACTTCCTGAAGCCAATGGGCCACTTTATATTTGTGTTTTGATTCATCAAGACTTGTTTCAAGGCCACGCCAGGCGGTGAATTTAAAGACCAGGTAGATCAGGACCACCAGCAGAATTCCGTAAATAATAAAAAACGGATGATATAGTGACAGCAGGATCAAACCAAAAAAGATCTGCAGCAAAGCCGCGGGGAAATCCATAAGTAATTTACTTACTCCCTTTTGCACATTTAAGGTATCAAAAAACCTGTTGGCATGCTCCGGGGGATAAGAATTATTAAATTCGTTCATCTTTATCTTCGGAAACCTGTAGGTAAATTCAAAGGAAGATCTGGTAAAGATCTTTTGCTGAATATTCTCCACTATCCTTATCTGCATGATCTCCAGAACCCCTACAAAACCTACAGCAAGAGTAACTAATACCACCAGGATGACCCAGGAAGTGCTTACCCTGCCTCCCTGTATAAGGTTCACAATGGCCTGGATCCCCAGGGGAACAGACATATTAAGTAAACCCGCGAATATCGCATAGTAAATCGTTTGTAAAATATCTTTTCTATCCAGCTTCAATAAACCTTTAAGCCTTTGAAGAGAAGAGGTAGTTTTTTTAGCCATTATGGGTATAATTTAATGTGGTGTTTACCAAATGTGTAAAATATTGTGTGGGGGTTACTTTGTTATCACACTCTGTCAATGAAGGAAAATGCTCTTTCAAAAAATGTTGATGCAGCGCTCCTTCCAGCACTGTACTTGCCAGGGAGGAGGCATATAAGTAATCCTTATCTACTGCAAGTATCATCTCCTTCAATCTCAATACAAGCCGGTTATATACTTCAAAGAATCCCTCTTTATTTTCCCTGTCCACTTCCTTGGTCAAATAAGATTTTGAGAATTCATTTACTACTACTTTATTCAAACAAGCCTCGTCTATATGTGAAGTTAACGAATCCTTTTCTACAGAGCGGGTCAAAATATTTATTGCAGTTTCCAGTTTTTGTCTGGGATCCTGAATATTATTTGTTCCAAATACCAATTGATATTCTTTCCAGCCCCAATACCAGGACGTGAGATAAAGCAGCAGTTTATGCTTATTTTCAAAATACCTGTATACAGAACTCTCGTTGGAACTTATTTCAGCACCAAGTTTTTTGAAAGTGAACTGTTCAAAGCCCTTATCATTGATAAGCTTTATACTTTTTTCAATGATCTTTTTACCAAGGCTGGAAGATTCCGGGTCCTTGACATAAAGGTTTTTATTCACCTCTATCTTTAAACCTGAAAAGAGATCTTTCATCTGTTATTTATTTAAGCGTGCAAATATAATAGTATTACTATCACTTTTGCAAATTAGACTACTATTTTAACAATTTAAAGTTTTGTTGTTTTTTCATGGCCAACCTGCAAAGGCAGTGTAACCTGATCCCGGGGTTCCAATCTCTATTTCTACGGAAAAAATCAACTTTCCGGTAACACATAAAGGTAGATCGAGATGTAGTGGCAAAAACTTCCCAGTAATACAAAGAGATGAAAGATCGCGTGATTAAATCTTATCTTATCAATGCTGAAGAACACTGCACCCAGGGTATAGGAAATCCCTCCTGCGAAAAGCCATAAAAGGCCGGGTAAGTCAAGGTTGTTCAATAGTGGCTTTATCGCGAATACGATGATCCAGCCCATAAGGACATACATAGAGGTAGATAAAAGATTATACTTTCCCGTATAAAATAATTTAAGGATCACCCCGGCCAGGGCCATGCTCCAAACAACTCCAAAGATGACCCAGCCCACAATTCCGTTAAGGGTTATGAGAGCGAATGGCGTATATGTTCCGGCGATCAATATGTATATCGAGGCATGATCAAGAATATTCAACCTATACCTGAGCAGCGGCTGCTTCGCACTGTGGTATAAAGTAGAGGCCGCGTAAAGCAGGATCATACTGGCACCAAATATTGAAAAACTTACCAGGTGAAGTACATTTCCATATTCATAGGCCCTGATGATCAAAAGAATTAATCCGAAAATACTAAGGGCAAATCCAAAAGCATGGGATATTACATTTAGTTTTTCTTCAAAGGGAGGATAGTACCCAATTCGGGGGTCTGTTTTCATTTTCTTAAAGCTAAAATCAATTTTTATTCAGGTTGATCAATATAAGTTACGAATAATCTTCTTTTTTATTGGCAGGCACTGCTAATTTTGATCTGCTTTATTTCTGAAACTTATGTTTTCTTACAGTATTTTAGAACATTTTCCAGGTAAGCAAAAAGGTCCTGTTCTATTTTCCGGATTGTAAGGGAAAACCCTTATTTTAATTATAATGTATTGATAATCTGACACTATACCTTTTAAGAAAAATTAGTTATTTGTAATTTTAGAATCATCCAAAAATCAAATATCTCTCTCAGGATTTCACGTGATATAAAAAATTTGTGCAGGCATAATATTAATTTAAATGAATATTAATTATGAAAAACATTATTTCTTCAGCATGTAGTTTGTTCCTTTTAATTATGATCTCCTCCTGTACCAGCAATGACATTGAAGGGACAGAAGTTCTTAAATCCAGCGATCTTTCGCATAAAATGAAGCAGGATAAACAGGAGGTAATTACTATTGACGAACCAAATCTTTATCCCGAAGGCATTGAATACGATATCAGAAATGACCGGTTCCTGGTTACATCTGTTACTAGAGGAAATATTGGGCAGGTAATAGATGGTGTATATTCAGAATGGGTCAATGACGAAGATCTTATCTCTACAATTGGTATTCATATAGATCATTCCGGAAAAAGGGTTTTGGTTGCAGTTTCTGACCTGGGAGTGAGCGAGAAAGAATCTGAAGGCGGACCCGGAACTCTTGCTGCGATAGCGGCTTATGACCTGGATGGGAACCGGCTGTTCTATACAGACCTGGGCAGCCTTAGAGAAGGAGCACATTTTGCCAATGATATTACTGTTGATAACAAAGGAAATGCCTACGTCACCGACAGTTTTTCAGGGATTATATACAAAGTTGACCCTATGGGAAATCCTTCAATCTTTTACGAAAATGACGATTTTGCACCCGCTGAGGGAAGTTTTGGATTTAATGGGATAGATTACGATCCCAGGGGGTACCTACTGGTTTCTCACCTGGATTTTGGCCAGATCCTTAGATTTCCTTTAAATAATCCCGATGCTTATACTGTAGTAGATTTATCCGTAGAACTTGCTAATCCCGATGGCATTTATTTAAAAAATCCTAATGAACTTCTGGTTGTAAGCAATGACCTTGGTGGTGCAAATGCAAAGGTACAAACGTTCAGGACCAATGACAGATGGGCTTCTGCAAGCCTTATCCACGAATTTGATGCTCCCGGTGTATTCCCTACCACAGTTACGGTAAAAAGAAATATTCCTTATGTGCTTTATGCACATTTGGATGTTTTACTCGCAGGGGGATCACAGGAAGAGTTTAGTATCGTTAAAGCTAAGTAATTAAAGATATGGAGGTTGTTGGTTATTAGCCCATATAAATTATTCTTCAGGAATAATTAAATCATCAGGTTCAATTTCCAACCTCCTCCTACTTTTTTTATGAATTGATGTACTCTTATGGGTACATTAATTCTTCTTTTATTCATCTGGATTTTTGCCTTATTCCGACTTTCTGATATTTCTTTAATCTCAATTACTTCTTACGATCAACTTCAACCATACTTCTGCTTTATTATCCTTCCAGGCATATAAGATATTT
>JAGXIL010000044.1 GCA_024635655.1 Gillisia sp. | reverse complement strand
TCCACAAGGATATGCTCCGGAGAAAGTGTGAGGTCGTTAATAGAATGGTGCATCGCTAATATGGAGGCATTGAGAATGTTTATCTCGTCGATTGTGATATTGTTAACAAATGATACAGAATAGCCCAGTGCTTTTTTTTCGATAAGATCTCTAAGAATATCCCGGTTTGATTTGGTGAGGGTCTTGGAATCGTTTAATATTTTATTTCTGAAACCTTTTGGAAGGATCACTGCAGCAGCAGTTACAGGCCCTGCGAGACAGCCCCGGCCGGCTTCATCGGTACCACATTCCAGGTCCAATTTTTTAAAAGAATTTAATAACATGTTATTTTTTTGAAAATTACTTGAAATTTTCACGCAACCTTTTGGTATATTTAACATCTAAAAGGTAATCAGAAGTTAATTATTTAACAATATACACCACTATTAGGTAGGATAGTTTGTTTCGTAATGACGCTTAATTTAAACCAACAAAGTAATGAAAAAAAGATTAAATGGAATTCTAACGCTATTCTTAGTGTTAGTAGTGCAATTAACTTTTGCACAGCAAAAGACGGTAACCGGTACGGTAATCGATGACAGTGGTTTGCCTCTTCCAGGGGTAAATGTTTTGGTGCAGGGTACAAACACCGGAACCCAAACAGATTTTGACGGACAATATTCGCTTCAGGCAAGCCCGGGAGATATTCTGGTATTTTCTTTTATAGGAATGCAAACTGCCCGCATAACTGTAGGTGCTCCAAGTACCATCAATGTAACCCTTAGCGGAGATGCTGCGAGCCTTGAGGAAGTGATAGTGACGGCATATGGTACATCAACAAAAGAAGCCTTTACAGGTTCAGCCAGTGTCATAGGTGAAGCAGAATTAGCTAAAAGGAATGTTACCTCACCTATTGCTGCCATAGAAGGGAACGCAACAGGTATTCAGTTTACATCAGCTTCTGGTCAGCCAGGTTCTTCTCCGGGAATTGTTATTCGTGGTGTAGGAACACTTACAGGGAGTTCTGATCCATTGTTTATTGTGGATGGCGTTCAGTACGAAGGTGCTTTGAATACGATAAATCAAGAAGATATAGCATCCTTTACAATTCTTAAAGATGCGGCTTCAACCTCTTTATATGGTTCCAGGGCTGCTAACGGTGTAGTTTTAATTACAACAAAAAGCGGTACCAAAGGAGATATAAGAGTAAACGCTTCATCGCAAACTGGTTTGGTTTCCGCTGGTGTTCCATTTTATGATGAACTTTCGCCTGGTCAATATTATGAAACTATGTGGGAGGCCTTAAGAAATTCCAGTGCTGGTGGTGGAGATCCGGCCTTTGCTTCTGCAAACATCTACAATAGCTTAGGGTACAATCCTTTTGATGTGCCTAACGATCAAATCGTAGGAACTAATGGGCAATTAAATCCAAATGCCAATGTTATCTACCAAAGTTTAGATTGGTATGATGCTTTACAGAGAACAGGTGTTCGCCAGAATTATAATGTAAGTGTTGCGGGTGGTGGTGAAAATCACCAAGTATATTTCTCTGCCTCTTACCTGGAAGAAGAAGGATTTATAGTTAATACTAAATTCGATCGTTTAACTTCCCGTCTGAATGCAGATTTTGATGTGAATGAATGGATAAAAATGGGAGGTAGTGCTAACATTACCATTTCTGAAGCTGTAGGTCCTAGTTCTGCAGGTACAGGAAGTATCGTAAACCCTTTTGGTTTTGCTAAAAATATAGGTTCAGTGTATCCGGTATTTGTAAACGATCTTCAGGGAAATATAGTACTTGATGAAACTGGTCAGCCGGTTTTTGATAATGGAGAAGGTTTTTCTGAATTTAATATAGGTTCACGACCTATAAGTCAGGGTCGTCATGCCTTACAGGAGCTTCTTTTAAACGATGAACGAGACAGGGATAATACCTACGGTCTCAGATACTATGCAGACTTTAAAATATTGGAGGGCCTTAATTTCAGATTAAATTATGGTAGAGATTTTAATGAAGGTCTTGAAAAAGAGTATGAAAACAATATTATTGGAGATGCTCAACCAACCGGACGGTATAGTGAATCGAGATTTAGAAGGGAAGTACAAAACTTCAACCAAATTTTGACTTATGTTAAAAGTTTTAATGATATACATAATATAGACATTACAGCAGGTCACGAAAGTTTTGATAGAAACTTTTCTGGTATGAATGCTTTGGCTGTCGAGCAAACTGCAGAAGGTATCTTTGAATTCGACAACTTTGCCACCCCTGTAAGTTTAGGTGGTTCTACCACTGTCAAAACACTTGAAGGGTACTTTTTAAGAACGAATTACAACTTTGATAATAAATACTATATTAGTGCTTCGGCCAGAAGAGATGGTTCTTCTGTGTTTAGTACAGATGCAAGATGGGGAAATTTTTATTCTGTAGGTGGTGCCTGGAGAATAGATCAGGAGAGATTTATGGATAATGTATCTTTTGTCGATCAATTAAAGTTAAGAGCTTCTTTTGGTCAGGTAGGAAATGATAATTTAGGTGATTTTTTCTTATCTCAAGCTAGATTTGGTTTAACTTCCAATGCCGGTAACCCTGCTATCGTAAGGAGTACTATTGGTAATGACGACCTGCAATGGGAAACCTCAGAAAGTTTTGATGTAGCCCTGGAGTTTAGATTGTTTAATAATTTTTTAGATGGGAGTTTAGAATACTATAAGAAAAACTCTACAGATCTTCTTTTCGATCTACCAATAGCGCTAAGTAATGGGTTAAATTCTGTCCCTTCTAATATTGGGGATATGTATAATTCGGGTTTTGAATTTGGTTTAACAGCAAACTTCATAAATACAAGAGATTTTAAGTGGAGCACAACTTTTCAGGCATCCACCTTTAAAAATGAGATTACTTTCTTGCCAGATCCTTTCATCAATGGATCAAAGCGATGGGATATTGGCAGGTCTAGATTTGATTTTTACTTATTAAGAACAGCCGGAGTTGATCCTGAAACCGGAGATCAATTATTTTTAAGGTATGAGTTAGATGAAAACAACAATAGTGTTCCCGTTTTGGATGCGAATGGTGTTCAGGAGACTACTAATGACTGGCAAGATACAGAGAGAGCGTACACTGGAGATTCTTCAATCCCCGATCTTTTAGGTTCTGTATCTAATAGTATAAGCTACAAAGGATTTTCATTAGATGTGTTAGTTACGTATGGTATTGGCGGGGAAATCTTGGACAATGGTTATTCAGCGATGATGCATAGCGGAAGTTTTGGTAGTTCTTATCACCCGGATATTTTAAATGCGTGGCGTCAACCAGGAGATATTACAAATGTGCCCAGATTAGAAAGCGGGAATAATAATTTAGTGAGAACTCAATCAGACAGATTTATAACAGATGCTTCATTCTGGTCGCTAAAAAATGTTAACTTAGGATATTCTTTCAACAATAATACTGCAG
This sequence comes from Gillisia sp., assembly GCA_024635655.1. Lineage (GTDB taxonomy): Bacteria > Bacteroidota > Bacteroidia > Flavobacteriales > Flavobacteriaceae > Gillisia. The sequence goes on along the minus strand of JAGXIL010000044.1, from coordinate 7,242 downwards.
AAAAATTCGGAATGGATAATTTAAGAGTTTATGTGGTAGGAGAAAATTTATATCTAAAGAGTAAGAGAGATGGGTTGAATCCCCAGTTTAACCTTGCGGGAACTCCTGCCGGTAACGACTTTAATCCTGCGAGAATTATTTCTTTAGGGTTCAATTTGGCATTTTAATAAATAAATAATCAAAACTTAATAATTATGTTAAGAAAAATAAAAGTTATGTTATTTGTAATAGCAGCTATTACAATAACTTCGTGTTCAGAGGATTTTCTGGAAACGAAACCAACAGATGCAATTTCCGCAGCTGATGCCCTGGCTTCTGCAGAAAATATGGCGCTTATACTTAATGGGTTACATCGTGGATTGTATGCCCAATCTCAAACCATCTTCCCCGGAGGTAATACTGCCAGGGCAGGTGAACACTATTGGGTACCGCTGGGTGATAATATTGCCGGAGGTGTACTTCATTCAGCACCCGCTAATAATTTGAGTTGGCAAGATGAAACCCGATGGATATCTCATACGGACCAAACATCCTTAACCAATGAAATATTATGGTATCATCGTTATAATATTATAGCGAGTGCCAATTCTATCATTAACAAAGCCACCGACGGTAGTATCCCGGAGGATGATAGACTTAGGGAAATTTTAGGACAGGCTTACACATACAGAGCCTATGCCTATCTTTCACTGGTTCAACATTATGCCAAAGGTTATTTAATTGGTAGCCCTGCTTCAGATCCTGGTGTGCCTTTATTGTTTACTTCTGAAGCGCCTTTTACAAGTGCTCCAAGGTCTACTGTACAGGAAGTATACGATCAAATAAACCTGGATATAAATGAGGCAATTTCTTATTTTGAAGATGCCACTTCCAGACCAACAGGAACTGCAGATGGGAAGTCTCAACTAAATATAGATGTTGCTTATGGTCTTAAAGCACGTATAGCGTTAAATAGCGGGGATTGGCGCACAGCTGCCGATGCTGCTATAATGGCGCGCCAAAATTATCCTTTGATGAGCGAAGGGGATTGGAAATCTGGTTTTAATACAACCCTGTTGCCGGAAGTTATATGGGGTAGCAACGTTATAGATACCGAAACAACTTTCTTCCGTTCTTACTTTTACTTAATCGCAAATGACTTCAATGGTAGTCAGAATAGAAATAACCCTAAAATTGCAGATAGAAGGTTATATGATCAAATTCCAGATACCGATTACAGAAAAGATATATTCTTAGCCGATGCTCCTAATACAAATACATCTGCTTCAAACGGAGAAGGTGGTTTTGCAAATGATCCTAATTATACGGATAGGGGTGTTTGGGATGCTAAAATAACCGAAATAAAGGATACTTATGGCTTTACTAGTGGTCATAACTTACATCCATATATGCACGTGAAAATGTTGCAAAAAAATTCTGGGACTATAGATCCGGATGATATTATTTATATGCGTTCTTCTGAAATGTATTTAATTGAAGCGGAAGCAGAAGCAATGTTGGATAATGTTGCTGCGGCACAGGCTGCTTTAAAGCCATTGGGTGAAGCACGGGATAGTGCTTATGACCCAACAGTTTTTGCTACAAAAGCAGCATTGTTGGAACATATCAAGTTTCAACGAGGCGTAGAATTATGGGGAGAAGGATTTTTATATACAGATAAAATTCGTTGGGATGAAGGAGTTGATCACGCTGCCAATGGTGGTTCCGGAGCATCTCAAATACTTTATCAAGCTGGATTTTTACAAGAGAGACCTTCAGTTAATAATGCCTGGATTTTCAAAATTCCTCAGGCTGAAATTGATGCAAATCCTAATATAGGACCTGGCGATCAAAATTAATAAGCGCTAAACTGTTTAAATTTAAAATTTAGCCTTATTTTAAACTCCTTACATATTCTTAGAATATGTAAGGAGTTTTTTATTTTCATGAACTTATACTATCACTATCACTTTGTTCATATTCCCTAATTAAAGATAAGATTTCATTGGTAAGGTTTCTAGTTTCAATTGGATTCGGAGAGCAAGAAAATCCGCATATAATGATGTTGAAACGTGGATTTTAATATCTTGAAAAACCTACTGTCTTATAAAATCAGCCTCGGTACCTTCTAAATTTACCTCATCCATATATCTGCCAGGTATAATGAAGGTGCTGCGGTTTAATGGCTAAGATTGCTATAAATGCCAATCCAATAAAAGCCACTTTAGTATTTTTCAGGCACTTAATATTTACGCTTAAATGCTTTTTGAAATGGCGGCCTTTTTCTGCGACTTAAATTAACAAAAAAATAAGGTTCCAGATTCATTTTATTGAGTGAATTTATTTATTAATTTTTTTTTAAAAACCAAGCTAAGCGGTACGGAATTATGGTTTAATCCTGGAAAAACCAGTATGTATAGACGTTTTGATTCATTTTACTGTTTTATGGATTTGATTGAAATTTATTCAAATAATAAATTTTTATGCGATTTGTTGCTTAAGCGACGCAACCATTTGATTAATCCTGCATCTATGTAACAGCGTTGTGTTAAGAGTTTAACACTTCAAGGGAGATAATAAATTTTTATTATTAAGAAATTATCATTTCTTTTGCCGCTGGCTAATTCAAATTAACAAAATAATGAAAAAAAGATTAAATGGAATTCTAACACTATTCTTAGTGTTTATGGTGCAATTAACTTTTGCACAGGAAAGAACGGTAACAGGTACTGTTGTCGATAACACGGGTTTACCGATTCCCGGAGTAAATATTATTATTCAGGGATCTGGTACTGGTACTCAAACCGATTTTGACGGGGAATACAGTATTCGTGCTAATGCTAACAATGTTTTGGTGTTTACTTTCGTAGGTTACACAAAACAAGAAATTACTGTAGGTGCAAGATCAGAGATAAATGTTGCTTTAGAGATAGATGCTGCTACTCTAGATGAGGTTGTTATCGTAGGATTTGGTGAAAGAGCGGAAGATAAAATTCTTCAAAGTGTCGCAGTGGTTTCAGAATCAGATCTTGATGATATTCCCGCACAAAGTCCGCAAGATCTTTTACAAGGTCAGGCGTCGGGTGTAAACATTACAAATGCCTCTGGGGTTCTAGGTGCACGTTCCAGTATTAGAATTCGAGGTGTGAATTCATTAACAGGTGGTGCGCAGCCGTTGTTTGTGATAGATGGAGTGCCTTTGGATGACAGTAATCAGAATTTTGCATTAGGGGGTGGTTCACTTAACCCGCTTTCTACGATTAACCCTGAGAGTATTGCTAGTATGACTGTCCTTAAGGATGCGGCAGCAACAGCTATCTATGGTTCACGTGGTTCTAACGGAGTAATTCTTATCACCACAAAAAAAGGAGCTAAAGGAAGTGCGCCGGTTTTTGAAGTAGAGAGTTTTTTACAACTGAGTGAAGCTACAGATTTACCTTCTATTTTAAGTAATCAGCAATATGGTCAGTTTTATGCTGATGTGAGAAGAATTAGATTTGGAAATGATATTAATAACGCAGCTCAACTTAGAGAAGCAGGTTTTGGGGATTTTACAGGTCCAGGATTCGATTGGCTTGGAGCTGTTACCAGAACAGGTTTTAATTCCACTCAAAATGTATCTGTAAGAGGTGGTACTGAAAATTCAACCTATTATTTAGGTTTAAATCACAGCGATGCCGAAGGGTTTGTTCTTGGGAATAACCTTGAGACTACAAACATTAGAATGAATTTAACTTCAGATATTTTTGATGATTTGAGAGTTGGAGCCAACATTGGTTTGAACTTTTCAAGCAATGACAGAATAGGTGAAGAAAATAATACATTTGCTCCTGTTACTGCAGCGCAGTTAATTCGACCAAATGCACAACCACGTGACGAAGATGGGAATTTCATTCCATCAGGACAAACAGGACAAAATGTTGTTGGAGTAGAAGCTTTAAATACAAGTTTAGTAAATACAACCCGTTTGCTTGGAAACGTTTATGGGGAGTATGACTTTTTTGATCAGTTTACTTTTAGGTCAAGTATAGGTTTAGATAAACGATATGAAGAAAGTATTTTTAGAAGTTCTGAGGTTTTTACACCAGGAGGTTCTGCACAAAATGCAATAGGTCAAGTGGAAAGAATAAATATCAATAACACTTTAAATTGGAACAACTCCTTTGGGGTTCATAATTTTGGCGCATTGGTAGGAATGCAATATGAGAAGACAAATGTTCGTTTTTTGAATGCTGCATCCAGAGATTTCTTGACTGATGCTTTACCAAACGTAGGATCAGGTGCCGAACCATCGGTTACTAGTTCTACAACCAGTGAAAGTGCACTTCTTGGATATTTTGCTCAGGCAAATTATGATTTTGACGGTAAATACTTAATTGAAGGGTCTGTAAGACGTGATGGTTCTTCTAGGTTTGGAGCAAATAATAGATTTGGTACATTTTACGCAGTAGCTGGGGGTTGGAACATCTCCAATGAGGCATTTATGGAAGGAAGTGTTTTTAACCGCCTAAGATTGAGAGCTAGTTATGGTACAACCGGTAACGACCGTATTGGTGACTTTACCTCACAAGCAACTTTTGGAGGTGCAGACTATAATGGTAGCCCGGGATTAACCAACACCGGTCCTGCTTTGCCAGATTTGCGATGGGAAGAAACGGCAACGTTGGATATTGGAATTAAAACAGGACTTTTTAATGATAGATTAAGATTTAATGCAACCTATTATAAGAAAAATACTGATAATTTATTGATAAATGTTCCTGTTCCTGGAGCAACCGGTACTACTTCAATTACAAGAAATGCCGGAGAAATTGAAAACAGTGGTTTTGAATTTGACTTAGGTGTAACCGCTGTCCAAACCAATGATTTTTCCTGGGATATCAACTTGAACCTTGCTACATTACAAAATGAGGTACTTTCTTTACCTGGGGCAGGAACAGATGTACAGGGGAGACAATTTCTTCAAGGTACTGCCAATCAAAGAGCAATTGTGGGAGAATCTGCAAACAGCTTTTATCAAATTAGATATGTTGGTGTAAATCCAGCAACCGGGGATGCAGAATGGTTAACAAGAGATGGAGAGGTAACTACCACTCCAACACCAGATGACCGTGTAGTAACGGGAGATGCAAATCCTGAATTCTATGGAGGTTTAAGGAGCATGATCACCTGGAAGAATTTCGATCTAAGTGCTCTTTTTAATTTCTCTTATGGTAATGATATTCTAATCGACGGTGATAGATTTATAAGAAACCCTAACTTCATAGGTGCTTTTAATTTATCTACTGATATTTTAGATTATTACACGGCAGAAAACACAAATGCTTTTGTGCCTTCTCCGGCAAGTGCAACCTGGGGTACTTTCCAAAGAAGTTCTACTTTACAACTTTATGACGGATCTTACGTAAGGCTTAAAAACATAACACTTGGTTATAATGTGCCAATAAATTCTGAATTTATTAATAGAGTTAGAATTTACGGTACAGCAACGAATTTGTTTACTATTAAAGGAGATAGGCTAGACGGGATTGATCCAGAGGTAACTAACAGTTTAAATCCTTTGGCACTAGGGGAGTCCTTTTTTGTGGCCCCACAGGCAAAATCGTATCTTGTAGGAGTTAAATTAAATTTTTAAATAAAAGAACATGAAAAATAAAAGAATATATAATGTCTTGTTTCTACTGGCTTTAGTGCTATTTAGTAGTTGCGAAGATGAATTACAGATTTTACCGGAAGATAATGTATCCCCAGAGGTGGCATTATCTACACCCACTACTATTTTAGGATTGGTGAATGGCCTTTATAGTCAGGCTCAGGCTGCAGATGCATTTAACGGAACTCCGCAGACATCAGCAGAGTTTCAAGCAGATAATTCTATATTCAGAGGTTCATTTCCTACTTTAAGAGCTATTAGAGATTATGATACACAAGCTGATAATACCAGTATCAATGCAATTTGGTTTCAAAACTCGGATGTAATTGAGGCAACAAATTTTGTTATTAATAATCTTCCGGCAGTTGAAATTCCTGGATTTTCCGAGGATTTAAAAACTCAGTATATTGCTGAAGCGAGATTTTTAAGAGCCCTTACTATGTTTAATATGTCTAAATATTTTGGACAGCCTTATCAAGTGGCACAGGGAGCTAGTTTATCAATACCTATCATTCTACAGGATTTTAGAGGTGATAATGTGGAGGATTTTCAAGGACCACGAAATACTTTGAATGAAGTGTATGCACAGGTAGATGATGATCTTCAATTTGCAATGGCAAATTTACCTGAAACTCATGGTGCAAATTCTGAAACTAGGGGTAGGGCTACATCTGGTGCAGCTAAAGCGTTAAAAGCAAGACTTGAGTTATACCGTGATAATTGGCCGGCAGCTGCACAACTTGCAGATGAAGTAATTAATTCTTCAGTTTACGAATTGGCCTCTAATTATGATTTTTACGGGGATGCCTTAACATCTGAAGATATATTTGCTATAATAAATTCTGCGATAGATGGTCAGGGAGCAATTGGATATTCAGATTTGACAAACCCTACGCCTGGAGGTCGGGGGGATGCTCCATTCAGCGATAATTTAATAGCTGCCTATGGAGAAGAGCCAGGTGATTTAAGATTTACTGAACTTACCCAGGTAGGAATAGATGCAGAAGGTTTTGAATCTGTTTTTACATCGAAATTCCCTGAACCAGCCGGTAATTCAGATAATGCAAGAATTATTAGAGTTACCGAGATGTATTTGATTAGAGCTGAGGCAAATTTAAAAGCAAGTTCTACTGTTGGTGCTACACCGCTTGAGGATATTAATACATTAAGAAGTAGAGCGGGACTTAGTGCTCTAACTACTGTGACTATTGATAACATTCTTACAGAAAGAAGAAAAGAATTGGCTTTTGAAGAAGGTCATAGAAGAATGGATCTTTTAAGAAACAGTAGAGACTTGAGAAGACCTGGTATGGAAAATATAGCTCAATCTGCATTTGGTGGACCGCTTACTATATTTCCTATTCCTACAAGAGAATTGGATTTAAACCCGGCTTTAGAACAAAATCCAGGATACTAGTTACAATCATTTAAATTAAATATTTCCAACCGCCCAAATCTTTGATTTGGGCGGTTTTTTTGTTTCCCTATATTTCCTCCACGGTTCATATTATTATTTTACTTTTGTACATGTTGAAAACTCGAAATGAAGGAAATAATTTTTTTACTGTTTTTGGTATTGGGGCTATCAAGTATGGCGCAACAACCTACCC
>JAGXIL010000043.1 GCA_024635655.1 Gillisia sp. | reverse complement strand
GGCGGCACATTCTACAACACTATATAAAAACAATGCTAAAACCTGTCTTGAATCGAAACTCTTTGCGTACTGGCTGCGTCTGATTTTCCTGCTGAAAATCAACGCTGGCAATCGCCGCACTGTTTTTATACGGGACGTTGTACACAAGCTAAAAAAACAATTTATGGAAAAAGCTTTTCAATTAGATAAATCAGAGTTGGAGAATTTTGAACTAGTATCAGTCAAAAAATTTATTTTATTAACTGTATTAAGTCTAGGGTTGTATCAAATATGGTGGGCATACAAGACATGGAAATTTCTTAAGGATAAAGACAGTCTTGATATTATCCCAGCTGCAAGAGCAATATTTCTGATCATTTTTCTTTACAGCTTATTCGAAAGAATTCAAGAATTTTCAAAATCTAAAGGTTACTCAAAAAGCTTTTCATCTATTAGTTACTTCCTGCTATTTATCGGACTTTCCTTGAGTAGTAGATTACCAGACCCCTATTGGACTCTGTCATTTTTTTCTATGTTTTGTTTTGTTCCTGCAATAGAATCTCTGAACAATGGGATCAAGGCAAGTGAAGATTATAATGTAATTGAAAGAAGGAAATTTAATTATCGGCAAATTATTATTATTGTGATTGGCACTGTTTTATGGCTATTAATTTTAATCGGAATATTTTTACCACCTATCTAAAGCCTGTGTACAACAACATATAAAAACAATGCTAAAATCGGTCTTAAATCGAAATTTAGTGCTCGCTTGCAACGCCTGATTGTCCTGCGGACAATCACGCACGCCAGCTCGCACAGTTTTTATACGAGACGTTGTAAACAAGGCAAAAAAATGGCACTTTTGGATGGATGGTTATTTAAATCTGATTTTACCACTTAAATTAAATTTTAAATCAATAAACATTTATGGAATTTACAGCATTAAATGAGTTTTCCTTCTTGACATTTCTGGCAGGAGGAATTTTTCTTATAACTGGATTAATTTACAAGTTTAATCCCCCGATTACTATGACGTGGTATGCCATACAGCTAAAAACAGCTCGACGGAGCAGAGAAACCTTCCGGGAAACGGTTCGATTTGCTGCCAAACCCATCGCTTTTGCGGGATTAATTTTATTAATAGTTGGCTTTTCACCAATTTTCTTCTTTAATCTTAATTTTTTCAATATAGTATTAGCCAACATCTTGATCTTAATAACTTGTATATTATTAATCTCATTAATAAACCGACATATAAACCGCATTTTTGACGAAAAAGGAAATAGGAGAGACATTATCACCTAAAAATGTCTATATAAGTTGTAGACCAGCGGACTGACAATCGCAACGGATTAAAAACAGGCTTGGAAAATAGCCCAGTTTACAACAACATATAAAAACAAAGAACTGAGTAAAAAAACAGAGATATCTAAGCTAATTGTCGAGACAAAATTTTCATTAGGAGGCAAACCTGATTTAGATAGCAAGTGCCCATTTCAGGTATAGATCGTTCTCTCCCTCCAAATCCTCAATATATAATCGGCAATATCCCACCCCTCTCGTTTCTCCTCTACAGTAGCTTTCTTCTCCACCAGGTCAGAAATTAGGTATTGAATGTTTGTCGGCAAATCCGCCACTTTTTCGTTCCAGGTATCATAACAGCCGGCATCAGGAAAAAGAATTACTTTGCGGTTGGCTAAAGGTTTAAGCATTGAAGCTTTTAGATTCATCAAGCCGCCGGTGGCCATCCATAAGAATTCAGGGAATGCAATAGAGGCGATTACAGCAGTTTTCTCGCTTTCTACTATAGCAATGGCCTTGTTCTTTTCAGAGTTCAGTAAATGCATTCCAAACAGGCATTGTTTAAGATTGAACTCTTTTAACTTCATTATAGAATGGACCCAGTTTACTTTAGACTTCTTTCCTGTTTTTTTATTATAAAGCATTAACTTTCCGGTGCGCACCTTCAAATTCTCGTCGATCTGCCAAAACACTGTGGCACCTTTCCATTTCTTAGAGGTACCAATTTTGTATTTTTTCTTTACCTCTTCAAACGCTTCATTATTTAAAGCCCGTCTAATAAAAGACAGGAAATTATTTTCATCTGTTTCCCTTAGGCTTTGCAGGAATAGATCCTGGTTAATCAAAGATGGAGGATGGTTATCCTCATTTGGGTTTTGTTTGGCCTTCTTTAAAGCTGCCGTCATCAAAATCTTTGGTAGTATTTCAGGTGATGTTTCCGATATGCTTTTTTCATCTTCAAAAAAATCCTTTGGCGGGTAATGATAATTACACTTTTGAATACGACTGCATATGCCCACTTGTACTCCCAGGTATTCATCTTTCGCAAGATCTATGTACCTGGTAAAGGTTTTCTTTTTACCACATGAAGGGCAATCGTATCTGCTTTTTTGTGAAGAATATGGTTCTAAAATAAATCTGTGGTTGTTCAAGAAAAATTGTTTTTGAGGGCCATCACTTTAAACACCAACAGCACCACTTTTATAAAGTAGTGCTGAAAGTGCGGTAAGTGTGGACAATTTAAGAATCTTTTTTTATTGCGAATACCACCTGACCAAAGTTCTTCCTGGTCATCTCAAACTCATTCCGGAGCCGGGAAGAAAATTTCTTATTGGCACAGGGTTTATTCCCGTTTTGAGTGCAGTACATCTTGTATTCCTCGTACATATTTTGAAGGGTGGTATAATCTACAGTAGATTTTACATAATCTTTCTCGTCGATATAGCATAAAACCGAATCACTTTCTCGTCTAAACTTTTTTACTTCGTTTTCTACTATAGAGCTTTGAGTAAAAGCTTTGTTGATTAGCAGTCGGGACATCCCTTCCAGCATCCAGTTAAATACTCCAGGCAATTCTGACTTTAAGATCTTTTGCGATAACTGGCGATCCTGGTCCTCTTCTTTGATTGTTACCCGAAAGGGAATAATAAGAAATCGTCTAAAGAATGCGTTAGTGTGTTCTATATCGTTAGGCAGCTCATTGCAATTGAACATTAAACGAGCATAATCTTCCATAATAAAAGATGATTTGTATAGGTGCCGGGCATCAATAGGTTCCCTGGAGACTAATTTTTTAAAGATATCCGATTCCAGATTGGCACTCATCTCACTGGCATAATTTAAGAGCTTATCGGCAATCATGGCCCGGGAATCTTTGTCCTTTGTAAGGCTTTCTAAGCTATAGCTCGAAAAATTTTGTTGTCCTAATAAGGCATTGATAATATCAAAAATCACACTCTTTCCATTGGATCCTGTGCCATATAAAAAAAGAGCTTTTTCAAACTTCAATACCTCATTAGGTATGAAAATGGATCCTATGTATTCTGCCAGGATATCCTGTAATTCCTTTTCAGGAAGAACATCGTTTAAGAACTTCAAAAATTGGATAGGTTGTGCATTCTCCTCATAAGAAAAAGGAAGCTGGTATGTAAGAAAATCTTCTTTTTGAAAACCCCTTAATTTAGGTGTTCCCTCGGAAATTTCAAAAGTTCCATTTTTCAGATTGATCAGCGTAGCCTGGCGGTCTGGTTTGATATATTTAAAGTTGCTTTCTGAAACAAACTGCTTGTAAAGGTCTTCTTTAAATTTAAAAAATTTTGCATCAAATTTGTCAACTCCCATTTTTAGAGCAATTTCACCAAGGAAGAAGTTAAACTCGCTTTCCTTTACTACTTCCCAATATTGGGTATTATACATGTAAATTTTTCCATCTTTAAAAATGATATCCAGGTCTAACTCTTTTGCTTTTTCATTGAGAAACTGGACCACTAAAATAATATAGTGCTTGCGCTGCAATGTTTTGTCCTCCTCTGTAAGATCTGCTTCTTTGCGGAAATCTTTTACCTCAATATTTTTTAAAGTGTGCTGAAGAATTTCAGATATATCCAGTCTCTTGTTCGAAAGTTTTTCAGCTTCCTCGCATAAATCGTCAATTGTGATATTGCTTTCCGCGGTTGAACTATCGTTGTCGCTGTCAGAAGTGTCAGCGGTTGGATTTGGCGGTTGTTGTGCGGTTGAACCTGTGATTGACAGGCTTTCTCCCTCCTTTTGGTCGGGTTTTTGATCTTGTATATCTTTCGAAGCTGTTGCCTCTTTGTTCTTTTTCGCCCCATCTTTTTCAGAAGCAGGCTGAGCTTTTTGAGAAGAATTGCTCTCGTCGTTTTTTTTGTCTAATTTTGACATAATAGTGATTTATTTTCGGACTACGAATCCGGGAGTTAAAAAATTGAGCTTCAAGAATAACTTGCCGGTTATTTTGAAGCTCTTTTGTTTGAATTAAGTAGAATATCTTCGATTTCAGATCTTTTAAATCTGATCCTGGTCCCAATTTTATGGGCGTTAATAACACCTTCCTTGGTCCAGTTGTGGATGGTAACCAGTGAAACCCCGATTAGTTCGGCAGCTTCCTGTCTGGTTATCCAAACAGTGGGTTCTTTAGGAGTGAAAGTTTTTGCCAGTTCCTGAAGCTCTTCTCTAAAGTCATTTCTAATCTCTCTTCTTAATTCTTCCGGAGAGATGTTGATTAATTGTGTAATGGTTTTGCTCATAATTTTAATTGTTTAGATTAACGTTATGGCAAAGATTAAGCTTACTTGATTTGTTTTACGGTTGAAACACAACAGTAATACAACAGTAACACAACAGTAACACAACACTTTCTCGTAATTATTTAGTAATCAGTATAAAATGAGGAATTCAATTTTGAATTATTAAGGTTCTATTCTGAGAAAAAGCTTGTTTTCATTGATTCATATTCCTGACGTTCTGATATATCCTTTGAGGAATAAGGCTCAACTCTCGTCATGGGTATTTGTAATTCTTCTCGAACAAATTCTAAGTAATTTTTATGTTTTACCGCCTCCAGAATAAAATCATCATTTTTAAAAAATTCAAAATATTTAGAAAGGAGGGTTTTGGTTACATCCTTTTCTTCATAGTTTTTTATACAGAAGACAAAGAATTCTTGAGACTTTGGATTCGAAAACACTAACATATAAAATTTCTTGACTGGAGAATTTTCTGAACCTTCTACAATGTGATTTTTAAGAAATTTAATATCAAAAGGTGAATCCCCTTTCTTCGAACTAATACTTTTCATCTGTAATTCAGGAAAAAGCGTTTTTAGGTAAAGGAATTCAACAATTGCCTCATTGTATTCATGAAATTCTGTCATTTCATCATCGATTAACATACTTGATTCACCAATATCTAATTTCTTTTTCCCTATTTCTATAATTCTATTTTTAATTTTTTCTGGAAGACGGTTAAAAACTATTTGTGGATGACGACAGTAAGAAATACTAAAAAGATAACTCGATGGAGAGGGAGATGCTACGTGTGCTTTCTTTTTCAAAAACTCCCTTAAATATAAGAGTCGCTCTTCTACAATCTGAATTTTTTCATCAGTACTAATGCAATAAAACAACTTGTCTGCCCATTGAAATAAATGGCTTTCGAGCGTATTTTTTAAATCATCATACAAAATATAATCTAAGTAATCAGTCATTAAACGCATTCCAATCTTTTGTTCGGTGGACCTTCTACTCCATGTTGTAGAAAATTCCTCGTAACTTTTTGTTTTTACATTTTCTTTCCAATTTCTTTCGCACTCTTCAAAGGCTCTATATAAATCTCGATAAGTCATTGATTTAAAATAATTGTATAAAATTCATAGAAACAACATCTACGCCTCCATCGGCCACTCACTATACTGCCCCTCTGCCTGTTCAATAACTTCTTTTAGTAAATTGTCCAGATCAGAAAATGGCACTTTGCCCCGTAATTCTTTTTTCACTGCCAGACGAATCGCTGCGCGGGCATCTTCTTTTTTGGTCCAGTCGAGCTGGAGGTTTTTCTTGACGGAGTTTACTACTGTATGCACCAGGTCCTGGATGGGGCCGGTTTGGTTGAGCAACTTTTCGTTGGCAGATAAAAGGTCATAAAAAGCCAGTTCGTCTTCGGTTAAACCGAGTTGTTTGGTCCTAATGTCATCTTGCTGAAATTCATTGGCGATGTCCAGCAAATGCTTGATAGCTGCGATGGAATCCAGGGAATTTCTGTGGTAATTGCTGAGTACTTGTTCCAGCTCTTCTTTCAGCTTGCGCATTCGGCGGATGTTCTTTGGCATTCGTACCCGTATCTCATCATTGATGATCCTGCGCAGCAGCTCGACTTTGATGTTCTCGTCGCCTTTTTCCTTTACAATGGCCTGGAACCTGTCATCAACTATGGAAATATCGATCTTATCCAGGTTGTACATTTTCGCCAAATCCACGATCTCCTGCGACTCCAGGGATTTGCTGATTAAGTCTTTTATCTTTTCATTCTTTTCCCTGCGCGGACCGGACGGGAATTTTATTTTTCTAATAAGGTACCTGATCTTTTGAATGACGGCAATTTCTTCCTGTTTATCCCAGATTCTCGGATCGCTACTTGTCATAGCTACCAGTTCAGAAAGCTTTCGTTCTTCCAATAAAAAGTGATCGGTAACAGCATCATTTTTAAGAAGATCATCCACAACTTTATGTGGCCAATTTAATCTTTGGAGGCTGGTCATTTTATTCAACTCCTCTACCGTAAATCCACCAGTTAAACCGTTTACTTTCTCCAATTGTTCCAGACAAATTTTCACTGCAGCTTCAAGGTCTAAAGTCGGTTTTCCTTCCCCGCCGCCGGAGGTGTATTTTTTGGTGGCTTCGGCCAGGAAGCCGGAAATGCCAATAAAATCTACTACGAGTCCGTTGGGTTTGTCTTTAAAAACCCGGTTCACCCTTGCAATCGCCTGCATCAGGTTATGGCCTTTCATTATCTTATCTACATACATCGTATGGGCGCAGGGGGCATCAAATCCCGTGAGCCACATATCGCGAACAATTACAATTTCAAGCGGATCTTCAGGCGTGCGGAAACGCTTTTTAATGGCTTCCATCGCATCTTTGGTGCGTATATGAGGATTCCATTCCGTAGGATCTTTGCTGATGTTTCCGGTCATTATTACGGCTATTTCAGGGCATTCTTTAAGTGCGCTTAGCGCATTGTACATTTTCACGCAGTTCTTTCGGCTCATACAAACGATCATCGCTTTGCCTTCCAGGCTTTCTGTCCTGGCCCTGAAATGGGTAAGGATGTCTTTGGCAACTCTTTCCACCCGGTCAGCAGCCCCGGCGGCATCTTCTATCGCGGCCCAAACGGCATTGTTCTCCTCGTCCTCATCTTCTTCCATTTCATCCAGCTCCTTGTCATATTTGGCTTTGATGTTGAGCGGAACCATTTTTGGCTCGTAATAAATGGGCACCGTGGCACCGTCTTCCACGGCCTGTTTGATATCGTAGGTGTGAATGGTGGGGCCAAATACCTGTTGGGTATCGGCATCTTTGCCATCTACGGGAGTTCCGGTGAAGCCTATAAAGGAGGCATTGGGTAAAGCGCGTCTGATGTTCTGCGCAAAGCCGCCGCTATGGAACCCGTACTGGGTGCGATGGGCTTCATCTGCCATCACGATAAGGTTGGTACGTTCAGAAAGAACAGGGTGGGAGAGCTCTTTTCCCGAAGCCAGTTCTTT
>JAGXIL010000042.1 GCA_024635655.1 Gillisia sp. | reverse complement strand
GCCAATATGGTGCAGAAGATGTACAATACTGTATCAGGTAAAAAGATTGCCTTACTAGGCTGGGCCTTTAAAAAGGATACAAATGATACCCGGGAGTCAGCAGCTATTTACGTCGCTGATTATCTTCTGAACGAACAAGCCGAGATCGTGGTATATGATCCAAAAGTCACCAAAGAACAGATTTATTCAGATCTCGATTACCTTGGAAGTCGCAGTGGCGATGCAAACCGACAGGCAGTAACGGTGGTAAATTCAGCCTTTGATGCATGTAAAGATGCTCATGCAGTTGCGATTTTAACCGAATGGGACGAATTTAAGGAACTGGATTGGCAAAAGATCTATGACGATATGCTTAAACCTGCTTTTCTTTTCGATGGTCGAAGACTATTGGAAAGAAAGACTAAGGAAGAAATTGGGTTTGAATTCTATGCCATTGGGAACTGATCACGCCGATTAAAGTGAATTTCACGGATTCTAATAATAGGACGTTTACCAGCCGTGAATAAAAAAAAGATGCTGATGTCTTTTTTTGGAACATTTTTTTTCCCTTTTTAAATCTCTGTGTATATTTAACGCCTGATGAGAGAACACTTAAGAATAGCAATAGAGGCTGCTATTGCGGCAGGTAGGGAGATCATGAAAGTTTATGAGAAAAAGGATTTTCAGATCGAAATCAAATCTGATGAATCTCCTTTAACTGTGGCTGACAAAAGAGCTAATGATGTTATAAATGATTTCTTAAAACCTTTAGGTATTCCCATAATCAGTGAAGAAAATATCGAATTACCTTTTATAGAAAGAAAGACCTGGGAGCGCTGCTGGATCGTAGATCCTCTTGATGGAACAAAAGAGTTTATTAAGCGCAACGGTGAATTTACCGTGAATATCGCTTTGGTATCTGGAGGACAGCCTCAGCTGGGGGTGATCTATGCTCCAGCTCTTAATTTGCTATACTTCACGGTAGTTTCAGAACAAAAGGCGTATAAAGTTTATATTCCTGCAGAAGACATTGATCTTGATGAAATCTTTAATAATGCGGAAGAAATTCAGCCGGAAATTAATTCTGAATGTTTAAAACTTGTTGGTAGCCGTTCTCATATGAATCAGGAAACTCTGAACTTTATCGAAGAGCTCAAAAAGAAATCAAATAAAGAGGTGCAGGTGGTTTCAAAAGGAAGCTCCTTAAAATTCTGTTTACTGGCTGAAGGTAAGGCTCAGATTTATCCAAGGTTCGGCCCCACGATGGAATGGGATACGGCAGCAGGTCAGGCCATTTGTGAAGCAGTTGGATTGTCGTGTAAAATCAATGATTCGGGAGATAGTATTACCTATAACCGTGAGAATTTAAGAAACGGAAATTTCTGTGTTTCCTATGAAGGATAACTCACATAAAAGACATATCGCCAAAGCAGTAACCTGGAGGATCGTAGGTACTCTGGATACGATCCTTTTAGCCTGGCTTATTTCGGGAGACCCACTTATAGGGTTACAAATAGGTTTTGCAGAAGTGGTGACTAAAATGCTGTTGTACTACCTGCATGAAAGAGTATGGTTTAGGATCAGGGCCGGAATAACGAAAAATGGAGATAGTAAGAAAAGACATATAGCCAAAACTGTAACCTGGAGAATAATAGGTACCATTGATACTATGATCCTGGCCTGGTGGATTTCAGGGGATCCTATGGTAGGGATGAAGGTTGGAGGTGCAGAAGTAGTTACGAAAATGATCTTGTATTACCTTCATGAAAGGGGCTGGTACAAAATAGATTACGGGCTTAAGCAACGTCGAAAAAGAATAAAAGAACAGCAAAGAGAGGAGGTTTAATAATTAAAGTATGGAAAATATAATTCCGCATAATTTTCACATTGGAAAAACCGAAAGAAACAAGATCAATGGTCATAATTCATTTGTAGTTTGGTTAACCGGACTTTCCGGATCGGGGAAATCCACGATAGCCAGTCAGTTGGAAAAGGAATTATTTGAACAAAAAATAAAAACCTTTTCCCTTGATGGAGATAATATCAGAAAAGGTTTGAATAACAATCTTGGCTTCAGTGTTGAAGAACGGCAGGAGAACCTGCGGCGAATTGCAGAGGTTGCAAAACTCTTTGTGGAAGCCGGTTCGGTTGTTATTGCATCCTTTATATCTCCACTTAAGAAGGACCGGGAAATAATAAAAAATATTATCGGGAAAGAAGATTTTGTGGAAGTATTTGTTAATACCTCTCTTGGAGAATGTGAACGCCGGGATGTAAAAGGTTTATACAAAAAAGCAAGGGCCGGGGAGATTAAAAATTTTACAGGAATTAACGCGCATTATGAGAATCCTGTAGATCCCGATTTGGAAATTAAAACAGAAGAGGAAAGTTTGGAGGACGCATTAAAAAGAATAGTTTTACACCTACAAGAAAAACTGAAAATTTCAGTACAATGAGCAAGTATTATTTAAATTATTTAGACGAGTTAGAATCAGAAGCGATATATATATTGCGGGAAGTATGGGCTCAGTTTGATAATCCGGTGATACTTTTTTCCGGGGGAAAAGATTCTATTCTGGTGACTCATCTGGCTAAAAAAGCATTCTATCCCGCCAGGATTCCTTTTGCTTTACTACATGTAGATACGGGTCACAATTTTCCTGAGACGATTGAATTTAGGGACAATTTGGTAAAGGAGTTAGGAGTGAAACTAATCGTGGGTTCTGTTCAGGAGTCGATCAATAAGGGAAGAGTAGTTGAAGAACGGGGAAAGAATGCTACCCGGAACGCGCTGCAAATAATCACTCTTTTAGATACTATTGAGGAACAAAAAATCGACTGTGCCATAGGCGGTGGAAGAAGAGATGAAGAGAAGGCCAGAGCTAAAGAGCGATTTTTTTCACACCGCAATGACTTCGGGGAATGGGATCCAAAAAATCAACGTCCTGAGCTTTGGAACCTTCTCAATGGAAAGCACTTTGAAGGGGAACATTTTCGTGCCTTTCCAATAAGCAACTGGACGGAGATGGACGTTTGGAATTATATCAAAAGAGAAAATATACAAATCCCTTCTCTATATATTGCACATGAAAGAGAAGTGGTGTGGAGGAGCAATTCCTGGATTCCTGTATCAGAATTTCTAAAGATTGAAGAAGGGGAAAAAGTTGAAAAGAAGATGATTCGCTTCAGAACTCTGGGAGACATCACCATCACTGGCGGAATAGAATCTGAAGCCGACACCCTCGGAAAGATAGTCGAGGAAGTCTCAGCTATGCGTAAGACTGAAAGAGGAGATAGATCAGATGATAAAAGGAGTGAGACGGCGATGGAGGACAGGAAGAAACAGGGATATTTCTGAGAAGGTGTAAGCATTAGGCTATATGCTTTAAGCTCTAATAAAAAGATTGAGTTTTAAAATTACGGTCTTTAGAAAATGAATAAAGCCTACGGCCTACAACTTAAAGCCTAAAGCAATAGATAATGAGAGATTTTAAAAAATATGATGTTTGGGAAGTTAGCCATAATTTGGTGCTGCAGGTTTATGAATTGACCTCAAGGTTTCCTGTTTCTGAAAAATATCAGCTTATTTCTCAAATGCAACGGGCCGCTTATTCTATTCCTTCAAATTTTGCCGAAGGCTGTGGAAGAGAATCGGACAAAGATTTTAATAGATTTATACAGATCAGGCTTGGTTCTGCTCATGAACTTGAATATTTCTTTATTCTTGCAAAAGATCTTTCTTTTATTAATGAGACGGAATTTTTAGATCTGAATTCGAAAATTAATGAACTTAAAAGAAAGCTTTTTAGATTAGGCAAAAAGCTTACCGCCTAATGCCTAAAGCTTAACGCAAACAAGATGGAGATAAATAACAACCAACTACTACGTTTCACAACTGCCGGCTCCGTCGACGATGGCAAATCCACCCTCATCGGCCGCCTCCTTTACGACTCCAAATCAATCTTTGAAGATCAGCTGGAATCGGTGAGTGCGACCAGTGCAAAAAAAGGTCATGACGGGGTGGATTTGGCTCTTTTTACTGATGGTTTGAAGGATGAAAGGGAACAGGGGATAACTATTGATGTAGCATATCGTTATTTCACTACTCCTAAACGTAAATTCATTATAGCCGATACTCCGGGGCATATTCAGTATACCCGGAATATGGTTACCGGGGCATCCACGGCTAATGCTGCTGTTATTTTAATTGATGCCCGTCACGGGGTGATCGAACAGACGAAAAGGCATTCTTTTATAGCTTCTCTATTAAATATTCCGCACTTGATCGTGTGTATTAATAAGATGGACCTGGTGGATTATTCTGAGGACAAGTTCAATGACATCATAGCACGGTTTGAAGAATTTTCTTCAAAATTACTTATGAAGGATCTGCGGTTTATCCCAATTAGCGCACTGGACGGGGATAACGTGGTGAACAGGTCCAATAACATGGAGTGGTATCAGGGAGGAACATTACTAAACATATTGGAGACGATACATATTAGCAGTGATATCAACAAGATAGATGCACGTTTTCCCGTTCAGACGGTACTGCGGCCACAGAGTGAGGAGCATCGGGACTATAGGGGATATGCCGGCAGGGTAGCCAGCGGAATCTACAGGGTAGGAGATGAAGTAGCCGTGTTGCCCTCAGGATTTACTTCAAAAATAAAATCCATAAACGCCGGGGAAAATGAAGTAGAAGAAGCCTATGCTCCCATGTCTATTTCCATGGCCCTGGAAGATGATATAGATGTCAGCAGAGGCGATATGATCGTTAGAAAAAACAATCAACCCGAACCCACTCAGGAATTTGATGTTATGTTATGCTGGTTAAATGATGAGGCAGCCAGACCAAGGGCAAAATATACGATCATGCATACAAGTAATGAACAAAGGGCTATGATCCAGGAGGTGATTTATAAAATAGACATCAATACTTATGATAGGATCATTGACGAAAAGGAATTAAATATGAACGATATCTCCCGGGTAAAAATCAGGTGTACCCGTCCTTTAATGACAGACTCCTACCGGGATAACAGAAACACCGGAAGTGTTATCTTAATCGATGAAATGACCAATGAAACGGTGGCTGCGGGTATGATAGTATAATTACCAAATCCGTGGAATCATCCTACAATCCGTGCAATCCTTTTAAAAAATCTGTGCAATATTTTTAATATATTTGCAGCCGCTCTAAAATTATAGAATGCTTTTCAACTCCCTGGACTTTGCGATCTTTTTACCGATCGTCTTTATTCTATATTGGTTTGTATTCAATAAAAGCTTAAAAGGACAAAACCTCCTGGTCGCTGCTGCGAGTTATGTATTCTACGGTTGGTGGGATTGGCGTTTTTTATCGCTGATACTCTTTAGCACCTTAGTTGATTATTTTGTTGGAGTGAGTTTAGGAAAAACCGAAGCTCAAACTAAAAGAAAAGTATTG
>JAGXIL010000041.1 GCA_024635655.1 Gillisia sp. | reverse complement strand
GTACTGGATCCTTTTCCGTTTATGGTTGTTTCTAAGGTTGCCATGATGCTTATTTTTAATGTTATTCTATTTTTAATGATATTTGAGATCTTAATATCCAAATCGACGTCTCTCGTGCCAGCTGCTTTTTGCAGTATCCCTTACATTGAGAAAATGTTTTTTCAGGGTCCTGGTTCCGTTTTCCTTGATGGTGGTTTCTAAAGTTGCCATAATGGTGATTCTTAAATTGTTATATTCCAAAGACTTGAAAATCTATTTCTTGTTACAGCGCGATAAAAATTTAACTATTTTTAATTTTTTCCCTGCTCTAGGATCCCTTTGATCATGTATTCCGGGAACAGCTTGTTTAACCGGTTCGTACTTCTGCGAAGTTTGAAGTCCGCCCTTTACAGAATTGGGATAAAGGGGATCGTGACTCTTCGTTGTGGCGGTTAGGCTGGTTCCAAAACCTAATGTTGCTACCAGCATAATAATTTTAAATTCTTTCATTTTAATTGGTTTATAAGGTTTATTAAATGTTAGTGTTGGGATACCAGGATTTCACCATTTTAATGATCCTGTATATAATCTAATCACAATAATGCCGAAAAGTTAACTACCTGATTTACAGTAAATTAAATAAATTTTAGTCTACTTAAATGTCCGCTTTTGATACACCGGGTGTACGAAAATGATCTGTCCCGTTTACCTGCTCCTTATTTTTTATCATGCGAAGATGAATTCCGCAACAGGGAGAGGTCTTATTTTTCTGATGATCCTGAAGTAAATTTTATTACCTCCTTATAATAAAGACTTTATCAATGCAAATATGTTACATCACTCTAATGTTAATTATTGGAGTTATATAGTTTTATCCGGGATTACATCTGATGAATATTACCTGATTCAGAAGAACCTGAATGAGCTTTGATGATTACAAATTGGAACGAAAAATTTAAATCCTAAGAAAAAGACCTCAGTGTACAAAGCTACCTGACCTGCTTAAATCAAAAATACTGTATTCGGTTACCTCTTTCCGGGTACTCACATCATTGTTAATCAATTAAGTACAGGTCTTATATAATTTTACTGCATAGATCATTTCATATAACCAATTTAAAATTATCGTCATGAAAAAAACATTGATTTTCGTTGCCCTTACCTTAACAGGTATGCTAACTAACGCACAGGAAGTAATTGAACTTAAAGCAGCTAATGTTAGCTTCGATCCTACAACCACTCATGTTGTTCAGCACGGGAATTCGTTTACCGTTAATATAAAAGAAACTTTTACGGGTGAATTTGAAAAGGATCCCGTTGAATTTATGAAAACCAATTTCGATATGGCCGAAATCCTCGAAACCCTGGGGGTAGGGGAAAATTACAGCTACTACAACGTGATGTTTAAAACCAAAAAAGGAGAGCTGAATGCAAATTATAGTAACAAGGGCAAACTGTTGTCATTCATATCAAAATTTGAAAATATTGCAGTTCCTTCGTCACTTCAACATCAGCTGTACAGGGATTATAAGGGTTGGGCCATGGTTGAAAATTCCCATGTGAAAAGGGAATCCAACGGCAGTGTTATCAGAGAATTTTACCGGGTAACCATGCAAAAGGGTAATAAGAAAAAGAACCTAAAGATTAAAACTTCAGACATAGAAAATTCCGCATTGGTGGCATTGAATTAAAGTCACAGCAATAGTAAAAAACCATCAGTTTCCCACTGATGGTTTTTTTGTTTTAAAAGCCATTCATATAGCATTATTGTCATTTCACCGCATAATTTGAGTCAACGGCATCAGAGGAGCAAATTTCCGCAGCATTTTTCAGACCTTAGTTAATTAATTACATCTGCCTATACCTCATTTGAAATAAATAGATTAAAATTGTTATTTATAATGTTTTGATTATGAAAGCTTTAATTATTGATGATGAAGCGCTCGCCCGAAAAAGAATTTCGAATCTTCTGGAAGAAGTTAAGGAAATTGAGGTGCTTGGGGAGTGTTCTACCGGGAAAATGGCAATTAAACAAATAAATGAGGAAAAGCCTCAGCTTATCTTTCTCGATATTAACATCAAAGATATGAACGGATTTGAGGTGCTGCAAAAAATAACTATTGATCCAAAACCTATTGTAATTTTTGTTACTGCCTATGACAACTATGCCAGCCGGGCCTTTGATTTTGAAGCCTTCGATTTTTTACTAAAACCTTTTAAGGATGAGCGATTCTTTAGGACCGTAAATAAAGTGCTTCAAATTTCCCATTCTGAAGCCGACGAACATTTTGAAAAAAGAATTAAAGATCTCTTTAAGGTTTATTCAGAAGAAGCAAAATCTGAAACCTGCCCTTTTAAGATCCCTGTAAAACAAGGAAACAGGACTATATTAATTGACCCAAAGAACATCTTCTACATAATTGCTTCAGGGTATTATGCCGAGATTTATACCGGCCATCAAAAATTTGTTCTTCGGGAATCATTGAATAACCTTGCCGACAATTTAGATAAGGGATTATTTTTCAGGATCCATAGGTCTACAATTATCAATATCAACCATGTGAAGGAAATTGTTCATTCTGAATTTTCTGAAGTAGACGCACGAATGACAGACGACAAACTTTTACATATTAGTAAATCCAACAAAAAGCAGTTCCTGGAAAGAATAGGAATACAGTAAATGAAGCATTCATCATTTAACAAATATATCGACTATAAGCTGGTTTTGCTTTTAGCCGGATTTTATACTCTTTTTGATGTTGTATACATAGTTAAGCTTGCATATTTTCGTTTGCATTATCCTCAGGCTGTAAAGGAGAGCTGGTTAGATATCCTGCTATATACCATTTTAATCGACTGGTTTGTGGTGGTGACCTATATGACCTTTATAGCGATTAGTACCAAACGCCTGCTTAATAAAAATTATTCGTGGGTGAGGATCATTAGCATTCATACCCTGTTCTCACTGCTCATAGGCCTCATAATCAGGATCATTTTTGATCTTTTCGGGATCATATTTGGGTATATAGAACCTGCAGAGTACGAGGTTTCAGAAAGTATGAGCCGTTTTATGTCGGTTATTGATCTCAATTTTCTCATTTATTTTGCAATGGTATTCATCATTTATACCTATTACTACCTAAAACAGGTCAAGGAAACCGAAAAACAAAAGAACCTCCTGGAAACCCAGTTGGTGAACACAAGGATGAAAATGCTCTCGTCACAATTGCAGCCCCATTTTTTATTTAATACCCTTAACAGCATTTCTGTACTTGCAGATCTTGATGCGGCCAAAGCCAAAGACACTATTGCAGATCTCAGCGACTTTTTACGACAGATCCTCTACAGCAGTGATGACAACGAGATCCCGTTGGAAAAGGAATTAAGAACCCTGGAATACTATCTTAATATTTTAAATGTTCGTTTTTCAGGAGATCTTAAGATCGTGAAGAAAATAAACAAGAAACTTTTAAACCGAAAAATCCCCGCAATGTTACTGCAGCCATTGATAGAAAATTCGATTAAACACGGCTATTCTTATGAACATAGTGAACTCGAGATTTTGATTTCAATTCAGCAGGAAGGAAACCAATTGGTCATCAAGGTTGAAAACAACGGGCAGCCAATTACCCAACCATCAGAAGAGTTGATGCAGAAAGGAGTGGGTTTGGCAAATCTGAGGGACCGTCTAAAGAACCTTTATGGAAAAGATTTCTTTTTCCAAATTAGTAATAAAACAGATTCCGCAGGAAATCATGCCGGGGTAGTAACAGTGGTAAAAATACCCTCTGGCAGGTTAACGGTCTAATGAAAGTAGGGTTGTAATGAAAAAGGCCAACTACCATTTAAAGGATAAAATTTCTATTAATCACGCTTTTCGCGATTACACTTCTTATAGCATTTGCCCCGGTTAGTGGTAAGCCTACAACTATGATCTAGAGAAAGGCAATAGATAGAGAAGCCCGGTTTGAACAGGAGCTGGAAGACCTCAGCCGCCGGCTGCGTATTCCGGGCATGTCTGCCGGAGGGGATTTGGAAAAGCCCGGGTTTAAATTATCTGCTAAAGATCTGGATGAGTTCCATGGTTACCTCCATCTCCATGCCATTTACAATTGAGGTTACTTCTTCGGAATTAACGATCACCATTCTGTTTTCTTTTAACTCCATTATAGTACCTTCTCCGCCCTCCATTAAAAATTCCTGTTCAGATCCTGGCGGCAGGTCTGGATCGGTGGTGATCCTGTTTCCCTCAATATTGTAGGTTCCGGTGCCGGAAATATCAGAAAACGGATAATCCTGTACCTGGGTATTTCCTTCCATAGTAGTAGACATTCTAATGGTGTAACTTCCTTGAGATCTATAGGTTTGATCGTTGAAAATTACCTGCGCATCTATATCTATTGCTTCAGCTGCATATACAAGAGAAGATGTCTGGCCCTCCATAGTCATGCTAGTGGTCCCTGAATAATTCATTTCTTCCAATTGCCATTCTCCCAGGATCATCCCGGAGTTGACCTCAGGATCATTATCATTATCGGAACAGGAAATACAGGTGACTAAAGCAGCGATGAGCATGACAGATCTAAAGTTTTTCATGATATTATATTTGGTTGGTTAGTATGAAATTAACAGCAAAACAGCGGTAGGGACGATCTGTGTGAAGGGGAATATGTATAGCAAATTAGTTAATTATTTGCAGCATAATTTAAATTAATTGGATTATTATATAAAGAGTGATTTTTTATCTGCCAAATAATGAAAAGTTGGTATCCGGGTGCTGAGGGTGCGGGAAAATTCTTCTAATATTAACTCTGATATACAATTAATAACTTCCTACCATTGACGTTTTTACAAAATTTGATGCAGTTCTCCTGGCTATGGGCTTCTTCACACAATGTCATCCTGAGCGGCCGCACGAATATCATTTTTCAATCACAAAAGCGCCTTGCGGCCTGGTCGAAGGAGGCTACCATTGACGTGTTTGAAAAATTTGATTCAGGTCGCCTGGCTATGGGCTTCTTAACACAATGTCATCTGAGCGGCCGCACAAAAATTATTTTTCAATCACAAAAGCGTCTTGCGGCCTGGTCGAAGGAGGCTCTAAAGGGAAAGGCTTGCTGCCAACTAGCCTGAAACCTGAAAGGTCATTTCCCCTCCGCCAAATATTTTTTATCTCAGATCTCAGCCGGTCTGTATTTGATGGCGGGTTTAAATATAGAGCAAATTTAATGCAGGTCATTTATTAATTAAACAATTTATGAGTCGCGAATTATGGCTTACAGCACTTAAGCAACGCGTGTAATTAACAATAATCAGTTATTCTTTTTCAAATATTACCTTAGAAAGGAAAATTTTCAAACATTATTAATTATATAATTAAAATTTTAAGAATATATCTTTTTATTAGCTTTATCAAACTATTTTTTTAGCTATTGTTAAATAATTTGATTAAATGTTCGAAGTACTAAACATAGGGATTTTATTATCATTTGTGGCTGTCGTGCTTTTAGTCCTGATTTCCTTATCGATCTCTTCAGATCCTGTAAAAAAACCTAAAATTAAAAAAGGATTATTTTTCCTGAATTTCCAAAATGTCCTTAAAAGAAAAAAGGACAAGAAGGGAAGAAAAAGTAAAAAAGGCTAAGGCCCCGGGCAAATCAATTGTTCATAATGTTTTGAGAATTAGCAATTAAGATTATTTGCTGCCATTTAACGCTGTGAGTTTTAGGCATGGGTTAGGGAGGTTGTTAGTGGTAAAGAGGTTAAATGCAAAAACCAGCCTCCCGGCGAGGCAGGAAAAGCATGGCGTGGCGAAAATAACCGGCTGAGAAAAACAAAAAGCAGCCTTTACAGGAGTGAATAAAGTTAATTATATTTGCTAAAAAAAATATGAAAACCAGCCTCCTTGCAATTCTGTTTATATTCTTTGTTTCATGTAGTGACGATGATCAACCGGTAGATTATTTAAGTCTTAACGACCAGGAAATACAGCAATATCTTGAAGAGAATGATCTTCAGGCAGAGAAAAGCGATTCCGGATTGTATTATATTGTTGATACTGAAGGGACAGGGGAGAGACCAACCACAACACATCAGGTACGCGTAGCCTATAAAGGATATTTTACCAATGGAAACGTCTTTGATCAAAGCTCTGAAGAAGGAATTTCTTTTAATCTACAGCAGGTGATCAGGGGCTGGACAGAGGGAATTACCTATTTCAAAGAGGGTGGAAGTGGTATGCTTCTCGTACCTTCTCACCTGGCTTATGGCCCTAATGACTACATGGGAATACCCGGAGGCTCTGTTCTCATTTTTGAGATCGATCTTCTCGAAGTTTATTAAGGTGATATCTAATTCTTATGGAACTTAGGGATATTATCCATCCCGAAAATTGGTGCGATCTTCACAAAGCGGCCGGAAAAAGGGAACTGTAAAATAAAAATGTCTTAGCCCGGGAACCCCGGGGCTACACCAAATACTATCCAGAAACTCCTGTATTTGGTCTCGGTACCGGAGACGGCAATGGCCATAGGAATTAAACTTAATACGAGATATAAATAACCAAAGGAAAGCTCTGGGGTAATTGTATTTTATTTCAAAATTATTTTTCATCATTTTTTTCTGCCAGTTTTTGATAGTATAGCTTTGCCAGCTGGCTGCCGCCTGCTGCAAGAATGAGTAACACCAAATAACCACCTAAAAGATACGTAAGAGGCATATCAAAAAGATCTTTTAGCATAGCCAGTAAAAAAGCTGACAGCCAGGATACAATAGAAACTGCTCCCAGGGCAAAGGATATCTTATTTAGCTTCTCATACCGGTCCCGGTGTTCCTCCTTCAGGGAGATCTTTTTCATCTTTGGAGTTAGATAAAGGTTGAGCGCCGCACCATTGATGATCACTACTAAAACCACGATCATTTTCATTATAAATCTGGGGTTTTGGGCAAAATCTGAATAATCCGGAAGCAAAAGTGCCGCACCACTTAATATGAGGAGAATTAAACCGAAAATGATCATTTGGGAAATGAGGTGCATGATCACAGATTCCTGGGAAGAAATGCTGTAATTTTTCATAAAATGGGTAAACATTATATCTATAATAAAGGTGCCTCCAAGGCCCATTATCAATCCTAGCAGGTGAATGGTGAGGTGATATTCCCGCGTCTCTATAAGCAATTGGCTTAGATCTATAGTAAGCCCGGAAACAACTGCGAAAAGGATGATGAGAGAAAAAGCGATAGAAAACAACAGCCAGGGATTAAATTTATTGACTACCCCTACAGCCATTGCCATTTTGTAAACTCCCAGAAAAAAGGTAATTCCGGAAAGGTAAATCACAGCGAGATCTATTTCCGGAATCATGACCCCCAGGATTAGTTTTACCGCATAAGTTAAAACCACCAGAGCAAAATATCCCAGCAATATTTTTTCAACAGGAATTTCGAAGAACAGGCGGTTGCGAATATGAATGATGGGATCATCCTTTTCCGGGTCATAGGGTTCCTCTTTCTTCTCCTTTTTTCTCCGTTTTAAAAATGCATATAAGAGTATAGCAAAACCTGCCAATCCCATTATTAATAAGGAAATGTAATTTAAAACCACCTTTAAATTCTTTTGCTCCTTTAATTTACAAAAGATTTGGATAAATATATACCTATTTCATTGTCAAATGGTTATGTATAGTCATTTAAATTATATATTCATATTTCATAATTTTACAAAAGATCAGAAACCAGAAAGTGCATCCTTAATAAAATAAAGTGAAAAAATAAGCAGAGAAGGAATTAATTTTAAAATTGAAGCCTGTTCATATTCCAGGAAGTAATTTTCGGCTTAGGAAATTAGGGTCAGTTTTAAGGGAGGATTAGAACATATTTATCATCATTCTTTAAGATCGAAGTTTAATCGATGTGGTCGAAAATCGTGAGACTATGTCAGGAGAAGAAACATATTTTAAGACATAAATGAATTAGCTATTCATTCCGCTTCTGAAAGGTATACGCCAGGCGGAAATCCACAAATTCAGCAATGTGCCGGTGAGCCAGCAGATTCAGGCCTGCACTGAGGTGACGGTTTATGCGGTACTGCAAACCCCAGCGGTGGAAGATGCGGTCATAGTATGGCGTTTGATCAAACACGTACGCCCCCAGGCGCTGGCTGAACTGAAACCTGCCCAACAAGAACTCATGCCCCAGCAATATCCCGGCTTTAACCGGGCTTGCACTAAGGCCTTCCCTGCTAAGTTTGTCATCCAGTTCCTCATCGTGGTAGGCTTCGGCTCCCAAAGTGAGCATGCTCAGTCTTCCCACCTGTTTTCCGGCCTGCACTGCAACCCCGCCCAGCAAAAACCTTTTGCGGTCCCCGGCCTCGTTATAACCGCGGCGCATAGTGCCAAGGATAGAGACATCATAACGGGTGGAGTAGTTTTTCCAAAATTTTTCAGCGGTTCGTGTGCCGGTGTACCAGGGGCGGTAGTTGGGCTGGTAACTTACCGCAAGGCCGGCAGTGGGCCAGTTAATGCCTTTATTGGGATCGCGCGTGCCCCCATTGGAAATGTGCTGGTAATTTACACTGGGGTTAAGCCACCATTGTTCCGAAAGCCGCACCCAGGCGCCCACACCAACCAGCAAATAGGCGCTCATATGGGTACTGTACGACTGGTTGCCGGGATTGGAGATGCTATCAAAAGGGTTGTTAAGGTATGAAAGTCCTGCTGCGCCTTTAAAGGAGAAAAGCACGTCCTTGCCAATCCGGTAGGTGGGTTCCAGAAAGTAAGCTGCGGTGCCACTCTTCCCAAGTAAACCAACATCGTAATCGTAATATGCCAGCAGCAGACCCTGGCGGGGATAGCATTGGCAGATGGCAAAGGTGGCGGAATCGTTGCGCTGCCAGCTAATTATGGTCTCTATGCCTGTTGGTCGTGCCCCCGTGGTATTTTGCACATCTTCAGTATGCGCGAATATGAAGCCATGCTGTACGCCCATACCAATGGAAAAAAGCGGATCCTGCTTAGCCGTATATTCTTCTGCTGCTGTAGAATCTGTTTGTGCAATAGCATGTGGTGTAGCACATGCAGCAGTAATAACAGCCCAAACCCAAAGCCGAATTGGTACCTGCCTCGCAACAGAACCATTATATTTGCCTGCATCAACGAAAATCCAGTATAGAAAAAATGCATTTGCCCCTATGGACCCGGAAAGGCGGCCGGGTATGGCAGTAATCGCTGATAAAATCCGGTACTGGAAATTACCACCCACTTCTTTGAAAGAAGTGGTTACCAAATTTATATTGAAACAAGCACTAAATTTTATTTGCCTCATTTTCCTGTTCATATTCTGTAGTAATATGTCATTGGCCTTCGTTCGTCCCGGATGACCGGATTTTAATTTTCTCCAAATAAAGGAAGAGAAAATGGGCTAGGATCTAAACCAGGACCGTCACAGGTTAAAGAAGGAAGTTCTTGTGGAGCAGAGCAGGGGGCATCAGCCACGATTCTATTTTATTCATTTCCTATAACCACATTCCAGGGGCGAACATACCAGTTGGTTATTATTCCATTTTTAACATAGGGGTCGTTTCTGGCAAATTCCTCTGCTGTTTCGGGGGTATCTCCTTTGAAGACAAGTAAAGCCCCATCTGGTGGATCAGCAAGTGCGCCGGCCATAACAAGGGTTCCATTTTCTGATGCAGCTTTGGCTATTTTTAAATGTTCCTCGCGGTAAGGGGCACGTCGTTCTATATAATCCTCAACTGTGGTATAAAAAAGAGTGTAATACATAACTTTTGTTTTAGGTTTAGATGTTCTATTCTCCTCTGTTGTACAATGTTTCCAACTTTGAATTACCCCGAACAGATTTTACCCGGAAATACCACAACGTCAAGACGGCGGAATGAATTGTGAAAAAACAGAAAAAATCCGGATAATTTTAGAAATTTATGTTGAAGTAAGAAGATCCAAAATTTCACTAGGTTAAAATTTACGCAGGGGTTTAACTGGAACTTCTTAAACAACAAGTTCCAGGTCCCCGGAGACATGATAAATATGGCAACAGTCAGCACCCACTTTGTAAATTTCACTAACAACCTCCACGTCTTCTATAAAGCCGGTGAATTTTATTTGTAGTTCCTCCTGCATATAATCCTCAACATATTTATCACTAAAAACAGGATAATTTCCTCGCTCCCTCATGATCTGAAAAGTTTGATCATCCGGTTCATCACTAAGATCCCTGCCGTTCCTGAGATCCACAACTTTAAAACTATCCAAAGCCACAGGTTCGCCTTCGCTGTTTATAATATTTACTACAATAGTCCGATACTCCTCAGTGCAGCTTACGTCACATTCATTGTCCTTTTCAGAACAGGATTGAAAAAGTAGAAAGAGACTGATAAGTAAAGTGGTGCTGAGAAACCTCATAATGAATTTTAGTGTTTGAGTAATATTTTAGCTAATCTTGGGTGACCTTGCCGCGCAAAACCTTCAGGCCCTGAGATAAACCGCACGGGTACGATCTCTTGTGCTTCCAAAAATTTCTCAGGTCCATAAAAGGATCTGATACTTCGGGAAACTCGCAGCCGTTTCTAACAAACCAAAAACAGAGCAAGTACTTCAGGAGAATTATCTGTTCTTTTGCTATGGTATGACGCACAGGGTCCACTGCAACGGGGACTTCTATTTATCCTCCATCGCTTCCAGTTCAGGTAACATCTTTTTGTAAGCCTCTGCATCCCATGTGAGATCCCAGTTAGAAATATATGCCTGTATGGGGCCTAATCCTACTTCTGCTCTCCTCTCGTCTACATTATCTGGATCCCGGAGGGGAGAAACGTAATATTCTCCTGTCTCCCGGTCTCTTCCTATCTGGCTGCCATAAATTTGCTTTTTGCCCCGGCGCAGTGCAACCCGGTCTTCCATAAGAGCGAGCGCGTCGGGCGCAGCATCTCCCTTTTTAACCGCTTCCCTAAATATGGGTAAATATTTCTCCTGGGTGTCAATATCTGCATGCTGTATGACAAGGAAAATAGCATTATTTGCCTTTCGGCCCACCAGGTTCCATCCCAGCCAGCCATGCTCATCCAGAATGTTTGTTACTTTATCCAGGTTTATGGAATCCTGTTTATGAATAAGCTCCCATTGCGCTGTGGTCTCATCGGAATCATGGCCGTACGTTTCCCGAATTCCATCCAGCTGTTGCCTGTAATATTGATCTTCTTCATGAACTGTTTCAAGGCTGGAGGTAACCTGAGATAAACGGACCTTGGCTTCCTTAAAATTTTCACTAACCTTGTTCAGGATGCTCATCCAACGATCGTCTGTGTTTAGAGGAATAAAATTCCTCTCTGTAGATATCTTTCCAATGTCATAGTATTTACCTTCATTGGAAATCGCAAAAAGTTGCGCAAAAGCCGAATCTTTTTTTCCTGCCAAAGCCCAGGCTCCGGCGGCTTCATATTGATGGGAAAGGGTATCACTTCCATTCTTTATTTCAAAGGCTTGGGAATACTTTCCGCCGGAATTTTCATATTCCCCTGCTGCGTATAATTCTCTTGCTTCGGCTATTAAATGATTATAATTCTCCGGATTCTGCTTATCACAGGAGCTGAAGGTCAGAAGGGCAAAAAGGGATAAACAGGTAATTTTTTTCATGTTCTAAGACGTTTTTAGTTCTGAATTTATTGAGTTTATCCTGGTTTCTCCCAGATCCAAATCTACTCCTTTATTACCTCATGTTCAATCAACTCCAGCAAAGTGCTGCTGCCATCGATGTTCTGATATTCCAGGTTTAAAAAGCCATACTGTGGGTTGAAAATTGCGGTTAATCCTGTTTCACCTATTCGGCTGGAGGCGGTAGCTGTTATTTCATAAACCTCTAAAGCACCAAAAGCGGTATCGAGAGTTTTCTTGTCGGTGATCTCGTATTGGTATTGATTGGTGATACTTCCTTCCCATGTTTTCCATCTTTCGTCCCCCCAAAAGCTCCCTATAGAAAGTTCCCATTCCCACTGATTCCCTACCTCAAATGGAGCTTTGATGAACGGAAAAGGATTTAATTCCAGGATTCTGAAATATTGGTCCCGCGGCGGGTGCATCCAGATGTTTTTTTCATTCTCTATAACTCCGGAATGTGAACTGAACGTGGTTTGACCTTCCGTCACCGGATATTCATATTTTATTACCGTCTGGTTATAATCTGGGCTGTTGTTGACCATAGGCTGAAGCCCCGGCTGTACCGTAATTTTTACCTGCTGAATGGTATTTCCCGAAACAGAATCTGCAGGCACAAATCTCCAGGAACTAAAGTGATTAATGTCTGTAGGAACATGCCGGAAGAAAAGATCCTCTCCTTCTCTAGAGACATGCCTATAGGAATAGAGGAAACGGGTACCGGATTTGAAAGTGATGTTATCATCTGTATACCGGGTATCTGCAATATTGGTAGAATCAAATCGCTCTGCAAAAATTCCTTCTTCTTCTACTAAAGTATAATCTCTGTGGGATTCTTCTTTCTGCGACTGGCAACCTGAAAGTAAACATATGCATAGGATAAGACAAAGGGAGTGGGGGATTGCTGTTTTCTGAAACAGGGGGATAAGGTTTTCCATTTTATTCTGAATTTATAAGTGCAACCATATTTTCTAAATATATTCCAATATTTTCTGACCCTTTTCAGATTGCTTATTACCCCGTTCAACCTTTTCGGTAAATGTCATTCTTTCAACCAATTAGTCTATGTAAAATTTATCAGGTAAATTCTTTAGCCGTTCTTTAATCCCGCTTTTGTGACCATAAATCCGGTTTCCATCATTTAAAGATACAAATTAATGGCAGAGTTAGATCCCCGGAAATTGTGCTGCAAAAAATTAGACCTTGAGACTCTGTTATTAAATTAATCGTCATCCAATAACAGGGTTTGGCAGGCCTGGAATAAAGAATCCCGCAAAATGCAGGATTCTTTCCGAAAATCTTAGATCAAAATTTTCATTTCTTTGAATTTGTTGTAAGGGCGTTATTTAAAATACCACCTGATTTGATCTTCAAATTTCTTTTTTTACCATCTTTCATAATTTGAACTTTGTAGGCTTTTTCAACCATCTTTTGATCATCGTAATCTACGGCATAGGCTACTTTTAAAAAGGTGCTCTTGGGGTACTGATTTAATACTGCTTTGATCAGATCTTTAGGAAGTGCAATTTCCTTGTAACGTTCTGATGTTTTAATGATCTTTCCATTTCTATTGTAATCAGCAATGATATGACCGGTGGTTGTTTTAAACTTGACTTTAAAGGATTCTTTACGGCCATCAAATTCTACTAATTTCATAACATCAAAAACCGAAGCTTCATTTTGCATGGACACTATTTTTTCCGGCAATGCTATATCCTGCACATTCTCAAGATAATTGAGGTTGACATTACTCATTACTACACCCTCTAAGTGTATTTCTTCTATCTCACTGTGATTTTGTGAGAAACCCAGGCTGGTAAGGCCTAATAATAATAAACAAATAACTAAATTTTTCATGACATATATTTTAGAGATTAACATATATTGTTTAAACAAAGATGGTGCATGCAAGCAAGCACTACTTAACAGTCATGATGCTAATGGTTTAAAATTTTATTGGAAGAGTTGTACACATAATTTAAAGGCTATAAATTATGTTGTTTATTATGTATCAAGGGATGTTCAGATTAGAAAAATGTATTGGCGATGATTAAATTTAGATCAGCTTTTCAATTCAAAAAAATTATTTCACATCTGGAAATCCAATCTTTTTACAGAGAACTTTGTACCTTGGATCGCTCTCCAGCTTTAATAAATTGGGATCTGTCTTTAACCATATTAAATCCACTTCGTGCTTTTTATAAGCTATATCCAGCCATTCAAAAGCTTTATCATTAACCCCAAGACGTGCATAATAATGTGCTACAAAAACATTGATTTCAGGTTCTCCTTTATTTGCGCGGGCTATAACTTCGTTTAACAATTCATTCGACTTCTTCTCTTCCCCAAGATAATGATAAACTATGGCGAGATGAACAAGCATAGAGGCATGCTGTTTATCTGATATTTGTAATCCTGTTTCTAGTACATCTCTTGCCTTTTCGTACTCTTTCATATCAATATAAATATTACCGAAATGGTCATAGATGAAATCGTAACCAGGATTCGTTGAAAATCCTTTATCCATCAAATTCCGGGCAGTTTCTATTTCACCTTTAAAGTAGTATGCGTATACCAGGTCCCATTTATGATGCACAGGAATTGGATCTTCTTTAATCTGCTTATTTTTGCTCTTAATTACCTCATCATAGCGGCCAAGCATTAAATTAAGAAAATCTGATAAAAAGTTTTCACGCGTTTGTTGACTGTACATATTCAGCAGAGAGTCAGCAACTTTAAAATTCCAGTTAAAAAATTCCTGTTCAGCACGGCCGTAAAGTAATTCAATGTTATCAGGATCCAGTTCAAGAGCTCTGTTAAAATAGGGAGCCGCCAAACTATCAGCCTTCTTTTTACTTAAGTTTCCAATCCAGCTTCCCATCTTTGCATAAGTTGTTCCAAGTTTAACATAAGCTTCAGCAAAACCGGAGTCAAGGGCAATGGCTTTTTCAAAATATTTTCTTGAGGCTATAAAATTTTTGGCTGAATAATGGGAAGAAACATACACTCCCTGTAAAAAGCTATCATATGCTGCCATATTTTTGGTCATTGCCTGTTGAATTTCCAGTTGCTCCTCTGTAGTAACATTGGCGTCAAGTTTTCTGGCTACCATTTCGGCAACCTGAGCCTGTACTTTAAATATGGAATCATAGGTGCCGTTATACTCCTGTGACCAGAATATTTTTTCTGATCTACCTTCAATTAACTGAAGATTGATCTTTATATCATTTCCGGATTTTTGAAATCCCGACTCCAGTATATAACGCACCTTAAGTTCGTCAGCAATTTTAGTTACCGCCTTTTCATTCGCCTTATAATTCATCATTGATGTGAGCGAAATCACCTTGTCGATGTCCTGTATTTTCGAAAGCCTTGAGATGATGGCTGCTGTCATTCCATCGCAAAAGGCTTCATTATCAGGGCTTCCACTCATATTTTTGAAAGGTAATACAGCAATGGAATTTTCACTTATAATGGCAGGTACAACATTTGTTGTGTTAAGGGAAGGTTCAGCGTTGGAGTACTTATACCAGGAGAAGCTTGCTATAAAAAGTATGGCAAGTGCGGCAATAACATATGTGCTATGGGTGAACAGGTTTCTTTTTGTTACTGTGGTTTCGGGCTGGGTATTGGAAGTGGGAAGTTCTTCATTTTCCTCCCGGTTCAATGGATTTCTAAACTTGGCCTCCCCCGGAGGATATCCATAATACTGGTTGAAAGCCGTGTTAAAATACGAAGGGCTGCTAAATCCCACTTTATAGGCAATTTCAGAAGCTGTTGCTACATTGTTCTGTAGCATCTCCATGGCTTTTTCCAACCTGAATTCCCTTATAAACTGGCTCGTGGATTTACCGGTAATGACATTAAGTTTCCTGTGTAATTGGGATCGACTTAAACCCACTGCATCCGCCAACTGCCTGACTCCAAATTGTTCTTTTTCGAAATTGGATTCGAGGATGTTTTCAAGTTTTTTTAGGAACTTTTCATTTATGGAAAGTTGGTTGTCCATCCTTTTATCCGTTAAAATACTTAACCTGCATTTTGATCCCGCTATTGGAAATGCAGTTATTAAGATACGGAATTTCAAGACAAGGAAATTGTTTTAAGAGAGGTAGTTTTAATAAACTTCAGGAAGCTTTTTCCGGTTTTTGGAAATACTGGAGGTGCGGGAAGGAAGGATCTTCCTTAACGCCAGGAAATTTTTCACGCCGGAGGTTCATGATGATTTTAACACGAAGTTGGGAGACTAGAATAGCCTCATTTCAGAATAAGATTGAAATCTCCCACGCCGGCTTCGACCCCCGAGGCTTCGGGAGCTGCCGCCAGCTAAGCCTGACACTCGGTTATAAATCAACGTCTTCCGCTCAGATTTTGAAATCCCTTGCATCGTTATAAAAAATCGTGTGGTAGATAAAATATAAAAGTGACACTTACGTACCACTTTTATATTTATTGCAGAGGAAATATTTAAATGCCTGTTCGGTCATTTTTTAGGTTTAATATTCTGGTTGATATGGAAAAAGTTTTCCGGATCGTATTCGGCTTTTATTTTTTGCAGGCGCTCGTAATTTTCTCCGTAAGATGCTTCTATGCGATGCTGTCCCTCTTCCATCATGAAGTTGATATAAGATCCTCCAAGGGTATAAGGATGCACTGCTTCCCAGTAGCTCCGGGCCCAGGTTTTCATTTCTTCAACCTTTTCAGGATTTGGGTCCACACCTACGATCACCATCGACCAATTGGCCTCACGTTTGCTCCAGGCGGTTTCATTCTTTTTAACCCTGTGAACTGCACCATTGACCGGATACAGGTGCATCGTGGAATGAGAAGTAGGTACAGTGCCAAAACGCAGGTGTTCTTCTACGGCCTCATTATTTATTTCCCGAACAAAATCTCCTTTCCAGTACCATTGGTAATCTGGCGGATAAAGCCCATCAAACATGATTTGCAAGGTTGGGTAAGGCATTTCCCCGGTAAATTCAAATATTGGTTTTGCCACATTACGGGCCTGCTGCAATATACCTTCAAATTGATCCTGCGGGCCGGTGTAGCACCATACGAGGCCACAAACTTTTCTTCCATGGATCTCCTTTGGAAATGGATCTCCTGCGGGTACTTCTGCTACAAGGTAAAAAGCATAAACATCGTCGGGCATTTGAGGTAGCCAGTCGCGGTACCACTTCAAAGTGGTCTCAAGCTCTTCAAGAGGCCAGAACATAGGCCCTGCAATCACATTTTTAACGGGATGTAGCCGGTACTCGAAAGTAGTAACCACACCAAAATTTCCCCCGCCCCCGCGTAATGCCCAAAACAGGTCGGGATTTTCTTGTTCACTGGTATGAACCAGTTTTCCATCTGCAAGTACTACATCGGCACTAACCAGGTTATCAATGGTAAGTCCGTATTTTCTTGTGAGGTAACCATGTCCGCCGCCCAGGGTAAGTCCGCCCACGCCGGTTGTAGACAAGATCCCGCTAACGGTAGCCAGGCCATATTCATGTGTTGCGGCATCTACCTCTCCCCAGGTGCAACCGGGTTCAACCCGCACAGTCTTGTTATCAGGATCTACCTGTATGTCTTTCATAGGTGACAGGTCGATCACCAGGCCGTCATCTACTAGTGCCAATCCCGGGCCGTTATGTCCGCCGCTTCGGATGGATACTTCTAATCCCTCTTTCCGGGCAAAATTTACAGAGGCAACCACATCAATGGCATCTTTGCATCTTACAATAATGGCTGGTCGTTTATCGATCATGGCATTGTAAATTTTCCGCGCCTCATCATAATTCTCATCTACCGGAAGAATGATCTCACCCCTGATTTGAGATGAAAATTCGTGCATAAGATCTGCATTTAAGTCTTTTGTTGGATTTAACATGGCTTTTAAGTTTAGTTGTTTTATAATAACCAGAGACCAGGTATTTACCACCTGAGTGTCCTTTGAACTAAGTTACTATGCAATGAATTTGAGAACTATTACATTTAGATAAAATACAGGTAATTTTAGATCAAAATTTTAAATTTTACTACCTGGAATTGATCAGCCTAATTTGGAATGCAGATAATCAGATGGGGAATTCCCATATCTTTTCCTGAAACATTTCGAAAAATAGGATGGGCTGGAAAAGCCGGTTTCAAAAGCGATCTCGGAAATATTTCGGGAGGATTTATTCATTAACTGCAAGGCCTTTGAGAGCCTGTATTCTTTAATAAAGGTGATGGGGGATTTTCCAATAAGAAATTTTATCCTGTGATACAATTTAGATTTACTGCATCCCAAAGGCCGGCTGAAATCTGTTACTTTTAAATTTACATCTGTCCAGGTGGAATCTACATAATCCATCAAATGGTTTAAGAAGAATTCATCATCCAGGGTAAGAGTATTTAAGCTTTCTATTTTTATAATGGTATTCGAATTTTCACTTTTATAGAGATCTTTAACTTCAGATGAAACTATAATTTCTCCCTTAACAAACTCACACATTCGTTCGGCCAGAATGATACAATCTTCAAAAATGGAATCCTTTTCAGTTACCGGAACACCTGCACTTATACCAATTTTG
This sequence comes from Gillisia sp., assembly GCA_024635655.1. Taxonomy (GTDB): domain Bacteria; phylum Bacteroidota; class Bacteroidia; order Flavobacteriales; family Flavobacteriaceae; genus Gillisia. The sequence goes on along the minus strand of JAGXIL010000041.1, from coordinate 16,514 downwards.
AGGTAAATTCTATTCTCATTGATATCATCAAGGAAATTTTTAAACTGGGACCTGATATTAAAAGCGGCATGCACAGCATTGGAAACCGATCTAAAGGAAACTAAAAAATAACCATCCGTTTGTTTGACCAGTTTTCCATCAAAAGAATCTAATACTTTAAGAAAAGCCTCATTAAAATTTTTCAATGAAGATCTAAATAGAGGAGAGCCATTTCGTAGAGAAGATCTTCCTTTTAAACCCATGACCATAATTGTTCTGAAAGCAGGGTCATTAATAATGTTTAGTGCTGTGTTCTCTGAATTTTCAGGGTCTTCAATTCGGCTCAAAAAGGAATCCACGATGCCGGCCTCAACTTCAATGATTTGGTGAGGCACCTGGCCGTGAGCCTGTTCGTGCATTTCCTTAATCGCCTCCTTGTTAGGTGCTTCATATAGGCAAAAAGCCGTTTTTCTGTTATCGTCAAACCAGTAGGTTAAACCGGTACAGTTGAACTTATGCTGTATCTTAAGATCTTTTTGATGTAGGTCTGCCACAACTTCAGCAGTTACATCTTCGGAAACATCGTGGCGGTCCATGTAAATTGGCATAATCAATAGATTTTTATTCCTGTAAGTTTTTTCGATAAATAACGGGAGAACAATTTCCGTTCATAAGAAGCCATTTTTATTAATACCACTACATTAAAAATGAATCAGATTATTAGATCTGTTTTTCCCTTAGAGCTCATCTTTATTTTTCACCTTTTGAACCGGAAAGATTACGATGCAAAATTGTTCTCAACAGTAACCGGGAACAGAAGACGGTTGACTTCCGGATGCATTGACTTTCTTTATTAAATGTAAAATAATACAGACTCTATAAGCTGCGTTGTCGTAAGGCTTACGCAGAGGATCAATTGAGGAGTAAGGGTACTTATAAAACAAAATTCTTATAAATACCTGTAAAACAAATAACAAGGTAAGCAATTAATTGGCAATGTATTGGGTTTTTTATATCAAATTTTAGGTATCTGTAGAGATATAAAGAGCAACAAATCCACGTTTGTTTAGATTTTTTAAGCTGATTAATGGGCGGAAAAAATAATGTGAATCATATTTTTAACTACGATCTAAAGGAATATCAGGAAATTCTATAAATGGGGTAAGAAATAGTCCTGATAAAAAAGTAAATTTGTTAATGATGGTATATTCCGTCCTGAATTTTATGGCCAATCCTGAATATGAATAATTTTAACGCTCTATAACTTGTGGTTTCAAGGCGGACAGCATATTTTTTCATACTTTAATAGAATTAAATAAATCTTGACTTATTATGGCAGAATTTAATCTTACCGTCAATGGAAAACAACTTTCAGTTGATGTTGACCAAAACACCCCCTTACTTTGGGTTTTAAGAGATCACCTTAAATTGGTAGGCACAAAATACGGCTGCGGAATTGCCCAATGTGGCGCCTGTACCGTGCACTTGAACGGTAATGCCGTAAGATCCTGCCAAATCCCTGTTTCTTCGGTTAAGGATAATGAGGTTACTACCATTGAAGGTCTTTCTGAAAATGGTGACCATCCGGTTCAACAAGCCTGGTTGGAACACGATGTTCCTCAGTGCGGTTATTGCCAGAGTGGACAGATCATGACCGCCGCCGCTTTCCTGAAGAGTAATTCCAATCCCAGCGAAGAGCAAATTGAATCTGCCATGAACGGAAATATATGCCGCTGCGGGACTTATACCCGTATTAAAGCAGCTGTTAAAACAGCTTCAAAAAACCAGATAGTCTAATCAATACCTACGTAAAATGAGTAAAGTCAAAACAGGAATGGGGAGAAGATCCTTTATAAAAAGTGTTTCCCTTGCAGGAGGTGGTTTAGTCATAGGTTTTAGCTGGCTTGGTTGTGGGCGTGGTACTGAAGAAGCTGAAAAGGAACTGGGGATGCAAATGCCCGATGAGTGGTTTGAATTGAACGGATATTTAAAAATAGGCGATAACGGGATCGTGACCATTTATTCTCCCAATCCCGAAATCGGGCAGAATGTCAAAACCTCAATGCCCATGTTGGTGGCAGAGGAACTGGATGTAGACTGGAACAACGTGATCGTTGAACAGGCACCATTAAATACTGAAGTTTTCACCCGGCAGATTGCAGGTGGAAGCCAGTCAATACGTCAGGGCTGGGAATCCTTGAGAATGGCCGGAGCCACCGCCAGGCAAATGTTGTTAACTGCTGCTGCGGCAGAATGGGAAGTTCCGGTGTCAGAATTACGTGTTGAGAACGGGATGATAAGTCATTCCGGCAGCGACCGTACTATAGGCTATGGAGAGATCGCAAAAGCTGCGGTAAATGTTGAAGTACCCGAGGAGGTTGAGCTTAAGAACAACAGGGATTTCAAGATCATAGGGACTTCCCGAAAGAATGTAGACGCCAAGAAGATAGTTACAGGCCAGCCTTTATATGGTCTTGATTTTTACCGTGATGATATGCTTACTGCCATGATCATCCAGCCTCCCGCCTTTGGTATGGAATTCAAAAATATGGATGCAGAGAGTGCAAAGGAAATGCCGGGCATAAGAGATGTGTTTACAATAAACACCTATCCCGATGACATGGAGAAAGAGTGGAGCGATGTAGGAGCTTTTTCCCAGGTGGTGGTAGTGGTAGGAGATTCTACCTGGCAGGTAATGCAGGCTCGAAAAGCAATAAAAGTAGAATGGGATTTAAAGCCTGAACTGGTAAAAGAAATTGAAATTCTTGAGAAGTCCCCGGCGCTCAGGGATTCAGGCGGGCTGGAAAATTCAGACATACATTACAATCTTATGGCTGAAGTAGGTTCCAAGAAATCTGAAATGATAAGGAAGGATGGCGAACCCGAGGCAGCTTTTAAAAATGCCGCAAAAGTTCTTGAACGTTCATACAGCTGCCCTTACCTTGCCCACAATTGCATGGAGCCCATGAACTTTTTCGCCAATGTTACCGGTGATAAAGCAGAGTTAGTGGGGCCTATCCAAACTCCGGAATTTGCTGAAAAAAGCATCAACAAACGTTTGGGTATAGACCTTGAAAATATAGATATCCAAATGACCCGTATGGGTGGCGGATTTGGCCGCAGGCTTTACGGACATTTTGTTATAGAAGCTGCCGTTATTTCGCAAAAAATGGGTAAGCCTATAAAACTTGTGTACACCCGTGAAGATGACATGACAAACGGGGTTTACCGCCCTGCTTATCACGTAACTTACAAAGCTGCTCTTGATGGGAATAATAACCTAACCGCATTTCACGTAAATGCAGGGGGTATGTCTGAAAGTCCCCTATTTGCCAACCGTTTTCCTGCCGGAGCAATAGACAATTATCTTGCGGAAAGCTGGACGGTTGATTCGAATATTTCCATTGGAGCTTTCAGGGCACCAAGATCAAATTTCATTGCCGGAGCAGAGCAGTCATTCCTGGATGAACTTGCAGAAGAAATGGGCAAAGATCCCATTGAATTTCGCCTTGAGATGTTGGAACGTGCAAAAAATGATCCTGTGGGAGAAAACAATGACTATGATCCTGCCCGTTTTGCCGGAGTCCTTGAACTGGTTCGGGATAAGTCCGGATGGGGTAAAGGCACTTCTTCCCAAAGCAGAGGGGTTTCTGCCTATTATTGCCATAATTCCTATGTGGCGCAGATCCTGGATCTCACAGTAGAAAATAATGAACCCATAATTGACAAGGTAATTTGCGCGGTAGATTGCGGAATAGTAGTCAATCCCGACGCTGCAAAGAATATGGTTGAAGGCGGGACCATCGATGGAATTGGCCACGGTTTGTACAGCCAGCTTTCTTTTGAAGACGGGATACCACAGCAAAGTAATTTTGACACTTACAGGCTTATACGTCACCGCGAAGCACCTAAACATATTGATGTGCATTTTGTAGATAACGGCATTGATCCTACTGGTCTTGGAGAACCTCCATATCCACCGGTAATTGGGGCTTTGGCAAATGCCCTGTATAAGGCTACCGGAAAAAGGATCTATAAGCAACCCTTTATTTCTGAATTGCAGGGAGATTTTAAGACCTAATGAAAATTGATGGAGCTTTAATGGGTAAGGAGATCAAATTCAAAATCTGGATAGAGGAAGAAGAGGAAAAATTTTATGGTCCGGGTCCTAACCAACTTTTGAAAGAAATTCAAAATGAAGGTTCTTTGTCAAAAGCTGCAGGAAAAATGAATTTGTCGTATAAAAAGGCCTGGGAAATGGTTCAGCGGCTTAATCATCATTCTGAAAAGCCATTGGTAATCCTAAAAAAAGGGGGACAGCATGGCGGCGGGGCAGAAGTAACACCTCATGCCTTAAAAATCATTGAAGATTATGACATTCTTCAGAAGAAAATGAAGGAGCTGGTTGAGCAACAGCACGAATTTCTAAAAGTTTTAAATTAGTATATTAGAGGATGTATAAAAGATCTGTATTCGTCAAGCTGTCCCGATAGCTATCGGGACGTTTCAGACTTTATCCCGAATTAATTTCGGGATTCTAACGTGTTTTGAATACAAACAAATTAGATTCTGAAATAAATTCAGAATGACGATGGCAATAATTTTTCAGACAGCCTCTTAAACTATATTAACCGATATGTGCGTAAAAACATAACGCTTTTTAAATGAATGTAAAGCAAAAGATATACCTCGATTACAATGCAACCACCCCGGTAGATCAGCGGGTGCTGGAAACCATGCTGCCCTTTTTTACCGGGGAGTTCGGGAATGCAAGCAGTGACCATGTTTTTGGCTGGGAAGCAGATGATGCTGTGGAACAGGCAAGAAACCAGATTGCCAAACTTGTAAATTGCAAAGCTTCAGAGATCATTTTCACATCCGGTGCAACAGAAGCCGCAAACCTTGCTCTTTTTGGTTTCGCAAAAAGAAACAGATCAAAAGGCAGGCATATCATCACCGCGAGGACCGAACATAAAGCGATCCTGGATACGATGAAGGTTCTGGAAGAGGATGGGTTTGAGATCACCTCATTAAATGTAGATTCTGAAGGTAATATAGATCTGAATGAACTGGAGCAGTCCATTACCTCTGAAACGATCCTTGTCTGTCTTATGATGGCCAACAATGAAACAGGCATAATTCATCCTATTCAGGAAATTGAAAAAGTAGTGCACAGCAGAGGGATAAAATTTATGAGTGACATCACCCAGGCGGTAGGAAAGATCCCGGTAGATCTGAAAAAGATGAATTTAGACCTGGCAATTTTCTCCTCCCATAAGATCTACGGACCTAAAGGGGTGGGTGCGCTCTATATCAACAAAAAAAATAAAGTTGATATTGATCCGCAAATCTTTGGCGGCGGCCAGGAAAAAGGAATGCGGGCCGGTACGCTGAATGTCCCTGGAATTGTTGGTTTTGGAAAAGCTTCGGAAATCGCTTTTTCTGAAATGCAGGAAGGATCAAATAGAATAGGGCAGCTCCGGGATAAACTGGAAAGACTTCTGATAAAAATTGAAGGGGCGGAGATCAATTGCAAAAATGATCCCCGACTTCCGAATACCACTAATATATCTTTTAAGGATATTGACGGAAACCTGCTTCTGCGCAAATTGAATACGTTAGCAGTTTCCCGCGGCTCCGCCTGTACCTCGAATATAATAGAACCTTCCCATGTTTTGAAAGCTATGGGATTAAATGATGAGCTGGCACTGTCTTCCTTAAGGATAAGCCTTGGCCGGGAAACTACCGAAGCTGATATTGATTTTGCAGCCTCGGAAATAAGGACAATTGTGGATCAACTAAGAAGGGTGTCGATATGAGAGAACTGGATGCCATAATAACTGAATACGAACTGCTGAAAAAAGCAGGTACTGCCGGTGTGCTTGCTACCGTAGTGCACGTTGAAGGTTCCTCTTACCGGAGAGCGGGGGCAAGAATGCTGGTTGATGAATTTGGACAGATCACCGGCGCGATAAGCGGTGGCTGCCTTGAAGGCGATGCCCTGCGAAAGGCGCTTCTTGCACTGCACAGGCAAACCAATAAACTGGTCACCTATGATACCAGTGATGAAGATGATGCGATAATTGGTGCCCAATTAGGCTGCAACGGGATCATTCAGGTGTTGTTTGAACCTTTGGATTATCAGGATAAGCAAAACCCCTGCGAACTGTTGAAAACGCTCATTAACAGGAAGGATCCTATGGCGGTTGTGGTTCAATTCAATCTGGATACATTCAAAGAGCAGCCGGGGACGATCTTACTTATTGGTGAAAATTCCGGAGTTATGGGGAAGAAGCCCGGAGAAGAAATATTTGATCTCATCCTGGCCCAGGCCAAAATGAGTCTTAAAAACAATAAAGCTCATTTTGCTGAAGTTTTAGTGCAGGGAGAAACACGCCATCTTTTTATTCAGAACTATCAGCCACCGGTAAAACTGATCCTTATTGGAGCCGGAAACGATGCACAGATCCTGTCGCAGCAGGCGGAATTGCTGGGATGGGATGTTACGGTGGTAGATGGCAGGCCTACGCATGCAAGTAAAGAGCGGTTTACAAGTTCCTGCCAGGTGATCATTTCCAAACCTGAAGAAACCCTGAAAAATATTGAGCCGGACAGCAGAAGTTGTTTTGTGCTGATGAGCCATAATTACAATTATGACCTTTCAGTTTTGAAACTGATCCTGGACAAGGAACAGATCTCCTATATTGGGATCCTTGGGCCGAAGAAAAAGTATGATAAAATGCTTGAGGACCTGGCTGAAGAAGGATTTGATCTGCGATCTGAAACCCTGGATAAGATATATGCTCCGGTTGGGCTTGAGATTGGTGCTGAAACCCCGGCAGAGATCGGACTCTCCATTTTATCCGAAATTCAATCTGTGCTCACCGGGAAAACGGCAAGGCCGCTTAGGGAAAAGTCCGCGCCGATCCATGAAAAGAAAGATAATCGGTTTAAACAAATTCAGGTATGATCGGTAACAGCAAAATTGGGGTGATCATCCTGGCGGCGGGTGCTTCCAGCAGACTGGGGCATCCCAAACAGTTGGTGGAATTCAAGGGGAAAACCCTGCTTCAGCATATTATTGATGTTGTTGAATCTTTGGATTTTGATTCCCGGATCCTGGTTTTGGGAGCAAAGGCAGATGACATTAAGAAAAGGATCAATAGCAGGAATTTTCGGGTAGTATACAATGAAAACTGGGAAGAAGGAATGGGCACAAGTATTAGTAAAGGAATTTCTGAACCATTAAAACTTCAGGATGACCTGGACCATATGCTGATCCTACTTTCAGATCAGCCTTTTGTAGATAAAGAAAAAATTAAAAAATTGATTAAAGTCCATCTGGAATCAGATAAACCGGCTACATTTTCAGAATATGCAGGTGAGGTAGGAGTTCCCGCTATTTTTTCAAAAGAACTCTTTTCAGAATTACAAAACCTAAAAAAGGACCAGGGAGCCAAAAAACTAATACTTAACGATAAAATCAAATTTCAAACTGTAAAGTTTGAGGCCGGCAATTTTGATGTGGATACCGCTGAGGATGTGGAACTATTAAAACAGATGGAAGAAGAATGAATCAGCATAATGCCGGATGCTAACAATAAAAATACATGAAAGTAAACATAAAATATTTTGGAATGATCGCCGAAACTGCCAACAGATCTGAAGAGGTTCTGGAGGTGGCACCGGGGTTATCGGCTAAAGAATTAAAAGATCAGCAGATCAGGAAATACCAAATTTCTGATCCTGACGCTGTACAGCTGGCGGTCAACCAGAATCTGAATAGCGAAGTGGAATTAAAAGAAGGCGATGAGGTGGCGTTTTTACCACCATTTGCAGGAGGATAATGAGATACGACCGACAAATAAAACTGGATGTAGTTGGGATTTCCGGACAGGAAAAACTGCGGAATGCCAGTGTCCTGGTAGTAGGTGTTGGAGGCCTGGGCTGTCCGGCGGCACAATATCTCGCAGGAGCCGGGATAGGAAAGATCGGCCTAATGGATCACGACAAGGTTTCCATCACCAATTTGCACCGGCAGGTTTTATATGATGAGTTTGATATTGGGAAACCTAAGGCTTTGGTGGCCAAAGAAAAATTGCAGCGTGTCAATAGTGAGATCAAAATAGTTGCCATTGAAGAAGGGTTGACAATTGATAATGCAGTAACCTTATTTGATCAATATGATCTCATCCTTGATGGTACCGATAATTTTGAAACCAAGTACCTGATCAACGATGCGTGTATTTTGACCGAAAAACCCTGGATTTATGCTTCCGTTTATAAAAATGAAGGCCAGCTTTCGGTATTTAATTTTCAGGACGGGCCAACCTATAGGTGCCTTTTTCCGAAGACCACCAGGCAAAATGTGAGCTGTGAAGCTACCGGGGTTCTGGGGGTGACTCCAGGGATTTTAGGAATGCTCCAGGCAGCAGAGGTCATGAAATTAATTCTGGGTGCCGGGGAGGTACTTTCAGGAAAACTGAAACTGGTAAATATACTTACCGGTGGGGATCAAATCCTGAAGCTTCAGCCCAAGCCGGAGGAGATTGAAAAGATCAGGAAGCAGGGGATCATTCCGGTGAGGATTGATTGCGAAGTAAAAGATGCTCATAAAACCTACCTGGATGTACGGGAGGAATTTGAGCAACCAAAGGTGAATTCTGAAAATGTGATACATATTCCGCTGGGAAGTTTGCAGGAGCGGTTAAGTGAAATTCCAAATCAGGAAGAAGTACTGGTCTTTTGCCAGTCGGGTATTCGGAGTCGGAAAGCAATTGAAATGCTTCAGAAGGATTTTGGATTTCAGAATTTAAAAAATGTAGAAGGAGGAATAGAAACAATAATTGATGGATAAGAAAAAACCAAAAAAAATATTCGTACAGGGCGCTATTGCGCCGGAAAAGATCGCGCAGTCTATAGCAAACCACCAGTCTAAGACGAATATTGGGGCTCACAGCATCTTCCTGGGGCAGATACGGGCAGATGAGGTAAACGGAAAAACGGTGAGTGCCATAGATTACTCGGCTTACGAAGAAATGGCCGAAAGCGTATTTCACGAGATCAGGGAAACGGCTTTTTCAAAATTCAACATTACCTGCGCCCATATTTACCATAGCCTGGGCAAAGTGAAAAAGGGAGAGTTGTGCCTATTCGTTTTTACATCCTCGGCGCACCGAAAGATCGCGATCGAAGCCTGTAATTATTTTGTGGAAGAAATAAAATCTAAAGTACCCATTTTCGGAAAAGAGATCTTCGAGGATGAAACGCATCAATGGAAAACCAATAAATAGATGGTAGATATTACCCATAAAATTAATACTCTCAGGGAAGCTACTGCGATTGCGGTGGTGAAAACCTCGAGTGAAGAAACAATAAATGCATTAAAGGAAAATAAGGTTCCGAAGGGCAATGTATACGAAATGGCCAAGGCTGCAGGACTGCTTGGAGTCAAGAAAACTCCTGAACTCCTGCCAGATTGCCATCCGCTGCCCATAGAATATACGGGAATTGAGTATGAGATCGAAGGGTTGGAAATTCAAATTTCGGTGACAGTCAAAACTATTTATAAAACCGGGGTAGAGGTAGAGGCGATGCACGGGGCGAGTATTGTGGCTTTGACCATGTATGATATGCTGAAACCGATCGATAAGGGAGTGGAAATACGAACGATTCGTCTTCAGAATAAAAGCGGGGGTAAATCGTCGTTTAAAGTGAATGCTGAAAATCTTACCGCGGAAGTGGTGGTTTGTTCAGATACTATTTCCGCAGGAAGAGGAGAAGATAAAGCGGGGAAAACTATCGTTGAAAAACTCGGAGCTTTGGGTATTATAGCCAATATAAACATCATTCCCGATGAAGCCGAAGAGATAAGGTTGATATTGAAAAATGCCCAATCAGATCTCGTCATTTTCACCGGTGGAACAGGTGTAGGTCCCAGGGATGTAACCTCTCAAACCATTGCTTCAATGTTGGACCTAAAGTTAAAGGGGGTAGAAGAACAAATGAGAAATTACGGACAGCAGCGTATGCCGTTTGCCATGCTCTCAAGATCTGTGGCTGGGATAATGGACAAGAAACTGGTGCTGGGATTTCCGGGATCCACCAAAGGAGCAGCCGAATGTATGGATGCGATATTTCCACACGTACTGCACGTATTTAAAATGATAGAAGGAAAAAGACATGATTGAAGAGAAAAACCGAATAATAGATAATTTTGGGAGACCGCATACCTACCTCAGGATATCCCTGACCGACAGGTGTAATCTTCGTTGTTTTTACTGTATGCCTGAAGATGGGATTGAGCTCATGGAGAAATCAAATATCATGACCCTGGAAGAGATCATTGCGCTTGCAAGGACATTTCGGGATTTGGGGGTTGACACTATTCGGCTTACAGGCGGGGAGCCCCTGGTGAGAAAGAATTTTGGCTACCTGGTGGAGGAGCTCGCGAAGCTTGGAGTTACTTTAAAGATCACAACCAACGGGATCACCCTGGATAAATATCTGGACCTGTTTAAGAAAATTGGTCTGCGAAAGATCAATATTAGCCTGGATACCCTGGACAAGGCCAAGAGCGTCTTTATCACCAAGCGCGATTATTTTGATCGCATCATGAAAAACATTGAAACAGCGCTGGAAATGGGGATGGAGGTAAAACTGAATATTGTACTGATCAAAGGAGTCAATGACAATGAGATCAATGATTTTATCGCACTTACGAAGTATAAGAACCTTACGGTAAAATTTATAGAATTCATGCCCTTTAAAGGGAATAAGTGGGACTGGAGCAAAGGGGTTTCTGAACAGGAGATCCTGGACACTGTTTCTAAACGCTTCGGAAAGGTGGAAGCCCTTAAGAACCCAAAGCACAGCACATCAACAAACTTTACGGTTAAGGGACATATAGGAAATTTCGCTGTCGTTAGCACTATTACAAATCCCTTCTGTGCCGATTGTAACCGTATCAGGGTGACTGCAGATGGTAAAATGATGAACTGTCTTTTTGCCAATTCTGAAACCGATCTTCTCACGCCTTTTAGAAATGGCGAACAAATGGACAATATTATAATCAATGGCATTAAGACCAAGAAATTTTCCAGGGATGGAATGGATGTGAAAATGGATGCCGATCATTACGAGAAGAACAGGTCAATGATATCAATAGGAGGTTAATGGTTACAATTGAAGAAGCTTTAAAGATCATCACCGGGCAGCAGGTTGCACGAAAAACTGAATTCAGGAATCTAAGTGAATGCCTGGGTTTTTCCCTTTCAGAAGATATTATCGCCTTATTTGATATGCCTTCTTTTGATAATTCGGCTATGGACGGGTATGCCTTGTGCGGACTTTCAAAAGAATATATTATTGTGGGGGAAGTTGCAGCCGGGGATGAGAGCCGGCATACCCTGAATGAAGGAGAAGCTGTGCGAATATTTACCGGGGCTAAAATTCCTGAAAATACCACTGCAGTTATGATGCAGGAGAAAACCAGGGTAACCGGGAGTAAGCTTTTTCTTGATCAGGAGCCGAAGAAGGGCCAGAGTATCCGGAAAAAAGGAGAAGAATTAAAGAAAGACCAGATTGTTTTTGAAAAGGGATACACCATCACGCCTGCAGGAATTGGAATGTTAGGAAGTTTGGGAATTGATAAGATTGAGGTTTTTAAAAAACCCCTCATCAATTTGATCACCACCGGAAACGAACTGGTTATGCCCGGAAAACAAAAAAAGGAAGGGCAGATCTATGAATCCAACAGTTTTGCCCTTGCCGCGGCCTGTGAGAAATATGGGTTTCATTCTAAGGAGAAAAAACAAATTGAAGATGATTTTAAGGCGATAAAAGCAGGAATAAAGGAATCTCTGGAGAATGCAGATGTTCTGGTCCTATCGGGAGGGATTTCGGTTGGGGATTACGATTTTGTAAAACAGGCCCTGGAAGAGAATGGAGTCGAAGAACAGTTCTATAAAGTTTTTCAGAAACCCGGAAAGCCGCTTTATTTCGGAAGAAAAGGAGAGAAATTCATATTTGCCCTGCCCGGAAATCCGGCATCCTCCCTCAGTTGCTTTTATATTTATGTGTTGCCGCTTCTCTACAAATTGAGCGGTTCTTTGAAGACCGGACTGGACCAATATACTTTTGCTGCCTCCCTGGAATTTGAGAACAGATCAGACCGGCCTTCTTTCCTGAAAGCGAGAATTGATAACAATGAAGTAGAGATATTAGACGGACAAGGTTCTTCTATGATACAATCCATGGCTTTAGGAAATGCCCTGGCTTTCCTGGACGCGGAAACTTCAGTCAAAAAGGGAGATGAGGTTAAATGTTACCTAATTTCCTGATATGCCCATAGAATACCTCCCTTTTCTATTTTTCTTTGTTGCATTATTTTACAGTTCAGTGGGATTTGGGGGCGGCTCCAGTTATCTGGCCATCCTCAGCATGGTACTAACCGACTTTTATGAGATACGTGCTATAGCTTTAATTCTGAATATATGTGTGGTCACCATTGGGACCATAGTATTCATCAAAAATGGAGTTTTAAAAGTTAAACTGATCTGGCCATTCTTTGTATTAAGTATTCCACTTGCCTATTTCGGCGCACAACTAAAACTTTCCCAGTCAATATTTTTTCTGATATTAGGAGGTGCTTTGGTTCTGGCCGGAGCCTTTATGCTGCTGCAGTTTGTCACCAGCAAGATACGATCCAGGGAATTTTCAGCTTCAAAAAAAATATGGCTCGGGGGAAGTGTTGGCCTGCTATCGGGAATTTCGGGAATAGGGGGAGGGATATTCCTGTCTCCTTTGCTCAATTTGCTCAAATGGAAGGACCCCAGAGTAATCGCATCGCTGGCTTCAGTTTTCATCCTCGTTAATTCTATTGCCGGGCTAATTGGTTTACAGGTAGCCGGAACATTCCGACCCGACTATGATCTGCTGGTAAAGCTTATCATTGCGGTTGTCCTGGGAGGAAGCCTCGGCTCTTATCTCTCCATCAAACAATTTAATTTGAAGGTACTGGGAATTTTGACGGCGATCCTTGTTTTTTATGTGGGTATCAAGATGATCCTGGTTTACGGATTCCGAATTCACATCTAGATAATATTACCTAAAGAATTGTCCGTGGGTACAAATGCTCAATATTGGGATGGCTTATAAGTAATTTATTACCCTTAGAGAAGTAGGAGTAATAGAAACCTGATCAATTTACAAATCTACCCGTACCGGATCCGGATTGTCAAACATGTTTTCAGTACTTTTATAAATGCTTCAAAATTGATGATCTCGTTTTAGATCTGGCGGGAATAAGAAGATATCTTTAAGAGAGGTATTTGGCAAATTTAAAAAAACTTTAAAATAATACACATAATAATGCTCATCAAAGACATTTTACACAGGATCGTAGTGATTTTTATACTGTTGGCGGTAAACACAACGCTGGCACAGAACATCAATAGAAATTTAATTTCAGCTAATCCTCCGGAAGCAGTTGGAATACATTCAGAGAGGCTTGAAAAGATCGATAAGATGATCCTTCAGGCTATAGAGAATAATGAGATTCCCGGTGCAGTAGCTTTAATTGCCAGGAATGGAAAAATTGTCTATCATAAAAGTTTTGGAACAGCTGATGCTTCGGGAGAACCTTTGGAAAAGGATGATATTTTCAGAATAGCCTCTCAAACCAAAGCAATTACCTCCACTGCTGTAATGATCTTATGGGAAGAAGGACATTTCCAACTGGACGACCCTGTTTCCAAATTCATTCCGGAATTTAAAGATCCACGGGTCCTGGAGACCTTTAACGAGGAAGATTCTTCATATACCACGAAACCGGCTGAGCGGGAAATAACCATAAGGCAACTTCTTACCCACACTTCCGGATTGGGTTACGGGGTCATTGATGCCGATGACAGGATAAGGAAAATTTACGCAAAGGCGGGAATTGTTGACCTGTTCACTACAGAGGATATTAGTATTGAGGAAAGTATTAAAAAACTGGCAGGCTTACCTTTAAGATCTGTTCCCGGGGAGCAATGGCATTATAGTGAAGGAATTGATGTGCTTGGATATTTTATTGAAAAAGTGTCAGGACAGGCCTTTGATCAATTTTTGCAGGAAAGAATTTTTGAACCACTTCAAATGAACGATACCCGGTTTTATTTATCAGAAAATGACAGCGATCGGTTGGTCGCTGTTCAGCATAAGGAAGATGGGAAATGGCAAAATTACCCCATCACTTTTTACGATACAGATTATCCCAAAACGGGAGCTAAACGGTTTCTTTCCGGAGGGGCAGGATTGACCAGCACAGCTGAAGATTACGCTAATTTTCTCCAAATGTACCTGGACGGTGGTAACTACAACGGGAACCGGATCTTAAGCCGGACTACAGTTGACCTAATTCTTAATAATCATTCCGGGGATCTGTTTGGGGATGGGGAGAAGTACCATGGATTAGCTTTTGGTGTAGTCAATAAAGAAGGTGCAAGAAGAGGAGGCCTGGGAAGCGAAGGCACTTTTGACTGGGGAGGATACTTTAATACCCAATACTTTGCCGACCCTGAAGAAAATATTATCGGAATTATTTTGAAGCAAACCCAGGGAGATTCAGGTGATACGACGGGATGGAAATTCCGGCAGATGACCATGAGCAGCATGACCGATTAAGGTGGCACTGCCGTTTGTTCATTTCAATGCCTCAAATTCTTTTTGCCCTATTTGATTTTCGGTGATAGCTAATTGTGGCCTCACCGTTACAATTCCTGGGGTAGCACCACATCTTACAAAATATTCTTTTCCCTTTTCAACTTGGATCTCAATTTCCTCCCGGGTTTCCGATGTTGCAGAAAAACTCAGCACACCAAATTCTTTGGTTTTATAAACAAACTTTTCTCCGCCTCTAACCCTACCTATAACGGAGTCTTTCTCATTTTTTATTTTGTATCCGAAAGATCCCAACACAGCTACTGAAATTTTGGGCCTGTAGAAATAAATTAATGCGTAATCACTATCTTCAGGAAGCCTGGATCTGTTTTTTTTAATCCCGAATTCCTTAATTTCTGCTATTGCTACCGGATTCAGATTCCGGTAAATTTTAGCCTTTAGCCTGTAACAGGTGCTTCCCAAAAAATCCGGTTCTTTTAGTTCCTCAATGTGAATAATATTTGCGCCGGCCTTTCTTGCTGAAGCTGTTGCATCCTCAATTACTTTAATATATCCGCAATCTATTGTAAAACCGGAATCTCCAACTTTAATATACCCTATAAATTCAGAATTTTCAGGTAAGGTTTCCTTTTCAGTTAAAACAATTACAGGATCATGTTCATTGAGGTTTGAAAAATTCTTACCGGCCAGTTTTGTCGATACGCTTGTGGCACAGCTCATAGAAAATAAAATAGCAGGTAAAACCAACAGTTTTTTCATTTCGGTTAGGATATTGTTCTTTTAAACTGGGATTGATTTATTTTTTACCGGGCAGGGATGTGCTCAATCAAATTCAGATTCATAATATCCAAACCTTATCGTCGCCCGATGAAATATGAAATGTGTTTCAGTTTCCTCAAATTCAATGTTATCAAAGCAAATGGTATAGTCTACATTATTACTTCCCGTATGAACCCTTCCGGAAAAGGAGGTTCCTTCTAATTCATGATCTTCATAAACCATCCCGGTAGTAAATTCCCAGGAAATATTACCTTCTTCCAGTCTGGCACTAATTCCCACGTGCGGGGTAAAATGCGGGGATTTAGTAAAAGGTTCGAATCCAAGAAATGTAAAAGTCATTTCAGGATTATCATTGAAAATGATACAGTCCATAGGTTCAATGATAAAGGATTCCTGAAAATCTTTACTGAAGCAAGTAGCACTTTCTTCATTGTTGTCATCGCCAGGTGAGCAACCTGAGAAAAATAATAATAAGATCAGGTAAGATATATTTTGTATAATAACATTTCCAATTCCTGCCAGGTGTAAACCGAATAGATGACCGGGTTCAGCAAATCCTTGTTGTGGAAGATCTGTACTACAGGCCGGCATAAAGAGGATTAATTATAATAATGCAGATTGGTATCATGTATTTGTAAAAAAAGGTTGCTAAATGTAAATGAAAAAATCCATTCAAAAAGCAATTATAAAATCAAATTATTTTTATCAGACAAGAAATATGTAGAACCTGGTCCGCTGCGCAAAGTCTTCAGACTTTGAGCTTCTACCAACATCTTGAAAACTATCACCGTCTTAACGTCTGCAGACGTTTCCAAAAATCCCACCTGTAGTCCTTGGCTTAATATTGATCATACCTCACCATCGTCCAACCCTTTAAGACATCAGCTATGGGATTATCTGCTAAAGTCCCCCCATCCAGCACAGCATTATCCTGAACATAATTTGATGCACTGGAATAAAGATAATCTGAGGCTCTGGTCACAATGCCCGCACGCACCGGGTTTAAATGAATATAGTCCAGTTTTGCCCATAAAAAATTTTCACTATATATTTCCTCTGCATGATTACCATTCTGCCACACCTGATAGTTC
>JAGXIL010000006.1 GCA_024635655.1 Gillisia sp. | reverse complement strand
CGAGCCAATCGATAACCTGCCGGAGCATCCAATTGAATTCTCAGGCTCAGAGCCCGGTGACTTCTATGGAGATAATGAAAAGCCGGTATTTTTCGGACATTATTGGCTAAGAGGACAACCCTCACTTTACAAAAATAATATTTGCTGTTTAGATTACAGCATTGCGAAACAGGGTAAACTTGTAGCCTATCGGCATGACGGGGAAAAGATTCTGGATCCGGAGAACTTTGTATATGTTTAGTATAATATGCTCCACCCCCAATTTAAGAGGCTAAAGGTCCTCAATACCTAAAACGGCAAAATATCAAGATGCAGGCGATTATTCCCTTCCTTAACTTTTAAATTTATTCGAGGATATTTATGGGTCTCGTCATAAAAATTATATGACAACACATTTTCCTTATCCCCGGGTTCTCTCTCAATCCTGAGTTCCAGCATCCCTTGGGAGTCCTGGCAGGCACAATTTAAAATGGTTTTTAAAAACCCATAAAATCTTATTTTATTGGGAAAATCAACAGTAACAGAAGGTGAAAGGAGATAGGGCAGAAAATTAATAGCTTTAAATTCAATACAACTCTGAATGAGATTTTGTTTGATCTCCTCAATTTGAAATGTTTCTATTCTATTCATAGTTGTGCGGCTTCTTCGGAAGGTTTTTCATACCAATCCAAGATCTCCTTCCCAATATCAGCCTTCAACTTACCATTTTCGATAATATTGAGTCGGCCCACTGCACATTTATGATTCCTATCTTTATAACTACGGAAATTCGGGGCAATAGTGGTTGTCGCCGGGTAAAGAAGCATAGATTGTACAGATTTCCAGTAATCATTGTACACGTACATTTGTCGAAGGTCCTGGGTGGACGGATTGAAATTCCCTATATTCTTCCATTTGGTGTCAATAATATAAACCCGGTCATCTTTTTTCACCACAATATCAGGCCTAATGGTAATTCTTTGCCAGAATTCTTTGGAGCTTTGTCCATAGACCTCTGTATCTTCTCTTTTAACAGCTTCCTGTTTCATTTTTACCAGCACGTATTCCTCCCATAAGCTGTTCATATCAAAGAGCAACGCCAGCATCTTCTCATCTCCGGAAGATATATTGGGTGCATAATTCAAAATAATGAATCTGGCTATTTCCAGGGCTGTTTTATAAGGTGCCGATTTTCTGGAATTCTTAATTCTCGAAAAAGTTGTTTTGTTGATCCTGATATTCTTCACCTCCGGAAAATCTAATTGTACCGATTTACATTTTGAATAGAGATAGGTGCCTTTGGAAAAATCTTCTATTATGGAAAGTGCAAAGGACAAGATCTGGTGGATCAAATGATCCTTTTCATAGATCTGGTGTGAAGTATAGAATCTTTCCTTGTGAATCAAATTCTTCTGAATGTGCCCCGCAAATTCCAGTTTTCCTTTTAGCGCCTTTACATTTCCTTTTTGAATATAATATTGCTTGATCAATCCCTGGCGTATCAGCAACTCCATTTCATTCAGGAACCACTCAAAATAAATGTCGAGAAGATGTATATTTTGTTTGGTAACATTGGCCTGCCCTACTTTCTGAACTTTTAATTTCTTTGTGGTCCTCAGCATTTCAATTAGAACAGACTGCCAAAGCTTTTTGTCTGTTTCGTTTGAATCAATTTTTGGAAGGATCTCTACGGTTAAACCATCAACCTGAATAACTCCAACATAATTCTTAAATCGTATGCCCTTATATCGAATATCAAAATATTGATCGTTGTGCAAAGCATTTAATTTTGAAAATGCTTTCAGGTGAGCATCTTTAAAAACCTCACCTACCGGTAAATATTCATATTCAAAAACCTGAATAGTTTTATTCTGTTTCTTCATCTTTATGATTGAGAAGTTTTCTTACAGCTGCTTCAATATCTAATATATCTTTTTTAAGTTCGTAGGATGCAATGAATTCAGGAGCTTCAAGATTCTTGAAAATGGCAAACTTCACTTCTTCTTCCTTCAATTCAACAAAACCTTCCCCGAGAATAAGAGCAATCTTCTCATAATCGTGGTAAAAATATTCCTGAAGAAGAGGAATTATTTTATTTTGAAACGTTTGCTCTAAAACCTCTGTATCACCTTCGGAAATTTTAATAAAATAGGAATGTCCGATACAATGATCTCTGTCCAGTAGAACTTCAATTCGGTTATTAATAGTTTCCAGAACTTCGTCAAGCTTAAACCCATTAAACGAAATATTGCTTAACAAGTGAGGCAAAGGGATTATCTCCTCAAATGTAAATCTCCTTCGCAGGGCAGTATCCAAAGCTTCCACACTTCGGTCAGCCGTATTCATTGTCCCAATAACATGAAGATTGGAAGGAATACCAAATTCTTTTTTGGAATAAGGTAATTTTACTGTCAGTTCATTCTCCTCTCCTATTCTTTTATCATCTTCGATAAGAGTTATAAGTTCACCAAATATCGAGGATACGTTGCCCCTATTGATTTCATCTATGAAAATGGCATATTGATTTTCTGGATCGGCTTTAGCCTTATAACACAATTTTTTAAAAATTCCATCCTGGATTTCATACGACACATCTTTATCCTGCTCCTCCATTTTGGGTTTGATCCCTTCAACAAAATCTTCATAACTGAAAGATTGATGAAAGGTTACAAATTCATAGTTTCTGACATATCTCTCCGGGCTGGGTTTGTAATCATTAATTTCTTTTAAAATAGATAGGGCTTCAGGATAATATTGTTCTAGTTCCTCTCCACTAACACTCCAGAAAGATTTGTCATCCTTAAAGAAGATCTTAGGATCACTTCGCTCAACCACCCCCACATTTGGACAGTCTAAAGAAGTATGTGACTGAAGGCTACTCCAGATTATGGGTCTAACAGATTTTGAATTAGACAACTTATTTTTAGCAATTAAAACATCATGCTCAATAATAGTGTTCACCTTAGCCTTTTTTAAATCCAAAAGAACCACACTTAAAACTTGCCACCAAGTAAGTTCTGAGACGATATTCTCTAAATATTGAGATTTGGTTAAAGAAGCTTCACTGACTGTAAACTTATCAAAAAACTCATTCTGAAGTTTATATGTTTTACCGGTGCCGGGAGGACCATAAAGTATTTGATTTAGCGGAAGATTATTTGAAACAGCATTTTCTTTATAATTATCTCTTCTCGAAATCCCAATTAATTGTTCCCTATAGTCTTGGTCGTATACCGTGCGTTCAAAAACGGGATGATTTGATTCATAGCTTGATTTAGTTGAACGTTCCAACTCCTTTTTACTGGCATCTATAATATCTGACAGTGAATTCCTTATTAATTCTGTTTCATCTGTTGAGGTATAATATGGTTGTGGAGGATTACCTCCAAAAGGAGTACTATGCTCATTAATTTTTTGAAGACTTATTGTCGCCCATTTAATACCTTTTCTGGAGGTTATCATTCGCCAACAATATCTTTGGCCAATAACAAGGTTAAGCCGTCTTGGATTGAAACTAAAATTAACTCTCTTATCACCGGATTTAATCTCTAAAGCTCCTATTATTCTGTCCAATCCAAAATAGAAGAATTCCAGATCCTCCTTGGTAAATTTTCCTATTACTTTAAGAAATTCTTCTTCTAATGCACCATTGTTATTATTCATACCCATCAACTTATTAAATTGGTCTTTAGTGGCCGAAAAATTTGTGCCCTGATTTCCCGCTTTGAAATTCTTAAATTCCGGCAGTTCTTTAATCTCTTCCCATAGCACGGGATTATCAACAAGGTTTTTAGCAATTTTAATCTGAACCCTTTGAGAGGAATGTGCCTCATTTAAAGATTTATAATACTGCTTTTCATTATCATTCTCCTTAACAATTTCACCCACTTCTGAAACAACCTCTGCCAAAGCATAACATCCTGCATTACTACCGGTTTGCCATAAAATTACTTTATCACCTGGCTGAATTCTATCTTTATGAGCGGCGACCTTCCAGCTTTTTAGATGACCTGCTCGTAAAGCTTCTTGTATGTCATAAATCTCCGGGCTTCCCTGGAAGATCCAGTAATTCACATTTTTTTTTGGTGTCTCACCATATTTTTCTTCTAAAAATTTCAAATAATTTTTCTTCCCTAAAATTGCTCCTGGGCGGCCACTCTGGACCGAGGCACTGTAGTTACGGAAGGCGATATTTTTATTATATAGTTCCTCCTTTAGATAATCCCACATCTCTCTGAAATTCGATTCATTAACATCTAAAATATCCTTGTCAAAATATTGATTAGAATCTTCAATGTCCTTAGAAATGGTTTCTTCCTTTAAATTGGAAATATTCTTGTTTGCATTTATATATAACCACTTTATAAATTCTTCTTTTAGAGACATCTGTTTATGAAAGGTTTTAAGATTTATTTTTCTTTAATTTTATAAGTTGTGCAAAAGTTATCTTGGTTCTAAAAAGTTATTTCTTTACATAAGTAATCTCACAAGCTTTACATTTTCTCCAAGTCTGATCTACTTCTCCCACTGAAAAACGTCCAACTGTTTTTTCAAAAATATCTAAACCCCTACCCAGAATTATTTTCAAGCCATTATCGGCTTCAATAAAACGATCGTGATGTTTTTCAAATTTGAAGGTGAGATCAATTCCCAGTTCTGCCACACTTGTGGTTAGCTCATCAAAACTAGAACGACTGTGCTCTAAAAACTCTTTTGTATTCCAGCTAATCACCTCGATTTCCAGTTTCTCTTCTATTATTTTATTATTACCCAACATTACACAGAATTCCAGGAGATTTTGAAACTGGTGCTGCAACCTTATATATGGGTCCTGAAGTATTATTTTTTTAGACCCTTTTAATCTATGTGCAAATAAATTTTGATAGGAAATACCTTTTTGACCTTCCGTTAAAATTTTCTGATGAGTTAAAGTTTCTAGGCTTTTTTCACTCCCTTTTTTATTTCTTATAAACTCACCTTCTTCAATCTTTACGTCTTGGGGAAGAGAAATTATTTTTTTTAAAAAAGGTTTAAAATTTACTTCACTACCGCCAGAACTAACATCTTTTAAATACCTGTCATTCTTATCACTGGAAATATAGATGTCTACGGCCTTTTTAGCTTCCCAAATACGAAAATGATCATGGGTATCTTTAAATGTATCTGCGGGTATAAATATCCACTTTAATTCTTTTTCATCTGCTAAGAGAATATTCCAATCCTTCTCAAAATTGGTCATTTTAATATTCATCCACCAGGCAGGACGGCTGGAACTTATTTTAGCGAAAGTGGTGTTTCTAGTATTTAGCTTAACTGCCCCATGACTTTTATTAATAAAACTGATCCCCTGAGTTTTAGTCATCTTTATAACTGTTTTATTTGAATGTGCGGCTCTTTAAATATAGGATTATTGACAGACTAAAAAAATTCAAGAATTTATTCTTTCTACCACTTAAAAAAAAACTATCCATAAAGATGTTGACACTGTGTTGTGTAAAAATTGTTTTACTCTCTCAAAAAAAGAATTACTGAAAATAAAGCTGGGAATCAACATTTGGAAGTTGCTCTGATATATCTTTATTAATTTTGTTATTTCTTCATGTGAAACTTCTCCATAATCCATACCTAAATTGTATTCTCCCCAATCAGTCATCGGTGACAACCCATTTCCCTCATCATCAAATTCAAACCCTTTAATATCATTTTCCAACCACTTATCTTTGGCAAAATCAATTTCTGTATCTGGATTCAATGGAAACTGATTAAAATCTACAATAAACCATTCATCAGATCCAGCGCCAGCATATTTCAATTCTGATTTTTTAAAATATAATTCTTTAAGCACTACAGTCCATTTGATGTTTTGATTAAATGCCAGTCCGTACTGAGCCCAAATCGTATGAGAACCTGAGTCAACATCCATTGAGTACCCTCCTGATCCCAGAGATATAACAGATTTTAATTCAATTAACTCATCTTCTGAAAAGGGAAAATGAATAGCAAAAAGAGTAAGGAAAAATGATTTGTTTTCTTTTAAATAAGTTAATGAAAAATTATCCATTTGTTTGCATTACAATTAGTTGTTATTAATAAACGTCACTTCACAACTCTTACAAACCCTCTTTTCCTGAACATATTCATTAATATCATACCAGCCGCCGGTTCTTTGCCAAAGGTCAAGACCGCGGCCTAATAAGATCTTCCACCCATTGTCAAGCAAAATATATCTATCGTGAATAAAATCATCCAGTTCATACTCCAGGATTATTCCCATTCCTTCTAAAGAATAGATCATGGTATTAAATGCTTCGCGGGCTTCTTCCTTGTACTCTTCACTACTGCTTGTAATTACCTTTAATTTAAGTTCTGTTTCGGGATCTTTTTTCTCTGCCAGCAGTTTCACAAATTCCATGAAATTCCTGAACTGGTATGGTAATCTTATATATGGATCTATCAAGGTAACTTCTGTTGCTCCAATTAAATAAGCTCCAAATAGATTATCGTAGGAGATGCCGGACTGGTTATCCCGTATCTCTTTTTGTTTGCTTTCTAACTTTAGTGGATTGCCCGGCTTCTGTTTCTCCACGGGTACTTCCTGGACTTCATCTGAATCAATTTTCTTTTCAGTAATGGTTGGTGTGCCGAATTCCAATATTTCCAGAGTTTCTACCTCTTTTTGTTTCCCGGTGCTTCTCACTTTATAACTAAAATCCACTTCTTCAAAGGTTTCATCCATCTTCTGCAGTTGCTGTTTCACCCGATTGCGGCTCTCTATGGCCAGATCGAGTAATTCCTGGGCATCTTCTTCTTTCAGTTCTCCGTCCGGATAAATGATCTTGGCCATTCCGGCGTAGGTCTTTGCTATAGATGTCTTATCCCTGGTAGTGATAGAATTGGAAAGTTCAAAGTAGTTATTATACTCCTGCGTACGGTCTTCTTTTCTTAGATCTCTTAGCACCTCTGCGAGATAATCTACTATAAACCCATAATTGGAGGTAAACATTTCATTACGCAGCTTCTGTACTTCCCAACCAGGTATGTAAGCGTGTATCCGGTCTAAAAAAGCGGAGTCATAATAATCTTTAGGCAAGGCATCAAAAAGGTTACTGTGCTTGAGCATATAGGGAACAGAATGATCTGTATTACCTACAAAGACCATAGACGCAGAGGCACCGTAAACTTCAGTACCCCGGGAGAAATTTTTATTGGCCATATAGTTTTTCATGATATCCACCAATCCCCTGTCTGTCCGTTTGGTTTTACCTGCAAACTCATCATAAGCGACCACATCCCAATAACCTACCAGGCCTATATCTCCGGTAGTATTGTTTACAAAGAGTTTGGCTTTGGAAACTTCTCCACCGGAGATAAGAATTCCATGGGGGCTTAATTCAGAATAAATATGGGATTTCCCGGTACCCTTAGGCCCCAGCTCTATAAGATTATAGTTGTTTTCCACAAATGGAATTAGCCGCATGAGCTGCAACAGCTTTGAGCGAAATGTAAATTCTTCGGGATTTAAACCAATGGACTGCACTAAAAGGTCAATCCATTCTTCCTTAGTAAAGTTGGCTCTTTCCTTCTTATATTCGCCAACGTCTATATTGGAAATTTGAATGGGCTTAAGGCTTTCAATCAACCATGGAATATGTTCCCGCTCATCAGATGGTAAATAGGCCAGGGTAAGAATGCACCAAACACCTCCCGATAAAAGCTTTTGGTGCTGTTTTATAATTTCATCAGAAATTGGAATATGGGATAAGCCTAAATTTGTGAAACTTGCCTCATACCTGTCCTTCATGTCATTTAGCTGAACAGAAACCTTATCGATTATACGGTGGCTTCCTTTTTCCCTTATGGTAGATTTAATGATCTGTGCCTCACCACGGTGAACAAAATGCCCGGAAATGATACTCTTTACTGTCTCAACTCCCTGATCGATGGTCTCCTCATCATTTGTAGCACAATATTGGCCCAGCAAATATTCCAAAACATAGGTTGGAACAATAGCATTTCCTTTTACCATTTTGGTGAGATCTTTACGAACTACCTTACCGGCAAAACTCTTGTTAATTTTATCATCTAATCCTTCCATCTTCAGCTTTTGAATTAATCAAAATCATTCGAAAAAGTTATGTTTAAAGTATAATAGAATTCCTTGTATTGTTTCCATTTGTTGGTTCCCTCCACCGGCTCTTCAAGAATCAATTTCACCCGATGATTTTTATATACCCCACTGGCTTTTTTACTTAAGGTGAATTTGTGTTTAACCTCCCGCTGTCGCTCGGTACCTTCTTCAATATCAAAATTGAATTTGAATTGGTCACTAAGTATTTCACCGTCATCTGCATATAAAGCTACTCTTAATGATCTTGGCAACACATTTTCCCCTGCAAGATTTGCCTGTATGAAGGAGATAGGTAAGGTGTTGGTGGTTATTTTATCTGTAGATTTAATAATATCAACCTCTACCTGGGAAACGGTGTCTTCACGTTTTACCTTAACTTTTAGCAATGGAATAATAGTTTCCTGGGGAGATGCCCCTCCATGTATAAAACGTGAACCTGCACCTTTAATTCTAAGTCTGTTTATGGATTTAGGAATTAAAACTTCCACCCCATCATTAGCTATATTTAAATCTGAGGCTTTAAATAATTTTATAGTTGAATCTGCTTTTAAATTTTGTCCAATTACAAAACGGCGGTTCTCCTTCCAGATGTCACCTTCATGTGAGGATAAGCTGAAATCACTTTCTTCCAGTTTTTGATTTTGATAAATAAACCCGTGATCAGAAGTGATGTAAATAGTAGTTCGATTGAAAGCAGCAATTTTCCTTATGAGATCTCTTAAGTATTCCAACTCCTCTTCAACAGCATCAAATACTCTTTCCTCTGTTGTTTTATCGTCCCCTGTTTTATCTATCCGATTATGATAAACATAGATCAAATCATACTGCTTTACAAACTCTCTTCCCTCCCCACCGCTTTTGGAGTTCATATTCATCAAATCATCGGCTTTGATGGCTGCAGCCTTTACCCCGGAATTTTGCTGAAGGATCCTGGTCCTTCCCTGTATCCCGGAAGCTGAAAGTCCATCTATAACTATATTCTCCCCGTTTTCTTTTAATTCTATCCCCGTATGCGGTAATAGCGAAGCCATTCCCAACTGGGTGTAGGATGGCAAACTGCTTAGCATATATTCCAGGTTTGATTCAAATCTTTTTTCAGTGTTAATAAGATCATTTAATTCTGCTCCACACTCAAATCTTAGTGCATCTGAAATAATTACGAAAAGCTTCTGATTTTTATCAAGGACCGGCTTCACATGATGCTTAAAAAATCCTTGCTGACTTTCCTTTTTTGAGGTAGGCCATTGGGTTAAAGGATCAACTAAATTTTGCCAGTTGTTGTTATAAGTGAGCAGCCAGGTATTGGAATATATTTTTTCCACGCTTTCCGAAAGATCGGCCAGGATCCTGTTATGTTTTGCTCCGCGGAAATGCCATATGAATTTGCGGTAGGACTGGTCTATTTGGTATAAGCGATTGGTATAATCCTTCATCCCCTCCTCCAGGGATTTATAGCAGGTACCGGAATTAGTATCGGCCATGGCAATTACATTAAAACCAAATGCAATTGCCCTGTAAATAGGTTCATATTGCTCATACCAGAATTTATTTTCTCTTTTCTTTAAATAATCATTCAGTTTATCTTCACTTATTTCCCGGTTCACTACAGCATTAACAAGCTCATGAATAATTTTTTTATCATTTAATTCAAATAGATCATCATCTATAATATCTGCAACATTTGCCTCTGCGAGTAATTCCTCGACATCAAGATCTTCTGCCATTTTTTCTGAAATCAGAGAAAAATAATTTCTAAAGGGTAAGGTGTCTTTCCAGGAAGACAAGATCAATCTGCTTTCTCTGCTGAGATTAAGATTTTTCCCTAGATTAAAGTTTTGCAGAAATACATCCAGCAGGAAATCATGGATAGAGGGTTTTTCTGATTGGTAATTGTAAACCCTTAAAACCTCATCCCAGAAAAATGTATCTAAATTAAACCTGGTAAGTTTTTTACTATAATCTGCCTTTTTATTAATTAAACCTTCAGCATACGAATGAATAAAATTGACCAGGTTTGTAGAATCTGTTCCAAAAACCACAGCCAACATTTTGCACCTTAAGGCGTGATGTTCATCACCTTTTACAATTATTTCCCTGAATTTTTGTTTTCTTTCACCAGATTTAAAGAACTCAAGATGTTCTCCTATCAATTCTTTCAAATGGTACCCAAGTTCCAGTTCCTGGAGGATCATCGCTTCCTGATCTGTATGAAAAATATGATGAGCCAACTCAAGGTCCAGTAGCCAGTTGTCCTCATTTTCCGGTTTAGGAAAGGGTACATAGAGCAAGAACCTGGCTTCCGGTTTTTGTCTTGATACAATGTATTTTACTTCAAATTCGTTTCCCTCTACTTTAAGAATTTCAACATCGGAAAGGGCAAGGCCAAGCAAATCCTCCTGAAATTCTTCTTTCCCGTCATACCAAAAAATGACCCTGCGATCCTGAAAACGTTTCTGTAAAGCTTCTTTTATTTTGCTCATTAAGCAATTGTTTTATTTAAGAAAAATTAGAATGATTAAAGAAATGATTATCAACGCCCAGGTAATATAGGCATTAATTTTTTGCGTTTTCTCAAGCTTATTTATTCCCTCCTTTACATTTAATTGAAATTCATCCATGTCAGATTTTTGAGCCTGAGAGATCTTTTTCTGTTCTAAATTGATTTCCTTTTTTAAATCAAAAGTTTCATATTTAATATCTGAAATAATGTTTTTTTCTATCTGTTCCTGTTTTTGAAAAATGGGCTTCAGTTCAGCTTGAAAATCAAATTCATTTAAATCTTTAGAGATTTTGACAACTGATTCTTTATATTCCTTTAAATAATCTATCGTTTGTTTAAAACTATCCTCTTGCTTTACAATTAAAGTATTGGCTTTAGTAGATGCAGTATCAGTTATTTTAGTTACTTCTCTGGAAATATCTGCTTCCACGGCATTTAAACTTTTTAAAAAAGCCAAAAGACTCTTTTCGCTTTTTTCAACAAGTAAATTTAACTTTACTTCAAATTCCTGCCTGCTCTTATCAAAAGCATTATCATAGGAAGAAGATTCTTTCTTAACTGCCTGATATAAAGCTTCCATTTTCTTTGTTAACTCTGCCGCAGATTTTGCAAGTTCTCTGCCGGAACCGGTTACTTCAAGAACTTGTTCTTTCGCGGAAGAAATATCCTGAAGATTTTTTTCGATCTCAAGTAATGCTGTATTTATGTTGGTGCTCATACTTTTAAGTATTGTTCTGTGATTTGTTTTAATTTATTCCCGTGAATGATCAATTGAAACTCATTAATTAAATTTTCATAATAAGAGAAATCCATAAGAGGAAGTAACCGCTTGTTATATTCGTCAAATACCTTCCAGAATTTTAAAGAAAAATTCATCCTCTCGCCCATTTCAAGCATTCCTTCAAAATAATTTTCCCTCGCCTCCTGTTCAAGCTTTTCACTTCTTTCAACTCCAAGGTAAAATAAGGTATATGAATTTAGCAATACTAATGCAGGGTTAGAATCGGTCAAAGACCTCTTGATCAGACGAACAGCACCTTGTAAATGTTTAATATTATCGATTGGGGTACCAACACCAACAATATCATCATCTGCAACTCTTAAATATTTGAGTAAGATTTGGGGATCAGACTTTTTCCCACCTTCGGTATCTTCGGTAAGGGAAAATGGTTCTCCGCTTTCTGTTATGTAATCGGTTTTGGCATATTTTGAATTGAAATAATAGTATATAAAATCCTTTAATTCCTCATTGCGATGCGTCCAGCTCGTAGATTCATCTGTACCTTCAATGCAGAATTGCCGCATATCATCGATAGCCCGCTTTCTTTTCTCTGAAATTTTGTCGTAAACAAATTCTGTCAAATAAGCGAGGCATCGACGAATTTCGTCTGTGATAGCATTTCCCGAACCTTTAACCTCATATTTTTTCGCTTTCTTTAGTTCCAGTTTAGCCCTTTCAGCAGTATAATATCTTTGAAGAAAATTTTCCAGCCTTTGAAAATACCCGTTCTTTTTTCTTTTCCTTGCAACTATGCGATATTCGTTATTCCTGTAATCCTGGGTAAAATCTTCAATTAATCCTATGCAGCACATCCTGTAAATAGCTTTGGAAATATCGATACTATTTTTATCATTATAAGGTACATAGACAATTACCTCCTCCAGATCTTTAGCTTCTATTAAGGAGCTTAGAAATCCATCAAATTTTTCTCTTGTGGTTGTAAATTCAGTTTCTGAAGAATGAATCTTTTTTTCAATTTCTACCTCATCAGTGCTTAAGAGATGGTGCATAAATGTCTTTTCAATAACATCTCCTTTAAAAGATTCATTAAAAAAATACATTACTGTGGAATAATCCGCACTTAAATATTGGAAGTTGCTTTTGTTGAGTGTAATTCCCTGCTCCTTTAATTTTCCAGATAATTCATTTTCACTGTGCCAACCTTTATCTTCCCTTTTTACTTTTTTTAGTTGACACCTGGTAAAAGAGGAACAGGTTGCATTGCATTCGTTAAACCCAAACATACGATTATCGGTCGCACAATGCAGCTTTACTACATCTTTTGTTGGATTTGCAGTTTCAATGAACTCCTCAGGAATTATTTTGTCGTAATGAGTTAGAACCTTATCCAGGTCATTATCTTTAAACCATTTATTTTTTATAATGGAAATGGGAAATGAAGCATCACCATAAGTCGTTTTAATTTTCTTTAGGTTATAATCTGCAAGTAATATAACCGATAACGCCATTTTTCTATCCCTGCCCGCTCGACCTGCTTCCTGAACAAAACTTTCAAGGGAGCTGGAATAGTTCATGTTTATGGTATACCTAACATTGGGTTTATCTATTCCCATCCCAAAGGCCTTAGTTGCAACCATTATTGGAAGTTTGTTGTCCCTGAAATTCTCCAGATTTTCCATAGACTTTCCAGAGTCATCCCCACCGTAAAATGAACCTACTTTATTGAATTTTTTACCAAGTACTTCAGAATTTGAATGAACAGATATACCCGTATTTTTTCTATGAGGACAAAAAACAATCCCCGCTTCTCTATAATCATCCCTGGCTTCAAAAATATTGGGAGGCATCACGACGGAAAGATCATTATTTAAATTGTCCTCATTATTCTGGCGCTCCCGAAACCTGGTTTTAATTGCCATTAAATTTTCGGGTTGTTGCAGCTCGGAAATATAAGCTGGAATTTTCTCTACAAATGAAGATAAAAATTTGCCTTTAGAAGAAAAGACCGGTCTGCTGTCTCCTACATTAACTGCTCTTGGCAAACTTCTATCTATATGTCCTTGTTGATCGTAAAAATTGTCAACCACAAATTCAACTTTTACTTTTTCTATTTTGTATTGTAGCTCCAGCCTGTTACTATTCTCATATCTTACTATAGTATCCGTATCAAGTTCAAATGCCCCATTTCCCGAAAGCTCCCTTTCAACATCTGCCAAAACATCAAAAGAAGCAGTTGCAGTAAGGCCAAATAAAGAAATCACCCCTTCTTTCGCTTTTACATAATTGTAAAGGTTCCGCCCAAGATGCAAATACGAAAATCTAAAATCATGGCCCCATTCAGAAACGCAATGCACCTCGTCTATCACCCCATAGGAGAAATACACATTATAATCGTGCATTCGTCTTAGCCTTTCCCTAAAATTTAATATAGATAACCTTTCAGGAGAAAGAAAAACAAATAGCATCTGGGAGGCTTCCATTTTCCTTTCCCGTAACCTTTTTTCTGACGAGGAAACTGTAGAATTTATAAATGTACAGAAGTCTATACCGTTGCTGATTAAACCATCATATTGATCTTTCATTAATGAGGTCAAAGGATCAACGATCATTGTAATTCCGGGTTGCAGAATAGCGGCTATCTGGTAAGTGAGTGATTTTCCTCCACCGGTTGGTAACAGCCCAATTACAGGTTGATTTATTAAAGCACGGTCAAGAATAGGTAATTGTCCGGGACGGAATCCTTGCTTTCGAAATAACAAGGTCAAAAAATATTGAAGATGTACTCTGGCCTCTTCATCTTCAATATATTCACCCTGCGAAGTTTTCGATACAAGATTTCTATATTTAATCAGATTTGAAGTATAAACAATTCTTTTATTTTCCTGGAGCTGGAGAACAGAACGCACTTTAAAATAGCAATTGTTTAGACTTTTAAATTTACTAAATGCTT
Source organism: Gillisia sp. (assembly GCA_024635655.1). Classification (GTDB taxonomy): domain Bacteria; phylum Bacteroidota; class Bacteroidia; order Flavobacteriales; family Flavobacteriaceae; genus Gillisia. Next base: position 32,635 of record JAGXIL010000006.1, on the reverse strand, counting down.
TTTCATCTATTGTATTTTCCTCCAGCACAGCCATGTCCAAAACGAAATCATACATCTTTGTATGATGGGTTTTGTCTGCTTGTTTCCAAACATTCGCCTCTAAATGAAGCGGGGAATCATAAAAAGAATTATTGCTTATAATATCCAGATTTATTTCGGGCAGATCAAGATCCTCATATTCGGTAGCTAATTTTATGAGGTTGGTAAAAAGTAGTTTAAAATCTTCAACGGCCAGAGCTGCAAATGGAACATCCTTTTCTTCGACCAAAATATTCCATTCTTTTTTTTGAAGATCTAAATGTCCTGTAATAAGAGCTTCAATCAGGAGTTTTTGAAAACGCGCAATTGCAATAGGACTTAATATTTCCTGCAAGAATGTCGAATGAGATCCTGGAGTAATTGTGCCTGAAGAAATGATCAGTTGAATTTTCGCAACAAGATTGTGCAGATCCAACTTCTGTTGTCCGGGAAAAGATATCTCACCCAATTCAATACTCCTTTCTCCTGTTTTAAAGAATTTGGAAAATCGTTCTTCCAAAAACACACTGGATCTTGTTGGTAATCCTCTTACGATTATATTATTAAGAACAGCAAGAACTGGATGCACATCATCATAGACGCTTGCTCCTATGTCAAATGGAGCGGAAACTACAAATTGTGAAAGACTCCTAATAAAATTTTTAACAGGTTCCTCAGATCTCTTTCTGGCATTTCGGTATGCATCCAATTCATAAGCAGCGTGAAATTGTACCGTTGGATAGAATTCTATAGGTATAAGATTCCCATCGCTTCCCGGTTCCAGCTTATAAAGTTTACATTTGTATGTCCAATTTCCCTTAAAATTGGCATCTTCATATTCGTATAAAAGCGGAGAATTAAAATAGTTATAAAATGCATCGATGCGTTGATTATTAGGGTTGAGCGGACCAACACATAAAACATAATTATCTGAAAGAACATTTGAATCTAAAAGATGTGCTAAATGTTTAAGATCTATTTGGGCAACATCCAGAATATTAGAAAATATATGAATTACAGGAAGACCGGAATCACTCTTAATTTGCTCCGGTGTAATTTTCTCAAAAAAACTCTTATTACTAAAGACAATTTCTTCGTTCTTCAAATAAGAGGTTGTGTGAAATTTACCTCTTTCTAAAGTTTTCTCCGCCGGTTCAATAAGCAATACCTTTTTTACATTATTTGGAAGTTTATTTTCTTTTAAATAATCAAATAAGTTTATAGTACCCAGTGCCTGACCACATCCCCAGTCAATAAGCTCATATCCATTTCTGAAAATTTCGGTGGGTAATTTGCTAAAAACGTCATAAAGTTTAGCTTTATGCATTTTGCCAAAAGAATGTAAGTACTGGCACATTAATTCATGCGTGTCAAGTAGGGCAACTCCTCTGCCTAATCTGTTCCAATTTGCATCACGCTGCTCTTTTGGTAAATGGGCAATGCTTTCCCATGCATAATCCCTGATCTTGTCAAACGACAAGTCTTGAGTTTGCTGAATTTTTCTAAAATATTCCTGCACTTTGTTAGGGGGTATCGGTTAAATTCCTGTAATAAATTCTCCTGTAGGGTTCTCTTTGTATTTTTTATAATTGCTCGAGGCTATTTCCGGTGAAGTGTTGGCGTAGCAGTACACGCAGCCATGAGGACAGGTGTTGTATTGTCCAATATCTTTACTGATGATGCAACCACAAGCTTCTCTTTGCCCTGCATCCTTTAATACCCTGGTTTTAGTTACCTTGCCGTTTTCATCAAATAAAGTTGGTTCCTGGATCTTAATCCCAAGAAAATCCATAAGCTCCTTATCTTCCCCAAATAGTTCAATCATCAAATCATCATCCACACATTTATTATGCTTTATTCCATATTGTTCGAGAGGTATTTTTTCAGCGCAGGTGGCGATCTCGAAATTCCAGCTTTTGTTTAACTGTTGAAGGCCGGTTGCCAACTCGTGCATCTTTTCTTTATCGAATTCAATGTACTCCACCCCTTCCAGTTTAAGATTAGCTTTAACCTTACGGTAAATTGAAATGTCGGCATAACTGAAAACCAGTTTTTTTGTATGGTCTTTTAATCTATCTCCTATATATTTCACCCGCCGCAAAAGATCCTTTACGCATATTGAATTGGTAAGGATCATTGGATCAAATCTCCATATTACCCGTTCTTTGCCAATTCTCTCTGATAGTTCAATGAATATTTTAATCCTGCTTTCCAGTCTTGGTACTTTCCCCTCCAGGCCCTCATTGTCATAATCATTCAGAGTAAACTGGAAATAGTAATTCTTAATCTCTTTATCCAGAAAATCAAGATGTTTCATCAAAGGCCGCGGATTCTTAGTCCAGAAAACCACAACCCTGGCGTTTTTAAATGATATATAGGAATAGGTATTATTAAATGGGTTTTTCCATTTTACGTAACCCTGCTTCCATCGCTCCACAAACCAGTCTGCATAGAAAGTTGGAATATCGGTAGAACGGCTGGCTGAAATGAGTACGGGAGCCTGAGCGGAAACCAATTCCCCTTCATCATTTACTATATCGACTTTTTCCCATTTCATTTGATCACCCTAAATGTAAGATTAATGCGTTCTCCAACTTTTGATTTGGTCTTTGGAACCTGGTGTTTCCAGTAATGCTGTAGTTCTCCTTTCATTACCAGCAGGCTGCCATGCTTTAAAACCAGTTCTACCTTTTCTCCTGTTTCCATATGCTTAAGCTGAAACTTTCTTTCTGCTCCAAAATTTACAGAAGCGATCACCGGATTCCTTCCCAGTTCTTTTTCCGCATCTGTATGCCAGCTTATGGAATCGTTGCCGTCACGGTACCTGTTAAGCAAAACCGAATTAAACTCCACTCCCGCCTTAGGTTCTATCTTCTTTTTAATTTCCAGTAATTCTTTAGACCAGGGTAGTGGATTCAAAGTTATTCCCGAAAAACTATATGGTTTATCATTCTCCCCATACCAAGCCGTTAAGCGCGGAAAATTAATTTGTTTTCCATACATATTCATCGATTCCTGTTTCCATCGAATGTTATTCAATAAAGAATTGAAGAAAGCGTCTGCTTCAGGTTTCTTAAAGAAATCCGGGATATAAACATATTCCCCGTTTTGGATATCAAAATCCTGTTTTTCCTCCTGTTGGCGATTTCCAAATAAATCCAGTTGATCCATAATAATTAATTACTCTGAAGATATTGTTCATATTGATTTACGATTTCCTCAATACCTTTTTTAGCGATTCCACTAATTTTATTTTCTTTTTTATTCAAAAATTTTTCAAGAAATTTTTTATTCATTTCACTATCGGGGAACATTCTTTGTCGATGTTCAAATTTCACTAAAACATCTTCCAAACCTTGATTTTTCCCATACTTAGTGGCAGTAAGTATTTTATTAAAAAAATCACTCTTTTCTTCAATCACCTTTTCTTGAATGGCATTTTCCGCATCTATCTTTTTATCATATAAAATATACTCATGTTTTTGTTCTTCAACAGTATCTGGCTCTGAAGCTTTTAAATAATTATCGTGGGATATTCTAAACAATTTGATTAATTCTTTATAATCAACTTCCTTGGTTAAAACTTTTTCGGTTAAAGTTTTTGGTAATGATGCATATCCGTAAACCGCTCCCCATATTGCAAGTGGAGTTGTTAATGAGTCTATATTTATTTTAGAAATACCATCCAGGTATTTCTGAAGATCTCGCCCACTGGTAAAAAGAACGGCTAAACTTTGAAAAACCACATAGTCTGTTTTTAAAGGATCAAAGCTTGATCTTAGACTATCAAAGGATTTTAAAAGATCTAATAAGTAATAATATTCAGGAGATGGATTATCTCCTTTAAATTTTACGATTTTAGCTGATAACTCTTTACCTAATCCTTTAATTATATCTTTTCTATTGCTGAATAGATCATCTGTTGTAGTCAGAAATCTAAGCCGGGTGAAAAAAATCAGGATTAACTTTAAATATTCTGATTCCTGGCTATTTTTATCATGAGGAACCGAAAAGTTCATTTCATTATATTGAAGAAGGTCTTCGTTTATTAAATTATTTGAGGTTGTTTCAGAATCTACGATCAAATTGGTCTCTGAGATAATTTCAGATATAGAATCAGAAATATTCTGAACGTATTTATCTGGATATTTAGAATTATATCTACTATTAATCCTTCGTTTAGCCTTTTCAATTATTAAATGAAAGGGAAGAGAGGAAGTAGAATAACTATCAGACAGTAATCCCTCTATCAAAAGATCAAACAAGGAATGTTCACAAATTTTTGCATCCTTAAGTTTCATTATTAATTCAGTGGAAACTTCAGAATTTGAACTCATTATCAAAGCTTGTTCGAGAGACTCTCTTTCATTGAAATATCCCTCAATATCTCCAATACATGCTATAAGTCTTTCCTTGGTCCTATTAGCATCCTTTTCTCCAATTTTATTGAAGAATAATGAAGAGAGATTATTGAGTTCCCGTAATAAATTTTTAATTCTGGAAATCTCAGGACTTAACTTGTTTTTAGATCCTACAGCAAATCCTAAAAGAGCACCAAAAATCTTGTTGAACACCTCTTCTCTTTTAAGATCTATCTTCGAAAAAGACCCTTCAATAGAAATATCTTTTTCTTCTATTTTGTTTTTTATAAAGCTAACATCATACGAATCAGAAAGGGTACTATTATTTTTTGCTAACGTGGTAAATTTTGTTTCAATACTTTTTAAAGTTTTTGCCTCAGTTTCAAGTTTTTCCTGTCGTCTCCTAAAAATAAGTTTAAAATCTTCTTTTAAATAAATCGTTTCTTTCAGGGCAAAACATTTAATGTTTTGATCAAACTTTAATAGAACCGGTTGTAACTTATGTTCTGGAAATTCTACTTCCAGATTTATTACATACCCGTTTTCCTCATCCAAATCTCTTTGGGAAAAAGTAGGTTTTTCGAAAGCAATTAAATATTCTTCAAAAGGATTTAGAATAGTAGGAGTTGCCCGTTTAAAACTATATCCCCGCTCAGGATAAAATTCCCGGGGAGAAATAGTTAACGTAGAAAAAATACTATTAAAATCATTGGAATTAAATGGAATAAAAATCTTCATCTTTTATAAGTTTAGAATGGGAGATCATTATTATTTCCACTAAAAGCAGGAACTTCATTATGAATTTCAAATAAATTTTTATCAATTTTATCTATAAAACTTGATAATCCATTGGAATGAAGAACAAATAAATCCCGGTACGTCCTTGTTAAGGCTACATATAAAGGATTTCGGTCATTTTCCCTTTGGACAATACATTCAGGTATAAAAACAGCTTCAAACTGTAAACCTTTAGCACTATGGTAGGTCATTAATTTTGGGTTTTCCGTTGTAAAATCTAAATCCATAGAACCGGCTCCATATCCAGATTTTTTTTCCACGTCACAATTATGCTTTTGGAAATAGCCATATGCCCTATCAACTTCTGTGTTTGTAGAAAACAATATTCCAACATCGGTAAAATCCTGAGCTTCTATTACTTCCATAATATAATCTAATTGAGTTTCAAACGAAGAGCAACGTACTAAACGAGGTTTATCTACCCCTTCTTTATTACATCGGTTCTCTAACGGATCATTTGATGTGGTAACTTTTTCGGCAATACGGGCAATCTTTTTCGGGAGACGGTGATTTATTACCAGATTTTCCATGGGGATACCAGTATGCATCTGAATTCCTTCCATGGTTAGCATCGTTCCCTTGTTTGGAATATTCTTATATAGTTGCTGCGCAGAATCTCCAAATAAAATAAGATGTTTTTTGGCGGCTCTCTTCAGCTGACTCAATTCCTCTGTATCGAAATCCTGAACCTCATCAACAATAATATAATTGGCAGATGGCATCCCGGCTTTCTTCCACTCCCAATGATACATAACCTTAGATTCATCTACACCAATTTCATTAATACCATCTTTTATAAATTGCTTTAATGACTTTGTAAAGACAATAATTAGATAATCATCTTCCCCGGTTTCTGCAATTTCTTTTGCTCTCCATAGTGCCAACACTGTTTTACCACTACCGGCACAACCTTTAACAATGAATGAACTTTGTAGGTTTCTGCGTACGATGTTTACCTGATAATCATCTAACTCAGATTCATTGATGTACCATTTTTCTTTAGCCATTATATATTAGATTATAGTTTCCGTTTCTATCCAATCAAACTCCCTTACCTTCTTCTTCGCTTTTTTATCATTCAACCCTGGCACTTCCTGAATGGCTTTGCCAAACTTGTTATAGTTTACCAGCACCCCATCATCCAGGTCTATGGCAATACGTTCTGTTGCGAGTGGGTAGAGGATCTCGCGTTCGTATTCCTGAAGTTCCAACAGGACGATCTTTAGTTTGTCTTTTTCTTTTCCTGCTTTGGTTTGTTCTGTAGAGCTGCCGGTTACAATAATGTGATCCAGGTGTTCTATACGGGATTTTAGTTTCTCCCGGTATTCCAGCAGGTAGCCGTTAAGGATTTGATTTAAGGTATTGGGGGTGTAGCGGTGCATATAAATAAGCACATTAAAGGAACCTTTTGGAGAAGAGAACATCCAGTAAATAGGTCGCTTTTTATAACGTTTTATGTGATCTTTATAAAAGTCGCGGACAAAAGATTTGCGGACATCCTTGCCCAGGCATTCCTCAACAAATGCCAGGTTCTTTTCAAAATTCTCTTTCCCAAAAGAAGCTCTCAAAAATTCATAGAAGCGGTTTACAATATCATCCTCAAAATACTCATCATCCAGCACCGGGATAATATTATCTTCATCGGGAATAAAAGTGAGATCCCCAAGGCTTTGAAATTTGGAGTTTGATTCCTGGATTTTTGCAAGATATTCGCTCAAGGATTCTCTCTGGTTAGCGAGAATAAGCCCTTCTTTATCTAAAGAATATCGTCCAAACATACAGCCGACTGCATAACTCATAAACTGAGCAAAAATCTCTTTTTGATTAAAAATTAACTGACCGTTGAAAATATCGGTTTCCTCTTTTAATATAGTAATATCTTCTAAGGGTACATCAGAAGTTAATTCCTCCCCTAAAAAGTATTTATTAATAAATTTTTTATTGAGTTGAATTTCCTTGTGGTTCAGCTGTAAAAAATGACTATTCCAAAATTCTTTATAAGAATGATTAGCTTTTTCAATATTCTCCCCACTTATTCTAAGAAGTTCATTTATGGAATAATCCCAACTTAATTCTTTGGAATTCCAATCTAAACGGCTGATTTCTACACAGTCTTGAACAATTGTTGTTATATCAGCATCCTGAAAATCGTTATATGGTATTTTAGATACATCTCCCACGTTAAATGTCAAGGTCGGGCTTAAAACTTTAAGAAACGAAACACAAATTTTTGAATTTAAAAATCCTAATAACTCCTGACTGGAACTGTATATAAATGGACCTCTTGAATTAGGAATAAATCCGGATCCCTGTGCTCGAAAGGCAGGAGTTCCTGAGCTAACATCACTAAAGGAAATTCCTGGTTGACAATAAAAATTATAATTCCTAATATATCTTGACCAACTTTTTGTGGTGGGATCGTTTGGATTATTTATAAGCCATAATTTTAATTCTTCTCCATCATTCTCAAAATTTAAAACATATTCGTTGTTTCCATACCATTTTCTAAATTTTCCTCCTTTTGTCATAGGAATCCACTTGGAAGATTTCTTTAAGTCACTTCTAATTAAACAAGCCTTTTCAAATTTATAATCTGATATTTCCCACCAGAATCTAAGAAATCTTTCATTATTAGCAGTTGATAAGCCTGCTCGGGGCGGATGGGATTTCTTCAATTCATCTTGAGTTTCAAATGCCTCAATTTGTTTTTTACTTAGCCAATAACCAAACCTAAACTCCGGAATTTTTATAAAATCATCCTGAATTTTCTTATATAACCAACCACAGTTGGGATTCTTAATTGCTTCAAGAGTTTTTGGAGCCTGATTTTTAGACCCTATAAAATCACTTAATCGTATGTAACTTCCAATGTTCTTAATAATCTTTCTCCTTCTTAATGTAAAAGTGCAAACGGGCACAGTGGCTCCATCAAAACCGGAATACTCCAATTGGATTAAATTATTAACGGAATAATTTTCAATAATTATTTCTCTCAGTTTATCATAGCTGGAAATAAACATCCATACAAAAGGGGTCATCAAACCACTTAGTCCTTCCTCATTACAAAATTCCAGATTCCGGAGTATAAAGGTTGCAAATAAGTCTGATTTAGTTGCCGGATAGTTCATCTGAACATACTCCTTAAGTTGCGTCTCCATACGAGAAGCACTTATATACGGTGGATTAGTCACTACAACATCATACCGCTGACCCAGAAGGTCATATAAAAGTTTTAATTTTCCCTGTCTCTCACCAAAAATGGAATTTATCTCAACTTTGTAATTTTCTGCTTCTTCAGGTTCTACTTTAATAAGTGAACCTATAGCTGAGGCATTTTTGAACTTCTCATCAAATTCAAAATCCTGATAAAAAGTAATATTTGGTTGGATAACTTTTTGTTCAACGGCTTTTAAAAATCTGCTATATTTCCGGCTTCCTTTCATTAAAAGAACAAAAGACGCTATTTGAGCCGCCCTTTCATCAATATCAACACCAAACAAATTTTTGGATATAATCAGTTCCGGAATTTCAGAAGGATTGTAACCCTGCTCTTCATAAATTTTATAGAAAACATCAAAGGCATAAGATAAAATATGTCCTGAGCCTACACAAGGTTCAAAAAATTTTACTTCTTCAATACTTTTTGATTCCCTGTCAGGAATCTTGTCCTTATCCGCAGGTTTAATATAAAATTCTAGGCTATTCGTTAGACTTGAACCTGGATCTATTTCGACCCATAGCTGCCCCAAGGTATTATCTACCATATATTGAACAATCCATTTCGGAGTGAACAATTGAGACGCAGGAGCCAAATCTTCAGTCTTATATGTTTTCTTCGAACTGATAAGCTCAATATTCAATTCAGAGATATAGAATTGGTACAACCAGCCAATTACTTCTACCTCTTCACAATCCTCCTTTTGCATTCCTTTAATAAAATCATTCACGATAGAGAATTCGCTGGTAAGATCATCAGGCAGCAGTAACTCGGTGTAATCATTAATCCTTTCAAACAGGAAGGGAAAAATTTTATGCAGGTGGTTACAAGCCCCTATTAGTAACTCTTTGTAAACTTCATTTTGCACGTTATTGCTGGGAACCTTCCCGTCCAACAGGTCGTAAATATGTTGGCGTTTTACCGGAAGTTCATCGGGGATCTGGCCCTGCCGTGCATCTTCCAGAATTTCGGGCAAAGTAAAACCGTCTTTGGGGCTTACCACCCGTACCCCTATGGGCTGGTAATCATTGGCATCCATAAACCGCAATGCCATTAACCTGTTAAACCAGGTATAGGCAACCTTATCTATCACCTGCTTTTTAGAACTCCTGTTGATCTCCTCTTTCAGGTTACTCAAAGCCACAGCCTTTTCCCGCAGCTCGGCAGAATCTGTATTCAGGATCAATTCCATTCTTGAAGCTACCTGGTCCAACAGTTTCCTTCGGGCTTCCTGTGCAAATCTTTTTAGTCTATTAGTATTCATTAAAGAGTAATTCTTCGGTTTTGTTTGATCTGTTCTTTAAAGGTTTTCCTTAAAGCTTCCACATAATCATCTACATCTTCTTCGGTTCGCAGTTCATCCCTTTCATAATCGACTCTTATATTAGATTTTCTTATATAATGAGTGACCGGTTTTTGATCTCCACCACCCGATGATTTTTCGGGAGCTGCGAGCCGTACCATCTCATTTAATTGCTGCTCCAGCAACTTATTCTGTGCCTTTATTTTTAGATCCCTAATTTGGGCTATATACCGCTCATTATTAATTGCGGTCATTACATCCTTTAAGGGTTGCAGAACACTTGCCTGTTTTTCTGCATCCAACTTTTGAAATTCTTCTTTTGCCTGGAGTTTATGGATGGAATCTTCAACGCCTCTTAAGGCAGCAATTCGTTCTCTGCTAAATGTCTCCTTCAATTTATCTAAAAGCTCATCCTTGGCTTGCTTTGATTCTTTAACAAGGTTTCCTGAATAAGGAGTGTCGCTTTCCATCAAAGCCTCCAGGGTTTCAAGCTCATCCCCCTGAACATAATTGAGGTTGGAAGTATCTCCTTTCACCACTTTTCTTACTTCATCATAGATCTTACGCTGGTCTCCGTTCATAAACCTGCGAATTGGATCTAAAAGATCTTCCTTGGCATCGAGCAATTCATCTTCAAAATCGGCTGTATGATTAAGGAACCAGTTATTATCTTTCCTGGTCCAGATCTTCAGTTTATCTGAAAACGGTTCCAGGCTTTCCATAAAAGGATATTCGGTTTTCCTCACCAGCAGCTGACTCATTGCAGCCAGCATTTCATTCAGTTTATCTTTAAAAGCTTTGGCAACCTCCTTAGAATCATTTGAAGGGCAGGTTTCATCAAAAGCATCTGTGTAGATCTTCTTTAAATTCTTAACCTGTTTTGGATCTATTTCTACCTGTTGCTCCAGCAAAATGGAAGGGTGATAGGAGCTGTTCAAAAGCGCATTGATCACATCCTGGTCTTCCAGGGAATCGGGTCCTTCTTTTAGTTCCAGTTTACCGCGCCTGTACAACTTTGCAATTACGGTCCAAACTGCATTGGGATACCAGCCGTAAGGTTTTGCAAGAAATTCAATTTTAACCTCCTGCAGAGAAGTTCTTTCAGACCGCTTTCTCCTTCTGGTAACGAAATTGAAAATCTGGCTCTCTGCTTCAGACATTGTTGTGTCGTCCGTACCAAACATATCGTCCTGCGGGTTCCGCACCACGCTGCGAATGGTATCTTCAGTAAACTGGATATTATTCAGCATTCTTAAATTGGAATACACATTCTTTACCAGGTCCTGAAAAGCTTTTATTACCCGGGTTTTCCCATCAGATGTTGCACCCATTTCGTGCTTACTTCCATTGAGATAAACTGTGGTTTCAGAAAGTAATTTATCTGCCTGAACCTTAAGGTCGCGCCGGCGCTCCACATTCTGGAAACTTTTATCCTGAAGGATTCGCTTCACTTCAGATCTGTTGGAGGTTGATTGGCTTTGTTTTACAAATTTAGCAGTTCGCAAAAACATTTTAAGATCCTTAATAAAAGTAGGATCGGGAGGTAAAACCAATCTCATCCCTGCACTTCCCATTGTCTGGGCCTGGAGTGCGGTAGTGTTGGTATAATCGTGATAATTCTCTGTAATGATCTCTATCCAAAGCTCCTTTTCCCGTCCCAGGGTAGTCCCGTCAATTTTACTGGTGAAATCATAATCCTGCTTGTTGTCCAGGTACTTTATCTTGTTGTCCTTAATAATATCATCATAAAGGATCTCCCTAAGAAGCTGAGTTACCGCCTGGTCATCAATATCTGTATTCTTGATTTCCTGCTCTACATCCTTTTCATCATCTGTAAGGAATTCATACAATTCCCCATTGCGCTGAATATAGCTCTGGTTCTCCAGTTTATTTAATGCCTCCTCGATCTCCTGCTCGTGCTTCTTAAGATCTACCTCCATATTATCCAGCATTAAAACTGAAATATTTCTTTTGGTGGTTTTAAAGTTTCCGAAGTATTTAACCAGAAAAAGCGCCTTAAGCACCTGAATGGCAAAGGGGCTGTCCAGGTTTTTTTCGGCCATAATGATAGACTGTTGTACCTCTCCCCGCAATTCGTTTTTGATCCCGCTGTACATCTTATCAAAACTCACCAGGGTACGATCGTCCTTATCTTCGATCTTCTGTATCACCTGCTGAAACACTCCCAGCATAGACCGCTCCCCTACTGAAGAATGTTTCCCCTGGAAGGCATTGTGAGCAGAAAGCGCCCGGCGACATTGCTGAAAAAGATCAAACTGATAAGGAACAAATGGATATTTGTTGGCAAAATCGGCCTCACCTCTGTAACCTTTGAACTGCACCCCTGCTTCAGAAAATGAAATTAGGGTATCTAAATGTGCACTTTCCTTTTTATAAACCGAAACCAGATGCTGCTGGGCATTGTCACTTTTTTTCAGTAACCTCTTTTCAATCACTTCATCAACATTGGCAGATGTTAGCGGAATTTTTAATTTGAACCTCGCCTGGATTCGGGAGAAATCATTTTCCTGCTCTTTAGTCATATCGCCAATCACCTTTTCCATATCTTCCTGAGAAGTCACCAAAATCCAGGATTTCCCTTTGGTTTTGGTGGCAAGGGACTCGGCTATAGTTTGCAGGTTAAGCATTAATTTGGTATTGTCACTTATATACTGTCCCACCTCATCAACAAAGAAATTCAGCCTGAAACCGGAAGCTTTTGTCTTGATATAATCATTTACCCTGTTGCTGAAATCTTCAATGGACTGCTTCTGTTTATCCTCCATTTCATCCAGGATATCTTCATATTTGGAGGCATCAAGCCCGAAAATTTCTCCCAGGACTTCCGCAACATTTTCAGTAACCACCGGGTCAAAATAATCTACCCGAACTTCTTCCCACGGTTGGCCGTGCAAATTTTTAAATTTGGATTTAAAGTCGGTATATTTATTTTGTTTATCCAGCCACATTTCAAATTCGGCCACGTGAGGCTGGAATCCGTAATATCCAAGATGGTCAAAGAAGACCTTATAGAATACAGATAAAATAGCATTCTCATCTGCTTTTGAAGTGATCTGTGCCTGTTGGTCAATATTAAAAAGAATTGCCTCTGAAGGAATTCGGGTTGCTGAAAGCACATCCCCTTTCAGCATTTCATCATCCTCAATTTTTTCAGCAAATAAATCCCCGCTTTTATATCCGTCATATTCCTTATTTTCAAGAACATAGGAAAGGATCTTTAACAAGTGAGATTTACCACTACCAAAAAAACCTGAGATCCAAACCCCGTTTGCCCCTGCATAATCGTTATATGACTGGAAAAGATCCCTTATTTTCTTTGCAATTTCTTTTGTTACGACATACTCTGCAACTTCTGTGGAAATATGATCCCGGTCATCGGCCTTTATAACCGTTTCTATTGGCCGGCCTACAGGTTTTAAAAAGTAATCTTTTATAGTCATAATTATGTTTTGATAGAATCAATATTAAAGGCCCTGTAATAGTTATCATCCTTCAGCAATCCAAAAAGATTGAGCGTATGCCCGTTATAATCTCCGGGGAAAAAAGCTACCGTTGGGCAATCTTTAGCAACATTTTGAAGGTTGTTCAACACATTATGCGACCTGATGAACGGATAGGAAGCACCAATACCGGTTAAAAAATAAACTTTGGCATTTGAAGCTTCTATCAGTTCTTTTATTCTGGGCATTAAAACCTGGTGGATATTAAGGGAAGACTGAAGTGCCCTGAGAAATTTCTCTTTGGACTTTTTCTTTTCTACCTTGAACATTCGCTCTATACCACCTTTCTCTTCCAAAATGGAACATGCAATATCGTAAAGATTGATCTCCAGCACTGTTACTCCTGCGTTGTCCAGTTTGCTCTTAAGTAACCGGATCGCTTCCTGCTGGGAAATTTCCTCTTTGGCATTGTAGGTAGAAATAAAGAAGGGGATCTCTCCTCCCAGGCTCTTTTTATTTAAAAAGTTGGAGGAAGAGATCACCTGATATAAATGATCAAATTTTCGGGATATATCGCTCATTATTGGGGCCTGCTATTTTCAATATCCAAATCACTTAGTAAAAATATTTTAAGCAATTCAGGATTATCATTTGCAATAACATCAAGAAGTTCAATTTCCAGCAACTGCGGCTGAATTTCCTTCTCCCTGATATTATTTATAATCCCGGCCTGCTCTAATATTTTAAAGGTGACCTGTTTTATTTTCTTTATTGTCGTTTCTGTTAACTGCTCAATTTCAGGATGCAAATCCTGTTTTCTTCTAAGGAAGGAGAGATAATCACCATCTGTAACTTCATAATCAAACACCAGATATTTTTCTCTCAATACTTCAACGGCGAAATCACGTATAAAAAGGTAAGTTTTACAAGCAGCAAAATAGGCCAGTTGTTTTTGCACATCCAGGCTGCTATTTACCAAAAGCTTTAATTGTTGCCTGTTTAGGCAGCTTAATCTTTTTATTACTTCTCTGTAAATTCTTTTCCCGGTTGCACTTTTACCTGCTCCCAGTTCATTCACAAAGTCTATTTCAGAATCATTTAAAATATGACCTGCCACCAATACCATCTCGTTTAAGCGTAGGGAAGAAGATGTAAAGGCAAAGTCGTATTTTTCACGTCGCATAAATCAATTATCAAATAGCCAATTTAAATCGCTTTAAAATTGAACTCCAATCAATTACGAAATTTAGTTAATTATATTAACACTTTTATAATATTACAATGACTAAAAGGTTTTTCCAAATATAATTGCTCTTATTATCAGCCATTATGGGTTTTCTTCCTTCGAATATCTCAAAGATCATTTTTTTGGAATATGGCACCAAATTTTATATTTTAAAACTAGATAGTTACCCCAATTTTATAAACTGAGCAAAATAGTTTTTTAGAATATCACGAGCGAATTTATTGGAAGATGTTCCTTTTCTTCAATATTACTTGTGGGATTTTAATGAATTGTAATGGACTAGGAATGTATAGAATATGATCTGTCAATCTTAAGAATTGTCATTCCTTTTTCAAAATAATTAAATTCTTCCAATAATACCTTGCAACCTTTCTGCTCCAGGAAAACCAACCATTCATTGACTACTAAGGCTTCATCTTCTCTTTTGGAATCATCTAAAACGACAGTTGTTTTTACCGCAAAATGTTCAAAGAGTAAAGGAATTGCAGGATACCTTGACATTTTCTGAAGAGAACCCGGTGGTCCATCGATTATAAATAGGTTAATTTTATGATTCAATTGAAGTTGGGAAATATTGTACCACAACCATTTCTTCCCATTTATTTGGTAATCCTGCAAAGGACAGTGCAAAACTGATGATAAAGAATCTATACCATTCAATTTTAGCTTATCTTGGATAAGTTTGGTATATTTTAATTCGTGATCGATGGATATAACATTTCCATGATTGTTCTTGAATAAAGCTGAACCAATAACAACGGTTGAAGTGCCACTACCAAGCTCAAGAACTTGATTTGGCTTTGTATTAATGATGATCTTTACCAATTGGGCTAAAAGATCCGGGGATCCTGCCCAACCTCTCGTGGGAGGTAATTCTTTTATATCTGGCAGGGTTTTCATTATGTAGATTAAAGATTCCAACTGGAAAAAATGATTATCGATCATTCTTTCTGTTACTGAATTAATTTTATCTGAATGATCTAGAACTAAATTGGTCGCATCTTCTTTTAACTTGTCTAGTTTAGCTTCCAACACATTCAATTTGTCCGAAACAACGAGAAGCTCGTTAGGTAGTTCAAGTAACCTTTTAATGCTTTTAAAGATATTGCTCATAGAGTAATCAACTATTTTTCAGTGGGATTATGTAGTCTGAGCACTTGGAGCACAACTTATATTTATCTCTTGAGCCCTTTCTGAGATCTGCGATCTGCTTTTGCTTTTGCTCACTGTACCATATATCAATTATATTATCGTTTTTGATATCCCCGATCTTATGGATACCGAAATAGTCCAGACAACACATTACAGCTTTTCCGTCGTATCTAATCTCAAGCTTATTTTCTATTTTAGAACAACCAGCTTTTATTGGTAAATCAAACTCTTCGATCTTGTGATCTACATACCCGGCGCGGTTACCGAAGTTTTCACCGCCTTTCACAACATTGTAGTTCCAATCATGATCAGAAAGTTTAAGTTCACTATTGAAACGATTCTTTTTCCTTTCATAGTCATCATCTGATTCCCAATCATAAATTGAAAGGGTGAAATCTTTGATATTATAGGTGCTAAGCCTATTGACAATATCTGGAGTTAAGAAATCACCGTTTGTAAACACATAGTTATATAAATTAAGCTCCTTGCATTTTTCGTAGAAAGAAAATATTCTCTTATCGGTAAATATCTCATTATAGAAATGGAAAGATATAAGACCTTTGTAATTAATCTCAGCCAGCTCATATAATACTTTGTGGACAAGTTCTGTTGGCATTCTCGCTTTTTCTCTGTTATCGATGGATCTTGTGCAAAATGAGCAAGACCTATTGCAAAACGAATTGCATTCGATTGATATCTTTTCAAATAGAGGATAAGGTTTCATGTTATAAAAGCTTTTTTTCAAATGATCTTAGATCATCATAATTGGTTATATATCGTCTTGGTATTTCAAAAACTGAACTAGCATTGTTAGCATAGTTTGATTCACATGTGAGGGCATTTTTAAAACCAGCACGTTTTACCATTTCTATGATGGTCGAATTATATTTTCCATGTGGAAACGCAAATGTCGTTACCTCTTTATTGAGGATCTGTTCTAGTTCAACTTTACAGTTCTTTATTTCTTGAACTGCATCCGTTTTTGGAACCTGATCTAATTTTACATGATTCACTGTGTGACCACCTATCTCCACACCATTATTGCTAAGCGCGATCAATTTCTTTTGATCCAATATCTTCAAATGGGGATAGACTTTGCCACCCCAATTAGCAACCTGTCCTAAAGAACCAACTACGGGGTATATAGTAGCAGGGAAGCCACATTTTTCCAATATTGGGTGAGCCACATCATAAAAAGATCCACAACCGTCATCGAAAGTCAAAACAACCTGATTTCTTTGAGGTTGACCTTCAGAAAATAAAGCAGTTATAGCGCGGTCTAAACTGACAACCTCAATAGAAGAAGATTTCAAGTACTCCATCTGCTGACAGAACTTTTCCTTTCTACAAAAACAATCTGGGTTCACACTATTATGTAAGGTCTCTCCAATTTGATGATATAATAGAATAGTCGTTCTATATGAACTTTGTTGTTTCTTGACCTCCAAAGTGTCAATCATTGGACTTCTATTTGCAGGTTAGTTATCTGCTCGCGTGACTTCTCAACACCATCAAAGTCTATTTCATGAACAAGATCATTTTTACTGTTGAATGCACTAAGAATCAATTTTAAAAGCCTTCCATTGGAAAGATCTTCCGCTGTAAATGTCTTTAAACAACCTTTATCTTCTAAAGATCGGATTCGTAAATTTTGCTCTCTGTTATTACCTGCGAAATCCCTATTGTAGATCAATACTTTCTTTTTCAAATAAATCGACTCTAACGTTGAATTATAACCACCCAGGCTTATTACTACTTCTGCAAAGGATAAATAGTGGAGATATCGATTTCTATCAAATTTCAAAATTTGAATGTTATGATTTTCTACTGTCGATTCTTTTATTAAATCTTCCATGGCCTGATCTTGAAATGCACCAGTAAAAATTATTACTTGATGGGGAACCTCAGTCACTAATTTTTTATGACTTTCAATGACAGCTTCAAGTAATTCAGTACCCAGTCTGCCACCTGCCACAGAAGCCAGTAAAATTGGCCTGTCGGCATTTTGAACAGTTTCTGCGGATTTTTTGGAAACTATATACCCAGTATGTATAACCGGTATTTGTATGTTGTGTAAATTTGGAAAACTTCTTGAAATAGGAATGATTCGCTCATCTCCGTGAACTAGTAGCAGATCAAAATTCCTATTGAGGATATGGCACACCTTCTCATCATTTGGTCCTCCCTTTGGTGACTCAATCACTTCTCTTACACTACATACAAGCTTTAAGTTCTGATTGTATTCTTTAGCAGAATTTATAAGATGTAATGACTCCTTTTCGAATAATAGGCCAAATGGAAAATGCTCAGTTATGATCACATCAGGTTTTATGTCCTTTACCCACTGATCTATTAGTAGCTTTCTTCTTGTAAAACATTCTGATAGTGTGATATCCAGGTCAACTGGGGTCAATTCCACGTCTTTTTCCTTCTTAAATAAGGCCGGTAATTGTATGAATTTGATGGAGTCGCAAATCTCTAAATTTGGCACAGGCTCACCACCGGTAAGAAGGTAAACATTATAGTCCTTTGTCAATCCTTTGGATAATTCTAAAGATCTTATAAGGTGCCCGATACCATATACATAATTGCAATAAAGAAAGAGATTAGATTTAGGTGTTTTTACTTCCATTTATTGTTCAATATTTTTCCTTATAAACTACCATTCCGTCAACCCTTTTTCTTTTATAAAAATCCTGAATTACATTATAGGCATAATTGGCTTGTTTTTGAGGATCTACGATACCTGCAATGTGTGGAGTTAGCCTAATATCCTGAATTTCATAAAAAGGATGATCTTCAGGTAAAGGTTCTTTCGCAAACACATCTAGTGAGGCTCCTAAGAGCTGACCAGTTTCGATGGCTTCTATAAGGTCATCATCATTTAGATGTGCTCCTCTCCCTACATTTATGATATATCCTGCTTTAGGCATAGAGTAAAACAATTCCCGATTCAGAATACCCTTAGTTGCCGGGGTCAGAGGAAGTTGGCAGATGATTATCTCACATTGTTCGGCAAACCTACTTAATGAGGATCTACCAATGAAGACATTTTTGATCGCTCTTTTTTTTTTAGTTCTTACCCAACCAAAGACTTCAATTCCATATGATTCTAAAGTTCTTGCAATCGTGCTTCCAATTAGTCCTAATCCCATTATACCTATCTTTAAATGAGGGCTATTAGCAATTTGTCTATTTAGCCTGTCACCAGCTGAAGGATTTTCATAATCAGAATTATTCAGTTTGTTTTGGTATTCCTTTACATGATCTAATACATAATTTGCCACTCTTTGTCGCAGATCAAAATCAACTAATCTTACTAAAGGCACACCTTCAGGTAAGTTGTTGTTATCTATAATGTGATCAATTCCGCTCCCGCAAACAAGGATCAGTTCTAAATTCGGGAAAGATCTTAATATAGCCGGTACTTCGAGCCAGATAACAACTATGTCAATCTCTTCTGAGGAGCAATGATTAAGATCGGTCGTTATCAGGTATGTTTCGCTTTTATCTGCAAATACTTTCCTAAAAACATTTGGTTCTTTAACACAGCGATCGATAAATATGACTTTCATACTACTTCTGCAATTTTGGAAGTGAAATCAAATTTCACAACACAATCTTCATTTGCTTTTCGATGAATGTGAGATCTGTATATACCGCTCATCATCTTTACCGGAATAAGATGATCATCTATTTTTGATCTAAGTTGATCTTTAGTTTTTTTACCGCTCAAATAATCCACAAAATCTTCAACTACTTTGAATTTTACGGACTCCATTTTGATCATGGAATCGTTTGAAGATTGACCTGCCAGATCAGAGAAATGAAATCTTTCTGGTTGCTTATTTCCCTTAGAGATCATAGGGTTTCGGAAGACGAAGACATCGAAATGGTTCTTACCTCCCAAATGATCCTCAACTCCGTCTATGACATCGTGATTTTCTGAGCCTTGATAAGCGTGGATCTGAATGTTCTGAAAAGGGCCTTGTTGGATTTGATAACTTTCATGTTTGATTCTGCCATTGCCTTTATAAAGATCTGTGCCAGGATACATCCACGTTCTTCCTGCAAACCCATTATGCAGAAGATTAATACTGAAATTTGCGACAGTATGATCTTCTTTTACTAAATTAATAATAGAGGAAAGGTCAATTTCTCCAAAGTCCTCACAGAGATGGCTTAGCTCTTCATCCGTCCATTTATTAGCGTCATTGTATGACTTTCCAAAAATTCTTTGATAGTCCTTCTCGTTCAGCTGTTTGAAAAATCCATTTGGCTGAACAAATGAGCTAACAATTTCCATTTTATCGGCCATCTTATCTTCCATTATGGCAGACTTATATAATTGATAAACAGTATCGAAAATGTGGTATCCACTATGGGATGCTTTTCCATAACCATAACAATAAGGATGGTATTCTTGTGTGACAATTTCTGAAGGCAGTCGCCACTGACCATCACAGTGATATGCTTGAATGAATGTAACAGGGCAATTGGTTCTCTTTGCCACCTCATTGAGTTGACTCTTTACAAACTCAAAACCGTCGTGGAAACGTCTTTGGGAATTGATGATGAATACCGTCTCATTTATCTTCTGAACCTCATTATACCTTTCGATAAGATCCAGATAGTCCATTAAGATGTTGTTAGCACTTTGGGGGCATGTCGTAACGTTTTTGTAAGTAGAAATTGGTTTATCGAGTAAAATATTTAAATTATTATCAAGTGCCCAAAGTGAATATGCTACATGAACCAGCGGTTCTGTAGCAATGATTACTCCGTCAATCCTTCTTTTATGAACATATTCGGATAGCTTTCGGGATATATGATCCGGTAATGTTTTTTCAAAGGCATCAATGAACCAAAAGTCGGTACTCTTCAGTTTTTCCCTATGTTCTAAAAGTTCCTGTTCTTTTCCCTTTAACTCAATTACAAGTGAAAGCTCAACATTCGCCAATCTTTGCAAAGCAGGCAAATATATTCGCTTTGCGTGTGGACCACAACCAATTAAAATTATTCTAACACTAGAGGATTCTGTCATTTCACAAATTATATAATTTCCGGTAAATTAAAATGGCCTTTCTCCACTAATTGAAATTCGTTTTAATACTCTGCGTTCGTTTGGGGCAAAAGAAGGACGATAATGGATTGTAGCCCGGTTATCCCATATGACCAGATCACCAATCTCCCATTTGTGAGTATATTTACATTCCAAATTATCTATATGGTCGTTTAGCTTACACCAAAGAGCAAATCCTTCATCATAATTCATTCCCTCGAATTCCATTTCATATGCTCGATGCATATATAATATCTTTTCCCTTGTTATAGGATGAGTTCTTACCAAAGGATGTTCGAAAATCTCACCTGGCGGAATATCTAAGTTTCTGTTTACATATTTCGCATTCACTGTTCCAAACGGTCTAAAGAAAGGATTGTATGTTATAGTTTTTAAATTCTTGATCTGGTCTTTTAAAGTTTCATCCAAAATGGAGTAAGCTGTAGCCATATTTGTCCAGGTTGTTGGAGCAGCATTTTTTTCCACATCTATAGCGTAAAGCATAGATACAGATGAAGGGTTTAGGATCCACTGATGATCCGAATGAGGTAATACTTCTTGATGACCCAGGTAGGAGTTTTTATACTCTTTTGCTTGATTTCCAACCACAACAATGTTCGTTTCAGATCCACTATTGCCCAAAACCGGGTTTTTACCAGCCTGAAAAATGGCACCGAATTTAAGGGCGAAGTTCATAAATTGTTCATCCGAAATATTTTGTTTTTTTAAAACGACTACTTTGTGGTGGTGTAGATGATTTTGAATAGCTAAAAATATATCTGATTGCATTTCTGCGCTTAGATTAATATTTTCGAGGCAAATCCCTGTGGTCATGTCTTATATGTTAAATTATTATAATATCTTACTATAGAAATGGAAAATGGGCAAAAGTAAATTCTTAGAATTTCTAAAACTTTCCTCCGTATTTCTTTGTGTTAATCTTTACTGCGATATATTTACCGGTGGCACTTTTTACTCGCCCCCAGGTCATAACATAATCTACTTAAGCGTAGGGAAGAAGATGTAAAGGCAAAATCGTATTTTTCACCTCGCGTAAATCAATTATCAAATAGCCAATTTAAATCGCTTTAAAATTGAACTCCATTCAATTATGAAATTTAGTTAAATATATTAACACTTTTATAATAATACGATACTTCTATAGGATAAGCAAACAATTCATAATGTTAATTTTTTCTTTATATTTAGCAATCCATTTATTGATAGAAATTTTATTCCCTACCTCTAATTTCTATTTTCTAAAACTTATTATATGCATAACTCCCATGTGCCAGACATTGACGACGAACTTTCAGGTATAGATTTTTCGCAACACCTTCCATATCCCACCAAATTATTTTCCAAATTAAATAATGATCAACGGAAAATTTTTGAAAAACTACTTAATAAAAAACCGGGGGAAAACTTTGTTATTGAAAAAGAATTATCTGGTATTATCAGGCCTTTTAAAGGTTTCATGCAGAGCCCATTAACATATAGTGAGATTTTGAAAAAGATCACTGATCAATGCGGAATTAGAACTACCAACACCGATGTAAAAAAAATAGAGGAAGAGATCCTTATTTTCAAGTTCAGGGAAAATTTCGAGAAATTATCCCCGGAAGAAAAAGAAAAATTTCAAAAGGAATTAAATAAAGTTCTGGAAGAGAAAAATTTGGAAGGCTCTCAACTGGCTTCTCTTGGCACGGTTGGAGCCTTAGCATTAGCAGAAATTTCCGGAATGGGTTTGTTTATTATGGCATCCACCTTTGTAGGTGGTCTTACAAGTTTATTTGGTCTTACATTACCTTTTGCCTTCTATACGGGTATGAGTTCTTTCCTTGCTTTTGTTACAGGTCCGGTGGGATGGGCCGTGGGTATTGGTGCACTGGCATATTCTCTAAGAAATGATAATTTCGAAAGCATTTCAAAAAAATTTAAAGCTACTCTGAATGCCTCACGGAGCTTGGTTAAAGGTAATTACGAACTTGCCACTATTATTGTGATCCAGATTTGCGCTAACAGGTTGCTTTTAAATCAAGAGAAAACTCAAGAAATTGAACATTTAGTTTCCCTGGTTGAGAAGGAAAAGGAAAGAAAAAAGGAAATTAATTCAAAAGCTGATATAGTTGAAATACAACTCAGAAGAATTCAGGAGGAAAAAAGAATATTGGACCAGGAGTTACAGGCTCTATTAACTTCGATTAATAATAGTGAAAAGTCGATAACTCAACTGAAATCAAAAATGATTTAGAATCTTATCACTCAGTAGAAACTCTTTAAAATTATTGCACAAAAGGTTAAATCAAATATAAAAATAAACCCACAGGTTGATTAAATGAAAATTATACATACATTTGTTCCATTCTTATTATCTATCAGATTCCCTGATGAGGAGTTTGATGAGTTGGAAAAATTGTTTGATCAATGGGAAGATCCTCTCTATTTGAATGATTTTTTTGAGGAAAATGAAAAGGATATAGATATTTCAATTGAAGAAGCTATAAACAAAGTACGAAGGGAAGCTAAAATTTTAAGAAAGAAGTTAATCGCATTAACTTCTTCCCAACCCATAAGGTTAAATGAATTATTTAAGAACCTTGACAATCATGAAATCAGACCAAAATTACTTTCCCCTCAAAAAGCACCCAATCGGTGGTTAAGATTATATGCAATTCGAATTGATGAAAATGTATATCTAATTACCGGTGGAACTATTAAATTGGATGGAGGTGCGATAGCTGCCAACAATCAATATCAAATGCAGGACAGAGACCACACCAATGAGGAATTAAAAAAGATTAACAGATGTAGAGATTATCTCCTTCACGAAGGAGTAATTGATGAAGAAAGCTTTAATGAAATCTTTGAATTATGAATAAGAAGAAAACAAACAAATTAAACTCTTTGATCTCTGAGAAGAAATCGGGATGGCTTGATAAAGCTAAATGGCGTGAAGAAAACGAAGCCTGGCTTGACATTTCTTTCGAGATTGCTGTAAAAATCCTGGGAGCCTTAAGGGAGAACAAAAAATCTAATAACTATCCTAAGAATCAAAAGGAATTGGCGGAGGCTATGGATTGCTCTCCCCAGTATATACATAAAGTTCTTAAAGGGGCAGAAAATTTACAATTGGAGACAATTTCGAAAATTGGAAATATTTTAAATCTACAATTGATTGAAGTTACGAAATCTGTTTTATTTACTCAAAAAGTTGCTAGTCTGGCATTGGCTGCTGAACCTTACGTTACTTACGTTGGTAAAAGACAACAAATTGGAATCACTAAAGTCAAGAAAGGATTAGCAACTACCCGATCTAAAACTCAAAAAATTGAACAAAAAGGAATCTCTTATACTTCAATGATGAATAAGTTTATTTTTGAAGAAGATTTTGATTATGATCCTAACTCTCCTCTCAAAATAGTTGCATAATGTCTGAATCAAAAAAAATTGGATTTTCTTTACTTAGTATATCTACAGAACAATTTGCTATAATAGAGGAATCATTTGACACAAAGGGAATTGTTGAGATAAATGTAGGTACCTCATTTGTAGTTGAAAAAGAAAAAAAATTGGTGTCTAACTTATTTAAGGTTCAGTTCACGCAGGATAAACAAACATTTTTAATCCTGGAAACAGCCTGCCATTTTGAAATATCACAAGAAGCCTGGATCGAGTTTTTTGTTGAAAAAACCAATGTTTTAACTCTTCCCCGTGGTTTTGCAGGGCACCTTTTGATGCTAAATATAGGTACCTCCAGGGGAGTACTTCATTGTAAAACAGAGGATACAGTTTATAATCAATTTATGCTTCCTACAATTAATGTAAATAACCTTATAGAAACAGATGTAGTTATGGATTTAAATGAAGAAGGTTCGGAAGAATAAAAAGTTGCTGGGTTTTAATAGAGTTTAAATAAGGAAAATTATATCATGAGCTGATAAATTCCAGTTTGTCTAAATTTCGTTTTCATTCTAATTTCATTTCCATTTAATTAAAATATTTAAAATAGTTTCTAATACATCCCACCCTACTGGCAGTTAGAATTTAAACCTACCCGAATTGGTCAACAAAGAAACCATTCCGGATTATTTATTAAACCTTACTAAAATGCCTGCGAATTCTCCCATTAATAATCCGGCTGTACCGGCACCCGGTATTGTCCTACCGGAAAAGAAAAATTCTATTTTAGATTTTCTTGAATTCGATTTCCCTACTGTAGAGCAGGAAAATGCACTTTTGGCAATGGCCAAGTTTGTTTCCAAAGACAATCTGGAAGATTTCCTAATATTAAGTGGAGCTGCAGGAACAGGGAAGACATCCATTACCACCACTTTAATTCAGTATCTAAACTCTCAGGATACAAATTATAAAATTGCCGCACCTACCGGCAGAGCTGCAAGAATCCTTGGGAAAAAATCTAAAACCACCAGCTCCACAATTCATTCTCTCATTTATAATTCTGTTTCCAATCCTAACACCGGGGAAGTAATATTTAAACTGAAACCAAATATTGTAAAAGATCGTACCATTTACATTCTTGATGAGGCTTCTATGATCTCAACCATTGTTACTAATGACGAAGCCGGTTTGTTTGTGAGCACCAATTCCCTATTAAATGATCTTGTGAGCTTTATTAAGAATGGAAACCTCCTTAATAAAATGATCCTTTTGGGAGACAGGAATCAGCTTCCGCCAATTCAGGAAGATTTTTCTAAAGCCTTATCCAAAGAATATCTTATTGAAAAATATGGTTTGGAAGGACAGGCTTTTCAGCTTACAGAAGTAAAACGTCAGCAAAAGGATAGTTATATATTAAAAAATGCTGTGGCTTTGAGAGAATCTATAGACAATGAAATGCCTGCCGAGGAACTTAGCAATATTGAAAGGCAGACAATGAGAACTGCTGCTTTAAACTATATTTCAGAATATAAAAATGACGGTTTTGAAAACAGTATATCTATTGCAGCAAGCCATAAGATGAACAAGGTCTTTAACAAAATGGCCAGAACATTTCTATTTGGCAGAAATGCCCAATTAGTGGTAAAAGATGATCTTCTTCTCGTAACTCAAACCTGGAGAAGAGGAGCTAAAGAGTTATATAGTGGCGATCACATAATAGTTTCAGAAATTGATTTGAATAAAACTGAATACGTATCTGGTCTAACATTCGCACCGGTAAAACTGAGGTGCAGGAATATCAGAGATCAAGAGGAGATAATAGATGATTTCCTGCTACTGGAATGTATAACTCACCCAAAAGGCTTAAAACCGGAGCAGGAAAGAAGATTAAGATCTGAAAGGTTCAGGGCCAATAAAACCTATCAAAAGTCTGGAGCACCCTGGGATGATAAATATGTGGGGGCTATAAGAACAACTTATGGTTATTCAATTACCTGCCACAAGGCACAGGGAGGAGAATGGAAAAAAGTTTATATCAATGAATTTTATATGCCTACACTCCGGTACCAGTATACAGCTATTACCAGGGCTAGGGAAGAACTTATTTTGTATTAAGCAATAAATCTCAATCCCCTTTAATTTTAAAGTAATTATGAAAGTTACACAACAGGAGATCTCGGACTATAATGAACATGCCCAAAGTCTTTTGCAACAACTTATAGATGAAAATGAAAACCGTTATTCGCAAAAAATCGTTTTTGATAATCCCGAATGGATTCAGAATCCTGATATTATAATGGAAAAACTCAATTATCCTGACTCTTCAGCTTATTCTCATCAAAAAAAATTAATGGAGGTTTTTAGTGAAACGGAAATCTGCCGAAACTTTATGTACTATCTTGATAGACCATTCCCTTATAATTTTTACAGTTTTCCGATTTTCAGTAAAAAATTCGGATATGCATATTTAGAAATTTTCAAAAGGTTCGCCCAACTTGTTGGCCATGGAGATAATGCTATTTATAAAAAAGAAATAAATGGTGTTTGGAAAAAGTTTGAAATAACCGGTAACTTGATAAGTTAA
Source organism: Gillisia sp. (assembly GCA_024635655.1). Classification (GTDB taxonomy): domain Bacteria; phylum Bacteroidota; class Bacteroidia; order Flavobacteriales; family Flavobacteriaceae; genus Gillisia. The sequence continues at coordinate 6,031 of JAGXIL010000006.1, read as the reverse complement.
TTAAAAATCCTGTTAAAATTTTAATACGACATCGTTTGTCGTCCTACTGCAAGAAATTGCAGCAATTAATGATCACATTATGGCAGATTATATGAATTTCCTGGATCTCGAAGCTATTGCTAGTGCTGACAGAGCATTTGAAAATAAACAATACAATGTAAGTACTATGCTCTATAGAATGGCGCACAAGAAATTAATGAAATATAATGGGGACCGAATGCTTCCAATACAAATGGCCGGGGATGTAAAAAATAAACTTCAACGATCTGAGATGATCTGGACTAAGAACCCGCAACAAACACCTCTCACCTATCGTACCTGGAGTTTAAGCAAAACTTCTTATGTTGCAGGCAAGCAATGTTTGAAGCACCTGTATCTGGATAAGTATAAAAGAAATGAAAGATCTGCTCCATCCCCAGCAACGAAAATTCTCTGGGAAAAAGGCCGTGAATTTGAAAATCTAGTTAGGAAAAGAATGTTCCCTAATGGTATAGACGTAAAAGATGCCATGGCTTCAAAATTCAATTACTTTAGTTCCTATACAGATAGCGCCTTAAAACATTTTCGGGAGATCACCCTTTTTGAAGCATCCTTTATTGAAGACAAAATTTTGGTAATGGTCGATATGCTGCACAAGGATGAAAAAGGTGAGCTGGATCTTTACGAGATCAAATTACATACGGAGCTAACAGAAGGAATTCTTTGGGATCTAAGTATTCAGTATCATGTGGTCAAAAAGAGATTTGGCGAAAAGATTAAATCTTTTAATGTGGTCCTCCGCCGCGGGGAAGAAGATTTTGAATTTATTAATGTAAAGGAAGACCTGGAAAAATTGCAGGAGGAAACCGGAAACCAAGGATTTGAATTTATACATTTTTTACAGATATCATCTGAACCGGATATTGCCATGGGGCCGCATTGTTACCTTCTTTATAGTTGTGGATTTAAAGACTACTGTACAAGGGTAGCAACATTGCCCGATTATCATGTTTAATTGAAGTTAAAAAAGTTGAATATTTAATAAAGAACCAACAAATGAGCACCTCCACCTCCCACCCTCTGCAAACCATCTATCGCCGCGAAATAGAAGCCGCCCTTGAAGAACTGAGGAATCTAAAGAAAGATGGTTTTTACAGTGTCCCCAAGATCACCTGGTGGGCTTTACATTATGAAGAACTCTCCAGTTATTCCTATAAAAACAGGCATACCGATTCCTGCTTTGAAGGGATGAGTTGTAGCTGTTCCTTGGATTCTCCTGAAAGTCGTTTTAGTGATCTCCACTCAGAGCTCAAAGAAATAATTGACTTATATCAATATGAGGATTATTTCAAGGAGGAATTGGAAGTTCTGCAGCAAGTTCGCGAGGACCATTCCGCCCTGATGAGATGGCTTAAGAAAAATGAAAAATTAGGGACTGAGGATTTTATACTGTTCTGGACAGAATGGCATGAGGAAGAACTAAATATATTAAAGCCATTTATCCTGGACTGGCAGGATTTAAAGATCAAATTCAAAGGTGAGGAATGGAAAAACAGCATTAGGTTTTGTGAGGTTTTTAATGAGCTTTACTATGACCCAGATGCTTGCCAGGAAATTGAAAACTAAAAATATGAATAGTGATTCCCTCCAACGTTTCCTAACCGCTCAGGAACAATTCTATCCTTCTGCTCTGGTCGAGATCAAAAATGGGCGGAAAGTAAGTCACTGGATGTGGTTTATTTTTCCGCAATTAAAAGGTTTAGGATTTAGCCCAACATCAGAATTCTACGGTATTAAAGGAATTAAAGAAGCAAAGGAATATCTGGAGCATCCGGTACTGGGAGAAAGATTAAGGGAAATTTCTGCAGCCTTAATGGAGCTGAAGACAAATGACGCACTACAAGTCATGGGAAGCCCTGATCATATGAAGTTGAAATCGAGCATGACTTTATTTGCCTCAGTGCCCGGTGGAGATCCTATCTTCGAAAAGGTACTGGAAAAATATTTTTCAGGAGAAATGGATAATAAGACCCTGGCAATGATAGGTAAGAAAGAAAGCTAATGAAATCAGGGAATATTCAGATCCTTAAAGTCAACCTGCACTGGCAGAAAAAAGGCTGGCGCTTCGATGAGATCCTGCAGATGCGGAAGCAGCTTAGGGAGATGGATCCGTTTTTAAATGTTGGCACCAAAAAAATTCAGAAGGAGATCGGCGGTCGTTTTGATCCCGATCCGGACCCTGTTGATTTTCGAAATATGACGTATGTACTAATCGACGATAATGCTTTTAACGGAAATCTGGAGTTCCTCGACCTATGCCCTAATCTTGAACAACTATTCATTTGTGGCATTTCAGCAGAAAAAAAGATTACGGATCTCGCCCCTCTGAAACAATTAAAAAAACTAAAATACCTTCACCTTGAACATCACGAGATTTTTGAACTTTCAGCTTTAGAAGGACTCACCGGCCTTGAAGAGATCTATCTCTGTGAGAATCCACTGTTGGACATCTCTGATATTTTAAACTTAAAAAATCTGAAGACAGTTCATTTACCGGAAGCTGAAGAGCAGGAGGTTTTTGAGCTGTTACAAAGTTCCCCCGTATGTGAAGTGCATTTCATCCACCGGGATTACGATGCTGGATTTACTGCCTGCAGGCTTGGAAATTGGTCATTCATGTATTCGTACATTAAAGATTTTACGCAGGTTAACACCCAAATCCAGCCTCTTTTACCTACAGAATTTACTCCAACTGTGAAAGCTGAAATATTGATGAAAGAAAAATTACACCAGTTGAGCATATCGGTTTTAAGAGCCGATGAGGAAGCGGAAACACCATCCTTTATTTATTCTGAGGACCCGGTTGCGATAATTGGGAAAATGGGTTATAAATAAAGATGTTGATCTTATAATTTTAATGAAGACTTAAAATTAGTAATCTATTTTATATTGATATGCAGGAAAAAAATTTTTATTTAAAATCTTGTCAATCAATATACCTTCTATCTTTTTTTAAAATAATGTATCTTGGAAAACAATGGAGCAGGATAATCTACAACAAAGCTGCAATAATATCATCGATCTGATCAGATTTAATGAAAGAGGTTTGATATATCGCAAATACGAAAATTTCTTAGGCTGGTTTGGAATGGATAACAGGAGGAAATTTGAGATCATTGAGCAAATAGATACACATTTCAAAAAAAATAATATTTCCATTTGGAAAGGAAGAAAAAAGCTGAACTCGGTTGCAGTTTTTAAACGTGGAGAAACAATTACTTTGAGATATAATGGACATGAAATAAAAGAAAAAATAATGAACGCAGGAAAGGAAAAAGTTAGCAACAATTATGCAGGAACAATTTCAGTGGTAAATGGGGACAGTGGTATAAAACTGTATAAACATCAGGAGGAAGCCATCCAAAAATTACAATCTCAAATTGGAAGATCTAATGGAGATGTTTTTTCAGGCCTGCTGGTGTTGCCCACAGGCGGAGGAAAAACGCTAACGGCTGCATATTGGTTAGCTCAAAATTATTTGGCTGAAGGCAAGAAGGTGCTGTGGATCGCTCATAGGCATGAGCTTCTTGAACAGGCACAAGCCACTTTTCACGAACGTCTCGCATATAAAGATGTTTTTGGTAGAAAATCTTCTTTCAACTACAGAATCATTTCCGGGATCCATGATAAACCTGTAAACATAAAACCAACTGATGATCTTGTTATTTCAAGTAAGGATAGTCTTAATTTGGGGTTTGACCACTTATACAACAATTGGCTGAAAGGTCAGGATGAAGTCTTTCTAGTTATAGACGAAGCACATCATGCAACCGCAAAAACATACAAGAAATTAATAGAAAATATAAGAGAAAAAGTCAGCAAATTTAAAATTCTCGGTTTAACTGCTACTCCATTTCGTACTGCAGAAAACGAACAGGGAGCACTTCAAAAAGTTTTCACTAATGACATTATTTATAAAGTGGATCTCCGAACATTAATAGCACGGGGAATTCTGTCTGAACCTGTTTTTGAGGAAATTCAGACGGAGTTTGATATGACGAGCCAGCTTAATGAAAAACAACTTGATAATCTAAAATATTTCGATATTGAATCTATTGGTAAGGACCTAGCGGATTCGATCGCTGAGAATAGTCAAAGGAATGCTGTAATCGTAAATCAATATCTGAAGGAAAAAATAAGATACAAACAAACCCTTATTTTCGCCCTCAATGTAACTAATGCAATTGCTCTAACATCATTATTTAAGAATCAGGGTATTAAGGCGGAGTTTGTAGTATCTGCCATTAAAGATAGAATGACAGGCGCAAATATATCACAACTTGAAAACAAAGAAAAAATAGACAAATTTCGCCGGGGAGATATAGAGGTTTTAATAAATGTAAATATTCTTACCGAGGGAACAGATCTTCCCGGGGTGCAGACCATCTTTCTTGCCCGGCCAACTATTTCCTCAATCCTTATGACCCAAATGATAGGCAGAGGATTAAGGGGATTAAAGGCCGGGGGAACCGAAAAAGCTTTTATCGTGAGTTTTATTGATGATTGGAAAGATAAAGTAAGCTGGGTTAATCCTGAACAATTAATTGTTGAAGAACATATAGATAATACCAAGGATTCGGGCGAAAGAAACAAACACCTTACGCGCCTGATATCTCTACAAAAAATTGAAGAATTTGCCCTTCTTGCAAATAACTTAATAGATGAAGCAACTAGAAAGAAGCTGACTTCCTTAGACTTCATTGAAAGAATTCCGTTAGGGATTTATCACTTTTCCCTTTTAAAACATTTAGTAGATGAGGAGCTTGAGAAGAATTGTGAAATATTAATTTATAATAATATTGAGCAATCTTACATTGATTTCATGAATGGTCTACCTTTCTTTTTTGAAGATCAAAGTTTATCAGAAAGAGATGATCTAACTGAAAATGAATTAAACGATCTTGAGAAAAAAGTAGAGGAACTATTTTTCTTTGGCTGTGAGAAATATCCAGGTTATTCAGAACAAGATATAAAAGATGTGCTTTTATTCTATGCTCAAACCGGCGAAATACCGAAATATATAGAATTTCAAAATCGAGAGAATTTTAATATCACCCGGATTGCACAAGATATTTATTCAAAAGATCTCCGCCAGTCAGAAGCAATGGACTTCAAAAACGAACTTTGGGAAAGTAATGAAACCGAATGGAAGGCTTTTTTTGGTTATAAAAAAGAATACTTCCTAAACGAAGTAGACTTGGCTATCCGCAAAGTTAGTAACCCGGAATTATTCAAAAAATCATCTATCCTTCCAACGGATACTAAAGAACTTCGACCACTTGAAAAATTGTCAATGCATAAGATAAGAGAATTCAATCCACAGTATTGGAAACACCTCAGTGATAAAATCTATGAGAAAAATCGAGATAAAGATGGGTATTATGTGAGCGCAACAGGAAATTTTAGAAGCAAAAACAAATTGGATTTTCAGATTGATCATATAATACCAATTAGTAATTATGGGCTAACTGTAGAAGAAAATTTACAGTTATTGACTCGTTCCGAAAATGGTTTGAAAGGCGCAGGCGAATTATAAGGACGGCAGCTAAAAAGTCCTGACTTTTATAATATATCGGCATTAATTCAAAGAACCTAGTACAAAATTGAATGTCAAATTATAATTTTTAATTTGGAAAGAAGCTATCTAATGAGATTGCTAGTTTGAATTAAGATTCAAGACGGGATAAAAACTTAAAATTTGGTGAGAAATAATAATTAAGTGCCACAAAAAGTGACACACTGTGAAAACAAAAAATCCTAACTTGCTGTTTATAAGCTCGTTAGGATTTTCATCCGTGACCCCGGAGGGATTCAAACCTAGATTGCGCGTCCTAGAAATACAAGGGTTACAACGAATTAAATAATTGAGGTAACCTTTTAGGTTACTTTAATTTTGAACTTATATATGTTTAATTGATTTCATTTACTATAAAAATACATGTAATTTGATTTACTACATAATTTTAAAGGCAGATTATAATTCAAAATCAAT
>JAGXIL010000005.1 GCA_024635655.1 Gillisia sp. | reverse complement strand
TTAGTAATTTTGCACTTATTTTATCGAATACAAAAACCAATCCTATCAAGTATTATTAACTATGGCAAAAAAAACCGATGTTACTGTAGAAGAGAAGTTAAGAGCGTTGTACGATCTTCAACTAATTGATTCCAGAATCGATGAAATTAGAAACGTACGAGGTGAACTTCCATTGGAGGTAGAAGATTTAGAAGATGAAGTAGCCGGATTAAGCACACGTGTAAAAAAATTAGAGGCCGAACTGGAGGTTAGCGATAACGATATTAAGAGTAAAAAAATACTTATAGAGGATTCCAAAGCAGCCATAAAAAAATATACCGAACAGCAAAAAAATGTTCGTAATAACCGTGAGTTTAATGCTCTGAGCAAGGAAATAGAATTCCAGGAACTGGAAATTGAACTTGCAGAGAAGCATATCAAAGAATACCGTGCCCAGATAGAGCACAAAAAGGAAATTATTGAGCAAACCAAAGAGCGCCTTACAGACCGTGAAAAGCACCTTTCTCACAAAAAAGGAGAATTAGATGCTATTCTTGCAGAGACTCAGAAAGAAGAAGATATGTTGATGAAGAAGTCTCAGGAGTTTGAAGAGCAAATTGAACCACGTTTGATAAGTGCCTACAAACGCATACGTAATAATGTAAAAAATGGCCTTGCTGTTGTCCCTGTTGAAAGAGGAGCATCTGGTGGATCATATTTCACAATCCCACCTCAGGTTATCGTTGAGATAGCGGGAAGAAGAAAGATAATCACAGATGAGCATAGCGGAAGAATATTAGTAGATGAAGATCTTGCAAAAGAGGAACAGGAAAAAATGGCCTCCTTCTTTTCATAGTGAAATTGTAATATAAAAATTTAAATCCCCGGACTACGGGGATTTTTTTATGGGCAGTAATTTCGATCAGGATATGTTTTAAAACTTCTATTTAACCTTGTGGCGAACCCGATTCGAATACTCTGCTTCATGCATTAACACCTATTTCACATTATTTGGGTTAATAAATTCTACATTAGTATCTATTTTAAAAGGAATTGTTATGAACATAAGAGCAATTTATACTTTAGTTTTCTGCCTTTTGTTATTCTTATCCTGTAAGGATACTGAAACCAGGGATGAACAGAATAACTCAAATACCAAAGAAAATGAGTTTTCTACGGTAGACAGGAATATTTCAGAAGATAGGATAGATGAAGAGGATGCTGGGGATAATTCGGAAACATCACTTGATAATACGCGTAATACCCAGGTTGAAGATAAAAAACCATCAGATACAGGAAATCAAACCCGCACAGCCTTAACGGGTCAGTTTATAAAAATAGGGGAAGAAAGCGATTCAAATTGTAATTGTTATTGTCTTGATTTGTCGTCCGGCACAGCGGAACTTTGTCTTGTAAATGGAAAAATGTATATCAATACCCGGCTTCATAAAAATTCCAATAATACTATTGATGTTTTTCTGGTGGAGCCTGCCGGAGGTAATATAGATGGAAAGGATATGCCCTGGAAAGATTTTGACCGCAACAGTCCAATTGCCACTATAAAATCCAAATCCAATGGTAATCTTGAATTTGATTGGTTAGGTTTTAAGATTAATGGCGACTTAGCAGTAGACTATGCCATCTTTGGAAAAAAAACCCTTGAAGGTGACTATAAGAAGAAATAAATTATGAGATCATTATTCCTATTAACCTTTTCTGTTTTTCTATTATCCTGTGGAAACGGCAATACACAGACCACTGTAACAAAGCCCGAAATTGCAAATGCTGCTCCTGTACAGGTTCCTGTTGAAAATGGAATGGCAAGAGCATATTTTGCCAGTGGATGTTTTTGGTGTGTTGAGGCCATTTATGAAAGCATAAGAGGAGTAGATGAAGCCATATCGGGGTATTCCGGAGGCCATACAAAAAACCCAACTTATGAGTTAACCAATACCGGTACAACCGGCCACTCTGAAGCCGTGGAAGTGATATATGATCCCAAAGTCGTAGATTTTTCAACTTTGGTGCGAGTTTATTATGGTTCCCAGAACCCTACTCAGGTAAATGGTCAGGGTCCCGATTTAGGTTCACAATACCGCTCTATAATATTTTTTCAAAATCAGGAAGAAAAAGCTATAATTGAAAAGATAAAGGCTGAGGTAGCGAGTAATTATGACAAACCCATTGCTGCCGAGGTATTGCCTTTTCAGAAATTCTGGGTGGCAGAAGATTATCATCAGGACTATGAGAAATTGAATCCCAACAATCCCTATATTCAAAATGTTTCGATTCCAAGATTAAAGCGATTCAAACAAAAATTTTCTGAAATCCTTAAATAGAATTTATCTTTAAAAAGTAAAGGATCTGAAGCATATCACTTCAGATTTTTTTATTAACCTGCCACCTGTAAACCCAGAAAATATTATTTTGCAGGCAAAAAGAATCTATGGAAATTACCACTGAAAACATCTTACTTATAGGGTCCATACTTCTTTTAATAAGCATATTTGCGGGTAAAACTTCATATAAATTTGGTGTCCCCACATTAGTACTTTTCTTACTTATTGGAATACTTGCGGGATCTGAAGGCATTGGAGGTATAAACTTCAATGATCCACAGTTGGCCCAGTTTATTGGGATAGTAGCACTTAATTTTATTTTATTTTCCGGAGGATTGGATACTAGTTGGAAAAGTATAAAACCTGTGATGTGGCAGGGTATATCCCTAAGCACCCTTGGAGTATTGATAACCGCTTTATCTGTAGGAGTATTTGTTTCCTTTATTACAGATTTTACCATTTATGAAGGCTTACTACTGGGAGCAATTGTTTCCTCGACAGATGCCGCTGCCGTTTTCTCGATTCTCAGATCCAAAAATCTTGGTTTAAAATCACAACTGCGACCTACCCTGGAATTGGAAAGTGGTAGTAACGATCCAATGGCATATTTTCTCACCATCGCCTTCCTTGGTTTGGTCATTAACCAGGATATGAGTATTTACAGTATAATTCCCCTTTTTTTACAACAGATCTTAATTGGAGCTATTCTGGGTCTTGGCTTTGGTAAACTCAGCAAAATAATAATAAACAGGATAAGACTTGATTTTGATGGCTTATATCCCGTTCTCGCCATTGCTCTTATGTTCATTTCTTTTTCGGCCACAGATTTTCTTGGAGGAAACGGATTTCTGGCTGTTTATTTAAGTGCCGTATATCTGGGAAATCATGATATAATCCACAAGCGCACAATCATGAAGATGTTTGATGGTATTGCATGGTTAATGCAAATTGTCCTATTCCTTACTTTAGGATTACTTGTATTTCCAAGCCATGTATTGCCAGTGGTAGGAATTGGAATATTTGTTTCTGCTTTTTTGATCCTGATAGCCCGGCCGCTAAGCGTATTCATTAGCCTTATGTTTTTTAAGATGAAAATGAGAAGGCGTTTTTATATTTCCTGGGTAGGTCTTAGGGGGGCAGTCCCAATTGTATTTGCTACCTATCCCTTACTTGCAGGAATAGATAAGGCAGATATGATTTTCAATATTGTATTCTTCGTATCTCTTTCCTCTGTATTAATTCAAGGTACTACGCTAAGCCTGGTTGCTAAATGGTTGCACGTAGCTTTACCATCCAAAGCAAAACCAAGATCCCCGGTAGATACTTTTTTAAATGACGGAGTAAAATCCTTAATAAGAGAGATAATAATCCCGGAAGACAACCATATTGTAGGAAAGAGAATAGTAGATCTGCAGCTGCCTAAAAGGGCCATTATTGCAATGATCTCGAGGGATAATAAATTTATCACACCTTCGGGCTCAACCCAGATCCTGCCACATGATATGTTGGTAGTACTTACTGAAGACAAACAAAGCTTAATTGAAGTTTTCCAAAAACTACGAATGGATATGCATCAACTTGAGGAATAGTTCCTTAATTTTTCTTTTAATAGGTTAAGGATAAGATTTTCAACACCGGCTGAATCCCATTCAATTTCAAGATTTTCAAGTTTCATAACCTGATCCATAATTGCCCGTTGCCTGTCGCCTATTGCAAGAGCTTCAGCATATGATTTATCTGAAAATGTGACTCTGGAATAAAGAGGGATCCATTTTTTCGGGTATTTTTCAGAAAAATGCTTTTCAATTTTCTTCCGAAGTAAAAACTCCGGGCTCGCTGTTTTTTGACTCATTTCAATGAAATTCCTGAAACTTAGTTCTGCGATAGCGTCACCATCCGGTTTTCTCAATACCTGATATTCCTGGAATATCATATTCCAATCATCCTCATATTTTTCCATTAGATCATCAAGGACAGATATATCCTCAAATCCTGCATTCATCCCTTGTCCATAAAAAGGCACAATAGCGTGTGCAGCGTCCCCAACGAGTGCAATTTTATCTTCGTATGTCCATGGAAAACATTTAATAGTCACCATCGCACTGGTAGGATGCCGAAAAAAGTCCCGGGTCAAATCAGAAATATCGTCTTTTATATCGGGGAAGTATTTACTAAAAAAATCTTCTGCCTGCTTTTCCGTCTTTAGATTCTCAAAGGAAACCTCTCCCTCAAAAGGCAGGAACAATGTACACGTAAAGCTGCCGTTCAGATTGGGCATGGCTATAAGCATAAATTCACCCCTTGGCCAAATATGAAACGAGGCGTTATCAAGTTTATGAGTTCCATTCTCATTAGCCGGAATAGTTAGTTCCTTGTAACCTACATCTATAAACTCCTGTGAATAATTAAACCTGCTTTGCCTTTGCATTTTATGCCTAACACGTGAAAATGCCCCATCTGCTCCAAAAACATGATCAAATTGGTATTCCAACCACTCCCCTTTTTCGGTTTCTCCAGTATAGATCTTTGCCTCTGAGAGTTCAATATCCCAGACTTTTTCTTCAAATCTAAAAACAGCCCCCGCTTCCTCTGCAAGGTCTATCATTCTTCGGTTTAAAATACCTCTGGAAATTGAGTAAATGGCTTCTCCATCTTTACCATATTTCTGAAAGTATAAGGGTTGATCGTTAAGATGCATGGCCCGTTTATCAAGAGGAAGAGCCAATTTCCTTATCTCCCTATCAATACCTGCCTTTTTTAGCGCATTCCAACCCCGGTTTGACATGGCTAGATTAATAGATCTTCCTGAAAATTCCACAATCCTTACATCCTGTCTTCTGTCAAAAACTGTAACCCTATGTCCTCTTTTTTTAAGATAAATAGCGAGTAGAGAACCTACGAGGCCTGAGCCAATAATGGCAATATTTTTGGATTCCTGCATTTCGTTCAATAAGGATGTAAAAAAGGAAATAAATGATCCCGTTATATAACAGGTATCTGCCTTTCTGTGGATAAAATTAATGAAATTATTATTGATAAACTCCCATTAGAACCTACCATCCCTGTTTTCCTTCAATTTCGAATAGTTAAATCGAAGGCATTTACCATTAGTTTAACACGTCTTACTTATCGCAAATCTTAACTTGTGGACTTTAAAAGAAAAATATGGAGAAAGAACAGGCATTATTAAAACCGTTTGAAATGGGGAATATTTCTTTGCAAAACCGCGTTGTAATGGCCCCTATGACCAGAAGCCGCGCAGATAACAGTGCGCGCAAACCTAACGATCTCATGGCGGTATATTATCGCCAAAGAAGTGGAGCCGGATTAATTATTACTGAAGGTTCCCAGATCTCTGAAAGAGCTATAGGCTACATAAATACACCCGGTATACATACAGATACACAGGTTGAAGGGTGGAAAAAGATCACCACAGCAGTACACGAGGAAGGAGGAAAGATATTTCTCCAGTTATGGCACTGCGGAAGAATGTCTCACCCCAAATTTCATGAGGGAGCAAAACCTTTAGCACCAAGTGCGGTGAATCCAAATTCAAAATCGTTTACACCAGATGGATTGGAAGACACAGTTGAACCAAAGGAAATGTCGCTTACTGAAATCCAGGAGACAATAACTGAATATAAAAAAGCTGCACAGAATGCTAAAGAGGCTGGATTTGATGG
>JAGXIL010000040.1 GCA_024635655.1 Gillisia sp. | reverse complement strand
GTGAAGCTGGATAAAAGAGGTTTCATAAAAGTGAATAATGAACTGCAAACCAGTGTTGATCATATCTGGGCGCTGGGAGATTGTAACGGGGAAGGCGCTTTTACGCACACCGCGTATAACGATTTTCAGATTGTAAATTCCCATCTTTTCGAGGAGAGAAAAAGATACCTCTCAGACCGGTTCACCTGTTATGCTGCCTTTATAGATCCCACACTGGCAAGAGTGGGACTCAACGAAAATGACATAAAAAAACAGGGTATAAAAGCAAAGGTCGCCATAAGGCCTATGAGTAAAATCGCCAGGGCAAAGGAAAAAGGGGAAACCGCAGGAAAATTAAAGATCTTCATTGAAAACGATACCAATAAGATCCTTGGCGCCACTTTTCTTGGTGCCGGAGCAGATGAGTACATTCATACCGTAATAGACCAGATGTATGCAGGAGCTTCTTATGAAATTATAAGAGATGCCATCCATATTCATCCCACCGTGAGTGAATTAATTCCAACCATGCTTGAAAATCTAAAAGACCTATAAAAAAATCAAAATGAAGATCAACTATTTTATGCTATTGCTTTTTATTTCTGTTTCGACTTTTGCTCAAATTCCCTTTACTTCTGGACGTACTGAAGCATTTTAGTTCTAAATACCTGTTTCCCTTGGATTTGCCGGGTCATTGCTCCATTCAAACCAGCCACCATCAAAGACTGAAACATTGGGCCATCCCATAAGCCAGGCATTGAACCAGGCTTCGCTGCCCCTCCAGCCTGTTCCGCAGTAAAAAGCCAGATGCTTGTTTGGAGTAATCCCGTTTTTAATCCAGTTCTCTGCTATTTCGTGAAATTCACGGGTGGTATGATCTACATTCCTGTAGTTTTCCATGTGGTAAGCATCGCTGCCACAATCTGCAAAGATGGAGCCGGGGATCCTTCCTTTGGCTTCAATATAATTGTAGCCGCTCACTTCCCCAATATATTCCCTATAGCTTCTCACGCTCACCAGTTCGGCATCTTGTGAAGCCAATATTTGTTTAGCTTCAGGAACGTCTACTGCCAGTTCTGGTTTGGCAGGAATCGTAGCACCAAATTCCACTACCGGCTCTTTCTGTACATCTGCCATGCTCACCTCATATCCGGCATCCTCCCATGACTGAAAACCTCCATTCAATATCCGAACATCTTTAACCCCGGCGTACATCATTATAAAAGCATTACGTATGGCACCAATATCTCCCGCAGCACTTCCGGGAAACTCGTCATCATTATCTGGGAACATGAATTTGCCATACAAGACTACAGTAGTATCTGAAGTGATCCCGTGCTCTTCCAGAGCCCTCTTTAATTCTAACGGGCTGCGACGATTCCATGTTTCAGGTGATTCAAGAGAATTGGTGTCCATTTCTATTGCGCCGGGAATATGCCCTGTTAAATAGGCATCCCTGTTCCTGTAATGGGAATGAACAAGTACAAACTTTTCGGTTTCATATTCAGCAGGATTTTCACTTGAAATAAGTTTCTTCACCCATTCAGCTGAAACCAGGTGCCGGTATCTTGGGAGTCTTTCCATTGGAAGTTTATTATCTGGAACCCATTCCTTCAGAAAACCGTGGTAAAAGCAGACATTCTGATAACCTGCCTTCTGGAAATGTGCAGCTACCTGTTCACTTTCTTCAGCTGTATAACCATATAGGATCAATTCGTCTTTCGGCAGTATTTCCTTATGGCGTACAGTTTCGATCCAGTCCATGTATTTAGTCCATTTTCCGGGAAGGGATTTTGCCCCCTTTATATGGCCGCCCCGGGCTTCATTCTCTTCTTTCCAGCCGTTGTATGCATCTACAGATCTTACATCGATGATCTTTGCTCCTGCTTCTCTTTTACGTATTAAATCTTCTGTTGAAATTGTTTTATACTGTATCATTGAACTTGGTATTGGAATTAAAGAAATATAATCATAATTAAAAAGAAAACCTTTTAAAGAACAGCCAAAATCCATGTTTCAATAAGAAATATGAAAGATCTATTCTGAATTAATCCTGTTTAAAAATAAATGATGAACACTCCTGCCAGAATTAACAAATTACCCGTGATCGATTCCATAGAGAGGGAGAATTTTCCTTAGGAGTCTTCATCACAAAACCTTTAGCGAAAATAACCAACAACAATGTTAAGACTATCATTCTTCTCATTCCAATAAAATAGGCGAGGATGAAAGAACTGCTTTCCCAGTTTGAATATAATGGAAATGCCAACTCTGTAATTTCAGATTGGCATTTCCCGACAAATTAAACAATTCTTAAAGTGGAATCTGAGCGTTTATATTCAATGATTTATCCTTTTTTATTAAGTTCCATGTTCACTGCAATATCTACATTGTCCCCTACAACCATATCTGAGGCCCAGTCACCTGTTCCTACTCCATAGGCTGATCGATCAAGACTTGTCTTAAAAGATAAACCTAATATTGTAGTTCCCTTCATCATAGGATGTTCCATTTCTCCGGTAATCTCAAACGGGATAGCCACTTTTTTGGTAACATCCTTAATGATAAGGTTTCCGTTTACGATGTACTTATTTTTTCCCTGTTTTTCAAATCCGGTGGATTTAAATTTAATATTTGGATATTTGGAAGCATTGAAAAAATCTTCCGATTTTAAATGTTTGTCCCGCTTCTCATTATTAGTGAAAATTGCAGATACGGGGATAGTAAATTCAAAACTACTGGCCTTGAGATTATCCGGGTCAAATTGAAAGTTCCCTGAAAATTCTGTAAAATTCCCATTAACCGTAGAAAAGAAGTGATTAACCGCGAAGTTTACCGAAGTGTGGTCTTTGTCCAGCATCCACTGGTTCGAATTTTGTGCGCTTGTATTGCCAGCAAAAACTGCAAATACAAGAAAAATACCTAAATGTTTGATCGTTGTTTTCATAAGTAAAAGATTTTGTTTTTATAATCCTATGCTTATTAATACCCTAATCAAGAAAAAATCACCCAGTTCTTTAAAAAAATTATCCATAAACTTTAATTTTTTCCTTTTTCAACTGTTCAATGCATTTGTACTTTTGGTTCTGGGCATTATGTTTAC
Source organism: Gillisia sp. (assembly GCA_024635655.1). Classification (GTDB taxonomy): domain Bacteria; phylum Bacteroidota; class Bacteroidia; order Flavobacteriales; family Flavobacteriaceae; genus Gillisia. The sequence goes on along the minus strand of JAGXIL010000040.1, from coordinate 5,748 downwards.
TGGTATAACCGTATATTTTTTGTATTTCCCTAATTGGTTTTGAAAGAAAGAAAATATCATTGATTAGCTTATTACAATGACTGGAAATTCGTGAAATCACGTTCAATAATTTCTCGGTATTAGATTTATCCCTCTCAATAGAAGATGTGAAATCCTGATAATAATCACTTTCATGAAATTCCTCCAGGCGCACTGTAAAGTTTTTATTTCTGAGTTTTTTATACCAAAGGTTTTTAGAGATTCCCATAATATAGGTTTTAAGTTTTGCCGTAAGTACAAAATTCTCCTCTTCTAATTTTTGGTCCAAAATTATCAAAGTATCCTGAAAAATATCTTCGGCATCATTCACCGTACCATTGTTGATCAAAATAAACTTCCTGACCATTTCAAAATGAGTAGCATAAATTTGATTAAATATTTTACTCTTTTCTGTTGTACCGTATTCTTCTGAAATTGCTTTTTGCAGATTTATATTCATAATAAGAGAGTTAAGTAATTACTGATTAGACGAAGTTTTGTTGTTTTACTATCGAAAAACATAATTTCCTTTATAAATTTTCAAAGCAGCATTAAATGAGGTTTAGTTACCTAAAGGACAAGGGGTTATCTAAATCAGACTTACTCCAGTAAAAATAGAAAGAGGCCATCTAAAAAGTGATTTTTAAAGGGCCTCCTTCTATTATGCTAAGCCTCTTCCAGCTTGTGTCCTGCGAAAGCCTCATCAACTTCGGTATGGAAAATATGGTTGGAATAATTGCTTATGGTTTTAACCGCCTGAGCAAGGATAATGGCAAGAATCTGTTTTTCAGAATATCCGGCATCCAGGAATTTTTTGGCTTCCCCTGGTGTGGGGTTTCCCCTACTCTCATTCATCACTTTGGTGAATTCGTGCAAAGCTTTTAACTTATCATCTTCAATTTCTTTTCCTTCTCTTATAGCTTCAATGACATCTTTTGGGGTTTTGGAAACATTTTCAGCTAAATAGCTATGGGCAGCCGTGCAATATCCGCAGGAATTTTCGATACTGATGGTAAGCAATACCACTTCCTGTTCTGCAGGTGTAAATCCGCTGTCTTTTCTAAACTGCGAATATCCCGAATCATACGTATTTTGCAAAGCAGGTAGATTCACCATGTTTTTATACATGTTAGGAATCATTCCATTTGCTTTTTTGGCATTTTCAAGGATCTCTTTTTGTTGCTCATTGGCATTTTCCAATTCAACCGGATCTAAGCCGATTTTGTACGTTTGGTTTGACATAATTTAAAAATTTAAGATTAAACATTAATTAAAAAGCGCTAAAGGAAGGTCTTAAGCCTTAAAATCCAAACAGCGCCATTTGATAATAGATTACATATACTCCTGCAATTATGAGCAGGATAGCAGTAACCTTTTCCATATATGGAAGTATTTTCCTCAGGTTTTTAAGGAGGAAATCTTTTGCAAAAATGGCCAGGAGAATGGTAAGTATCATCATTCCACTTATCCCGGCAAAATAGGCCAGTATATAAGAGCTACCCTCCCAAACTGTTTCTGCCGCCATCGCCTGGGTAGCAACGATTAAAAACAGCGGGAAAAGGCATCCCAGCGCACCAATGGCATACCCAATACCAAATATAAAAGCTTCAATGGCTTCAGTTTTGGGGTTGGAATTCTGGATATTAAAAGAAAAGGAAATGCTTTTACCCAATACCATAAGAATTCCTAGAACGATTAAAGTGACTCCCATGGCAATAGTAATCCATTTCATATAATCTTTTAAAAACTGACCTGCCAGGACAATCATTGCTCCGGCAATACTATAGATTATAAGGATTCCCAGAATGCTAAGCGAAGCCAGCTTTAAACCCCTGCCTAAACGGCCAATAAGCTGAGAACCACCATTTGGATTTCGGGATATAAAGGCGAGAACGTAACCGGGCAACAAGGCCACGGCACAGGGAGCCAAAAACGCCAATACTCCCTGTAAAAATGAAAATCCTATAAAATCCATTTAGTTTATCAATTTTTCAAAAAGATCCCTGTATTCCTCGGCCGTAAGTACAGTTTTATCTTTCTGAAATTCCACATATCCATCTTCATTCACCCCCACGGTGGTAGCCTGGCTTTTCACTCCAAAATCCAACATTACCTGCGGCGTTCCCGCTACGATTGGAAAATTGAGATTCTTTTCTTTCGCCAGTTTTGCCATTACGTCCTTATCATCTGTAGGATCTATACTTATAGCCACAAAATTTACTTTGTCCTTGTATTTCGGATAAACTTCTGAAATGGCCGGCCAGTTTTGTGCACACATCGGGCACCAGGATGCCGTGAAATAGATCATCAGAGGCTTGTTATCTGCCAGGGATTGTTCCAGGCTTATTTTTTGACCATCGATAGTAGTGACCTCAAATTGGGGTGCTTTTTTTAAATTACTGTTTTCGTTCTTTTCTTCCCCGTCTGCGTTGGTTTCTTGCTTTTCTGAAGAACCGGAATTATTGAAATTACAGGCCGTAAAAAAAAGGAAGGCTATTAGGGAAAGTGAAATTATCCTGATGCTTTTGAACATTAGTTATGTTTTAAATGAATTAGTAGCGAGAATCTATTTCTCTAGTGCAATTAGCTTTTCTGAAATGATTTTTAGATCGGCAGCTGCAATTTCAGGGGAGGGTGCAAGGGGATATTGTTGTTGTCCCGGCCTGCTAATAAAAGCGGCCCGCCAACCTGCCCAAAGTGCCCCGGCCACATCCCAACCGTGTGCAGCAATAAGCATAGCTTCCCCGGGTTTTACCCCCATTTTTCTAGCTGCCCAGTTATAGGTATCGGCATGGGGTTTGTATTTGCCCAAATCTTCAATACTCAGACGCTCTTCAAAAAAATCCAGCAGTCCGGCGTTCGTAAATTGCTTTTCAACGGCTGCATTGGAAGAATTGGTAATGGAAACAAGCCTGTACCCATCTTCTTTTAACCTGCCCAACGCATCTTTAACCTCGGGGTGTGGAGGAAGGGACAGAATTGGCGAAATAGCTTCTTTTGCTGCATCACGACTGAGTTTGATGTTATTATTAGCAGCTACCATCATTAAGGTTGCGGCACCAATTTCTCCAAAATCCTCGTAATGATTTCCGGCAGTGGCCACCAAAGAATACTGAAGCATCGTGGTAAACCATAAAGGAAGCAACTCACTTTTTCCATTTAAAGCTTTTCCAACACTTTCCTTCATTGTAGTTAGATCCAAAAGGGTTTCGTTTACATCGAAGAATAAGATCTTTGGGCGTTCTTTTTTTAAATTATCCATTGTGCTTATTTTTGAATTTGCCATCCCGGCAACAGGGAACGAAAGTCCCGCCATTCCCGCCAGACCGGTTTTTTTAATAAAATTTCTTCTTGTAGTATTCATGTTATTTTTAAAGTTGATTTATATAGTTTTCCAGGGCTGCGCTATAGGCACTCCAGGTGGTATCATCCTGATAAAGCTTGCGAATACCGCGCATTCCTTCAAAAGAACTCACCAGATAAATGGCGGCCTGCTGCGGATTGGTTTCCGGTTTTATAGAACCGTCTTTATGACCTCTTTCAATAATCTGAATCACGGCTTTCAGCCAGGTATCTATGAGACCTTTTAAGGATTCGTTCAGCAAATTCGGTGATCCGCCTATTTCATTAATTAAATTATTCACCGGGCAACCCATCAATTTTTCATCACTGGTAAAGGCCTTTAACTTATTTAAAAAGGTATTTTTCAGAATAGGCTTGGCTGTACCTTCAGCATATAGGGGCGAAATCATCGCATCGTAAATCCGGGTGTTCAACTCTGCTTTTACCACCAAAACGCCCAGGTCGTCCTTATTTTTGAAATTGTGATAAAATGCCCCCTTAGACAAACCGGCAGCTTTCATAATTTCATTAATACTGGTGGCCTTAAATCCATTTTTATAAAACTGCCTAAAGGCTGTTTCCGTAATTAAATTTCGGGTAGCTTCTGTTTTTAATTCCTGTTCCATACTGCAAAGCTATTAAAAAACATTCTACATAGAATGTTTTTGGCCTGCATTTAACATTAAAGTATTTGAGAGGTTTTATTTCACTATGACGGAGTAACTAATAAAAACTTTTAGTTAATTAAGAAGAAAGAGCTGCTTTGTGAGACCTCACCAGCAAGAGAAGACTTCGCGCAGCGGGGAACCCACGCAGCTGGGGACTTCAAGATACTCCCTCCACGATGTCATTAGACCACCCACGAGGATTTGACAAAATATTATTTTTACTAACAATATTTAAAGTTTCCAGTTTATCCAACATCATTAAAGATTAACTGAATTTCCCTTTCCTAACTTACTTCTGAATCTGTCTACCCTACTTCCAGAATTTGAGGTAAGCACCAATTTTTAACCCCAAAAAATATCCATGGCACTGTTCCAGGTATCGGTACTTAATACATATCTTAAATCACAGGATGAACAAAAACTGGCGAATGCCTTTAAAAAGTTCTCCAAATATTTTCACAATCCTGCTATCTATGAGAGAAAAAATAATTAGCCAACCCTCCTATTGGGTTGAGCAAATTAATGGAGAACTATATGATTCTATTATGAGTTATATGGAAGCTCATAATTTGAAACAAAAAGATTTAGCAAAATATTTAGGGATTAGTACAGGAAGAATGTCTCAAATTATAAACGATGGAGATATAAATTTTAGTCTTGAAAAAATCATTCAAATTGCGCTTAAAATTGGTGAAATTCCAACTTTCATGTTTCAAGATAAAAAGGAATTTTTAGAACGTGAGACAGAATCTGAATTTAATGGAGTCCTACTTCCACAAAAGGAAAATAATGAGAATCATTCTGCCTGACATTTCCTTTAATTCTGGAGAACTTTTTTAGATTTCAAATTAAATCACAAGACAATCATGTCGTTGGCATCATCCAGAACATGATTATCAAAATCTTTCAAATATATTTCTGTGGTACGAAGAGAGTGATGGCCAAGTCCTTCGCTAATTATCTCAGTGGATATACCCAGATTTTTGGCAATTGTAGCCCAGGAATGACGAATGTAATATGTGGTTATTCTTTCTTCGATTCCTGCATCTTTTGCTATTATTTTTAGCGATTTATTTATTAACCTACTATCCGATCTATACTTTGTAAAATTCTCCACAGAACCATCGTAACCAATTGGAAAGATAAATTCATCATCACCTTTGTCCTTATTATAAAAATCGAGTATTTCAGAAAATTCACTTGTTATTTTTACCGAGAAAGGGTCACCTGTTTTGCTACGGCCATAAAACATTCTATCTCCAACGATGTCCCTAATTCTTAATTTTGCAAGATCTATTAAGTTCATCCCCCTGCAATTAAACATACTCAATAAATAATTCTTTGTATTCCATAGAGTGGAACCTTCTTCATACTTCAAATTGCGAATAGCGATAAATTTATCCTTTGAAAGTGCCTTTTTTTTGGTGCGTCTTGTAGTTGGAATTTTATAGTGATGGAACGGATTTTTTTGGGGGATATATCTATCTTCCCTAACTGCACTATTATAAATGGCCCTTATCGCCCTAAGGTAAGCGCTTATTGCATTATCACAATTTCCTTTTGCCTTTCGATCCATTTCATACTCTTTAAGAAAGGTGACAGTAATCTGATAAAGTTTGACCGGTTTATTCTTATTAAATTTTGTAAAAGAGGAAATTGAGCCTTTATACCAATATGCCGTTGCAGGTTTATTGATTTTCAATTTACGATCTATCAAAAT
>JAGXIL010000039.1 GCA_024635655.1 Gillisia sp. | reverse complement strand
AGGGTGACGTGGGCGAGGAGGCTATTGGAAACTAATTCATCCTCATCACGTCATGCTGAACCCTTCGACAAGCTCAGGACAGGCTTGTTTCAGCATTAACCTTCTGGGTCAGTACTACCATTTTCGCCAGTCCCCCCTCAAACTACGCTAGACCCTGAAATAAACCTGTCTGCCGGAAAGGCAGGTTCAGTGTGACGTCGTATTGAGCCCTCAACTGACAACCGAGAACCGAGAACCGACAACTGAAGGAACTTGGAAACTTTACAAAATTATGGAATTATTCCAAGAAGTAGGAAATAATCCAATGTTAAAGTTGGATTAATTCCAAAATAATTTATATTTGTGTATGGGAACAGACGTAACTATTGAGGTCAAGCGATTTAAGGAAATTCGTGACGACCATAACTTCACCCAATCTGAATTTGCAGAAGTATTGGGGATCAAAAATTCTACAGCCGATATTGAACGTGGCCGTACTAAACTATCAGGTAAGATCGTGGCAGAACTGCTAAGGCAGTTTGGGGTGAATCCCTTGTGGCTGTTTGGCGACAGCAGTCAGAAATACCTTCCGGTAAACAAAGGCGATGTGAGCCCCAAAGTGGTGACCGTAAATAGCGGGGAAGAAGAGAACATCGTCCTTGTAAATCAAAAAGCGGCTGCGGGATATCCTCATAACGTCCAGGATGTGGAGTGGTACCAGCAATTGCCGGCTTTTGATATTCCCCTGCCTGAGTACAGGAATGCTACCTACAGAGGATTCCAGGTAGAAGGGGACAGTATGATGCCCAACTTAATGCCGGGGGAGTGGGTGCTTGGAAAGGCCGTACCCAGTATCAAAGAAGTGAGTTACAGTAAGATCTATGTGGTTGTTCTTTATGATTCGGTCCTGGTGAAAAGGATCCAAAAAATGGAAGACCCCTATAAGATCCTGCTGGTTTCTATAAACGAAGAATATGCACCGGTACAGGTGCTGGTAAGCGAGATCCAGGAATTATGGCAGGTGAACAGCAAGCTTACTTTTAGTGTCGATGCCACTTCAGAAAGTGGTTTACTAAGGCAGCTTCAGCAATCTATGGAAGAATTAAAAAGCGAATTCAAAACTTTAAAACAATAAAAAAGTCCATTCCGGTGAGGAATGGACTTTAGCATTTAGTTGGTCAGTGGTGACTAATCTATTTCGTCACCTATATCATCAACTGCATCTTCTACATCATCTGCAGCGCGTTCAACACCAGATCTGTCATCTCTGCAAGAGGTGAAAACAACGCTCGTTGCAAAAGTTAGTGCCAGAATTAACATTACTTTTTTCATAATTTTAGTTTTAGTGGTTATTTAATTTTCGATATTGAATTTAAACTCTCATTTAAATTCTATTATAAATATAACAAAATCTTACTAATGAGAAAGTTTATCTAGTTATCATCACCTATACGGTCTATCTCCTCATCTATTTCCTTATTCACCTTTTCATCCACTTTTTTGGCACTTCGTTCAAGAATACCCTCTCTCTTCTCAACAGGGGTTGTTCTTTCAACTTCTACCTCTCTTATAACCGTAGTTTCTTTTTCAGTATCTCTACAGGAAATAAAAGTAGTTGCCGAAGCTAATAACAATGCAGTTATTAAAATAACTCTTTTCATAATTAATAGATTATTTGATTTCTATGGGTCGAAATTACCATTTTAAAAAATTGAGGAGCAGATTTTTTTGATTTTTTTAATAAAAATTGAGTTAAAACTTAATTTTCAAGGTTAAATTTAAGAAATTTTGTGATTTCCTAGCAAATAATCGTTGACTGAATTAGTGGCACCTGTGTTGCTGTTTATAAAGTGTCCCGCAATCATACCTATTCTTTTTCTGAATTTTTCATCTTCAGTAAGTCGGGTAAGAATTTCCGAAAGTTCTTCTTTGGTGGCTACTGAATACAAACCTGCCAGGTTTTGAAGTTTCTTAGCTTCGGGAAAATGTTCGAAATTCTTTCCTATTACTATAGGCACCCCAAAGGTTGCAGGTTCCAGAATATTATGAAGCCCGGTCTTTCCCGCAGCACCACCAACATACGCGATATCGGCATAGCTGTAGATACGCCCAAGAAGACCAATATTGTCAATGACAAGAATTTGAAAATCTGCCAGGTCTTTACTTTCTTTCTCAGAATAAAGTACTGATGTTTTATTTAGTCTTCTTCTGAAATTTTCAATTTTCTCTTCATGTATCTGGTGCGGGGCCACAATAAATTTGATTTCTTCGGGTGCCGAATTTATGTGATCTTCAAGAAGAGCTTCATCCTCGGGCCAGGTACTGCCTGCTACTATACACAATTGTTCTTTTTTGAATTTCTCAATATATTCCAGTTTGTTATCCTGTTCCAGTTGCCGGGAAACCCGGTCAAATCTTGTATCACCATTTACCGTTACATTTTTAAAACCAATAGATTGCAGCAATTCCGCAGATTCGGGATTCTGCACAAAAAAATGCTCAAAGGTTTCCAGAGATCTTCTCATCCAGCCCCCATAGGATCTAAAGAACAGCTGATCTTTTCGAAAACCTCCCGATATTAGAAGAGTAGGTATATTTCTGTTCTTTAATTCCCTGAGATAATTGGGCCAGAATTCGTACTTGATAAAGAAAACTATTTCCGGCTTCATGACATCTATAAACCGCTTAGAATTCTTCGGGGTGTCCAGGGGAAGATAAACTACCGCATCGGCAACGGGAGTGTCTTTTTTGTTTTCATATCCTGAAGGGGAAAAAAAGCTTACCACGATCCTGTGTTCCGGAAAAAGGGTTTTTACAGTTTCAATAATAGGAAGTCCCTGCTCAAATTCTCCCAGGGAAGCCATGTGAAACCAAATCACTTTGTCGGTTTTGTTTAATTTTTGGTGTAAAATGGGAAAAGTTTCCTTCCTTCCTTCTACAAAAAGTTTCATTTTTGGGCTAAAAGCGCCGGTAATTGGAAGTACGGCTTTGGTAAGAGAGACAGTTATGTTGTATAATGCGTGCAAGCTATATTTTTATTTTGCTAAAATAGCTCTTTCCTAAAAATAGCATTGGGGATAGGGGCTATATTTTGTATTTTCGTTGTAATACAATAAAAACTACATGAAAAAGATACAAATGGTCGATCTGCAGGGCCAATATGAATTCATAAAGCATAAAATTAATCACTCATTACAGGAAATAATGGAAACTTCTGCCTTCATCAACGGGCCTGAAGTACAGCATTTTCAAAAAGAACTGGAAGAATATTTAAATGTAAAACACGTAATTCCCTGTGCCAATGGTACAGATGCGCTGCAAATCGCAATGATGGGATTGGGCCTCAAGCCTGGGGATGAAATCATTACTGCCGATTTCACTTTTGCCGCTACGGTTGAGGTAATAGCGCTTTTACAGCTTACTCCTGTATTGGTTGATGTTGAAGCTAACACTTTTAATATTGATCCCAAAGCTATAGAAAAAGTCATTACCTCCAAAACCAAAGCAATTGTACCGGTGCACCTGTTTGGTCAAACCGCAAACATGGATGCGATCATGGAGATAGCCCGAAAGCACGATCTTTATGTCATTGAAGATAATGCCCAGGCCATTGGTGCAAATTTCCACTCCAGGGAAGCAAAAACATATAAAACCGGAACTATAGGCCATGTAGCCTCTACCTCATTTTTCCCTTCTAAAAATTTAGGATGCTTTGGAGATGGTGGCGCTATCTTTACCAATGATGATGAACTGGCACACGTGCTTCGTGGCATTGTCAACCACGGAATGTACGAGCGTTATCACCACGACGTGGTGGGGGTGAATTCGAGGCTGGATAGTTTTCAGGCCGCAGTCTTAAGGGCAAAACTTCCCAATCTTGATATGTATAATGAATCCCGAAAAGCTTCGGCTAAAAAATATGATCAGGCTTTTGCAGGTCAGGAACATATAGAGATCCCTTATCGGGAAGGCAAATGCGATACTCATGTATATCACCAGTACACCCTGAAGATCACCAACGGAAAAAGGGATGCCCTTGTAAAGCATCTGGGCGAAAAAGGTATTCCCTGCGGAGTTTACTATCCAATTCCGCTACACAAACAAAAAGCCTATCAGGATGAACGCTATGTCGAATCAGATTTCCCGGTGACCAACCAGCTGGTAAAAGAAGTAATTTCCCTTCCTATGCATACCGAACTTACCGATGACCAAATAGATTTAATTACCAGTACGGTAATTGAATTTGTCAATAACTAAACCCTATACAATGAAAAAATTATTATTTATTTTCTGCGGAATTTTATTTGCTTCTGCAGCTTCTGCACAGGATACTTATATCCATGCAGGAAAATTGGTTGATACCAAAAACGGAAAAGTCCTCATCGAAAGGACTATTGTAGTTTCAGACAATAAAATTAAGCGTGTTGAAAATGGCTATGTTCAGCCTGAAAATCCTGATGAAGATATTATTGATCTTAAAACTATGACTGTGCTTCCTGGCTTAACAGATATGCACGTGCACCTGGAAAGCGAAACAAATCCGCAGAAATACCTGGAATCCTTTACTTTTAATGAAGCCGATTTTGCTTTCAACTCAGTAGGATTTGCCAAGACCACCTTATTAGCCGGATTTACTACAGTGCGGGAACTTGGGGGTAGTGGTGTCAATATTGCACTTCGCAACGCCATCAATTCCGGAAATATTGAGGGCCCACGGATTTATACTGCAGGAAAATCCCTTGCAACTACCGGCGGGCATGCCGATCCTACCAACAGCTTTAACAGGAACCTTGTAGGAGACCCCGGGCCAAAAGACGGGGTGGTAAATAGTGTTGATGATGCGGCGAAAGCGGTACGACAAAACTATAAGAACGGAAGTGACCTAATAAAGATCACCGCTACAGGAGGTGTATTAAGTGTGGCAAAGAGCAGTTCAAATCCGCAGTTTACTGAAGAAGAGATAAGAGCTATTACCAATACTGCAAAAGATTATGGTTTTCACGTTGCCGCTCATGCTCACGGGGATGAGGGAATGCAACGCGCGGTTAGAGGTGGTGTTACCACCATTGAACATGGAACCTTGATGAGTGAGGAAACGATGGACCTTATGAAAGAATACGGTGCTTACCTGGTGCCTACAATTACTGCGGGTAAAGAGGTGAGTGAAAAAGCCGAGATCGAAGGCTACTATCCTGACCTTGTGGTTCCCAAGGCTATTGAAATTGGTCCAAAAATTCAAAATACTTTTGAAAAAGCATACAAGCGTGGAGTAATGATCGCCTTTGGAACAGATGCAGGGGTTTTTGAACACGGAAAAAATGCAAAGGAATTTGGATATATGGTAGAAGCGGGAATGCCTGCAATGGAGGCTATCCAGAGCGCTACAATAACCCCTGCGAAAATCTTAAATACAGAAAATGAAACAGGGCAAATCGCGGAAGGATTTTTTGCAGATATTATTGCCGTAAAAGAGGATCCTACTCAAAACATTAAAACCCTGGAAGAGGTAATATTTGTGATGAAGGACGGGAAAATTTTTAAAGAAGCATTGTAAGAATTCGGCAAAGGACTAAATAAAAAATCCTGATCAATATGATCAGGATTTTATTATTATAAGGAACAGGGAATTAAATTTCAGCAGAAGACACCTCTGCATTCCTGTCTATTTTTTTTACCAGCCCCTGTAGTACTTTACCGGGGCCAACTTCAATGAAATGGCTGGCTCCACCTTCGATCATTTTCTGAACAGACTGCGTCCATTTTACCGGAGCGGTTAACTGAAATACCAGGTTCTGTTGAATTTCCTGAGGATTTGTAACTGCAAAGGTGGTAACATTTTGATATATCGGGCAAATGGGAGTATTGAAGGTGGTGGCTTCAATGGCTTCAGCAAGTTCTTTTCTTGCAGGCTCCATGAGAGGGGAGTGAAAAGCGCCTCCTACAGGTAAGACCATGGCTCGTTTTGCTCCTTTTTCCTTCATCATTTCACAGGCTTTCTCAACCGCATCAATGCTGCCTGAAATGACCAGCTGGCCGGGACAATTATAATTTGCTGCAACTACAATTCCATCAACAGCGGCACAAACTGATTCTACCATTTCATCTTCCAGTCCCAATACGGCGGCCATCGTAGAAGGCTGGATTTCACAAGCATGTTGCATTGCAAGTGCTCTTTTATATACAAGTTTTAAGGCAGGTTCAAATTCTAAAGTTTTGTTTGCCACTAAAGCAGAGATCTCTCCCAGGGAATGGCCTGCAACCATATCGGGTTTAAAAGATGACCCCATGACTTTACTTAATATGACCGAATGCAGAAAAACCGCCGGCTGAGTAATCTTTGTTTGTTTCAGGTCTTCAGCTGTGCCTTCAAACATGGTTCTTGTGATCTCAAAATTCAGGATTTCATTGGCATTTTCGAAAAGTTTGCGGGCTTCAGGATAATTATCGTAGAGATCCTTACCCATTCCTGCAAACTGTGCTCCCTGTCCGGGAAAAATATAAGCCTTCATAGTATTGGTTGTTTCTGCTAAATTAGAAATAAAAAAAAGACCTCATAACAATTGCTTGTTATAAGGCCTACTCACTAAACAATATATTTTACAAATCGAGTCTTCCTTTTTCGGAAGTATCTTGTTTATCTCCGGTTACTGCGGCTATTCCCATTTTAAACAAACTTATATATTTACTGTCCTTGGTATCCCAGTAGTAGGCTTCTTCAGGAACAATTTTAATGGCCGTTAAATTTGGGTCATCACTTCCTGTGAACCAGGCGTCATCCTTTTTGTCATATAGATCTTCAAGAATATTCTTTTCTGTGACCACAGTAGCTCTTCCATAGATGCTGATAAATTCCATATCTGAAGGATCACTGTAAAGCAACTGCACTTCGGGGCTTTTAAGTATGTTAGCATTGTGATCGCTGTTTAGCCCGCTAAGGAACCAGATGTCTCCGCGTTCATCAACTTTTTTAGTAGTCATGGGTACAGCGCTAATAGGTTGGGATTTTAGATCAGAAAGAAGCATGGCAAATTTAATGTCATTTACCAAATTGGTCATTTTTTCCAGTGCCTCTTTACTTGTCAAATTTTCAATACTCATAGCGTTTATTTTTAGCTACAAGATACCAAGCATCAGAACAGATTTGACCTAATAAATTCCTAAAAATCGGATTGGTTTTGTTAATGCTTTGTGAAGTTAGTTGTACTTTTTAATGATGTTGTTTACCTGATTTAAATATCCTTTTCCAAAAATATTGAGATGAACAAGCAGGTAGTACAATTGCCAGAGTGGAAGCCTTTCCTCAAAGCCTCTTTCTAATGGAAATTCTTCAGCATAGGTCCTGAATAACCTGGGATCAAAACCTCCAAAAAGTTTCATCATCGCCAGATCCATCTCCCGGGGTGCATAAGCTACCGCAGGGTCAATTAAACATGCAGAACCTTCCGCAGTAATCAAAAGGTTTCCGTTCCAAAGGTCACCATGGATCAGGGCCGGCGGCTCATCAGGTATGTTCTCAGAAATATTCCGAAGAAAATATTTGCTGATTCCCAGATCAAAATCCTGTTTCTTTGCAAGCTCCAACTGAGGTTCCAGTCGTTGGGTGACGTAAAATTCAGCAGCATCAGTAATTGGGTTGTTTTGCTGTGGAAGGCTTCCGATATAATTATCTTCTGAAAAGCCGAATTGAGCGGAGGTGTTCCTGTGAAGATCTGCAAGTTGTGTAGCAAAGGTTTCCCAAAAATCACCTCCAGGTTTTCCTGTGGCTATATATTCCATTAAGATATAGGATTGATCTCCGGTCTCTCCATAATTTATGACCTTGGGGATCTGGATGGTATTGGTGCCGGCAAGGGTTTCCAAACCATTCTTTTCTGCCCGGTACATATTCGGATATTTTTTAGAGTCATTTAATTTAACCACCAGTTCCTGTCCGGCAGAGGTCGTGATCAAAAAAACCTCGTTAATGTCTCCTCCTCCAAGTTCCTTTACATCTGTTATTTCAATAGCATTTGTTTCGGCTATAAATTTAAAATCCTCTCCGGGATCTTTATCTGCGTTCATAAGTTAAATAGGTAAATGCAAAGTTATGTCTTTCATCTTTTTCATGGAATTCCTCGGCAACCAGTTTCCATTGGTTTTCATCAATTTCAGGAAAGAAAGTATCTGCATCAAAGGTAGCATGAACGCGCGTAAGTTCAATCTTATCGGCAATATCAATTGCCTGATCATAAATTTCACCTCCCCCAATTACAAAGGGTTGAGGATCATCCTCTGTGAGTTCAATTGCCCTTTCCAGGGAATGAACTATGACCAATCCTTCCTTTTTATAATTTTCTCTTCGGGTAATTACCACGTGAGTTCGGTTAGGTAATGGTTCCTGGAAAGATTCAAAAGTTTTACGGCCCATGATAATATAGTGGCCGGTGGTAAGTTTTTTAAAACGTTTAAAATCATCAGGCAGATGCCATACGAGATCATTGTCTTTTCCAAGCTCATTATTTTCTCCGGCAGCAGCTATTAATGTGAGCATGATCTAGTGATTTAGGGGTTTATTAGGATTATTTATTGGCGGGGTTCCGGGGTCCTTCCTGTCTGTACGTCTTTCCTGAGGGATGGGGTATTCCCGTTCTGCTTTCTTTTCAAGCTCTGCGATCCTTTCTTTCTGTTTTCTAACAAGTTTCTCCATTTGCCGTTGCTCCCATTCTTTTCCCATAAAACTGCTGGTTATAAACACATTCACTGCATGGATCAGGAAGAAAAAAGTCCAGAGGAGTATTGCCCAGACGAACCAATTGTAGCCCAGGGGCATAAATTCTTCGCGAAAACCTATAACTACGTTTAAGATGATAAGAAGTACCGCTCCTACGAGAAAAATGACAAAATGTAGAAATAACCTCTTCTTCTGAAGTGTCCTTCGCCTTGCATTTTCATAAAGTTCCCGTTGATCTGCATCTAGTTTGGAAGTGTTTTTCTTTTTAGAAAACATAATATGAAGTACTTTTAATCTGAATTCAAATTTAAAGATTTTTTATACCATTGTTAAACGCTTATGAAGAATTTAAGAAAACCTTTCCCTATCCTGCAACAATATAAATATTTCAATACTGCCGCCTCAGGACTTTTACCTGAAAAAGTCTTTGAATTCAGGCAGGAACACGATCTGGATTTCCTTATTTCGGGAAGTTTACTAAAAGAGAAACAGGGAGAGATGTTAACAGCGGTGAGGGAGGCTGTGGGTGCCTTTTTTAAATGTGCTCCCAACCGGGTGGCACTGGTCCCCAATTTCTCTTATGGATTTAATACGCTTCTGGAAGGAATAGAAAAATCAAAAAGGGCACTTCTTCTGGAAAGCGATTATCCTTCTATTAATTGGGCAGTCTCTTCAAGAGATTTTCCTGTTTCATATGCTGTTATTGATGAAAACCTGGAAAGAAATATTGAGGAAGCTTTTCAAAAGGAACCCCCGGGTCTTTTTGCTTTTAGTATCGTACAATATATCAATGGAGTTCAATTGAGTATAGATTTTTTGAAGAATTTAAAGGCCAGGTACCCGGAAACCCTCTTTGTGGCAGATGGTACTCAATATTGTGGTACTGAGCGATTTGATTTTGATGATTCCGGAATAGATGTGGTCATTACCAGTTGTTACAAGTGGCTGAATGCAGGTTACGGAAATGCCTTTATGCTGTTCCATGAAAAAGCGGCGGAAAAGGTCGCTCCCAAAAGCAGCGGATTCAATTCCCTGCAGGGAAAGTACAAAGCCCATGAAGGAAATTTCATCGGAAAATTTGAGCCGGGCCATCAGGATACCCTCAATTTTGGGAGTTTAAAAATAGCCCTTGAATTTTTGGAAGATGTGGGCATGGAGTTAGTCGAAGAACGAGTAGCAAAATTAACCGGGATCGCGAAACGGGAATTGTCTGCGCTGAGTTTACTTGAGGAATTAGTTGAAAAAAGACCAGGACATTCCCCTATTTTTAATATTCGAGGAGATGATAAATTATTTCAGCACCTTAGAAGCAAGGATATTTTGTGCTCTCAGCGGGGGCAAGGGATCAGGATTAGTTTTCACTATTTCAATACTGAAGAGGAACTGGATTTCTTGTTTAAGACACTCAAAGCATATAAGGGGTAAAATTCATTCGGTTACCTGAACACCTTTCCAAAAAGCCACATAGTCTTCAATTGGTTTTGCGGCATGACTGGTTTCAGGATAGTACCAGGCTGCATTTTTATTCTCTTTGCTGTCTACTTCAAGAGTGAAATAGGAAGCAAGGCCTTTCCAGGGGCACCGGGTACTGTGGTCACTGGGTTTAAAATATTGATCTTTAATAGATCCTTTAGGAAAGTAATGATTGTTTTCTACCACTTTGGTCTCCTCGCTTTCTGCTACTACTTTGTCATTCCAAATCGCTTTCATACTTTATCTCCTACTAGGTCTCTTTTTTATTTCAAAGCACCTGATTTTACAGTACTTTAAAAATATAGTTTTTATAGTATTTTTTACTATCAGTAAAGGTACGGACAACTTTTAAACCTGCTTCCTGTGCAAGCCAGTTAACCACAGAATCATCATATTTTTGAGAAATTTCTGTATGGATGGTTTCCCAGGCTTCAAAATGCACCTCCAGGTTTAGGTTTTCAATAATCACCTTCTGGTCAATCTTACTCACAAGAAAACTTCTGGCTGTTCCGGTCTCGGGATCATAGGTTTCCCAGTGAAGAAAGTTATCGATATCAAAATTACCGTTTAATTCGGTATTGATCCTTACGAGCAGGTTTTTATTAAAAGCTTCTGTAACCCCGGTAGGATCATTATACGCATCCAAAATCGTTTGCGGATTCTTTTTCTGATCAAAGCCCATGAACAACATATCCTCAGCATTCATTGCACCGGCGATATTTTTGAGGAATATAATGGCATCCTTATGAAGCAGGTTCCCAATATTTGAGCCCAGCATCATGATCACTTTTTTCCTGAAGCCATAATTTGAAAGGTTCTCAAGGGTTTTTAAATAGGTTCCCTGCTGAATTTTTATCTGTAATTCGGGCAGTTCCTCTTTTAAAGAAGCGTTCAGTTCCTCGAGTACATTTAAGCTGATGTCAACCGGTAAATAACTGAAGTTTGTATTTTGTGCCACCAGATGCCTCAGTAGAACCTTGGTTTTTTTTCCGTCTCCTGCACCCAGTTCAATAAGATCAAAACCGTCCGGGCCAAGAAATGCATCGGCAATCTCTGCAGTGTGTTTTTCGAGAATATTATATTCACAGTTGGTGAGGTAGTATTCAGGCAGGGCCATAATGTCCTGGAATAACTTATCTCCTTTCTTATCGTAAATATATTTCGAATAAAGATATTTTGGAAAGGTGGTCAATCCCTTGGAAACATCTTCCTCAAAAGCAGAGGCGAAAGTGGTTTTAACTGAGTTCTTCATATTTTAAAAGTCGGTATTAGCGTGCCAGTCTTACACCAGTAAATTGCCAGCGAAGGTGAGGATGGAAAAAATTTCGGTAGGTGTGTCGGGTATGGTTATTTGATGTTGCAACAGATGCTCCTCTCAGGACTTTTTGGTTAACCATGAATTTTCCGTTGTACTCTCCCAGGGCACCTTCAGCAGTTTTAAATCCGGGATAAGGGGAATAGGCACTTTCAGTCCATTCCCAACGGGTTCCCCAATCAAATTGATCCTGGGCGATCTCCCATTCAAATTCTGTAGGAAGCCTTAATTTTTTCCATTGAGCATAGGCAAATGCCTCATAGTATGAAATATGGGATAACGGGGCATCCAAAGAAAGTTCTTTTAGTCCCTGTAAAGTATATTGATGCCATTTTCCGTCAATCTCGTGCCAGTAAAAAGGCGCATTGATCCCATTGGTGTTGATCCAGTCCCAGGCCTCGGCATGCCAAAGCAGCACGTCTTTGTATCCGCCTGCATCTATGAATTCTGTATATTCTTTATTGGTGACAAGTTTGTTTGATATTTCAAACTCGCGTAAATAAGTTTTATGTGCCCCCAGCTCATTATCATAGGAAAAATTGAATTCTTGATGCCCAATTTCATAAACTCCCTCGGCTATCTTTATCCATTTTTGCCCGCCCTCCTGAATCTTATTTTCTTCAAATTCATTATTATAAACGGGCATCAAAGGGTTATTGCCTAAGATATATTTGATGTCTGTTATGAGTAGTTCCTGGTGCTGTTTTTCGTGGTGACAGCCAATTTCTATAACCTCAAGGACTTCAGGAGGAAGATTTGGAGAGGCGTCAAAAAGATCTTTTAATGCTGTTGTAACATATTCCCTGTACTCGTACACCCAGGAAACTGTGGGGCGCGAAAGATTTCCGCGATCTGTCCGCACTACTTTTTCGCCTACACTTTCATAGTAGCTGTTGAAAACATAAGCGGAATTTTCATCAAAAAGTTTATAGCCCTGATCGTATTTTTTTAGAACAAATTCTTCAAAAAACCAGGTGGTATGTCCTAAATGCCATTTGGGTGGAGAGACGTCAACAACCGGCTGCACCACATAATCCTCGATCTCCAGGAAGGAGCAAATAGATTCTGTTTTGGCACGGGTTTCTATAAAAAGAGAGAATAGGTCTTTCTGAGCAATCATAAAAAAGTGGCGTAATTTGAACGATATCAAAGTTACACTTTTTTTATGATTGCCAGAATTTAACGAGAGTTAAGCACAAGTTAAAAGTACTACCACTTTGGTTTGTTCAGGCATGAAATTATGAAAGATCAATTGTAAATAGCAAATGGTTATGACAGCCATGAGTGTTTTTTCTAAAGTAGAAAAAATCAGGAAAAACAAAGGCAGATCTATAAATTGAAGGGCATTTTGTAGAAAACAGGAATAGCTTTACCTCCTCGTATTCCGGGCTTCATTATCGGAAAAAGGCTCACGATCCTCATGGCCTCCTCGTTCAATGCCTTATGATCTCCTGTTGCTTTAACATCCTTAACCTTTCCTTTTTCATCAACAGTAAAGGAAAGAACGGTTCTGCCTCTTACAATATTTCCATTAGCATCTTTTGGATACTTGAAATTTTTCTTTAAGAGGCTGTTCAACTGGGTATTAAAACAGTCTTTTGAAGTTTCTTTGCTGGTTTCACATCCCGGCCATACCGGTGCGATCTCTTTAGTACTAACAGAATTCTTCTGAACCCGGACTCCCTCCTGTGCGTAGCTGAAGCTGGTGAAGAGGGCTAATGTAAATATTATAAGGCATTTTTTCATAAGCAGGTGTTTCTTATATGGCAACTTTACCCTTGATATGGGGGTGCGGATCATAATTCTCCAGGCTGAAGTCTTCAAATTTGAAGCCAAAGATATCCTTAACTTCAGGATTTAGCTTCATGGTTGGCAAATTTTTAGGCTGGCGCGATAGCTGAAGCTCCACCTGTTCATAATGATTAGAATATATATGGGCATCGCCGAAGGTGTGGATAAAATCTCCTGCATCATAATCACATACCTGTGCCATCATCATAGTAAATAAGGCGTAGGAGGCTATATTGAAAGGCACCCCAAGAAAAATATCGGCACTGCGTTGATAAAGCTGAAGGGAAAGTTTGGGCTTCTCATTAGAACCTGCTGCGGGCTGGGTAACGTAGAACTGGAAAAATGCGTGACAGGGAGGCAATGCCGCCTTACCATTTGCCACATTTTCTGAAAATGATTTCGAAGTGTCCGGAAGCACGGAAGGGTTCCAGGCCGATACAAGCATTCTCCGGCTGTTGGGATTGCTCTTTAAGGTTTTGATTATCTCTTTTATCTGGTCTATATCTTCGCTGTTCCAGTTGCGCCATTGATGGCCGTAAACCGGACCCAGGTCACCGTTCTCATCAGCCCACTCATTCCAAATTTTCACCCCATGTTCTTGAAGATATTTGATATTGGTATCCCCATTCAGAAACCATAGAAGTTCATAAACAATAGATTTTAAATGGAGTTTTTTGGTGGTTACCATAGGAAAACCTTTGCTAAGGTCAAATCTCATTTGGTATCCAAATACGCTTTTGGTCCCGGTGCCTGTGCGATCTCCCTTTTCATTTCCGTGCTCCATCACGTGACGTAATAAATCGTGGTATTGCTTCATTTTAATTCTTATCTCTTGTCTCTAGGATTTCCAGCTCTAAAATTAAGGAAATATAAAGTTCCAAACTGCCTGCGAATTATAGATTTATCAAATGTTATTAACTTGTTAAAACGCTTAAGATCAGCAGTATGATAAAAATAAAATGGTGTTAATTAACTTTAATTAAGAATAGTCTCATTAATTTAAATGTAAAATAGCTAAAACGAATTCTAACTAAATCAAAAACGAAAATGAAAAAGCATGTCTTACTAATTATGAGTTTATTTTTGAGTCCTATGGTTTTAATGGCGCAGGAGGCAGAAGTGGATACATTTACCAATTCTGTTATTACACCCAACTTTCTAATCGCGATCATAGCCGGAGTCTTGTTGGCAATGGGTTTTCAATTTATACTTACGGCCCTTTCAGTAGCTTTGGGAATAACGGCAATTGGGGATATCAAGGAGAGTTATGTGGAGAACAAATATAAAGTAAAAGACAACGACGATGATGACGATGATGATGGTATGGATACCGGAACTATGATCACTACCGGCTTTGGACTCTGGAGTGCGATTACGGTAGGTTTGTCTTTATTTGGCGCAACCGCTCTTGCTATAAACCTAAGCCTTATAGCTAATACAGTTATTGCTATTACTCTGGGGCTGGTAATTTGGGCCACATTTTTTATTCTGATGTTCTATCTGGAAAGTAAAGTGGTGAATTCCCTGGTCGGCGGATTAATAAATACAGCAACCGCAGGGTTAAGAGCCTCCGGAGAAGCAGTAAAAGGAGTGTTTTCTACCTCTAAGGAATCCCAGATGAAAAATGTTGCTGAAGATACTGTAGATAAGATCAGAAAGGACTTTAGTTCAACATTTGATCCCAAGGTGATCAATGAATCTGTTGACGAATTTTTTACCCGGGTCGATAAATCGGTTCCCGATTATGAGCAGGTAAAAAAAGATATCAAAGAAATCGTTGAGGAGTCTGATAAAAGGAATGAACAAGTCCAGAAAGAGACGAGCAAAAAACAAGGTGGTGGAGGCCAGAAATGGATGGCCATTCAACAGGTGATGGACAAGGCCATTTCCCAGGCATCAGACGGAGATGGTTCTGACAACCAGGGAAAAATGGAGAAACTGAAACAACTTCAGCGGGAATTAAAGGAAGCCTATGGTGAAGGTGATAACGGAGAGGAGAAGCTGGAGAAAGTTGTAGCAAAATTCACCCCTGCTGAAGAGGAGCAGGTACATGGTTATATAGAAAAGATCAAAGGAATCCTCTCTAAGGCTTCTCCTAAAGATATGGATCAGGGTTCCAATTTACAGAACAAGATTATGGAGGTGGTGAAAAATCCAACTGTGGAAGGACCTAAACTGGCATCTAAATTAGGGGATATTGACAGGGACACCATTGTAGAAGTATTGACTGCAAACACTGCTCTCGATAAAAAGCAGGTTGAAAAATATGCCGATAAGGCTGAAGATCTCATCCAAAAGATAAAGCAGCAAATTGGAGGTTCAGGAGATGGAAGAGATCACGGAAGTAAAATAACTGATGCTTCCGCCCTTAGGGTACAGCATAAAGATGATCATTCAGACATGAAGATGAAACTGGAAAAAGAACTTTCTAAAATGGTAAATAATACCGGAAAACCTGATATTAATTTTGCCATGCTTACCAGTTATTTCCAGGGAAAAATGGACGATCAAGGTGATAAGCTGTCTTCAGTAAAAAGAAAACTTCAGAATATGGACCGGGACTCTCTGGTGTCTGTTGTTACCTCAAACACCAAAATTGATGAAAAGGATATAGACAAAGTGGTGCAATCTTATGAAGATGCGAAAAACAATGTGCTGGACAGGATCCAAAAGATTGAAGATGAAGCAAACCGCAGGCTGGAGAATCTTAAACGAAAAGCTGTTATTCAGGCTGAGAATACCAGAAAAAACGCAGCCGCAGCAGCTTGGTGGCTGGTGATAAGCGCATTAATTTCTGCAGGTGCCGCCATTGGTGGTAGTATGGTTGCACTTGGTTAAACCAATAATGAAATTAAAATAAAAAAACCCTTCTGATGGCTCAGAAGGGTTTTTTATTTATGGTAATTGAAATTGAAGAAATCTTTAGAAGTAGTATTTAAAGTTTCTTTCAGAAATTCCGGAATTTATACATTTACCCAATGATCATTCCTGCAATAGTAGCAGAAAGCAAAGAAGCAAGAGTTCCACCAATTAAGGCTTTCATCCCAAATTCTGATAGCATTTTTCTTTTACCCGGGGCAAGGGACCCTATCCCGCCAATTTGTATTCCTATAGATGCAAAATTTGCAAATCCGCAAAGCATATAAGTCGCCATAATAATGGATTTTTCATAGTTGAGGCTTAAGAAATTAGCCGGATTTTTTAGATCTGCCAGCTGAATGTAGCCTACAAATTCACTGGCAACAAGCTTTATTCCCAGCAGCTGGCCCATCAACATCATATCTTCTTTTGCAACTCCCATAAGCCACATAAGAGGGGAGAAGATGGTTCCCAGGATTGCTTCCAGCGAGAATTTGGAGTAGGGAGTGTATTCTGCCATTAAAGCGTTTAAATTGGTGTACCCTCCTATTGATCCCAGGATGTAATTGATCATTGCAATAAAGGCGATAAAGACCAAAAGCATTGCCGCCACGTTTGCAGCCAGTTTTAATCCTTCTGTAGTTCCATTGGCAATGGCATCCAGGAAATTAGAACCTATTTTTTCAGAAGAAATTTCTACATTGTTATTTACAGGTTCCTGTTGAGGGTATAAGATCTTGGAGATCACAATTGCCCCCGGGGCTGCCATAACAGAAGCTGCTAAAAGGTGCTTCGCAAATTGCAGGCGTAATTCAGGGTCGTCTCCTCCAAGAAATCCAATATAAGCTGCCAATACTCCTCCTGCCACGGTGGCCATCCCACCAATCATGACCAGCAGGATCTCAGAGCGGGTCATTCTTTCCAGGTATGCCTTGATCAGGAGAGGAGCCTCTGTTTGTCCAAGAAAAATATTCCCCGCTACGCTTAGGCTTTCTGCGCCGGAAATCCCCATTAGCTTTGTAAGGACCCATGCCATCCCTTTAACAATGATCTGTACAACTCCTAAATAAAAAAGTACCGAGGTCAATGCCGAAAAGAATATAATAGTAGGTAACACCTGGAAAAGAAAGATGAACCCAAAGCTGTCAACTTCCATTAATCCTCCCAGTAAGAACTCACTGCCCGCCCGTGTAAAATCCAGGATGAGAACAAAGATCTTACCTACAAATTCAAAAATATTCTTTATAAATGTAACTTTTAATACTCCCAGGGCCAGCAACAATTGTGCAGCCAGGCCTACAGAGACTGTCTTCCAGTTAATGGCGCTTCTTTTGCTGCTGAAAAATATCGCCAGCAGCAGAAGGGAAATCATTCCCAGTACACCCCGCCAGACACTGGTGAAGGACATTCCCTGGCTGGGAATGATCTCTTTTGCAGCCTCTACAGGGATAACTTCTTCTAATGGCTGAGGTGCTTCGGTAAAGGTATAGGTGTTATTTGGGTCTGATAGAATAAGGGCGTCGTCAGTTAATTCCTGTACCCTAAACCTCCTGATGGAGTCGCGGGTGGTATCAAAAAAGAAGATCAACAGATTATTTTGATATAGGTAATCTCCTTCTGAAATAGTTTCTTCCTCTTCAGATGTCATTTTGAACCTGCCATCTTCATCGATAAGAAGATATTGTGAAGAAAATTCGTTTTGTAGTGTGCTGGTGTCTTCGGCAGAATCAAAGCTCCACTCTTTGGTGATGCTTTGGGCCTGTAAACTAAGAATTCCGAATAAAAAAAAGATCAGGGTTACCCAGACTTTATTCATATATCCAATTACTTGTTGCGTTTTGAAATTTCATCTCTTATTCTTGCTGCTTTCTCGTAATCCTCATTTTTTACAGCTTGAGAGAGTAAAGTTTCAAGTTCGTCCAAAGACATTTTTTTGTAATTGGTACCGGTGGTTTCTAACTTTTCTGCAACTATATCATCCACATTCATCTCTTCCCCGGGCGGGGTAGGAGTGGAAGATGTCATTGAACCAGTCTCTCCTTTGAGGTAGATTCCGGCTTTATCCAATATATTCTTATAAGTAAAAATAGGTGCATTGAACCTAAGGGCTAATGCTATGGCATCACTGGTGCGAGCATCAATGATCTCTTCGATCTTATCGCGTTCGCATATCAGGCTGGAGTAAAAAACCCCATCCACCAGCTTGTGAATGATCACCTGTTTTACAACGATCTCGAAGCGGTCACTAAAATTTTTGAACAGATCGTGTGTTAAAGGTCTGGGGGGTTTAATCTCTTTTTCAAGTGCAATGGCAATAGACTGCGCTTCAAAAGCTCCTATTACTATTGGCAGTTTTCTGTCTCCATCCACCTCACTTAAAATGAGGGCATACGCACCATTTTGGGTTTGACTATAAGAAATTCCTTTAATATTAAGGCGCACTAAGCTCATATATTATAAATTAAAAAAGGGCGTCTAAATAAGGACCTTTTACCAAATTTAGACCGCCCTTTTAAAGCACGCAAGTTAAAAAAATTATGCGTTTTTAGCTTTAAATTCTTTTAGTTTTTCATTTAGTTTAGGTACTATTTCAAAGGCATCTCCAACCACACCGTAGTCTGCAGCCTTAAAAAATGGGGCTTCAGGATCATTATTGATTACAACTTTTACTTTTGAAGCATTTATTCCTGCTAAATGTTGAATGGCTCCTGAAATTCCAATAGCGATGTACAGGTTGGAGGCTACCGGTTTTCCGGTTTGTCCTACGTGCTCATGGTGAGGCCGCCATCCCATATCGCTTACAGGTTTGGAACAGGCAGTTGCGGCTCCCAAAGTATCGGCAAGATCTTCTAAAATTCCCCAATTTTCAGGGCCTTTAAGCCCCCGGCCTCCGGAAACTACAATTTCTGCATCGGCAATAGTAACTTTATCTCTGGCCTTATCTACATTAGTGACCTCCACGGTGAAATCTTCTCCCGTCAAAGTTGGCGAAAATTCTTCAACTACAGCATCTGCGGGGTTTTCCTTCAGCCCAAAAGCATTTTTAGAAATTCCTATGATCTTTACATCAGTAGTCATACTGGTGAAATTAAAGGCTTTGTTGGTAAATGCAGTTCTCTTAACAGTAAAAGGTTCAGTACTTTCAGGAAGTGCAACGACATTAGATGCATAACCTGCGTTAAGATGCACTGCCAAAAGCGGTGCAAGATATTTGCTGTTTGCGCTTTGGCTTATAACAACCACTTTTGCGCCTTCTTTTTCTGCAGCTTGCTTTATAACATCGGCATAAGCTTCAGCATTAAAATTCTTTAATTTATCGTTTTTTACATTAAGGACCTTATCTACTCCATAATTGCCAAGTTCGGAAGCCTCTGAATTATTAAAAGTAACAGCGGTAACTGTGGTTTGCATATTCTGGGCTATTTCCCTTGCATAAGAGGCAACTTCGAAAGATACTGTCTTGAAATTCCCGTCTTCGGATTCTGGATATACTAAAACTGACATATTTCTATTTTTTTTATTTCCGGACTTTCAGAATAAGCCTAAGTCCTGTTATATATTTAAACTCTTTATTAAATCACTTTCGCCTCATTGTGAAGTAAATTCACCAACTCGTCCAGATTATCAGGATCTATGAGTTTAACCGCGCCTTTTGGAGCAGGTTTTTCAAATTTTTGGGCTTCGGTTCGCACTTCAACATCATCGGGCTCCACCACGTTTAAAGGTTTGGATCTGGCCTGCATAATTCCCCTCATATTTGGGATCTTCAGGTCGCTCTCTTCTACCAGCCCTTTTTGAGCTCCAATAACAAGCGGCAGGGAAGTGGTAACGCTTTCTTTACCCCCATCGATCTCCCGAATGGCTTTAACATCATTACCTTCAACTTCAAGACTTATACAGGTATTTACAAAATTAGCACCCAGCAATGCGGCAAGCATTCCCGGAACCATTCCCCCGTTATAGTCAATCGATTCCCTTCCGGCTATAATAAGGTCATAACCCCCGTCACCTGCTACTTTGGCAAGTTGTTTGGCAACCTGAAATCCGTCTTTAGCAGCGGTATTGACTCGAATGGCAGAATCGGCACCAATAGCAAGAGCTTTACGTAAGGTGGGTTCTGTCTCGGGCCCACCAACGTTTATTACATCTACACTTGCACCTTGCTTCTCCTTGAACCACATAGCCCGGGTAAGTCCAAATTCGTCATTTGGATTAATGACAAACTGGACCCCGTTGGAATCAAATTGAGTATTATCATTGGTGAAATTGATCTTTGAGGTAGTATCGGGCACATGGCTAATACATACTAATATCTTCATCTATGTAATCTTTAAATAGGTTTATATTCTCAAAGACGAAGATAAGGAAATTATATGGAAATTTACTATGCGCGCATAGTAAATATTTTATTGGGAAGTAGTAGTTTAAACTTTCCTTAATTACTATTTTTGTTTTTTATTTTTGACTTAACAGATAATATAAAGAATGAGTACAATCCAATTTAGAGAAGCTATTCAGCAGGCCATGAGCGAAGAAATGCGAAAAGATGAAAGCATTTATTTAATGGGAGAAGAGGTTGCCGAATACAATGGAGCCTACAAAGCTTCAAAAGGAATGCTGGATGAATTTGGACCAGACAGAGTAATAGACACCCCCATATCTGAACTTGGTTTTTCCGGAATTGGAATTGGAAGTGCAATGAACGGCAACCGGCCTATTATTGAGTTCATGACCTTTAATTTCTCTTTGGTGGGAATCGACCAGATCATAAATAATGCTGCCAAAATGCGTCATATGAGCGGTGGGCAATTCAATATACCCATTGTTTTCAGAGGGCCAACGGCATCGGCAGGACAACTTGCGGCTACACATTCCCAGGCTTTTGAAAGCTGGTATGCCAATTGTCCCGGGTTAAAAGTTATAGTTCCTTCAAATCCTTATGATGCAAAAGGACTTCTGAAATCGGCAATTCGGGATGATGATCCCGTGATTTTTATGGAAAGTGAGCAAATGTACGGGGACAAAGGCGAGGTGCCTGAAGAAGAGTATGTTATTCCTATAGGAGTTGCAGATATTAAGCGTGAAGGAACCAGCGTTACTATTGTTTCCTTTGGAAAGATCATCAAAGAAGCTTATAAAGCTGCCGAAGAACTGGAAAAAGAAGATATCTCCTGTGAGATCATTGACCTTAGAACTATCCGTCCATTAGATATAGACACTATAATAAAATCTGTGAAAAAGACTAATCGACTGGTGATCCTTGAGGAATCCTGGCCGTTTGGAAATATTTCAACAGAGATATCTTACCAGGTACAGGAAAAAGCTTTTGATTACCTGGATGCGCCAATCGCGAGGATCAACACCGCAGATGCTCCGGCACCATATTCTCCTGAACTATTTAAGGAATGGTTGCCTAATAGTGAAGATGTTATCAAGGCTGTGAAAAAGGTATTATACAAGTAAGCAGAAAACCGCTTATCTTTGAAACTTCATCTTAATTAGATGAAGTTTTTTTTTGCCCCCATATGAAGAACTTCCTCCCCCTGTGTTTTTTAATAATTTGCTCTTTTAATGCCTTTTCGCAAACACGAGTGAGCGGGATAGTGAAGAATGAAAGCGGGAAACCTGTTCCCTTTGCCAATGTGATCTTCCTGCAATCTTCAGAAGGCACAACAACTACTGCGGAAGGGAAATTTTACCTTGTTTCTGATAATGATCACCCTGCCCTGGAAATTTCCTATGTGGGCTATCAGCCTGTAATTCTTCAGCTGAAAAAAGGAAATAACTTAAACCTTGAGATCTTTTTAAATGAGGAAACGGAAGGCCTTGCAGAAATCTACCTTTTCCGTGGAAAAACTTCTAAAAAGAATAATCCGGCCATTGATATTTTGAGGAAGATATGGGAAAACCGCCGGGAGAACGGAATCAAAAAATTTGATCAGTACGAATTCCGGAAATATGAGAAACTTGAATTTTCCCTCAATACAATTGACAGTTCAGTAATAAACAGCAGAGCCTTCAAAGGATTTGAATTTATATTTGACAACCTGGATACCAATTCCCTTACTGGTACAACTTACCTGCCTGTTTTTTTAAATGAATCTGTCAACAAGGTCTACGGCGATAATCTCAGGGGTAAGAAACGGGAGGATCTTCTGGGAAATAAAAACTCAGGTTTTAATGAAAACCAGATCCTTATCGCCAGTCTTAAAGATCTGTACTTTGAAATTGATATTTACGATAATTACCTTAGGATATTTGATAAGAACTTTATTAGTCCGCTTTCCACCACAGGAATTGACACTTATAATTATGTACTTGCAGATAGTGCTTACATAGCCAATAAACATTATTACAATATTGCTTATTATCCCAGAAGGGAGAATGAACTCACTTTTAAAGGAGATTTTTGGGTCAATGATACCACCTGGGCGATAAGGGAAATAAATATGGAAATGGCAAAGAACGCCAACCTAAACTGGATCAACGGAGTTTATTTGGAGCAGGAATACGAAGTGCTGAACGATTCAGTCTTTTTACTCACCCGGGATTTCCTAATGGCCGATTTTTCTTTTCACAGAAAGGAAAGTGCAAGAGGGATCTACGGAAAAAAGACAGTTTTATATGATCATTATGTATTTGACAAAAAGCAAAATAAAAAATTCTATGATCAAAGAGTTCTGGAGTATGATGAAAAGGTTTATGACCAAAAAGAGGACTTCTGGTCGCAAAACAGGCTGGAACCTTTAAGCAGCAGTGAATCGGGGGTGTATAAGATGATCGATACCTTGCAAACTTTAAAGGCATTTAATAGAATATCTACACTTGCCGGTTTCTTTGCCACAGGATATATTGAATTTAATGGTTATGATGTAGGTCCTATGGTAGGATTCAATGAAATAGAGGGATGGCGTGTACGGTTAAACGCGCGTACCTATTTTGGACAAAATGATCCCTGGAGGATCGAAGGTTATACGGCATACGGATTCCGGGATCAAAAAATAAAGTATGGGATCCTTGGAAAGATCATGCTGGACCAAAGATCAAGGTTAATAGCCTCAGCGGGCCACCGCAAAGATATTGAACAACTGGGTGCCGGTCTTACCAATACTACCGATGTCTTGGGAAGGAGCCTTGCCTCTTCCTCTCTACTTAATGTAGGTGATAATGATAAATTGAGTTCTATAAGCCTTAGCACGGTAGCTCTGGAAGTGGAACCGCTGAAAAATTTTTCTGTTCGCCTTAGTGCCTCCCATATCAGGTTAGAACCGGCATCTCCTGCCTTTAGCCTCTCCTGGTATAAAAATGAAGAACGGACTCAAATTGCTGCCAATATAGACCAAACCGAAATTTCTACCATCTTTAGTTTTTACCCCGGCAGGAAAATATCCGGATTTGGGGTGGAGCGAATTATAGTAAACGCAGAAAATTTTCCCACCTTCTTCCTAAATTATACTGTAGGTGTAAAAGACATTCTCAACAGCGATTTCAATTATACAAAACTCCAGGTATTCTACGATCAACCCATGTGGATTGGAGGTATTGGCTTGGCAAATGCAAGCCTAGAAGCGGGGAAAACCTTTGGAGCGGTTCCCCTGGGATTGCTAAGCGTTATTCCGGGAAACCAGACTTATTTTGCCCAATACAATACTTTTCCGCTGCTCAATTTCTATGAATTTGTTACAGACACATATATTTCAGCACATTTTGAGCACAATTTCAACGGTAAATTATTTTCTTATATCCCCGGCCTTCGAAATCTTAATTTGAGAGAAATTGTAGGAATAAAAGGGGCCTGGGGAGAAATTTCCGAAGAGAACCGGCAATTGGATGCTTCAGGATTCCCGCTCATAGCGCCTTCTTCAGAGCCATACTGGGAATACAGTGCCGGTGTAGGAAATATGTTCAAATTTTTAAGGGTAGAGGCGCATTTTCGAGGGAATTATTTTGATAATCCCGATGCCCGAAAATTTGGTATTACCGCAACTATGGGATTTCACTTTTAAATAAGGATAAAAAGGTTGAATTACCTATATTTGCGGCCGTGAAAAATTGAACAAAACGGTAAGAAAATGTCTGAAACTTTTGATGTATTAATAGAGATCCCAAAGGGAAGTAGAAACAAATATGAGTATGATTTTGAATTGAAGAAGGTTCGGTATGACCGGATGATCTTTTCTTCGATGATGTATCCTGCCGATTATGGCTTTATTCCAAACACCCTGGCATTGGATAGCGATCCGCTGGATGTGTTGGTATTGGTGGCAGAGCCTACCTTTCCGGGAATAGTAATGGAAGTAAAACCTATAGGGGTATTTCATATGGCCGATGAAAAGGGGCCTGATGAAAAAATTATTTGTGTTCCTGTTTCAGATCCTATCTGGAATAGAATTAATGACCTTGATGAGCTTAACGGGCATTTGCTGAAGGAAATAGAACACTTCTTTAAAGTGTATAAAGACCTTGAGAAGAAAAAAGTTGATGTAGGTGGATTTGGGGATGCTAAAGAAGCTAAAGAGATCATCCAGCAGTGCATTAAAAGATACGAAAACTACGAAGGAGATAAAGGAAGATTCGGAATATAACAAGAAATTCTCCTTTGCCTGAACATAATAAAAAGCAATAACCTTAAAAAGTTATTGCTTTTTTAATTATCATTGATTTACTACATTAGCGACCATTAACTAAACCTTAACAAGCTACTATGGAATCAATGATAATTTATGCACCTCTAGTCCTGGCCGTTATTGGCCTGATCTACATGTACTTTAAGAGATCATGGGTCTTGAAACAAGATGACGGAGACGGAAAAATGAAAGAAATAGCCTCTCATATTTATGAAGGTGCACTTGCTTTCCTTAGTGCGGAATATAAATTGCTTACCATATTCGTTGTTATTGCCAGTCTTGCCCTGGCAGCTGTTTCTGTAGTAGTTCCTACTACCCATTGGTTAATTGTAGTTGCATTTATCTTTGGAGCAATATTTTCTGCGCTTGCCGGAAATATGGGAATGAAGATCGCAACCAAGACTAACGTACGTACTACCCAGGCTGCCCGTACCAGTCTTCCGCATGCCTTAAAAGTGTCATTTACAGGAGGGACCGTGATGGGGCTGGGGGTTGCCGGATTGGCAGTGCTTGGCCTTACCGGATTCTTTATCCTGTTCTTCCATTATTTTATGGGAGGTATCTGGACAGATACTAATCAAATGACTATAGTTCTGGAAACACTTGCCGGATTTTCGTTAGGGGCAGAATCCATAGCCCTTTTTGCCCGTGTGGGTGGAGGGATCTATACAAAAGCTGCCGATGTTGGCGCCGACCTGGTAGGAAAAGTAGAAGCCGGAATTCCTGAAGATGATCCGCGAAATCCTGCAACTATTGCAGACAACGTAGGGGATAACGTGGGGGATGTCGCCGGAATGGGTGCCGACCTGTTTGGCAGTTATGTTGCTACCGTCCTGGCTGCCATGGTACTTGGTAATTACGTGATCCAGGACATGGGCGGAAATATTATCAATGAAGGATTTGGCGGGATTGGCCCAATTTTACTGCCAATGTCTATTGCCGGAGTAGGTATTATTATCTCAATTATTGGAACATTAGTAGTAAGTATTAAAAATAACGATGCTAAAGAAGATGAGGTTCAAAGCGCTTTAAACTACGGAAACTGGCTTTCTATTGGATTGGTTGCTGTTTCCTGTTTCTTTCTTGTAAAATGGATGTTACCAGAGCAGACCATGACTATGGGCTTCTTTATTGGTGGAGCTGAAGGTTTTGAATATAAGGTGATCTCTTCCATGCGGGTTTTTTATGCCACATTAGTAGGTCTTGCGGTAGGTGGATTGATCTCTGCAGTAACCGAATATTATACAGGAGTGGGTAAAAAGCCTGTCCTTTCTATCGTACAAAAATCAAGCACAGGGGCAGGGACAAATATTATCGCCGGCCTTGCAACAGGAATGATCTCCACATTTGGATCTATACTTTTATTTGCAGCAGCGATTTGGGCTTCTTATGCCCTGGCAGGATTTTACGGAGTTGCCCTTGCAGCTTCGGCCATGATGGCTACAACTGCAATGCAGCTGGCAATTGATGCCTTTGGGCCAATTTCAGATAATGCAGGGGGGATTGCTGAAATGAGCGAGCTTCCGGCAGAAGTAAGGGAGCGTACGGATATTTTGGATTCTGTTGGTAACACTACGGCAGCAACCGGAAAAGGATTTGCCATCGCCTCAGCGGCTTTAACTTCTCTTGCCCTTTTTGCGGCCTATGTAACTTTTACAGGAATTGACGGGATCAATATTTTTAAAGCCCCTGTACTTGCAATGCTTTTTATAGGAGGAATGGTTCCGGTAGTATTTTCTGCCCTTGCGATGAATTCTGTAGGGAAAGCGGCGATGAAAATGGTGGAAGAAGTAAGACGTCAGTTCAGGGAAATTCCCGGGATCATGGAAGGGACCGGAAAACCCGAATACGATAAATGTGTGGCTATATCAACAGAAGCTGCATTAAAAGAAATGATGCTTCCGGGAGCACTTACCATTGGTTTTCCAATTGCCATAGCATTAATTCCTATGATCTTTGGAGTAGATAATTTGATCATTGCTGAAATGCTGGGAGGTTATATGGCCGGAGTTACCGTAAGTGGTGTGCTTTGGGCAATTTTCCAGAACAATGCCGGTGGGGCATGGGACAACGCCAAAAAATCTTTTGAGGCAGGAGTATTGATCAACGGAGAAATGACCTATAAAGGTTCTGAAGCTCACAAAGCTGCCGTAACCGGTGATACTGTGGGAGATCCTTTTAAAGATACTTCAGGGCCATCCATGAACATCCTCATAAAACTTACCTGCCTTATCGGATTGGTACTTGCTCCAATCTTGGGGGAACATACAGTTGAAGACATTCCCAATCTTCCTGAAGAAGAAAGGGTGCCAACTTCTGTGATCATGGAAGACACAAAAGCAGCAGAAGTAGTATCTGCAAGTAATACCGCTATATATAAAGAAACCGAACAGGAATAAATTATCATTCTTTACAATCTCAAAACCTGAAATTGAAGTTTACTTCTTTTTCAGGTTTTTTGTTTTTACAATGAAATTTGGGGAAAATGATTTCCTCGAGCCTTAGAGTCTTTGTGGTTATAAACAGGAAGGAAAATTTCACGCAAAGCAAAAAAGGAAAAAAAATAAGATCGCAAAGAAAATGTCCTGGAATTCCAATTTTACCAACAAATTTATTTAAACCAATCCCCTCCGGGCAGAGGTGCCCGCAGGGCGGAGTGGGCCTTTTCCCGTCCTCATTCTGCGCAATTCTGCGCATTCTGCGGGAAACCTTGGGCCCCCACCTTTATACTCCAAATTTTTAATTTCAACCATCCTCTCCAGGGAGGGGTGCCCGCAGGGCGGGGTGGGACTTTTCTCCCGCAGATTGCCGTGGTAAACAGGGATTCATCCTATGTTAATTTAGAAATACGCAGCATGATTTAATTAAAATTACATGAAAAAATAATTTGGTTAAGTCATAGAATACACAAAGGTAAAATCCGAAGAGGACTCAAAGAAACCTCTGCGCACTTTGCGTAAATCTTTGCGACTTTGCGGTGAAAATTTACCCGCAGAGAGCTCATAGAAATTAAATTTTGAATCCGCTCTCCAATCTCCACTCTCCACTCTCCAATCCCCACTACGTTAACATAGGCTTAAATAATATTAAACTTGTTATAATCAGACTTTTGAAATGAGGTACTGAGAAGCAGAATCCTTAATTTAAAGCTGCTAAAAATAAAAAATATGAAAAGACTGCAAGGAAAGACCGCGATTGTAACAGGAGGAGGAACAGGAATTGGGGAGGCAATTTGCTTAAAATTTGCCATGGAAGGCGCACAGGTCTTGGTTGTGGGAATGCCTGAAGATCCCGTGGAGGATGTGGTAAGGGAAATAGAGAAAAACAACGGACAGGCCCTTGCCTTCAAAGGAGATATCTCAAGTGAGGAAAATGCACAACAGGCAATAAAAACCGCTACTGATAAATGGGGTAAACTGGATATCCTCATCAACAACGCCGGCGTATTTCCGGAAGTAAATACCCTGGAACAATTCTCAAGCGAAGCATTTGTGAATTTGCTTAAAAACAATGTTCAAACCACGTTCCTGATGACCAAACTGGCGATCCCGGAAATGAAAAAGACCAAAGGCTGTATAGTTTCCGCGGGATCTGAATCTGCTATTCTTGGAATTCCGCAGGTGGCAGCATACGGAGGCACCAAAGGTTTCGTGCACGCTTTCATGAAAGGGGTTGCAGCAGAGCAGGCCCAAAACGGAATAAGGGTAAATGTAGTAGCTCCCGGTCCCATTGATACTTCCTGGACACATAAAGAAACCAGTGGAATGGACAAGGAAATGGAAAAAACTATGGTCAACGCCACGCTAATGGGCAGAAGGGGTAAGACTGAGGAAGTAGCAAATGTTTATCTCTTTCTGGCATCAGATGAAGCTTCATACCTGACGGGGTCCGTATACCAGGTAGACGGGGGCATAACTATAGCCAAGGGGCCAATAGGTAAAAAAGTGGAAGAAGGGATCCTGGAGCCGGAAACAAATATGAACCTAAAACATGAGCGGGACGGCTCTACAGAAATCAAATAACAGTAAATTATCCTATAATTAAAATTCAACAGATATGGCAAAAGATCCCGGACCACAGGTAAAGAACGATGAACAATACGAAAAGCTTCGGGAAAAGGGCGTGAGCAAAACCAAGGCCGCCCGGATTGCCAACACTCCCAATTCCGGCAAAAAAGGCGGAAAAGCAGATAAATATGAAGAACGAAGTAAACAGGAAATATACGATAAAGCAAAGCAGGTAGGCATTGAAGGCAGAAGCAAAATGAGCAAAGATGAACTCATTAAAGCGCTTCGAAACTCCTGATAAAGCTAAAGTTTTAATAAATCCACCTTGAGGGGAGTTAAATTTACTAATTTAATTCCCCTTTCTTTTTGAAGCTTTATATATGGTTGGGCTACTGTCCCGGGCTTTCGGTTTTGAAGAGAGAACAATAACTAAAAAAAACAAAGTAATGCGATCAATCTGGAACGGTTCAATTCAATTTGGTTTAGTGTCTATACCTATTAAAATGTATTCAGGTTCTGAAGACCGGAAACTGGAACTTGATATGCTCGATAAGCACGATAATGCCCGAATACGATATAAGCGTGTAAATGAAGTTACCGGGGAAGAGGTGGAATGGAAAGATATTGTCAAAGGCTTTAAGCAGGATGATAAATACATTGTGCTCGAAAAAGAAGATTTTGAGAATGCCAATATGAAGAAAAGCAAGACTATAGATATTGAAGAATTTATCAAAGAATCTGAAGTTGCCGATGTGCTGTTTAAAAAACCCTATTTTCTTGAGCCTCAAAAAGAAGGAGGGAAATCTTATAATCTTCTAAGGGATGCTCTGAAAAAGACTAAAAAACTGGGAGTGGCTACTTTTGTTATGCGACAAAAGGAACATTTAAGCCTGGTGGGCATTTACAAAGATGCGTTGGTTTTACACGTCATAAGGTTTGCCGATGAGATCCGCGATCCTTCAGATCTTAAGCTTCCGGAGGCAAAGGTGACCAAGAAAGAGGTGGATATGGCCATTTCCCTTATCGAACAATATACTACAGATTTTAGCTTTGATAAATTTAAGGATGTGTATAATGATCAGTTAATGAAGATCATTAAATCCAAAGCCAAAGGGAAAAAATCCCTGGCAGAAAAATTTGAGAGTAAACCTACGCCGGCCAGTGATCTTATGGCGCAATTAAAAGCCAGTTTAGAGAAAAAGAAAGGAAAAGCTTCCTAAATGAGCTTAGAGGAATATTTTAAAAAAAGGGATTTTGACACTACCCCGGAGCCAAAGGGGACTATTGCGAGTAAGGACGGGGAACTTAGATTCGTCATTCAGCGTCACCAGGCCACAAGATTGCATTACGATCTGCGGTTGGAGATGCAGGGAACCCTTAAGAGCTGGGCAGTGCCAAAGGGTCCTTCTATGAACCCTAAAGATAAAAGGCTTGCTATTCAAACCGAGGATCATCCGCTTCAGTATTTGACCTTTCAGGGCACTATTCCCAAAGGGAATTATGGCGCGGGGGTCATGGAGATCTGGGATGAAGGCATCTACAGGGGCACAGGAGGAATAAGCAAAAAAGAAATGCTGGACCAGTTGGTCAAAGGAGACCTTAAACTGGAATTTTTCGGAAAAAGGATCAAAGGCACATTTGCCCTGGTCAAAACCGGTAGGGGAGAAAAGGGAAATCAGTGGTTGCTGATTAAAAAAACCGATGATTTTTCTACAGATCTGGATTACGACGCGGAGAATTTTGCCCCTTCAGCTTCCGAAAAGAAAAAGCCTGAACCCAAGGTGAAGAGCCTTCAGCCTACAGATGCCATTCAACCCATGCTGGCAACGGCCACCAAAGAGATCTTTAACGACCCCAACTGGATCTATGAATATAAATGGGATGGCTACCGAATGATTGCCAACATTAAAGATGGGGAGGTAGAATTGTATTCCCGTAACGGCATTTCCTTTAATTCCAAATTTGCCCGCCTGGTGCGGGATCTGGAACAAATTTCCCATAATGTGATCCTGGACGGGGAAGTGGTCATTGTAGATAAAAAAGGAGTTCCCGATTTTCAGAAACTGCAGAATTACGATGAAAATACCCTTGGAGAATTGCGCTTTTACGTATTTGATATGTTGTACCTGAACGACCTGAGTATGCTCGATCTGCCGCTGTTGCAGCGCAAATCCTTAATAGAAGAAGTCATTGAAGGCACCTATCACACTTATTATTGTGAGCACATAGAGGGCATGGGAAGTACTTT
The DNA here is from genome assembly GCA_024635655.1 of Gillisia sp. Lineage (GTDB taxonomy): Bacteria > Bacteroidota > Bacteroidia > Flavobacteriales > Flavobacteriaceae > Gillisia. The sequence continues at coordinate 119,839 of JAGXIL010000039.1, read as the reverse complement.
TTTTAAACGTGCCATTGATGCGGGCATGGAAGGGGTAATAGCGAAAAAACCCGATTCAAAATACTCTCCCGGGAACCGAAGTGACAAATGGCTAAAAATAAAAGCCGTTCAAAGTACAGAGGCCATTATTTGTGGCTATACCGATTCTAAGACCGGAGGCTCTCTTTTCGGATCCCTAATTCTGGGTCATTTTAAGGACGATAAACTCACCTATATTGGTAACTGCGGGTCGGGTTTTTCATCAGCAAAACAAAAGGAGTTGCTGGCAAAATTCTCTAGCCTGGAAACAAAAGGATGCCCTTTTGTTAAAAAGCCAAACCTGAAAGGCAGGAAACCTACCTGGTTGCGGCCTGAACTTATTTGTGAAGTTCATTATACAGAAATGACCAAGAGCGGCAGCTTGCGGCACCCTGTTTTTAAAGGCCTTAGAAATGACAAGGCGGTGCCCGAAATTACCGGCGAAAAAGTAATTGAAAATGCACCTGCAAATTCAACAACAGATTCATCCGGATCATCAGCTTCAGGTTCCGGTTCTTCAAAAGCAGGGCACCTTCAGATAGGGGGAATTGAAGTTCCCTTCACCAACCTGGAAAAGATCTACTGGCCGGAATCAGGATTGCGGAAATACGATCTGATCGACTATTATTTAAATGTTTCCGAAATAATTCTGCCTTACCTTATTGATCGTCCGCAGAATCTGCACCGGCATCCCAATGGAATTGATAAACCCGGATTTTATCAGAAAGACAATGAGGGTATCCTGCCCGACTGGATCGAGACCACCAGGATTCATTCAAAATCTTCAGAAAAAGAGATAGAGTATATGCTGTGTCAAAAAGAGGCCACGCTGCTTTATATGGCCAACCTGGGTTGTATTGAGATCAATCCCTGGAGCTCCCGGATCCAGAATTTAGAAAATCCCGATTTTACGGTCATTGATATAGATCCTACAGATAAAAACACTTTTGAGGAAGTGATCGAGGTGGCGCTTGCGGCAAAAGAGGTGCTGGACAAAGCAAATGTAACGGGCTATTGCAAAACTTCCGGTTCCAGCGGAATGCACATTTATCTTCCTTTGGGTGCAAAATATTCTTATGATGAAGCCAGGGATTTTACAAAACTGCTGTGTTATTTCATTCACGAACTGGTTCCCGAAACCACGAGCATGGAACGAAATGTGAGAAAAAGGAAAGATAAGATCTACCTAGATTTTCTTCAGAACCGAAGAGGCCAAACCCTGGCGGCTCCTTATTGTGCCCGGCCAAAACCGGGAGCCACGGTTTCTACACCCCTGCTCTGGAAGGAGGTGAAGAGCGGATTAGATTTTAAGGAGTTTACGATCAAGACCATGCCCGGGCGAATTGAAACTATGAATGACATCTTTAAAGGTGTTTTGGGAGAGGGGCTGGATATGGAGGCTGCATTAATTAACTTGAATGAATAAAGGCTTACTTTTTAATTTTCCTCTTCTTAAAAAATTCTTAAACTTTTATATCTAATCGGTTGTTTCTGCTGTAATTTCAGACCTTACGTGGTGAAATAAAATTCCCGTCCTAAAATGCTCAAACGTATAAAGAAGATCTTTGGAAAATATTCAATAGACAATATCCTTATCACACCTTATCGAAGTTACGGGACCGCATCTCATTTATATGTTTTGGGAAGGGCACTGGATGATATTCCGCTGAAGATCGTTGAAGATCAGTCGCTTTTCCATACTATCAAAAATACATACAAACAGTTCGATAGCTTTGAAATAAGGAATGCCGAAATCGAGCTTCATATTCCGGATATGATCCGGCTTAGTACAAAAACCGGCGGGGAAGGTTTTTTTCTGTTTGATGAGACCGTATCTGAAGATCTGTCTAAGGAAGCCGATGAAGAAGGTTGGGTGAAAGTGCATATTTATTTTAAAGAGGAGCTGGGGCCGGGAATCACCGTTGAGGATAAACATTTCCAGGGAGAGCTTTTAATTCCGGAAAAAGAAGCGGAATATGGGGTAATAAGCGATATTGACGATACCATCCTGCATACCGATGTCACTTCTTTCCTCAAATTAAGATTGCTGAAAAATTCCTTGCTAACCAATGCCTATAGTCGAATTCCTCTTAAAGGTGCTCCGGAATTTTATCAGAAACTACATTTGGGGAAATACGGAGAGAACAAAAATCCTATTTTTTATCTCAGCAACAGTCCCTGGAATTTATATCAATACCTGAAACTTTTCCTGGATTTCAACAAATTTCCGAAGGGACCAATTTTGCTTCGGAATTTTCGCGGGCCTTTTGACCGAACCCTGAAACCCGAAAAGCCGCACAAACAAAAAGAGATCATCAACATCCTCAAAACCTACCCCGACCTCAAATTTATTTTGATCGGGGACAGTGGGGAGCACGATGCCAGCATCTATACAGATATTGCGGTACAATATCCTGACAGAATTAAAACGATCTACCTATTAAGTGTGAACCACAAAAGGCAGATGAGGCGAATCCAAAGTATTGTAGATAATTTTGAAACCATCCCTGTACTTATGGTTGATTCGGCTTCTGAAGCTGAAGATCATGCGCGGGAAAACGGATTTATTATGTAAAGCCCCCTAACCCCCAAAGGGGGAGTCTTTCGGGGTTAGTTTACCCCAGAGTTGGTTTCACGCAAAGTAAAGAATTTGAAAATAATCTCGCAAAGAGAAAAGGGCCACTAAGGCAGAAAGACTCTAAGATCCACAAAAAAATAACCGAAAACAGAAAAATGAAAACCAAAAAAACATTCGTGCACCTGCCTTGCCGGGAGGCGGATTCGTGGCTATTTATTTTCTGATTTAATCTACTTCCTAACCTTAAAATCTTTCCTGGGCATAGTCCCGAAAACAATATCCCAAAAAGGAGAAGAAACTCCAAAGGCCCTATCCGGTTCGCGGTAGTGATGAATGCTGTGATGATGCCATAAAACTTTCAACTTGTTATTTGGCACCTTAAAAGCATGAACCGAATAATGTACTCCCAGGTAAACCGTGTAGCCCATGAGGAATCCGGCTAAAAATCCGAAGGCATAATCACCCATAAGGCTACGGTAGATTATGAAAAAAATGGTCGCCAGAATAAGGCTTACCACCGGCGGCATGGCCAGGCGGGATTTGTCTTTGGGATAATCGTGATGCACCCCGTGAACGGTATATACAAATTTTTCCCGCTTAGGGCTGGTAGTTGGCAGGTGGTATAAATATCGGTGCATTAGATATTCAATGAAGGTGAAAAAGAAGAATCCACCGAAGAACAGCAGGATCATTACAGGCACCTCAAATCCTTTCTCCACAATTCCGTAATACAGGAGAACTGCAGAGATTACAGTGAATATGATCAGAGGGAGGGAAATGTGTGTTCTGGTTAATCTTTCTAAAAAGGGGTTCTTCATAAGGGTTGCCGAGCCCTTGTGTTTTGGCCTTCCTAAACCTTCCATACCGCAAAAGTTTTAAAACAACCCGTGCAATTCAGCGTCTATTTTAGTGATTATACTTCCTAAATCTTCCGGGTTATCTACAAAATTTAAATCATCTACATCAACGACAAGTAAATTTCCCTTGTCGTACCCATGAACCCAAGCTTCGTAACGTTCATTTAGTCTACTAAGATAATCAATAGAAATTGAATTTTCATACTCCCGGCCGCGTTTATGGATTTGTTTAACAAGATTGGGAATGCTGCTGCGAAGGTAGATAAGAAGGTCCGGACCCTGTACTACACTTTCCATAAGATCAAACAAAGAGCGGTAATTTTCAAAATCCCGGTTGGCCATTAATCCCATGGAATGCAGGTTGGGTGCAAAAATATGGGCGTCTTCATAGATGGTACGGTCCTGGATGATCTTCTTTCCGCTCTCCCGAATAGCTAATATCTGGCGAAAACGGTTGTTTAAAAAATAAATTTGAAGGTTGAAGGACCAGCGTTCCATTTTATTGTAAAAATCTTCGAGATAGGGGTTTTCAAGTACATCTTCATATTGGGGTTCCCATTTGTAATGTTTGGCCAATAATTTTGTTAGTGTGGTTTTACCCGCACCAATATTTCCTGCAATAGCTACGTGCATTTGTTGATCGTTTTCCGGAGGTTAGTTTTGAAGCCGATGAAATTAAGTGAATGGCTATAAAGATACAAGTTTTCAATTTAATTTTTCCTATTCTCTCTTTAGCTCAGGATCAGGAGGGGAGCAAAAGAAATAAAATAATTAAAACCAGACAGGAGAGAATAAGATGTCTTTGTGACTTCCCTATGAACCTCAAGCATTATTTTTCAGAACCTTCACAATCATTCGCCTTTACCTTACCGGAGCTTTTTGGGTGTTTTTTTCCTGAAAATTGAAGCCGGATGAATTAGCGGGGAGGATGCTCAAGGGTGCAGAAGCCTTTTACATTAGGTAAATTTGATTTATTTTTATCCGGAATGTCATATTGTGAGCAGTATTCCCTTCTGCCATTTTCCTGATGAGGCACCCGATTTTTTCGGTTCGGGAAGGTTTACTTAAATATCAATAACACGTAACATAGACAACTTTCACAATCCTTAACGTCTTTAGTTAAAGAGTACTAAACCCTAAATCTTTTATTCATTAAACTATTATTTTAAAGAAAGCCATAAAAGCCATAGTTATGAAAATCTATAATTACTTTCTGATCCTGGTACTGATAGCAATTGGATGCGAAAGCGATAGAGAAGAGACTGTCGTGGAGCCGGCAGGGACTATTTATTCCGTGAGTGATAAAAACATGGAAGAAGTCCACCAGGCGCTGATGCAGTTCCTTAAAGAAAATGAGGGCATGAAGTTGATGAACGACGTTAATTTCCAGAAAATTTCCGAAAATGAAGAGGTGGATATAGAAATAGATAGGGTGAGAACAATCTTCTTCGGAAACCCGAAAATGGGAACGCCTTTAATTCAGCAAAATCCTTTAGTTGCCCTGGACCTTCCGCAACATTTGGTTTTGTTTGAGCACAGGGACAAGGTATATGTTATGTATAATTCTGTTAATTATCTGCAATCACGATACCGGTTGCAGGGAGCTCCGGGTCTCAATGAAATATCTGTAGCTTTGGAGAACCTGGTGGGAACCGCTACGGAATCCCCTTTACAGGAAGCAGGGGAGCAGGGGGTAGCACAAAATGAAGGTATTGTAACAGTGGCCAGTGAAAGGGACTTTGAACAAACTTATATGAATCTGAGAAGAGCCTTGAACCAAAATGAAAGTTGGAGGATCACCTCAGAAATTGATCATGCGCAAAATGCGGCCGGAGCCGGAATTCAGCTAAGGCCTATCCGGCTATTTATGATCTCCAATCCATATCTTGAATCTGCTATGCTTAAAGACAATCCTACCGCAGCACTTGATTACCCCAATAAAATCCTGATATGGGAAGATACTGAAGGGGCAGTAAGGATCTCTTATAATGATCCTAATTATTTGCAGGACCGTCACCAAATGATCGGAACCAGTATTGAGCTGGCCGAAACCTCTACCGCTTTTAAGGCTATAGTTGATTATGCCGCTACCCAGATGGATTATGATGCTCCTGAAAATACAGAGATGGAATTTGACGATAACTAAAATCGGAAAGGAGAAATATGCTTTATTCCTTCTTCCGGGAAATAAGCTTTTGGATAACCGGTATTAAAGATCCCGGATTACCTTTTATTCCATTCTTTCCCCCATGTTGAAATTGGCTTTACAATGTTTTCTTTGCCGTACGTTGTACAATGGACATTTTTTTTAAATTTTTGCCGCCCTAATATATAAGCCTGTATATTTCTGAGTTTCTGTAACAATCTTCACATTTAGAAAACATCCAGAGGCAGTCTATAAAATCTGTTAGCATGTGAAAGAGAAGACCTATAAATATAAGTTTCAGGATAGGGTGTTTTATAAATAAAGCTCCAAGGAGGTAGATCCCAATGGCGTATTCTGAATGTAGCAGATGATAAAAAATTCCGCATCGTTCCGGATCAAAAACAGGATCTGCAAAAATGTGATCCAGATCAACCAGCATCGTAGCCAGTAAGATCAACCAGTTACGTTTCCAGGTTTTGGGATCATACCAATAAGCAATGGCTCCAATGGCAATGAAGTGGAGAAAGTAATGGGTAATCGTCTGCAGCATTTTTGAGGCTTATTTTTCGTCGCCGGAAGACTCCTGCTCTTTTGAAGATTCTATATTTCCCCGAAGCAATTTTTTCATTTTTTTTCTAAGTACAAAAAATCTCCATATACCAACGGTAACAAATAAAACTGAAAAAATTAAAGCAAGGTATCCTATGTAAATCAATTCCTCGTATTCCTTTAACTGGACCAGGGCCAAACCACCTAAAAGAAAATAAAGGGCGGCTTGTGTATAGGATAGAAGGGTGCGTTCATTGGCGAGTTTTGTGCGTTCCAATGCAAGATGTTCCCTGATTAATTTTTCATCTATGGTCCTCGAGGTGAACAAGGTTCCAAATTTTACTCTTCTCATTTACACCATTTTTTTCAGTTGCATAAAGGTATCAATAAAAAAGGAGTGGCTGAAGTAAAACCTTCAACCACTCTAAATTCATAAAAGATTACACGGATTAATTCGGATTACACTGATTTTTTGAAAATGCGCCCACGCATTCTTTACACGTCCATCCTATCCTCTCTCCACTCCTAAAGTTCCCGCAGTTCCCGCAGATTTTAAAACCGCAGATTACAGCAGAATTTTTAACACGTTAAGACTATCCACTCTCCACTCTCCACTTTCCACTAATCTAAAGACTAAAGATTAACCTTAATGCGCCATACATCCATGCCCCACGCTCTCCTCGTGCCAGTCAAATCCGGGATTATACCTGTTGTTCTCCCAGTAGAAATCTCCTCTTTCCTTAGGTTCGTTTCCTATTTCGTTCATGGTTTCGGCATCATAAAGCCTTCCGTTTACCATAGTGTAGATGATCGTATTGGTGTTTTGGATATCGTCCAACGGATTTTTGTCCAAAACCAGAAGATCGGCTAATTTACCTACTTCCAGGGAACCTATCTCGCTGTCCATTCCTATGTATTCTGCAGGATTGACGGTGGCGGTTTTTAAGGCCTCCATATTGCTCAGGCCACCCATTTGCAGCAGCCAAAGTTCCCAATGTGCGCCAAGTCCCTGTAATTGTCCGTGGGCACCCATATTTACTTTTACGCCTACATCGGCGAGTTCTTTAGCGGTCTCTGAAACCAGGATGGGTCCGTGTTTATATTCTTCCTCCGGAAGTTTGGTACGGTGCCTGGAACGGGAATCGATGATGTGGCGCGGAGTGAAATTCAGCAGTTTTTCGTTCTCCCACACGTTGGTCTTGTCATAGAAATAATATTCCCCGTTGATCCCGCCGTAATTCACGATAAGGGTAGGGGTGTAGCCCGTATTGCTATTGCCCCACAGCGTGAAAATATCTTTGTAGACAGGTGCCACGGGAATGTTGTGCTCTATCCCGGTGTGCCCGTCCACGATCATGTTCATATTATGGAAGAAGGTACTTCCTCCTTCCGGCACCACGTTCATGCCCAGCTCTTTTGCGGCTTGCATCACCTGCTGGCGCTGCTCGCGGCGTGGCTGATTGTAACTTTTAACTGAAGTCGCCCCGAAAGCTTTGGTGCGTCTCAATGCAGATCGCGCATCTTCCAGGCTGTTGATCTCGGCTTTGAAATCCCCTTCGGCACCGTAAAGAATAATCCCGGTAGAGTAGAGACGCGGCCCAACCATTTCCCCACTTTTGATAAGTTCTGCCATTCCGAAGACCGACTCGCTTAAAGCGGAAGGATCGTGGGCCGTGGTCACCCCAAAAGCCAGGTTGGCATAAAGCGGCCAGTGTTTCTGCGGGGTAAGGCCGTAACGGAATGCACCAATATGCGCGTGTGCATCTATCATCCCGGGCATGATCGTTTTTCCGGAAACATCATACACCTTCGCGTTGCCGGGTATGTTTACTTCCGAAGCATTTCCTATCTCAATTATCCTGTTGTTTTCCACAATAATACTTCCGTTCTCGATCACCTCCTCGCCGTTCATCGTGATGATGCGTGCGTTGGTAAAAGCGATTTGACCGGCGGGAACATCCGTTTTCACCTGCAGCCCTATTTTGGTTCCGGTCTCGGTAACAGGGGGTATGGAATCTACAGAATTTTCCAAAAAGGTAAACCTCTCGGAGATCTTGTTTGTAAAATATTCATCCCCCAGCGTCCAATGCACGTTTTGGCTGTTGTTGCTCCAGTGAAGGTTGATCCCGGCATCTTTAGCCAGCTGGCTTACAGGAACAGTTTTGCTGTTTGGGCCAAGGTCCACAGGCTTTCCGGTCATTACCAGCGGCGCTACGTAGGCTTTGTGAAGGTTGCTGAAGGCCACCCATTTATTGTCGGGGCTTGGCACCAGGCGCCCCCCGTATTTTGATTCTATGTGCGTACGTACATCTTTTCCATTCAGGTCAACGCTTTTTAGCGCTTTGGTAAGGTTGCCCATAAGGTAACCTCCCGTTTGATAAAGGATTCGGTCGCTGTTGGTGTTGAACATCGCAAATTCCCCTTCATCGAGGATCCTTTTCATATTTTCTCCGGAAGCATCCATTAGGTAGATCCCGGAATTTTTGCTGAAAGTGCGGCCAAGATCGGAATTTCCACCTTCCTTGTTAAAAACGATCTTACTTCCGTCTCCGGAAAAAGCAGGATTTCTGAAGATCCCTTTTTCTGAAGTCAGTTTTTTGCCATTTCTTCCGTTAAGGCTTACCGTTCTTACGGCGCCCATTTCGTCATCACTCCAGGTGACATAGACAATGCTTTTACCGTCAGGAGAAAAGGAAGGTTCAAATTCAAAGGTTTCGGCATTGGTTATGCGTTCCGGGGTTCCATTCGGTAGGTCTTTTTTCCACAGGTGACCCACCGCATTGAAAACCAGCATTTTTCCATCGGGAGAAGTGATCGCATGGCGGATCACCTTCGGATTAAATTCTTCGGAAAAAACCGGGTGGTCCACATGATGGGATTCCGCGATCTGGATCGTTGTACTTACCTGAAAAGGTATTTCTGAAGCTTCCGTGCTTTCAATGTTCACTTTTCTGATCTTACCTTCTGCCCAGAACACCAGTTCTTCATTGTTTGGCATCCAGCTGAAACCGGGATATACACCAAAGATCGCCCAGGCCTCCTGTTGGTCTTTGCTCAGCTCGTCGTGCACCGGCCATTCCTCGCCCGTTTCCAGGTCGTGGATGAAAAGAACAGATTTTGTACGGATCCTTTTTACAAAAGCCATTTTGGTGCCATCGGGAGATACCTGAGGCCTTGCAGCCCCACCGGGTCCGCCGGTAACGGTCTCGATTTTCCCGTCTTCAAAACTATAACGTTTGATCACGTAGATCTGTTTATTTGGATCTTTATTGTATTGAAAGGCGCCGCCGGGATACATATCTTCGCTATAGTAAAGATATTTTCCATCGGGAGAAATGCTGGGTTCGTTCACTTCCTGCTGGTCATTTCTGCGCTCGGTGAGCTGAATTCCAGTATCTCCCGCGCCCAGATGGTACATCCACATTTCCCCGGCACCCAAAGAGCGCCCGGAGGTAAAATGTTTCCGTGCCACCAGCGCATTTCCATCCGGCATCCAAACTGCATTGTTCAGCAGCCTGAAATTCTCTTTTGAAAGTTGCTTTGCGTTTTCTCCGTTGGCGTCCATGATCCAGATGTTATCGCCTCCACCCGCATCGCTGGTAAAGGAGATCCTGCGCCCATCGGGGCTAAATCTTGGCTGCACATCATAAGCCATCCCGCCGGTAAGTGCCGTGGCATTCCCGCCCGAGATGGGCATAATGTAAATATCGCCTAAAAGGTCAAAAACGATCTGTGACCCATCAGGGCTCACATCCAGGTTCATCCAGGTACCTTCATCAGTATCCAGCGTAACTTCTTTGATGTTCCAGTCATCTGTATAGGGATCATTGATATCCCATTTTTTATCTTTTTCGTCTTTTTGCATAATATCATTTTCCTGTGCAAATAGGGCAGAGGAGGACATTACCACCAGTAATGCCAGCAAACTTCGTTGAAACATAGTGTAAGGATTTTTTAAGTGGGCTAAATATAGGGAATGTTTTGATGTTTTTATTTGGTTTTTATTTAAGAGCAAAGGGTGGTTCAGCTAAGGATTTTTCTGCTAAAACGTAATTTTTAAAAGGATTTGTCAAAACTTTAAGAAAATTTATTACTTTGGCTTCGCCTGCTGATTTTCTTCCCTACAAACAGGATGGCTATTTTTGTATGAGAGACTTAGATCTCTCCATCCCCTGGATAGAATATATTTATAGAAAACATACTAGTAAAAGATTTATGGATTATGGTGCTTTACCGTTGAAATAGTACATCTTTTCTTTTTATGAAATTTTATTTTGTATTGAATAATTTTTAAAACAACCTAACCCACAATCCAATGAAAAATTATTTGCAATCAGTAATTTTATTTTTAATTCCATTTGCAGCTATTGCTCAAATAACTGTAGATCAAAATGTTTATGAAGTAACTTCTAAAGTTGAAAATGTTCTTTCCTTTATTGATGGCAATTTTCTGGTGCAGGAAAAAACCAGAAACGGAAACAAATTTACCTGGTTCAATGAAAATTTAGAACCGGATCAACAATTGGAAATTTCCGAAAAACTGGATTATGAGGACCTTTATTTTCTTTCTCATACCGGAAAAAATATTATTGAAAAAACCAGGAAGAAAGATCATTATTTAATAAATAAGGAACGATCTTTTCTAAGTGATGAAAATTTAAACGGAGAAATAAGCGACCTGTTTTATTATAGATCAGACGTTCTTGTGGATGTTGTACTCCGGGAATTTTTAACAGATCAATATTTTATTTCAATTAGCCGGAAGGAGGGGAAAGAGAATTTTGAGGATGGTGATTACAGTAAGATTAAAATTTTCCTTTTCAGGAAAAATCTTAAAACTGAAGAATCTGAGTATTTCCCCCTGGAAATTCCTGAGAATGCAAACTTCAATTCCCGATGGCCAAAATTATTATATCACACAAATTCTTATTTTATTTTAACTGCTATAGAGTCTACAGGTGATTCCGAGAGAACTTATATAAATACTAAATATGATTATAGCGGAAAAATTTTATCAACTCATAAGAATAAAATAGAAGTTTTGGAACCGGATGATGAATTTGCTATAGTAAATTATTCTGCTGGAGCCTTTATGTCTACGCCATCCGGGAAATATGGAAGTGTCACTCAAAAGAACATAGTGAATTATCAATTTGCCACATCCCTGGCCAAAGGATATCTGGAATACGACCCATTTGATAACAGCTACTATTTATTTGCAGCCGTAAAGCCAAAAAAAGGGGACTCAGGTATGCTTGTCTACAAATATGATGATTCCGGTAATTTAAAATGGAAACAGTATTACACCCTTCCGAATACTAATTTGAAGTACCTAAATAGCTATAACAGACATATTACATTTGATGTTTCAGATGATTTTATAGGGTTTAATATTTATTCTACAAAAGGCACAAATTATTGTGATTTCTATGCCGTGGATAAGGTAACCGGAGCATTAAAGAACAGTCATCAATTTAGGAAATATGATATTGAAAAAAACGGAAAAAGGTATAATAACATTTATTCACCCTACAATTTAAAAGATAAGGGTTTACAAAACCTCATCTTAGACAGTAAAATGGTTTATGCTGCTTTGTACTATCCTGAAATTATGAATTATTTGAAGGAAATTAATAGTGAAGGGAAGACTGCCATAAAAAGCAGTTACATCAAAGACGGAATAATAGTTTCCAGATCTCAAAAAAATGATGATACAATTGTATTCGAAAGAATTCTTTTTTAACCAAAAAAGCTATTGACCATAACTCCCGGAAATAAATACATCAAAGTCAAAATGAAAAAGAAACTCGTATTTATGGTGATCATCCTGATGTCAACCCTGGTTCAGGCCCAGTTTGTTAAGGAGAGATCAATTGATGTTTCCATAGGTCTGGGCGTTAGTGCCCCTTATCAGGAAACAGATCTTTACGGGACGGGATTTTACGCTCAGGGGGAATATGTGCTGAGCCCTGCAAACTGGATCGATATCAGACCTTATGCGGGGTTGATTTTCACAAGGATGAATCAAGATGAAACTCCAATGGTTGAGGCGGGCTCCAGCTCTACGGCAAACGCATTTATTTTAGGCGGAAAAACCAGAATTACCGCACCCATTCCATGGGTTGCGCCTTATGTGGAAATTGGGATCGGAGGCTCCATAGGATCTTTTGAAACCATAACCTACTATTCGAACATAGACAAGAGCGGATTTTTCTTCCATATACCCTTCTCCCTGGGATTGGAACTGGGACCAAAGCATAACGTCAACCTCGAGTTTACCTATTATTTTCACCCCAGCCTGGAGCAATTCGCCGGGGCAGCTGCGGTGGGATTGTCGTTTCCTCTGAGTACCAATTAATTCATATATGGTTTCCCGTGCCTATTCTTAACATAATTTTAATAGATTTGGGAGATACATTAACTTTAAACCAACCTTATGGATTTTTTTGCGATAGTACCGATTTTAGTCATTCTCGTTTATTTTGCAGTATTCATTGCAATCCTTTACCTCATCAACAAATGGGTAAATAAATTTATCTCTTTGAGACAGGAGCAAAATGACTTACTTCGGGAAGCAATAAATAAGATGGGAAATAAATAAGAGCTAGTAGAGAATTGAAAAATATCACTCTTAAGAACATTCTTGTTGTTTTCAAATATTTACTGATCTACTATTTGTCTGCAAAGATGATATGCTTTGCCATACCAAAGCTGCTCCATATGCAGTTCAGGGTGATGCATTATGAATCCTATCTTCCTTTGGCAGAGATCTCAAAATACCAGCACATGTGGTCTTTTTTCGGAAGGTCCTACAACTATAATATTTTCATAAGTTTAGCCGAATTTCTTATAGGGGCAATTGTTGTTTTCAAACGAACCCGGCTCATCGCCCTACTGATCTCCCTGGGAGTTTGTGCAAACCTCATTATCCTGAACATAGAGTTTGATATCTTCTTATATGTTTGTTTTTCTATTTTTTATTAATCAAAAAATTGCTCAATTTGGTGGTAAGAGGGTTTGATCTTGCATAGTACAGGATACTGCCGCAAAGTCACCTCACCATCAAGTAGAGTTCGAGGTATAACTTGTTACACGATAACGTATTTTACCATAAGCATGAACGGGGCTTGATTAATATTAATTTTAAATGATCAATGAAAAACAAAGCTTTTTTAGGTATTGACGTAAGTAAAGGATATGCAGATTTTCTTTTACTGGATCAGGACAAACAGGTTCTTGAGGATCCTTTTCAATTAAACGATAACAAAGCAGGAAGATTAAAACTTTCACAGATTATCGACCACTGGTTCTCTTTAGGATTAAATGAGTTGTTCTGCGGTGTGGAAAGTACGGGAGGTTATGAAAACAACTGGTTTGGTCACCTCCAGGATTTGGCAGTAGAACAAAATATAAAGATTGCCAGGTTAAACCCCAAAGGTGTTAAATCTGTAAGTGAAGCGGCTCTAAAAAGAACCATTACTGATGCTGTAAGCGCCGAAAACATAGCAGTTTATTTAATTGCCTTTCCTGAAAAAATAATTTACAAAGACAAATCAGTTAAACTAGACAATACCTTTAAAGAAGCCAGACAGACCCTTACTTTTAAGCGTATGCTCACCAAGCAGAGAGTACAACTTAATAATCAGCTGGAGAAATTACTCTATCAGTATTTTAGTGAAACTTTAGTCTATTGTAGAAATGGAATGCCTAATTGGCTTTTGGAGATGCTTGTGAAATATCCCAGTGCAAAGCAAGTTAGCAGGGCATCAGAAAAAATGCTGGTTCGTATCCAGGGCATAGGTTCGAATAAAGCACAGGCAATCTTAAGAAAAGTCCAGCACAACAATCAAGCTGTTAGTGAGCAAATAAAACATCTCATCAGTGAAACCGCAAGAGAGATAATTCACAAAAAGAAACTGATCGAAAAGGAGGACAGTATTCTTATCAAGCGATACGAGCATCATGATCAAGTGAAATTACTCTGTACGGTCAAAGGAATAGGTCCCAGTACGGCTATTAGGATACTTTTGGAAATAGAGGATATTAACAGGTTCGACTCAGCCAAACAGCTATGTTCTTTCTTCGGTGTGCACCCTACATTTAAACAAAGCGGAGACGGTACCTGGGGGAGCAGAATGAGTAAAAAAGGACGACCGGACATCAGGGCTGCACTTTATATGTCCTGCCTATCAGCCATACGATCTGATGAGAATACAAAACAGCTATATGTCAGGTTTAGAGCTAAAGGAATGAATCATTATCAAGCCATGGGAGTCGTAATGCATAAAAGGCTAAGAATTATCTACGGAGTTCTAAAAAATCAAACCACCTATGATCCCAGAATTGACATTCAAAACATAGAGACTGCTAACCAGAAAAGAGAAGAAACCGAGGCAAAAATCCAGGAACTAAAGCTGACCAAAAAACGAAGAGCAGAAAGATATAGTGAAGGTGGTACCGAGGCACCAATATCTCGTATAGCAGCTCAAAAAAGAAAAAAACAGGAAGCGTCCCAATCTTTATTAATTAAAGAAAATACGGGCTTACCTCCTGCCTAAAACAAATATAAAAAATAGAACAAATAATCCTTGCTTTTGAACGGTATAACTTTGCGCTGGATCACGTACTGATAGATTTCGCCATAACGCTGGTTCTGCTTTCCGGTTATCATAAAGATCTTTACAGGTTTTTTATTAAAATGGGAGGGAAGTTTAACCGCGCTGCACCCATTGAAAAACTCAGGAGCTACAAGGTGTATTTGCCTTTCCTTTTCGTTCTGGTGTTATCTGTTTCCTATTCCATCTTTGCTTATTCGCTTAGGTCTACTGTCAATGATGAGGTGGTGGGCACTTATGAGATCAAAAGTATACTTGTCAATAATGAAGCAATAGAGATTTCCAGAGGAACTCTGGGCAACCATCCCATGATGTTCCTGGAGTATAATAACCAGGCGGTTTTATCCATAAACGATTCCCTGTATTTTGGATCTTATTATACCGCCAAAGACAGTCTTAGAATTGGATTTAGAGACTCGGTAATCGGCGGAATTAAATTAGCCAAAGGAACTTTAGATGAAAATTCAATAACCGGCTCGACGGATGAAGAGGTTAATTTTGAGATCATTTACCAGAGGGTTGATGGTGACAGGAATTATTTGAATGAGCTTTATAGGTAGGGGATTTGATAAGGTAATAAATTTTCTCACGACCCTTTAACAAAATTTTAATAGATTTGAAGAACTGCTGAAGAAGTAGTTTGCAACTACAAATTCAAACAAATGATAAATCTGATTACTATCGTTACTTGTTTATTTCTATTATCATCGTGTCAGGATCCTGTATTTTTAGATTAGTATAAAAAAAAGTGGCCCCACCGGGACCACCTTTTATACAAATATAAGCCTGAAAAAATTTAGTTACTTCGTTTAACATCATAGCGGTCCAGGTTCATCACCTTGGTCCAAGCCTTTACAAAATCCTTCACAAACTTCTTCTTGCCATCTTCCGTAGCATATACTTCAGAGAGCGCCCGAAGCTCAGAGTTTGACCCGAAGATAAGGTCTACCCGGGTTCCGGTATATTTATTTTCACCGGAAGACCTGTCTGCACCTTCAAAAACATTTTGAGCATCAGATTTTGCTTTCCAGGTAGTACGCATGTCAAGCAAATTCACGAAGAAATCGTTGGTGAGGTGCCCGGGACGTTCTGTGAATACGCCGTGGTTGGATCCGTCATAATTGGTGTTGAGCACACGCATTCCTCCTACCAGAACAGTCATTTCAGGAGGAGTTAAGCTTAGCAATTGAGCTTTATCTATCAGCATTTCTTCAGCAGATGCTCCTATATTGTCCCTGTTTCTGAAATAATTTCGGAATCCGTCACCATTTGGCTCCAGGGGATCAAACAATTCCGCATCGGTGTCCTCTTCTGTAGCATCCATGCGGCCCGGTGTAAAGGGTACGCCAATGTCAAATCCTGCATCTTTTGCTGCCTTTTTCACTGCCACAGATCCTCCTAACACGATGAGATCTGCCAGGGATATTTTTTTATTTCCGCTCTGTGATTCATTAAAATCCTTCTGTATATCTTCCAGTTTCATCAGCACGGTTTGCAGTTGCGGTGGATTATTCACTTCCCAGTGCCTTTGTGGCTCCAGGCGGATCCGGGCTCCGTTAGCTCCCCCACGTTTGTCTGAAATTCGGAAAGTTGATGCCGAAGCCCAGGCGGTAGAAACCAGTTGAGGAACAGTGAGTCCGCTATTGAAGATCTTCTTCTCCAGAAGTTCCACATCATCGCTGTCTATTAATCTGTGGTCTACCTCGGGGATAGGGTCTTGCCATAGCAATTGCTCTTGTGGCACCTCTGGCCCAAGGTATCGGGTAATGGGGCCCATATCTCTATGTGTAAGCTTATACCAGGCTCTGGAAAAAGCATCTGCGAATTCTTCAGGATTTTCGTGGAAGTGCCTGGAGATCTTTCCGTAGGAAGGGTCTTCACGCAAGGCGATATCTGAAGTCAACATAAATGGCGCGTGTTTTTTATTGGGATCGTATGCATCAGGTATAGTCCCGGCACCTGCATCCCCCTTTGGTTTCCACTGGAAAGCGCCCCCGGGACCTTTATGGCATTCCCATTCAAAGCCGAACAGGTTATCAAAAAATTCGTTGCTCCATTTTGTTGGAGTACTGGTCCATGCTCCTTCGATACCACTGGTAATGGTATCCCCGGCATTTCCTTTTCCGAATTTATTTTTCCATCCAAGACCCATCTCTTCTATAGGTGCCCCGGCTGGTTCTACAGCCACATTTTCAACAGGATCTGCGGCACCGTGAGTTTTTCCAAAAGTGTGTCCCCCGGCAATAAGCGCCACGGTTTCGTAATCGTTCATAGCCATCCTGCCAAAGGTCTCGCGGATATCAGCGGCAGATCCCAGCGGATCCGGATTTCCGTTGGGCCCTTCAGGATTTACATAAATAAGCCCCATGTGAGAGGCTCCCAAAGGTTGTTCCAGGTTGTTGTTATCGGCATATCTTTCATGGTTTCCTAACCATTCGCCTTCAGATCCCCAGTAGATATCTTCTTCCGGTTCCCAGATGTCTTCCCGGCCACCGCCAAATCCAAATGGTTTCAACCCCATGGATTCAAGGGCAACATTTCCGGTAAGTATTAAAAGGTCTGCCCAGGAAATTTTTCTTCCGTATTTTTGCTTGATGGGCCAAAGTAATAATCGGGCTTTGTCAAGGTTAGCATTATCCGGCCAGCTGTTAAGAGGTGCAAATCTTTGCCCTGCTGAGCTTGCACCGCCGCGGCCGTCTCCAATACGATAGGTCCCTGCACTGTGCCAGGCCATACGTATAAATAATCCGCCGTAGTGACCATAATCTGCCGGCCACCAGTCCTGGGAATCGGTCATGAGCTCGTGAAGGTCTTTCTTTAAAGCAGTAAGATCAAGACTCTTAAATTCCTCTGCATAATTGAAATCCTCATCCATTGGGTTAGACAAATTGGAGTGTTGTCTTAGAATAGTTAAATTTAAGAGGTTAGGCCACCAGTCACGGTTAGATGTACCACTACCGGCAGTTTTGTTGAGTGCACCACCCATAAAAGGACATCTGCTGGATTCGTTCACTTCCCAGACCTTATGAGTTCCGGGTGAGTTGCGATGTTCGTTCTTTTCCATTGTTGGAGATTTTAATAATTAACACTTTAAAGTTACTATAATATTTACTTATAGATTTTAAATTTTTATACTAAAAAACTATAGTGACTAGAGAAAAACTATTGAGCGAAGAAATTACGAAAAAAAATAATCGTCTACAATGAAATTCAGTTTTCATCAAGCAGAAGAATTTTAATACTATAGCCCTAATAAATTTTGCCTTTAAACAGGCCTTAAAATTAAATTCAGCTGAGGTGATCTTCCATAAAAATGGATAAGTGAGGTATGCTGAAGAATTGATACCTTGAATTTGAAATCACAGTTATATGAAGACACTACTCATTTTAATCACGGTGATCCTGGGGATCTACCTTTTGCTGATGGCCCTGGTATACTTTTTTCAGGAAAAAATGATATTCCTGCCAACAACCCTTTCAGAAGATTACACTTTTCAATATGAAAATTTTGAAGAGCGGAATATTAGCATGACCGACGGTAAAATCTTGCATGCCCTGTTATTTAAAGCCGAAGATGCCCAGGGGGTTATTTTTTACTTACACGGGAATGCCGGTTCCCTGGAAGGCTGGGGTAGTGTTGCCGATACATTTACTGATCTTAATTACGAAATATTTATTCCCGATTACAGGGGTTATGGAAAAAGCGAAGGAACCATAAGCAGTGAAGCCCAGCTTCACCGGGATATCCAAACGCTCTACGATCATTTAAAAGAGGCATATCCTGAAAACCGGATCATCATCCTTGGCCATTCTATTGGCTCGGGAATGGCCGCGAAACTGGCGGCTGAAAATGATCCTAAACTATTGATCCTGCAGGCCCCTTACTACTCCCTTCCCGATCTTGCCGAGAACACTCCGCCGCTCAATATTTTTCCGAAAATTCTCTTCAAGTACAGGCTGGAGACCTTTAAATACCTTCAGCAAACAAAGGTTCCTGTGGTAGTGATCCACGGGGATGAAGATGAGGTGATCTACTATGGATCTTCAGTAAAACTACAACAAGAATTTAAACCCAAAGATACCCTCATTACCCTTCAAGGATACGGGCATAATAATTTTTTGACCAGTGAAAAGTACAGGAGAGAAATTGGGGAAGTTTTAGCTAAGTATGAATAGAAGTTTTTTTACCTCCTGTGTTCTTCTACCAAAAAATGTTCTATGATAGGAAATTAGTTAACTTTATAAATCTCCTATATATTTAAAAACTAAATTTTAATTGCTTCCCTGGCGGCATGAGGCTTTTATAAATATGTGATGCGTGATTTAAAATAAAAAAAATATCAGCAAGGGAATTAAAGGAGAAAGGAATTACTAAAGATCGTTTTAATGGAAACAATTACACCTGTGAAACCTGCCTGCATAACCTGTAACAGGGAAATTCAGGAAGCCCTTTACAATACCGATTTTTTGCCCAACTTATTGACAATGGTTTCCGGTTTTATTATTCTTACCATTATAGTTCTGGTTCTGGCATATTTCTCTTTTAAAAAATACACAAAGCACTCCTTATTATTTCCCGAAAATGATTTGCTTAATCCCGTTCCTCTATCCATAACATCAGTCATATTGGGAATTGGATTGGGAGGGTTTGTAGATGGGATCCTGTTCCACCAGATCTTACAATGGCACGGAATGTTTACTAATATATTGCCTGCAGACACGGTGGTGAATAAATCTGTGAATATGTTTTGGGACGGCATTTTTCACTCCCTTACCCTTACTGCAGTAATTATTGGGGTAATTTCACTAACCCGTCTGCTGAAAAAGAAAAATTTTAATCCTTCCCCAAAGCTGGTTTGGGGTGGATTTTTGGCAGGTTGGGGTTTATTTAATTTGGTGGAAGGAACAATTCACCACCACCTTCTCAAATTTCACAACGTTAAAGAATTTTCTCAAAACCCTGATCTCTGGAATTATGGATTTCTGGCCAGTGGAATAATATTTATAATAATTGGTTTTTCAATAATTTTTAACCGCGAACATTACCCCAACCGACTGGAAAAATAATTGATCACAGCGATTTCAGTTTTAGCCATAAGCCTGAATCCCGAAAATCTCCAACTCATTCTATTATAAATAATAAGAAAAAAGTTACAGCTAATGTTCCTAATAGTTGCCAAAGAAGGACAAGCCACCGTCTGCGACAAATTACCTATTTAAAATTTTTCCTCCTAAACCTTTCTGAAGTAATAAATTCTTTTAATTTTAACAATTCCCTACACTTATTCAATTCCAGTCCGTTGACGTTTCAAAAATAGCAATGTCGCATGTACTTCATTTAACTCGTATCAATAAAATAAAAACCTAATAAAAATGAGACACAAAATACTTTTAGTTGTTTTCTTAATTTTCACTCTGAATGGCTTTTCCCAAAAACTTTATAAGGCGGTAGAAAAGGGGAATGTTGAAAAAGTAAAAAAATTATTGGAAAGAGGTGAAGATCCCAACGAATATTATAAGAATGGGCTATTTCCTTTATGGAGAGCAACGGCTGACAATAATTATGAAATTTCAGAACTACTTATAAAAAATGGAGCTAATGTAAATCAGGAAAACAAGGTTCCTCCCGGAAATTCTACACCTTTAGTTCTTCCGTGTCAGGAAGGATATTTCCAAATAGTTCAGTTGTTGGTAGAGAATGGCGCAGATGTGAATGATATGGGATATCTGAGTTTTACACCAATAAGAATAGCAGCGAGAAATGGAAATTTAAATGTAATAAAATATTTAGCCGGCAAAGGTGCAGAAATTGATGCAAAAGCAAGGGACGGAGCTACACCTTTAGAACATGCAGCATCTATGGGCCACTATGAAGTAGTGAAATTTTTTATCGAAGAGGGTGCTGATATTAATAATATAGATATAGAAGGTGATTTTCCAATAGGAGAAGCTGCTAAAGGTGGTCATATTAATATTTTGCAATTATTAATAGAAAATGGTGCAGACCTTTCTTTGAAAAATGAAGAAAATAAAACTGCTTATGATTTGGCTAAAGAAAAAGGGCATACAGAAGCTGCTGAATTAATATTGAAACAATCATAATTAAAAACCTGTTTGCAAATTTCCTTATTTTGAAGCCTTAGCAATGTTTAATTACAAATAAGCATACCGGGAGCCATTTGGATATAAGATAAGAAGCAAGCGAAAAGGTGAGTTGAAACTAAACTTCTGGGGGATATCAAGGATGTACAAAACATGAGGCTCAAGGGTTTTTTCGAAGCAGGCTTTCCAACCAGAAGGTATCTCATTAAAACCAGCGATATCCCGGCAAACCAAAGCAACTGGGTAGAGCAGCTTAACAAGCTGGATCTAAAAGCTGTTGAACAATTAATATTTAGGATGAACTTTAAAAGGCTATTGGTTATTACAATTTTTATGCTTCTTAGTTCAGCCGGTTTTAGCCAGGTGAGACCTGTTCTATACGGCGGATTTGATTACTTCAGAGATACGGGTTTTGAAAACCAGTCTTATATAAGTTTTAGCATGGGATCTCAGTTGTTCAAATGGAGATTCATAGCGCCGGAAGTGGGTTATGAACATTATTTTGGGGTCGCGGCAGAAAAAGAGCTGCTAAACCCCGCAGATCCCAATGCCCGGCCCCCTGAAAAATTGAATACTCGATTCTCTACCAATACCTTTTCTCTGGCACCAAAACTTATCTTTGGCAACCGTGAAGCTTCCCTGGTCTTGATTCCGCAATACAATTTCGGAAAGATCTCTTCGCGTGGAGATCTCCTAAAAGATACCGGAAGGCAATATGTGCTGGACGACCGGCAACAATATTCTCAATCCTTTTCCTTCTGGAGTTTCGCTGCAGGGGTAGAGGGTCAGTTCTTTGATTCAGATGTGCTGCATTTTGGGTTATACCTTAAATACAATTTTTTAAATTCCAAAGATATCCTCCGGGAGATCAGTTTTCAGGATAGCTCACTTCGTTCTACAGGAGGAAGCACTGAAGGTTTGGGACTGGGATTCAGGGTGTATTTCGATTTCATACCCATGCTCAGCAGGAACACCAACGACTGAAAAAAATCGGTAGTAGAAATTTAATAAGGGGAATGCCATTGATTATAATTCCTCGTTTATAATTCTAAAAAAAATATCAGGGCACACTAACTTTTATCCTGTGGACCAGTTAATTACAAATACCAAAAGGAGTTAGAAACGTGTTTTTACTATATTTACAGTGCAACAATACACCTGATCATGAAAACAACAATAAAATTTCTGGCACTATTCTTAATAACTGCTTCAGCTTTCTGCCAATCTTCTGAAGAAGCTGATAAGCAATTGATCATGAACCTTATTGAGGATTCTTTTCAGGAGATCCTTTCAGAAAATAAAAAAGAAAAACTTTACCAGTATTATACTAATGATTTTTTACTCCTGGAAGACGGGGAGGTGTGGGACCTTGACATCATAAAAGGATACATGGATAAAGCTGCAGAAATGGACCCGATGCCGCAAAGGATAAATTCTTTTAAATATATTGAAATTAAAATTTCCGGAGATATGGCCTGGACTGCCTACCACAATAAAGCTGTTTTTAAAATGGGCGACAAGGTGGTGGGAGAGATAAATTGGCTGGAGAGCGCTTCGGCAATTCGTTCTGCAGATGGATGGAAATTGCAACTGCTGCATTCCACGGTGATAAAAAATGAGCAGGAGTGACCATACATGAAACCTTTCTAATTTTTCCTGCTACTTTACCCTTAAAGGCAGGTCAAAAAAATTTTAATCTGTTCCGACGATGCTGTAGTAAGACCTGAATTATATTTGCTGAAACAGGTTTTTGCCTATTTTAGCTAAAATCAATCATCAAACTAATATTTTTATTATGCATCCTATTAATTTTCTACCGGCAAAGATCTCTGATGCTGCAAGATCAGGAATTTTAATTTTTTTCAGTGTTCTGCTTCAAATTCCAATACACGGGCAGGAGACCCGGCTACTCCGGCAACCTTCTGTAAGTGATAACCATATTACATTCACGTATGGGGGAGACGTGTGGATTTCCCAGCTTGACGGCTCAAATGCGCTCAGGATCACAAGTACCCCGGCTGAAGAAAGCAATCCTGTGCTCTCGCCAGACGGCGGGCAGATCGCCTTTACATCAAACCGCTCCGGAAACCACGCTGTTTATGTGGTGCCTGTAACCGGGGGAACACCAAAACGCCTCACCTGGCACCCATCGCCGGCACTTGTTAGGGGATGGACGCCCGATGGCAACAGAATACTGTACGCTACTTCCCGGGAGGTGGCCCCAAAACCTGAAAACCGGCTGTGGACCATTCCTGCAGACGGAGGAAACCCGGAGATCCTTACCAAACAAAAAGGCCACAGCGGCTCTTTTTCACCCGATGCCTCTAAAATCGTAATAGACCCAATGGACCGGTGGGATGTAGAATGGAAAGGCTACCGTGGGGGTCAAAATACCCCGTTAATCGTGTTGGACCTGGAAAATCTTGAAGAGGTCCTTATCCCAAATGAACGTTCTACAGATATTCACCCCGTATGGTCAGGGGATATGATCTATTTTCTTTCAGATCGGGGAGGGGTAACCAACATCTGGTCTTATGATCCTAATGGAGGAGCATTGGAGCAAATAACAGATCATACCGGATCTTCCATAAAGTGGCTGTCAGGAAAAGACCAACTTACTTTTGAAAGGGATGGTTATTTATACCTGCTGGATCCTTCCACAAAAAAAGAGACGAGGCTGGAAATCGAACTTTCAGGAGACTTTCCCTGGGCAGAAACAGGTTGGGAAGATGTGACTGAGAATATTGCTTTTGCCTCACTTTCCCCTACTGGAAAAAGGATCCTGATGGAAGCCCGCGGGGAGATCTTTACGGTGCCTGTGGAATATGGATCGGCGAGGAACTTAACCCAAAGCAGCGGCACTGCAGATCGCCGGCCCTTGTGGAGCCCAAAAGGGGATAAGGTGGCATGGTTCTCAGACGATACCCATGGGGAGTATGTAATAAAGATCACTTCTCCAGATGGATTAAGCAGTGCAGAAGACATAAGTATAGGGGAATCAAAGATGGCCTGGGAACCCGTTTGGTCACCTGATGCCTCAAACATTGCCTTTGTAGATAACAAACTTAGAGTCAGGATTCTCGACCTGAAAACAGAAACCATTAAAACGATAGATACCGGCGGATTAAATATAGAGCGTGGGAGTATGGGCCTTTCCTGGTCGCCTGATTCTAAATGGCTCGCCTATTCCAAAACCGGCGAAAATAATTTTCGCAGGATCATGCTCTGGTCTTTGGAAAATGACAATGTAGATCCGGCAACCAATGTGTTTGCCGATGCTTTTTCACCTGCCTGGGACCGCAGTGGCAAACACTTATATTTTTTAGCCAGCACAGACCTTGCACTTAAATCGGGCTGGACCAATACCAGTTCTATGTCCAATACCCCGGAATATGCTGCCTATGTGATCAATCTTGACAATACTGATCCTTCTCCATTTGTATTGAGAAGTGATGAAGAAAACGGGGTTGAGGATGCTACCGCAGACGAAACTGAGAAGAATATGAACGGCAAAGACAAAAAAGCCGATGAGAAAAATGACAGTCCTGTGGTGAAAATAGATCTTGAAAATTTGGACCGAAGGATCATTCCCCTGCCTATCCCCGTGAGGAACTATCAGGAGATTCATGCCGGCATCCCCGGTCATATATTTATTGCTGAAAGAATTGCAAATTCTAATGGGCTTACATTGCAGCAATTTAAACTTTCTGAAAGAAAACTAACTGAATATACAGGGGGTGCTTCTAATATGGCGGTTTCTTCAGACGGGAAGAAAATGCTGGCTAAATTAAATGGATCATGGCAGGTGCTGGAGACAGAAAAACCGGCAGATGCCGGAAAGAATGTTAACATAGACCTACAAATGAATCTTGACCGTAAGGCTGAGTGGAGCCAGATGTTTCACGAGGCCTGGCGATATGAAAAGGATTTCTTTTACGACCCATCTTTGCACGGTCGTGATTGGGATGACGTTTATGAACGATATGCCCCTTTATTGCCTTTTGTTAAACACAGAGCAGATCTCACCTATTTGCTGGATCAAATTAACGGGGAACTTTCCGTTGGGCACAGTTTTGTCTTTGGAGGAGATTATCCCGAGGTTGATAAATCTAAGACCGGCCTGTTGGGTGCTGACCTGGTACAGGATAACGGGCGCTGGAAGATTCAACGCATTTATACAACAGAGAACTGGAATCCTGAACTTACGAGTCCGTTAGACCAGCCCGGCCTTAATATTAAAGAAGGGCATTACCTGGTTGGTTTGAACGGCAAAGAATTAAAAGATGATGATAATCCTTATGAACTGCTGAATGGAACTCTTGATAAACAAACTACGCTGCACATAAACAGCAGCCCAAAATTTGAGGGAGCATGGAAGGAAGTTGTGAAGCCTGTGGGCAGTGAAGTTTCTTTAAGACAAAGAGCATGGGTAGAAGATAACAGGAGGTATGTTGACAGCCTGTCCAACGGGCAGCTGGCCTATGTTTGGGTGCCGAACACCTCTGGCCAGGGCCTTGTTTCCTTTAACAGGTACTTTTTTGCCCAGCAGGACAAAAGGGGTGCCGTGATAGATGAACGGTTCAACGGTGGCGGATTACTGGACGATTACATGGTTGATCTCATGACCCGCAGCCCGCGTGCGGCATATACAAATGAAGTGCCTAATTCAAAAGCCAGAGTAATGCCGGCAGGGATCCTGGGGCCAAAAGTTTTGCTCATCAATGAAATGGCAGGCTCCGGGGGAGATTATTTCCCGTGGGTATTTCGCCAGCAAAATGCAGGCTTGCTCATTGGGACCACTACCTGGGGTGGCCTAGTAAAATCAAGCGTACATTATCCTCTTATTGACGGGGGAGCACTTACCGCACCAGATAATGCCATTTTTGACCCTGAAAAACAAGAATGGATCGCAGAAAATGTAGGTATAGCTCCTGATATTGAAGTGAGACAGGATGCGTTATCTCTTTCAAACGGTAGGGACCCGCAACTGGAAAGAGCTGTAGAGGAATTGCTTAAACAATTGGAGGATGAACCGAAGGAGATAAAGGTGCCGCCGTATCCAACACCTGCTAAAGGAAATTGACTTTGCTGAAGAAAATTAATAATGATCTTATACTAAAAAAGCTTCCTCAGGGAAGCTTTTTTTTATCTAGACCAAAATATTCGTTTAGATGAAAAATCGAATAAGTAGTGATCTATAAGGTTATTTTTTGCTTCACCGTTTGCCCGTTTCTTACTTCAAATTTAGCATCTTTCCATTTTGGTGGTCCAAAATTGGAAGGGGCATTGTTGGAGGAGCCATAGGCTTCTTTGGGAATTCCGATAAAATTAGTAGTAAGTTCCCCGTTCTCATCTTCATCATGAAATACAGAAATGGCATAAGTACCATCTGGGATGTCAGTAAAGCTCAAGGTTACTTTTTTATCCCTTACCTCCGCTTCCAGTCCCTGGTATTCTTCTACTAAAAAAGAAGATTCCGAATTATAGAGACCTATGAAGGCTACACCTTTATTAGAATCAAAATTATTGATCTCTACATCTATAGTGTTTTGTGCAATCAAGAAGAGAGTTCCCATAAGGAAAAGGAATCCGGTAAAATATGCTTTAATCATTTTGTTGGTTTTAAATAAATATTTGTTCGATAATACTAAAGCAAATTTGGATCCATATCATTATTTGCTGATAAAATTAATTCAGGAATTATATTTTTACAAAAACATAAATTAATTTCCGTCCTGTCATTCAGGTACGAAATTCACAATATCTTATGAAGATAATTATTATTCAGGGAAGTTCACGCAGCACAGGAAATACTTCTGTTATTATCAGCGCACTTAGAACCCATTTACAAGCTGATCTTCTGGATCTAAGGACAATAAATATATCACCCTATGATTATGAAAATGCAAACAGGGGTGATGACTTTTTACCTGCCATGCGTAATATTGTTACCTATGATCTTATTATTCTTGTGACACCGGTATACTGGTATAGTATGAGCGGGCTTATGAAAAATTTTCTTGACCGGCTTACCGATTGCTTAAAAATAGAGAAGGAAACGGGTAGGAAATTAAGGGGAAAAGCATTGGCTGTGATCGCATGCGGCTCAGATAATAATCAAACCCCCGGATTCTTTGAGCCTTTTAAATTAAGTGCAGCCTATCTGGGTATGGATTATTTGGGAAGCCTGCATACCTGGTTAGTTGGGGAGCCTGAAATAGAAGTTTTGAATTCCCTTTCCGGCTTTGCAGAAAGCTTGAAAAAGCAAAAAGCAGAATAAAGCATAGGTGTAAAATTTTGAGACTATGTTTCTGGTAATGAATAATGGAGATCAGCTGGAATTATTCTCCAAAAAGCAACTTCGTGATGCCTGGTTCACCGATGCTGATGTAGAAGCAAATACAAAACATCTGGAAGTACTTTCCGATCAACAATTCAAAAAGTAAAAAATTTTGCAAGCTTTAAATATTTGTCCTTCGAAGTGGTAACATTTTAATTTTCATTTGGTCTTATATAAAATTTTAATTCCTTTTGATCATGAAACTGAAATTCTTTAGGATTGCAAAAATTGCAGGTATGGTGCTACTCCTCCTTATAGCCACTTTCCTTGTTTTAATGGGAACCGGGGTGATATGGAGATCTCCGGCATACTACCATGTTGGTGAAATTAAGGAACTGGAAAAGCCTGTAATGAGCATGGAAAAATACCGGGAATCAGCCGGGCATAAAAGGCCATATAATTACTATTTAAAGAATGAACAAGGCGAGGTATATATATTGGGTATAGATCATACCAAAGATCCAAACAACCCTCAGATCGACACTATCAGCCGCATATGGGATGAATTTCAACCGGACGTGGTCCTTGTAGAGGGCAGGCTGGGATTTCTTTTCAGCTGGTTACAGGATCCGGTAAAGAACTATGGAGAGAGTGGGAAAGCGGTTTATCTTGCTAAAAAAGATGATGTGGAAGTCTATACCTGGGAGCCGCAAAAGCAGGATGAGGTAAAGCTTATGCTGAAAAACTTTTCTCCGGAAAAAGTTGCCTTATTTTATTCGTTAAGACCTTACCTGAGCAATTTCAGGTTTGGAAAGCCTGATAACACGGATGAAGTCATGGAATCTTATATCAAAAGCCGTACAGATGAAAATGGTATCCGCGGAAAGATCAAATTTGTCGCCCAAATAGACAGTATGTGGGCAGCTGATTTTCCTGCTGAGAAAGACTGGCGGGAATCCAGTGACCAGTATGGCTGGCCAAAGGGTTATCTTTCTGAAATGGCTTCTTTTTCTAATGAAATCAGGAATCTTCACCAATGTTCTGCTATCCTGGAGCTGGTTGAAAAGGGAAAGAAAGTCATGGTGGTAAT
Organism: Gillisia sp.; assembly: GCA_024635655.1. Taxonomy (GTDB): domain Bacteria; phylum Bacteroidota; class Bacteroidia; order Flavobacteriales; family Flavobacteriaceae; genus Gillisia. The sequence continues at coordinate 91,604 of JAGXIL010000039.1, read as the reverse complement.
GGGTTCCAGTCATGCCTTCAGGATAGAGGAAGCCTTGAGAAGCGAATTTAAACAATCACAACCAGCCATTACTAAGACTTCAGGTTTAACAGGGGAGTAAGCCTGAAGTTAAACTTGTTTATCAAAAGGGTAATTTTTGAAGGTCAACATTCCCGCCGGAGATAATGATCCCTAATTTTTTTCCTTTAAATTTTTCTTTCTCCCTCAGTACTGCTGCCAGTGCCACGGCGCTTGAAGGTTCCACCACAATTTTCATCCGTTCCCATATTAGTTTCATAGCGGCAATGATCTCCGGTTCTTTCACCCGGATGATTTCGGAAACATATTTCAGGATTATTGGAAAATTCTTGTCTCCCAACATAGTTTTAAGCCCATCAGCAACGGAGTTGGCAGTTTCATTCATTTCGATCTTTCCGCTTTGAAGAGAGCGGTAAGCATCGTCTACGGCAAAGGGTTCTGCCCCAATTGTCTTACAGTTTTCTGATGCGTGATGAACCGCAAGCGCTGTCCCGGCAATAAGTCCGCCCCCTCCTACAGGAGTGATGACAAAATCCAGTTCAGGTTGGTCCTGCATCAGTTCCAATGCAGCTGTTCCCTGCCCGTAGATCACATCCAGGTCATTTGAAGGATGAATGAATGTGGCGCCGGTCTTATCAATGATCTTTTGCGCCGCTTTTTCTCTTTCTTCAAGCGTGGGCGGGCATTCAGTTACCTCTCCGCCATATCCTCTAACGGCCTCTTTTTTGACTTCGGGGGCAGAAGAAGGCATGACAATATATGCAGGAACTCCTGCACTTTTTGCTGCCAGGGAAAGTGCCTGTGCAAAATTTCCGGAGGAATGTGTGACTACCCCTTTTTGACGTTTTTCTTCGGAAAGGTTTAGGACTGCATTAGCCGCTCCCCGCATTTTGAAAGCGCCCATTCGCTGAAAGTTCTCACATTTAAAATAGATCTCTGCTCCCGAAATTCCGTTTAAATATTGAGAGGTCATGATCGGGGTACGATGAATGTAAGAAGATATTCGTTCGTGTACCTCCTGTAGGTCTATATTGGATATCATATACGGCAACTAATTTATGATTGAAAGAGCCAAGATAAAAACAAAAACTGTGTCCTTCTTTTGAAATGATAAATTTATCTGCCAATTTATTTTGGAATGTAAACAGGATATAATCCTAAAATATAGATCTATTTTTGTCACACAACTCCATTTTGGATTAGTAATATATAAGGGATGAAATCTGAAAAATTAAATCAGCCGGAAGTCTGGCTTAGAGGAAAAGTCCCGGAAATTTCGGATCTGCTTCAGCCTGTGGCACATGCCCTACTGCAGGCGAGGGAGGATGTGCAGTTTTTTATGCACAATTTTCCGGAGCATCTACTTTGGGAGAAACCTTCCGGAAGGGCTTCCGTGGGATTTCACTTGCAACATCTCACTGGTGTGGTGGACAGAATGCTAACCTATGCCGCCGGAAAGGAACTTTCTGATATCCAGTTTTCAGCTTTAAAAAATGAAGGAGATTCAGGAACAGGAGAGCGCGTTGGTAAGCTGGTTTTGGCTTTTGATCGAAAAGTAGATGAGGCATTTGAAATATTAAAAAACACTCCTGTAGACTCCCTTTCAGATCTTCGAAGTGTGGGCAGGAAAAAACTCCCGTCTTCAGTTATTGGATTGCTCTTTCATGCGGGCGAACATGCGCAAAGACACGTGGGCCAATTACTGGTCACAGTGAGTATTCTAAAAGAAAGGGAAAGTTTAAAGTAGCTTAATCTTCATCAATAGGAATGGCCAGCAGCGGAATTTCTGCTTTTTTCAGAAGCTCCATAGAAACATTTTCAGAAAACAGATCATGAAAAAAACTGTGCTTGTGAGTGCCTACAATCAGCATATCACTATTTAATTTCTTGGCTTCCTCTATTACACTTTCAACCGTGGAACCCTGGATCAAAAGCGCTTCGCATTCCAGTTCCGGATCCAGGAAAGTCCCGCAGATACTTTGAAGGTTTCGGTGTTCTTCCCGTAGCTCCTCCGCTTTTATATCTCTTACATATTGCGGGCCGGGTTCGTAACCTACAAAATCAGGATTGGGTGCAGCTACGTGCAAAACCCATAATTTCGCCTCAAATTTCATAGCCATTCCTTCAGCATAACTCAGCAATTCTCCTACGGTGTCATTAAAGTCAATGGCAACCAATATATTTTTAATCTCCCTCATAATTCTTCATTTTTACCTTAATATCCTTTTTCCCTTGCCACTACATTTTTTAGTTCTTCCCCCTCTGTCATTCTTTCATAGTTTTCAACCAGTTGCGGAACAACATGTTTGGGATCTGTTACACTGGCTATATGCGGAGTAACGTGGATCCTGGGGTTTGACCAAAAAGGATGTTCCTCCGGCAGAGGTTCTTTGCGGAATACATCAAGGCCGGCACCACTAAGCTGGCCGGTATTGACACAATCCAGCAGGTCCTGTTCTACCAAATGCTCTCCCCTGGCAACATTGATCAAATATGCTCCCTTAGGCAGTTTTTCAAAAAGATTTCGGCTCAGTATATTTTCAGTTTCCCCGGTAAGTGGTAAAAGGCATATTAGTATATCCAACTCTTCTAAAAAATCATCCAGATCTCCGCCACTATATGTGGTTACTCCTTCCTGTTCCTTGGCAGAATTTGCCCATCCGGATACTTTAAAGCCATTTTTCACCAGTTTTCCCGCGACCCCGCTTCCCAGGGTCCCTAAGCCCATGATCCCAACATGGGTATCCTGAATTCTCATATACTTTTTGGGTTCCCACTCACTTGAGCAATAGTGGTATGAGATATTCCGGAGGTGATCCATGATAAGTGCAAGGACAAAATCGCTCATATCAATGGTGAGCTGCTCATCTACTATCCTGGTAATCTTTACGTGCTCGGGAAGTTCAGGATCACTGGTTATGTGATCTACCCCGGCTCCCATGGAAGCGATAACCTTGAGGTTTGGATAATTTTTAAAGATTCCGCGGGGGTGCTTCCAGCTTATGGCATACTCCACCTCCTCTTTATCGTGATCTTCCGGATATACATGAACATCCATCCCGGGATGCTGATTTTTCAATTCTCTTACCCAGGCTTCCGGATCTCTTCCCGGACTTATAACTAAAACAGACATGCTATACTTTTTATATTTATTTAATTCACAAAGGCGCTGTAACCTGTAATGGCACGTCCTACAATAAGTGAATTTATTTCTTTGGTTCCTTCATAACTGTAAATGGCTTCGGCATCGGCTACAAAACGGGCAACATCATATTCCAGCAGAATCCCATTCCCACCCATAACTTCTCTTGCCCGGCCAACCACATCCCGGGTTCGCATACTGCAATACACTTTGGCAAGGGATGCATGCTCATCTGTAAGGATATCCTGGTCCTGCATTTCAGAAAGCCTGAATACCATGGTTTGCATGGCGGTAAGGTTTGACAGCATTTCCACAAGATGATTTTGTATTAACTGGTAGGATGCAATTGGCCTTCCAAACTGTTCCCGTTTCTTTGTGTACTTCAATGCACTTTCATAGGCGCCCCTGGCGCATCCCACGGCTTGCCACGCAACTCCTGCACGGGTCATTCGCAATACCTTTGCGGTGTCTCCAAATGAATTAGCGTGTTTCAGGCGGTCACTTTCCGGTACTATACAATCTGTTAAGGTCACAATAGCGTTCTGAACAATTCGCAACGCCATTTTATCCTCCATCTTTTCGGCTTTATAACCCGGGTTCTCTTTAGCTCTAACTAAAAAGCCTTTTACCTGGTTGGTTTCTTCGTCCCGGGCCCAAATAATAGTGACATCAGAAAAGGTGGCATTTCCTATCCATTTCTTCTGTCCGTTAAGTACCCAGTTCTCCCCGTCAAAGCGGCAGGTGGTTTCCATTCCGCCTGCAACTCCTGAACCTACATTGGGTTCAGTAAGGCCGAAGGCACCTATTTTTTCCAGCTTTTGCATTTGAGGAAGCCATTCCTGCTTTTGGGCTTCACTTCCACATAGGTAAATTGACCCCATTGCAAGGCCGCTGTGAACTCCAAAAAAGGTAGAAATGGAAACATCAACCCGGGCTATTTCCTGGGCAATAATTCCTTCCATTAAAAAAGAAAGATTCGGGCAGCCGTAGCCTTCATAAGGTACTCCCGTAATTCCCAGTTTTGCAAATTTTTCAATGATCTCAAATGGAAATTTGGCGCGGTTCCAGTGATCATTCACCAGGGGACGCACTTCATCTTCCATAAAATTTCGCACTTTTAACTGGAGGTCTCGTTGTTCAGGAGTGAGTTTGAGATCGAGGTTGTAAAAGTCTCCGTCTATGGGAGGGAGATCGCGTTGCCCTTTCCGGCGTTTGGTCTTCAGCATTTTCATAAGGCCTTTTAACTGATTTTCATCCAGTGAACCCAAGGCATTCATGGCATCGGGAAGATCTATGGTTTTACTTATTTTTGCCAATTGGTCCATATCGACGGACTTCAGCAGATTAATGGTATTTTTTACTTTTCCGAAAATTGACATATAGAATTTTTAGAATTTTTTAAAAATAGTTATTTAAAGCGGGTACAGTTGTTAAAGCTTTCCGAAGAATCCAGTATAATAAATTTCCCCTGCCCAATCCCGGTTAGTTTGGCGCTGCCATTGCAAGTTGACTTTTTGAACCTCGAAACTGGTCCCTGGTGTTATGTGCGGTATTATTTATTTTCGTGGTTCGCCCCGTTTCCGGAATTATTGGCTTAGTAGGGTATCAACATGCACCCTGGCGCGAACTCCTGGTTATTATCTTTTTTGGGGTTCGTGGAATAGGATCTTTATACTATCTCTCCTATGCCCTGAATGAGAAAATTTTCCCGGAGCAGAAGAAAATTGGGCCCTGGTAGGATTAACTGTGGTAATCTCCATTTTAATTCTCGGGATCACAGCCACACCTATAACTCAAAAGCTGGATGAGATGCGGGATTGAATCCTTTTTTGCTTTAAGGGGTAAACACCAATATTGTAATTAGAAACTGCCATTAATTTTTGAAACCTCTCAATTTCAGTATTTTATTCTAAAATTTTTAGGAAAAGTTTAGCAGGTTTTTAATTAATTGCTGCCTTTTCATTCCTAATTTTAGAATACAAAAAAATAAATTCTGCCAATTATATCCGTTCGTGCAGAGTTCATAAATCAACATTAATCATGGATGCATTTAATTCACAGCGCCCTTCCAAATGGTTTAGTAAAGTTAATTATTCTCCACCTGCAACCGGTTCCAGTAAGATTAATGTGGGTACTACAGAAAGAATTATTTCTGCAGTTGGAGGGTTACTATTAGCTTCCTGGGGATTACAGAAGAAAGGTATATTCGGGATTCTTGCTGCGATTACCGGTGGGGGTATTTTGTACCGGGGGATTTCTGGTTACTGTCCTGTTAATGATAAATTAGGTAGGAATACAGCTTACAACGAGAATTCGGCTATAGATGTCTCAAGCCGTCTATTCATTGATAAACCCAAAGCAGTTCTTTACAGATATTGGCGTAAGCTCGAGAACCTGCCCAACTTTATGGAACATCTAAATGAAGTGAAGGAAAGCGGAAATGTTTCCTATTGGTCTTCCAAAATTCCCGGCGGCCTGGGAGAGGTGGATTGGGAAGCTGAGATCCTTCAGGAAGAGGAAAATTACCTTATTATCTGGAGGTCTCTCCCAGGTTCAGAAATTGACAATGCAGGGGAGGTGAAGTTCCTGGACTCTGTTGATGGTAAGGGCAGTATTGTAGAAACTACGATATCCTACAGGCCACCTGCAGGGGACCTGGGAGAATTTGCTGCGAAATTATTTAATCCCGCCTTTAAAAAGTTAGTTGAAAAAGATCTTCAGCACTTTAAGAATTTCATGGAAGCAGGAGATTTTGAAAATGAAACCTTCCGAAAATGGGAAGAAACCGGTAATTTTTGAACTGACAATGTAGTTCTAACTAATTCCTTTACCCGGATTCTTTTCCAAAGATCATATGAGATCTTTTTTTTGAATAATACGAATTGGAAAAGATCCTGCGAAGCAACCTTTGTTGTTGATAAGCTTAAAATGTTTAGCTATACCTAAAACCTGGATATTCAAAAATAATAATAATTATAAAGAACAGAATTATGAAAGACACATCCCCGGGAAAGAAAAAAGATCCCAAAGAGAAATATGACCAACCTCCTTATCCAAAGCAAAAGCAGGAAGTGCCCGGTACAGAAAAGGAAATGGATCCCAAAGCCGATCACGGAGAGGAATCTTATAAAGGTTCAGGAAAGCTGGAAGGAAAGAAAGCGATCATTACAGGTGGAGATTCCGGAATTGGAAGGGCAGTGGCCATTGCCTATGCCAGGGAAGGAGCAGATATCCTTATTTCTTATCTGGAGGAGGATGAAGATGCCCGGGAAACTGCCAGGTTCATTGAAGAAGCCGGGAGAATTGCTGTGCTGGTTAAGGGAGATATTAGTGAAGAAGATCATTGTAAAAAAATAATTTCACGGGCTGTTGAAGAATTTGGCCATATTGATATTTTGGTCAACAATGCCGCTTTTCAGATGTCGCGGGAATCTTTACAGGATATTCCATCGGAAGAGTGGGATTACACCTTCAGAACAAATATCTATGCTATGTTCTGGTTGTGCAAAGCCGCAGAGCCCCATATGAAGGAGGGAAGCACAATCGTAAATACCACTTCGATCAACGCCTATAATCCAAAGCCTATTTTGCTGGCTTATGCTGCAACAAAAGGTGCCATTCAAAATTTCACTGCCAACCTTGGGCAATTGCTGGCTGAGCAGGGAATACGGGTAAATTGCGTTGCTCCCGGGCCGGTATGGACGCCGCTAATTCCTGCAACCATGCCCAAAGAAAATGTAAAGACCTTTGGAGAGAACACTCCACTAAAACGCGCTGCACAACCGGCCGAACTGGCGCCTATCTATGTGCTTCTTGCTTCTGAGGATTCCAGTTACATGACTGGGTCTACTGTTCAGGTCACTGGAGGAACCCCCAGTATCTAGGAACATGGAAATTTAAAAGAAATGAAAGAGAAAAAATTACAATACCGGCGGGGACGTAGAAAATTTATTAAATGTATGGGACTTACAGTAGGTGGAACTCTTTTAAGTTCACCACTCCTTGGATTTGTGCCCGGGAAGGCAGGTATTGGAGAGGCCGTTAAAGGGGTGAAACAGCAGAAAATGGGAATTGCCCTTGTAGGATTGGGACAATATAGCACCAACCAGCTTGCACCTGCCCTGCAGGAAACAGAAAATTGCTATTTGGCAGGTATAGTAACAGGAACCCCCTCAAAGGCAGAAGCCTGGAAGGAGAAGTATGATATCCCTGAAGGGAATATTTATAACTATGAAAATTTTGACGAAATCGTAAATAATGAGGATATAGATATAGTTTACGTGGTATTGCCTATAAGCATGCACGAGGAGTATACCATAAGAGCCGCAAGAGCAAAGAAGCATGTGATTTGTGAAAAGCCTATGGCTATGAATGCAGAGGAAGCACAAAGAATGGTAGATGCCTGTGCAGAGAATGGGGTACAGCTGGCAATAGGATACCGCCTTCATTTTGAGCCTTTCAATCAAAGAGTCATGGAACTGGGGCAACAACAGGTTTTTGGGCCGGTGAAAAGCATAAAAGCTTCCAACGGCAGCGATATGACCAGTGGCAATTTGGATGTTTGGAGGTTGGATAAGGAACGTGCCGGCGGTGGACCCTTAATGGACCTGGGAATTTATTGTGTGCAGGGCGCTATTTACACAATGGGAAAGCCTCCTGTGGCAGTTACTGCCGAATTTGGTGAAGTTGAGAATCCTATTTATTTCCGTGAGGTAGAGGAATCAATTTCCTGGCAAATGGAATTTGATGATGGAGTTGTGGCAGAATGTGAGAGTAGTTATGCCGATGAGGATGAGCAAAGTTCTCTTTCTGCGGAAGCTGAAAATGGTTGGTGGAAAGTGGATCCGGCATATGCTTATGATGGTAAGAAGGGTGAAACCAGCGAAGGGGATATGAATTTACCTAATGTTTTTGAACAGGTAAGACAAATGGATGGACAGGCAGAAAGTTTCAGAAAAAATGAACAATCCCGTGTTCCGGGAGAAATGGGTGTAAGGGATATGAAGGTGCTCATGGCTATATACGAATCTGCAAGGAACGGCGGAAAAAGAATTGAGATTGATTATTTGAACTGAAAAATGTAATCATCACAAGATCAATATTTTTTGGTCTTAGATTTCATTTTTTGATGATTTAAAAATCTTTCAAATTGCAATTTTTCACCTTCTTTACCTATGGGGTAAAACCCTTGATTTCGAACATTTTACATGTATTAAATTAGCAAATTTTTAGCAGAAATTGTGAGACGCTAAACAGTAGGTATGCCTAAATTTATATTCCAATTATCTTAATATCAAAAAATAATTATGGAAAGATCAAATTTAAATCTCAATGTAGAGAAAAAGAATATTTCCACTTCCCGCTTTCCGGGTAATTCAGGTGAGGGTGAAATGGATAAAACTGAAAAAATCGTATACCTCGTCAGTGGTGCATTACTTTCCTTATGGGGATTGAAAAAATTCAATTTTCTGGGGCTTATTACCGCTGCTGCAGGTGGTGCACTAGTTTATCGTGGTGCTACCGGAACCTGGCCGGGAAATGGGATGGAAACCAGTGGTAAATATGCAGAAATAGATATTAACAGTAGGCTTACGATTAATAAGCCCAGGGCAGAGCTTTACGCATATTGGAGAAATCTCGAAAATCTGCCAAACTTTATGAGCCACATAAAGCAGGTGAGAGAGATTGATACTAAGCGTTCAAATTGGACCGCAGAAATCCCGGGAGGTATAGGTACTATAGAATGGGATGCTGAAATTATTCAGGAAGAGCCCGACCATATCATCGCCTGGCAATCTCTACCGGATGCAGAAATTGACAATGCAGGGGAAGTGAAATTTGAAGAGGCTCCGGGTGGTAAAACAATAGTAGAAACTACTATTTCCTATAGGCCACCTGCAGGCGAAATTGGCGAAATGGCAGCGAAACTCTTTAATCCCGCTTTCGAAAAGGTGGTTAAGAACGACCTTAAAGAATTTAAAAAACATATGGAAAGAGGGGGAGCTTCAAAAGCAAAAAGCCAACCTAAAAGCAGGATGTGATCCGGTTAGAAAAGTACCAGATCCGTCTGGCTGAATTAGTTTGCCAATAATATTACAAACCAGCTAAGAACATAGATGATTTTAACAATTATAATTTGCTTATTTAACTAAAACAAAACAAAAATGGAAAGACAAGATGCAGAACGTTCTGGAGGATCACAAAAATCAACTACTTCAGGACAGAACAATGACAGAAGAACTACAACTCCCGGAAGCACCACATCAGGAAGAGATACCTCTTCCGGACAAAGCGGCTATAAGGGAAGCATGGATGAAAACAGAAGAAGTGGCGGAAGTAATGGAAACAATATGCTTTCCGAGATCAAAAAAACTCCACTTCTGGGAGTCCTTGGAGCTGTAGCTGCCGGAACCGTGCTTTATAAAATGTTTTCTGGGTCATCTTCAGGATCCTCTGGAAAAACTTCTCATGGAAAGAGATCAATTGAAGTAAACACCAAAGTGACTGTTAACCAGCCGCGGCAGGAAGTTTATGACTATTGGAGAAATTTAGAAAATCTTCCAAATTTCATGAGCCACCTTGAGGAGGTAAATGAAATTGACGACAAAACGTCAACATGGACTGCTAAGATCCCCGGTGGTATGGGAACTGTAGAATGGGATGCAGAGATTGTGAGGGAGAGAACAAACCACCTGATCGCATGGCGTTCCCTGCCAGATTCTGAAATAGAGAATGCGGGTGAAGTACGATTTGAAAAAGATCCCAGAGGAAGAGGTACCATTGTAGAAACTACAATATCATATCGACCACCGGCAGGTGAAATAGGTGAGTACGCTGCAAAACTTTTCAATCCGGCTTTTGAAAAAACCATTAAATCTGATCTTAAACAGTTTAAAAAGATCATGGAAAAGGGTGGAAGGGCTAAAAGAAGAAGCAGTACTGCCAGTAGATATTAATGCAATAAAGCCAAATTTCTGGCAATAAAAGACCTCACATCCCTATCGGGTTGTGAGGTCTTTATTTTATAAAAAAGCAACGCCAATTATTACAGTTTAAATGCCTCTTTTACCTTGTCAACATAATCCAGTTTTTCCCAGGTAAATAATTCTACCTCCCGGGATATTTTACCATTATACGGACTCTCAAAAATTTTTGTAATAGTTCGTGGTTCTTTCCCCATGTGGCCATAAGCTGAAGTTTCACGGTAAATGGGATTTCGAAGTTTAAGTCGTTTTTCAATTCCAGCAGGTCGCATGTCAAACAAGCCTGCCACTATTTTCGATATCTCGCCGTTGGTGAGATCTACCTTTGATTTTCCATAAGTGTTGACAAAAATAGAAGTTGGTTCAACTACTCCAATAGCGTAAGAAACCTGTACCAGGATCTCATCTGCAAGACCGGCAGCCACAAGATTTTTTGCGATATGGCGTGCGGCGTAAGCTGCAGAGCGGTCTACTTTACTTGGGTCTTTACCTGAAAAAGCCCCACCTCCGTGGGCTCCTTTTCCGCCGTAAGTATCAACTATAATTTTTCTCCCTGTTAGGCCCGCATCTCCGTGTGGCCCGCCTATTACAAATTTTCCGGTTGGATTAATGTGATAAATGATCTCATCATTGAAAAGGTTCTGTAAAACTTCCGGTAATTGATCTTTTACTCTGGGAATTAATACACCTATGATGTCTTTTTTAATTTTGGCGAGCATGCGTTCATCATTCTCATCAAAATCGTCATGTTGAGTAGAAACTACAATAGCAACGATCTTTTGTGGAACATTGTCATCGCTGTATTCTATTGTTACCTGGCTTTTTGAATCGGGGCGTAAATATTTTATCTCATCTTCCTCCCGGCGTAATTTTGCCAGTTCGATAAGGATCCTGTGAGAAATATCGAGTGCCAGGGGCATATAATTTTCAGTTTCCTTGGTGGCATAACCAAACATCATTCCCTGGTCACCTGCTCCCTGTTCTTCCCTGTTGGCCCTGTCTACTCCCTGGTTAATGTCCTGGGACTGTTCATGGATCAAAGAGATCACTCCACATGAATCCCCACTGAATTTATAAGCTCCTTTAGTGTATCCTATATCATTTATCACTCCGCGTGCAATATTCTGCACATCCAGATAGGTATTACTTCTTACTTCTCCTGCCAGAACAACCTGCCCGGTAGTGACAAGGGTTTCGCAGGCTACTTTGGAATCTTCATCAAATGCTAAAAAATTGTCTAAAAGAGTGTCGCTGATTTGATCTGCGACTTTATCCGGATGTCCTTCAGAAACACTTTCTGAAGTAAATAAATAGGCCATTCAGTAATTTTAAAATTAATGGTAAAAGGCTATTTGACGGAAAGGGCTAGAGGAGTTTTCACTGCTTTAGCTTTTTTTAAGGGTTGCAATCAGTCAAATTATTCCCTGTATTCAATGTGAAGCAAATGTATAAAAATAGAATGAATAGCATCAGCCTTTAACAGCTTTTTAAAAAATGTTGATTTGAAATAATTTCGGGATGACCCTTAGCCGGTTTTGTCTTTTATTTCTCGGGTACAAAAAGAGGGTTGAGATATTAATTTTGCTGATATCTCCGCAAAATTTATACGAAACTTTCCGCAGCGTTTTGAACGTTTCAGCTAAGAATTTTAAATATTTTCTACAAATTTATTTGGTTTCTAACTTTTTGTGTCGTTAACTTTGCTTTTATCAAAACAACAAAAATGTATCAGGTAATTTGTAATATGTGTATGATGATGTGGGGAAATCCTGCAGCGTACGCTATTGCATAATATCTCAACCATAAGATTGCAAAAAGCCGCTGCCACCGCAGCGGCTTTTTTTGTTTATACGTGGAAAGTGGAAAGTGGAAAGTGGAAAGTGGAAAGTGGAAAGTGGAAAGTGGAAAGTGGAAAGTGGAAAGTGGAAAGTGGAGAAAGACCCACCCCGCCCTGCGAGAACCCCTCCCCGGAGAGGATGAGTTTGAAAATAAATATAGTTTAATTGAATATAAGAATACCAATGAGAAATTTTAAAGCAATAGAAAATATGATGTGTTGTATTATGCAAATGTGTATGTGCACATCAAGCCGATATTGCCGGAATTTCAGGATATGACTTAGTTTATATAATTCAAAACCTAAATCCCCTCGGCAAGCCAGCCGAGGGGATTTTTTTTTGCAGACCATCCGCCCCCCAGCCCCCGAAGGGGAGTTTTAAAACAGAGAAAATATGTCTATAACAAAAGAAAAAAATATTCGTGCATTCGTGGCTAACCCCTGGTTAAACTGAAAACAGAAAAAAGAAAACCATATATCAAATGATTAAAAAAGTAAAAACAACAAATAACTGAAAACTGACAGCTGATAGCTAATAATACTAAATACTAAATCTCATGAGCACACAAAAATTCGCAACAAACGCACTACACGCAGGACACGATGTAGCAGCCAACGGAGGAACCAGGGCAATTCCTATTTACCAGACAACCTCTTACGTCTTTAAAAATTCAGATCACGCGGCCAATCTTTTTTCACTGGCAGAACCGGGATTTATTTACACCCGGCTTAACAATCCTACCAACGATATCCTGGAGCAGCGCCTTGCGGCACTGGAAGGAGGGATCGCTGCGGTAGTTACTGCTTCAGGAACGGCAGCCATAAATACGGCATTGCTCACCCTTTTAAGATCCGGGGACCATATTGTTGCTTCGAGCAGCCTATACGGAGGAACCTATAATTTACTCAGCGTTACCCTTCCAAGATTTGGCATCACTACCACTTTTGTGGATGCTTCCAATCCGGAAAATTTTGAGAAAGCCGCCAAAGAAAACACCCGGGTTTTTTTCATAGAATCCCTTGGGAACCCAAAGCTGGATGTGCTGGATATACAAGAAATATCCAAACATGCAAAAGCACATAAAGTGCCCTTGTTCGTAGATAATACCGTAGCCACTCCTTCCTTATTAAATCCTATAGAGCACGGTGCCGACATTGTAATACACTCCCTCACAAAATATATCAACGGAAACGGAACCTCCCTGGGCGGGGTGATCATAGACGCCGGAAAATTTGACTGGGCAAACGGGAAATTTCCTGAGTTCACGGAGCCTTCTGCCGGATATCATGGGCTTGTATATCACGACGCATTAGAGGCAGCGGCCTTTATCGCAAAAGTGCGGATCGAAGGTTTGCGGGATCACGGTGCAGCTTTAAGTCCGTTCAATGCTTTTCAGATCCTGCAGGGATTGGAGACTTTGGAGATCAGGATCAAAAAACACAGTGAAAATGCGCTGGAACTGGCAAAATGGCTAAAGCAGCAGGATGAGGTAAAATGGGTGAATTATCCCGGACTGGAGGATAGCAAGTATTACGAACTGGCAAAAGAATACCTTCCAAAAGGCCAAAGCGGGATCCTCACTTTTGGAGTGGAAGGCGGCTTTGAATCGGCTAAAGTAGTGGCAGATGAGACTCAGATCTTTTCGCTTTTGGCAAATATTGGAGATACGAAATCCCTCATCATCCACCCCGCCAGTACGACCCATCAGCAGCTGGATGAGCAACAGCAGGAGTCTGCAGGGGTGACCAGGGACCTTATTCGTTTATCAGTAGGACTGGAAGATCTTGAAGATTTGAAGGCAGACCTTACGCAGGCATTTGCTAAGATCAATAAAAAAGTATTGCAGTAAGAGTTGGTCAATGTAGGCAGGCAGAGTTTTTAATTGTTCTCTGCCTCCCTTTTACTGCTTTCGTTATATAAATAATAATTATGCTTAAGAAAATAAAAGTTCCAAATTTTGAAAATACTGCGGGAACGGTGCAGGACATCAGGTTTACCTACGAGGTCTTTGGGCCGGATTTAGGTGAGGCCCCGGTGGTTCTTGTTAACCATGCCCTAAGTGGAAATTCAGAAATAACCGGAATAACCGGCTGGTGGAATGCCGTGGTAGGCGAGAGGAAAATTATTGACACCACCAAATATACTGTCCTGGCTTTTAATATGCCGGGGAATGGATTTGATGGAGATCCTGAAAATTTGCTGGATAATTATAGGGAATTTACTTTACGTGATATTGCCAGAATTTATCTTGAGGCTATAGATAAGCTTCAGATAAAAAAGTTGTATGCCGGGATTGGAGGGTCTATTGGCGGGGCTTTGCTTTGGGAGCTGGCGGCTTTACATCCCGGTCTTTTTCATCATATTATTCCTATCGCTACAGATTATAAAGCTACCCAATGGTTACGGGCACTTTGCAAAGTGCAGGGCCAGATCCTTAACAACTCTGAAGAACCTCTTAAGGATGCACGTATGCACGCGATGACTTTCTACAGGAGTCCGCAGTCTTTGGAGGCCAAGTTTGGGAATACCGGCAAAGATATTTCCGGCAGCTGGGATGTGGAAGGCTGGCTGGAGCATCACGGGCGCAGCCTGGAGAAAAGATTTCAACTCGCCTCCTATAAGTTGATGAACCATTTGCTCACCACCACCGATATAAGTAACGGAACAGGTGATCACCTGAGTGCAGCTGCAAAAATTGAAGGCGGAATTCATATAATAACCGTGAATTCAGACCTTTTTTACCTTCCGGAAGAAAACTGGGAAACCTATGTCAATCTTTCACTGATCAAAAATAATATCAGCATCAATGAGATCAAATCTATTCATGGCCACGATGCTTTTTTAATAGAGAACAGCCAGCTGGAACGCTTTTTACAACCAATTTTTAAAATAAATACAACCCTAAATGAAAAGGATAAACATAGTGCTCTTTGGAGTAGGTAATGTAGGTAGCACCCTCGTCGATCAGGTGCTGAAGCTTAAAAACAAACCTGAACTTGCAAGGGAGCTGGAGATAAATTTACCGGTAGTGCTTAATTCTACAACAGCTTTTTTTGAGCAAAAGGGGATCGACACCTCCTGGGAAGCAAATTTTAAAGATTTTGGGGTGCCGTATAAGCTTCAGGATATTATAGATTATGTGAAGAAAAACGATTATGAAAACCTGATTGCAGTAGATGCCACGGCAAGCGAGGAGCTGGTGCACAATTACGGACTGCTTATTCAAAACGGGTTTCATATAGTTGCAGCCAATAAAGTTGCCAACACCCTATCATCAGAATTTTATGATACCCTGCGGGAGGAATTGCTGGTTCACGGAAGGCATTTTTTATATGAGACCAATGTGGGGGCGGGGCTGCCCGTGGTGGAGACTTTGAAAAGCCTGTACACAGCGGGAGAGAAAGTAACAAAAGTAAGAGGGGTGTTCTCCGGATCCCTGAGCTACATCTTTAATACTTTTTCTGAAGGAAACAAGAGCATTGACAGTGTAATTACCGAAGCCGGAGAAAAGGGATTTACCGAACCGGATCCCCGGGTAGATCTGTCAGGAAAGGATGTTGCGCGAAAATTGTTGATCCTTGCGAGGGAGTTGAATTTGAAAAAGGAATTGCACGAGATAAAGATCCAGGACCTGGTACCGGTGCATTTGAATGGAAGCAGCAGCCGGCAGGATTTTAAGGATAATCTTGCCGATCTTAACGAAGATTTTGAAGCCTTAAGAAATGATCTAAAGCAGGATGAAGTAATAAGGCACATTGGCGAACTGGAAGTAGCCGGTGGAAATCTGGAAGTGAAACTGGTAAAGGAAAAGAAAACTTCGCCTTTCGGAAGCCTTCAGCATGCCGATGCCTCATTCGAAATATATACTGAATCCTATGGGTCGCGGCCTTTGGTGATCCAAGGTGCCGGGGCAGGAGCAGCAGTTACAGCAAGAGGAGTACTTTCAGATATACTAAAACTTTCGGAAAAGTTGAATTAACTTGCGGAAAAATAGAAAAATGAGCAGCGAACATATAGAGACAATAGCGATAAGGGAACAAATGGAGCGTACACAGTACCTGGAGCATTCAGCACCCCTGTACTTAACTTCCAGTTATGTATTTGAAGATGCCGAAGATATGAGGGCTTCCTTTTCCGAGGAAAAAGAGCGGAATATCTACAGCAGATTCTCAAATCCCAACACTACTGAATTCGCCGGTAAGATCGCAAAAATGGAAGGCGCAGAAACCGGTTATGCCTTTGCCACGGGAATGTCGGCTGTATTTTCAACGCTTGCGGCGCTTTTGAACAGTGGGGATCATATTGTTTCAGCCAGGTCGGTATTTGGTTCTACGCATAGTTTGTTTACCAAATATTTTCCGAAGTGGAATATTACCCACAGCTATTTTAATATTAATGAGGTAGACCAGATCGAATCCCTAATTAAACCTGAAACCAAAGTGATCTTTGCGGAATCACCCACCAATCCCGGAGTTGATATCCTCGACCTGGAACTGCTGGGAAAGATCGCAAGCAAGCACAAGCTCATCCTGATCATTGACAATTGTTTTGCCACGCCTTATTTGCAGAATCCCATACAATTTGGAGCCGACCTGGTCATACATTCGGCTACAAAACTCATAGACGGGCAGGGCAGGGTACTTGGCGGAGTCACAGTTGGAAAAGCAGAATTGATACGGGAGATCTACCTTTTTTCCAGAAATACAGGTCCGGCATTATCACCCTTTAATGCCTGGATCCTTTCAAAAAGTTTAGAGACTCTTGCTGTTAGGCTTGACCGGCATTGTGAAAATGCAATGAAAGTTGCACAATTTCTGGAAGGGGAGCAGCAGGCGCAAAAGGTGAAGTATCCGTTTTTGAAGTCGCATCCGCAATACGAGATCGCTAAAAAGCAAATGAAACTTGGAGGCAACATTATTTCTTTCGAGATTAAAGGGGGAATTGAAGCGGGGAGGAATTTTATAGATAAGGTGCAGCTGTGTTCAAGATCGGCAAATCTTGGAGATACCAGGACCATTGTAACGCATCCGGCTTCTACCACACATAGCAAACTAAGTGAGGAAGAACGTTTGGAAGTAGGAATTACGGCGGGACTGGTAAGAATATCAGTTGGGCTGGAGCACGTAGAGGACATTATTAAAGATTTACATCAGGCTTTGAATTCTTAAGAAGAGGAAAGGCCCGGACGTTATTTGATTTATTAGGAAAGGTTGGGAAGGCATATATTATTATATTCGCATTATGCTTTCTAAAAAGACAAAATACGGCATTAAAGCCCTGACTTATATTGCAAGACAATCCAAAGGAAAACCGGTGCAAACGGCAGAAATTGCCATCAGCGAGAATATATCTCTAAAATTCCTGGAAAGTATCCTGGTAGCGTTGAGAAAATCTGGTTACCTGGGTTCCAAAAAAGGAAAGGGAGGAGGATTTTATCTCATTAAAGATCCCTCGGAGATCAAGATGATGTATATCATTCGTATTTTGGAAGGCCCTATTGCTATGCTGCCTTGTGTAAGTTTGAATTATTATGAGAAGTGTGAAGACTGTCCAGATGAGGCAACTTGTTCTGTTCACGCACTAATGATTCAGGTAAGAGACAGCACCTTAAAGATCCTGGGTGAGAATACCCTTGCCGATCTGGCTTTCAAAACCAGCCCTGATAAAAAATAAATATTAATTGAGCAGCAAAAAGCTTGGTCCTCTAAAATTGAAGTTTATATTTGTAATAACATAGTTACCCGATAGGTTAATAGAATTAAAGATGATCTTGTTCAATACCCAGGCTAAAGAAACATTAAATGAGGCACAGGCTTCAGATAAACCAATACGCAGTGTGGTAAAAGCCATAAGCTGGCGAATTATAGGAACTTTGGATACCATTGGGATCTCATGGTTACTTACCGGGGAAATACAAACCGCACTGGCAATTGGATCTGTAGAACTCATCACTAAAATGGCACTTTACGTAGGTCACGAAAGAATATGGAACAAGATCAATTTTGGAAAGCAATAGTTATGAAAAGATTTAATGAAAAAGAGCTGAAAAGGCTTAATAAGCAATTGAGGGGAATTCCACCGGCAGAGGTGATACAGTGGGTGATCGATAACAGCAAGAATCCTGTGGTAACTACTAACTTTCGGCCGTATGAGGCATCTATTCTTCATGCCTGCTCCCAAATTGATCCTTCTATTAAAGTGGTCTGGTGTGACACCGGTTATAATACTCCTCAAACTTACCTGCATGCGAGGCAGGTTATAAATTTGCTCAGCCTCAAGGTAAAACTTTACACGCCCACCGAAACTGCAGCTTATAGAGACGCAATTTTTGGTGGAGTTCCCAGTGTGGAAGATCCCCTGCATGAGGAATTCACCAGGCAGGTAAAGTTGGAGCCTTTCCAAAGGGCAATGAAGGAGCATGAACCTGATGTTTGGTTCACCAATTTACGAGTGGGACAAACCTCTTTCAGAGACAGTATTGGGATCCTGAGTTACAGTAAAGACGGAATTTTAAAAGTGAGTCCGCTGTACTATTGGAGCGATGAAGAGTTGGATGCCTATAATAAAGAACACAACCTTCCCAATGAGTTTGAATATTTTGACCCCACAAAAGTATTGTCCAACCGCGAGTGTGGATTACACGCATAAAAACCATTACATGAAACCTGTTTTGAAACAAAATCCGCTGGAAAGCGAAGCCATATATATTTTTCGGGAAGTAGTAGCGCAATTTGAGAATCCGGTGCTGCTTTTTTCCGGAGGGAAGGATTCGATTACTCTAGTTCGGCTGGCGCAAAAGGCTTTTTATCCATCCCGAATTCCCTTTCCGTTGCTGCATATAGACACCGGGCATAATTTTCCGGAAACCATTGAATTTCGGGACAGGCTTGTTAAGGAGTTAGGGCTACAGCTCATCGTGCGGAATGTGCAGGATGATATAGATAATGGAAAAGCCATTGAAGAAAAAGGAAAATACTCCAGCAGAAACGGATTACAAACTACTACACTGCTGGATGCAATAGAGGAATTTAAATTTGACGCTTGTATTGGCGGGGCGAGACGGGATGAAGAAAAAGCCAGGGCAAAAGAGCGGATCTTTTCGGTGCGAAATGATTTTGGGGAATGGGATGAGAAGAATCAGCGGCCGGAGGTTTTTGATATGCTAAACGGAAGGATCCACCTGGGTCAGAATGTTCGGGTATTCCCTATCTCGAACTGGACAGAGCTGGATGTGTGGAGTTATATCGCTGCTGAAAGAGTTGAGATCCCTTCCATATATTTTTCCCACGAGCGTGAGATTTTTGACCGCGACGGCCTCATCTGGTCTGCCTCTGAACATGTTTACCGGGAAGATGATGAGCGCATTCAAAAGCGGAAAGTGAGATTCCGCACGGTTGGGGATATGACCTGTACTGCTGCAGTAGCTTCGGAAGCAGATACTATCGAAAAGATCATTCAGGAAATAAGGGGTTCTTCCATTTCAGAACGTGGGGCGAGAATAGACGATAAAAGATCTGAAGCCGCGATGGAGACGAGGAAGCAGCAGGGGTATTTTTGAAATCAAGCACCAAATTCCAAGCACCAAATTCCAAATCCAAAAAGTGGAAAGAGGAGAGAGGAAAGTGGACAGAGGGCAGTGGAAAGTGGAAAGTGAAAAAATTGAAGGAGTAAAGGAAACTGAAGGATTTGGGAAATGATTAAAGACAAAAAGAAAAAAAATATTCGTGCATTCGTGGCCAATTTTTTTTTCAGGAGAAGCGAAGCAATAGGAAAACATTCGTGCATTCGTGGCTAACATTTTTCAGCCACTATTAGAATAAAAAATAATAATAAAATGGAAGTTTTAAAAATAGCAACGGCGGGTAGTGTAGATGATGGGAAGAGCACTTTGATAGGGAGATTGCTTTACGATACCCGGTCCCTTACTTCAGATAAAATTGAGGCCATTGAGAAGAGCAGCCGCAAAAAAGGCCTGGATTACCTGGATTTTTCCCTGGCGACAGATGGGCTGGTGGCAGAGCGGGAGCAGGGGATCACTATTGACGTGGCGCATATTTATTTTTCAACCCAAAAGAAAAGCTACATCATTGCCGATACTCCCGGGCATGTGGAATACACCCGCAATATGGTTACCGGCGCTTCTACTTCCGAGGCTTCCATTATTCTGGTTGATGCCCGCAAAGGTGTGATCGAGCAAACCTATCGTCACTTTTTCATCAATAATCTGCTTCGGATCAAAGAAGTTGTTGTAGCTGTAAACAAGATGGACCTGGTAAATTATTCTGAAGAGGTTTTTAATGAGATCGTAAGCGACTTTACTAAGCTGCAGCAAGACAGCAATTTTAAGGAACAGCGGCTCACTTTTATTCCGGTAAGTGCTTTATGGGGAGAAAATATTGCCGAAAGGTCTACGGCTATGAAATGGTTTGAAGGCCCTTCAGTGTTGGAACACCTGGAAAATATAAAAACTGAAAACCTTCAGGAAACCTCCCAGGCACGTTTTTCTGTACAAACCGTAATTCGGCCTAAAACAAATGAGTTTCATGACTACCGTGGTTATGCGGGAAAGGTGACCGCCAGTAGTTTTAAGGTAGGGGATGAGGTAACGGTGTTACCTTCTTTAACTACTTCTACTATAAAAGAGATCTGTTTTTTTGAGGAACAATTTGATGAAGCTCCGGCAGGATCTTCAGTAACAATCACCCTTACCGATGATATTAATGTAGCACGAGGGGATATGTTGGTGAAAACAGGCGAAGTGCCGGAAGCAACCAAAGAAGTAAACGCCACTATTTGCTGGATGGATGGAAAACCATTACTGCCGGGGAATAAGTATTTGCTTCAGCATAATACCAATGGAGTACTTGCTAAAATCGATAAGATCAACGCACATATTGCAACAAATTTCCAACCTGCCGGGGATGCATCTTCCTTAAAACTCAATGAGATTGGCAGCGTGACCTTAAAACTGAGCAAGCCGGTTTTTGCCGACAGTTACAATAAGAATAAGGAAAACGGAAGATTTATTCTCATTGATTCCCAAACCAATACTACTGCAGGAGTAGGATTTATTCAGTAGAAATGAAGGACAACAAAAAAATATGTGGTGTAAGATGTATATGTGCAAGTCACAGGATACGTAAAGGCCTTTTTTATAAACTAATTATAGAAAGTCCTTTATAGTACGTCTTTAAAGGACTTTCACTTTTACCGCCCGCAGGGCATTCAATTTTAAATATCAAGATTATGGAAAGTTTCAGAACCGAAATCGAAAATCCCATTGTACAAAAAGACATTATAGATCTGGAAAAAAAGATCAGGCTTTTTCGTGAGGGAAAGGCCGATGAAGAGAAATTCCGAAGTCTGCGCCTGGCGCGTGGGGTTTACGGACAAAGACAGGCAGGAGTGCAGATGGTACGTATCAAACTTCCGTTTGGAAAGGTGACCTCAGAACAGCTGCACAGGATATGTAATGTCTCTGACGAATATTCTACCGGAAGGCTTCATATTACCACAAGGCAGGATATTCAGATACATTATGTGAGCCTGGACAGGACGCCGGAGCTATGGTCGCAACTTGAAAAAGATGACATCACGTTAAGGGAAGCATGCGGAAATACGGTGCGTAACATCACTGCTTCCCCAACGGCGGGCATCGATGTAAACGAGCCTTTTGATGTTTCGCCTTATGCACATGCGGCTTTTCAATTCTTCCTGAGAAATCCTATCTGCCAGGAAATGGGAAGAAAATTCAAGATGTCTTTTAGCTCTTCTGAAGAAGATTCGGCATTGAGCTACATCCACGATCTTGGTTTCATCGCAAAGATCAAGGACGGAAAACGCGGATTCAAAGTGATGCTTGGTGGCGGACTGGGTTCACAGCCAAGACATGCCGATGAGCTTTACGATTTTATAGAAGCCGATAAAATTATTCCGTTAACTGAAGGTGTGCTTAGAGTTTTTGACCATTATGGAGAGAGGGCGAAAAGGATGAAGGCCCGAATGAAGTACCTGGTAAAGGATATAGGTAAAGATGCCTTTATGGATCTTGTTAAAGAACATAAAACCGCACTTTCCCAGGAAGTAGTAAGCTTTGATCTTGAAACCTTTGAAGTTGCCCCGCCTTTGCAGGATGTGCAGGTACCTTCAGTAGAAATCCAGGATCAGAAAGCATACGAAACCTGGAAGAGTACCAATGTCTTTCCGCAGAAACAGCCGGGGTTATTTGCTGTGGGCATACGGGTCCCGCTGGGGGATTTTTATACGCCAGCAGCCAGAAAAATTGCAGATCTAATCAGGAAATACGCGGGAAATGAGCTGAGGTTTACCCTCCGGCAGGACATTTTGCTGCGCCATATAAGGGAAGAATTCCTTCCGTTCTTTTATTCGGAATTAAAAGAACTGGGACTTGCGGAAGCGGGTTATAATAAAACCGTTGATATTACCGCCTGCCCGGGAACAGATACTTGTAACCTGGGAATCGCCAGCAGTACGGGAATAGCCGGAGTATTGGAAGATGTATTGAAAGAGGAATATCCGCAGTTCAATCACGGGAAAGATATCACTATCAAAATAAGCGGATGTATGAACGCCTGTGGCCAACACAATATGGCAGAGATTGGTTTTCAGGGGATGTCAATAAAAGTTGGAAAGACAGTTGCGCCGGCACTTCAGATCCTGCTTGGTGGTGGGACATTGGGAGATGGGAATGGAAGATTTTCGGATAAAGTCATTAAAGTGCCAAGCAAAAGAGGCCCTGATGCTTTGAGGCTTCTACTGAACGATTTTGAGACCAATTCTTCTTCCGAAGAAAAATTTATTACCTATTATGACCGGCAGGGAAAAACCTATTTCTATGATTTGCTAAAGGACATCGCAGATACCACGAATCTTTCAGAAAATGATTTTGTAGACTGGGGCCATGAAAAACCTTATATACAGGCAGTAGGCGTTGGGGAATGCGCCGGGGTGATCATCGATTTGATCGCGACGCTGCTGTTTGAAAGCGAGGAGAAAATTGACAATGCAAAAAGTGCTTTGGAAAGAAAAGATTGGGCAGACAGTATCTACCATTCCTACACTTCTATAGTGAATTCGGCCAAAGCTTTGTTGCTTTCAGAAGATATAAAAACCAACACCCAGGCAAATATCATTGCGCTGTTTGACGAACATTTTGTGAAAACAAGGAAGATCGAACTTTCTACATCCTTCAAGAAATTCGCATATCAACTAAACGAAAATAAGCCAACCGAGGAGTTTGCAAACAAATATTTACAAGACGCGCAGCTGTTCCTGAAGCGGGCAGATGCATTTAGAACAAAGGAGGTCAATAATGTATAATTTACCAAAACTTAGTGTAGTGGGAGCAGGGCCCGGAGATCCTGAATTGATCACGATAAAGGCCGTGAATACGTTAAAATCTGCAAACGTGGTTTTATATGACGCCCTAATAAACCGGGAGTTGCTGGAATATGCGCCACAGGCAGAACACATTTTTGTGGGCAAGCGAAAAGACAAACACCGGTACTCGCAGGATGAGATCAATGAGCTTATCGTGAAATACGCCCTGGAACGCGGGCACGTGGTGCGGTTAAAAGGAGGAGATCCCTTTGTATTTGGAAGAGGCTCTGAGGAGATCAATTATGCGAAGAGCAAAGGTTTGGAAACCGCAGTAGTTTCCGGGATCACCTCGTCTATTGCCGTTCCTGCCAGTGTAGGAATTCCGTTAACGCAGCGTGGCACTTCAGAAAGTTTTTGGGTGATCACGGGAACAACCTCGCAGAAGAAACTTTCAGCAGATGTTGCCCTTGCCGCCCAATCTACCGCCACTGTGGTGATCCTTATGGGAATGAGTAATCTTTCTGAAATCGTTGAGACATTCACCAAATTCGGGAAAAAAGATGTTCCGGTAGGGATCATTCAGAATGGCACTACCGAATACGAAAATTCGGGTTTTGGAACAATAAAGACCATTGAAGATGTGGTCGCGAAAAAAGGACTTATGGCCCCGGCAATCATTGTAATTGGGGAAGTGGTAAGGGAAAGCGGAAAAATTCAAGCTGTTCTTGAGGAAACCAATCTAATAAATTCCCCCTTAGGGGGTTAGGGGGCCATGGAAGAACGAAACGAACTATATCCTGTTTTTTTAAAGGTAAATAAGCTGAATATCCTCATAGTTGGAGGAGGGGAAGTGGGGCACGAAAAGCTGCATTTTATGCTGAAGTCCAGCCCCAATGCCAATGTGGAGATGGTAGCAACCTGGTATCTGCCCAAAACGGAAGAGCTGGCAAATCAGCATGGGATCAAGATGACCAAAGGCAGATACCGTAGCAAATATTTACGGAAACGACATTTCGTGATTGCCGCTACAAATGACGAAAAACTCAACAAGCGGGTGTACAAACATGCAAAAAAGAGGTTTTTACTGGCCAATATTGCAGATACTCCCGACCTGTGTGATTTTTATATGGGTGGGATAGTGAACAAGGGGCACGTGAAGATTGCCATTTCTACCAACGGAAAATCCCCCACCGCAGCAAAACGCCTTCGGGAGTTTTTTGAAGAAGTAATTCCTGAGAACGTGAACCAAATGGTAGAAAATTTGAACGAATACCGAAAATCCATAAAGGGCGATTTTGAAGATAAAGTCAACCAGATGAATACTATAACCGAAGCATTAAAAGTTAAAAAAGAGAATCATGATTAAGACAGATATCCTGATAATAGGTGCCGGGCCAACCGGTTTATTCACCGTTTTCGAAGCTGGATTATTGAAATTAAAAACCCATTTAATAGACGCCCTGCCGCAGCCGGGTGGGCAGTGTTCAGAAATTTACCCTAAAAAACCGATCTACGATATTCCGGGATTTCCGGAGGTTTTAGCCGGAGATCTGGTAACAAATCTTATGGAACAGATACGGCCATTTCAACCCGGATTTACGCTGGGAGAACGTGCTGAAACCCTGGAAAAACTGGAAGATGGTACTTTTATAGTTACTACAAATAAAGGCACAAAACATCACGCTCCCGTAGTTGCGATTGCAGGTGGGTTAGGTTCTTTTGAACCTCGAAAACCACCTATTCCAAATATTGCAGATTATGAAGATAAAGGAGTTGCCTACTTTATTAAAGATCCGGAAGTATACCGCGACAAAAGAGTGGTAATAGCCGGAGGTGGAGATTCTGCTCTTGACTGGGCAATCTATTTGGCCGATGTTGCTGCGGAAGTGGCCCTGGTACACCGGAGAAATGAATTTCGGGGAGCTTTGGATTCTGTGGAAAGGGTTTCAGAACTGGCAGATATCGGAAAGATTGAAATGATCACCAATGCAGAAGTAGTTGGCCTAAGAGGAAACGGAAGCCTGGAGCAGGTGGTGATACGCCATTCAGATACCGCGCGGGGGGAGGAATTGAGAGATGTGGACGATTTTATCCCATTATTCGGACTTTCACCCAAACTGGGACCTATCGGGAATTGGGGATTTGAGATTGAGAAGAACGCGATCAAGGTGGATAACTCCTATGATTACCAAACCAACATTCCGGGGATCTTTGCCATTGGGGATGTGAACACTTACAAAGGAAAATTAAAACTCATCCTTTCGGGATTCCACGAAGCTGCAATTATGTGCCAGAGCGCCTACCAGATCATTAACCCTAACAAGAAGTATGTGCTCAAGTATACCACCGTCGGTGGGATCCAAGGGTTTGACGGCAGCAAGAAAGAAGCGAAAAAGGAAGTTGTGCAGAAGATAGGGTAGCGTAAAAGCTCCCCTCCTTTTTCAAGGAGGGGTGGCCGCTTTAGCGGACGGGGTGGTTACCTGGGAATTAACAAACACGAATTAACCAGAGATTTCAAATGGTAGCTAGTGCGCACGCATTAGAAATTGGAGTAGAATCATGTTTCTACCCCGCTCTGCAACCCTTCCGTCATTCCTTCGGAATGCCACCCTGCCTACCGGCAAGGCAGGCTTCCCTTGAAAAAGGGAAGGAACTGTTTATTTTTTGAAATTAAAATTTCCATTTAAGCAGAAACAATCATGTTAGAGAAGTTTCTCAATTTCCCTAACTTTACCAAAAATACCCTAACAATGAAAGTACATTTAAAGCGCATCAACGACGATTACCAATTTGAAACAAAGAACGAACGTGGAGATGTTGTAATATTAGACAACAAGTCGGAGCCGAATCCACAGGGAGTGAGTCCCATGGAGTTGTTGTTGATGGGGGTTGCGGGGTGCAGCAGTATTGATATTGTGATGATCCTGAGAAAGCAAAAGATCGAGTTGCTGGACCTGCAGGTGGAAGTCGAGGGCTTTAGGCAAGATGGGGCGGTTCCCAATGTTTTTACAGGCATCAAACTGGCTGTAAAGCTAAAGGGGGATTTTCCGGCCGAGAAAGCCAAACGAGCGGTAGATCTTTCTATTGAAAAATATTGTTCGGTAGCAAAGATGCTGGAAAAAACGGCAGAGATAAGCTATGATGTTTATTTAAACGGGGAATTGGTTAAATAATATAAATTTTTCCAAATTCGCTTGCATTCTAAGGGCGCAGCCTTATATTTGTTGTTCAAAGTTCATTTTTTTATTAGTTCGTTATCAAGAAAGGTTGAGGGATTAGACCCTGTGAAGCCTTGGCAACCCTCCCCCGGGAGAAGGTGCTACATTCTACCGCACGCTTTGTGCAGATAGATAACAAAAAGAACAATTTTCCTTCTTCTTTTTTGATAATGATTAATTTTTAATTATATGTCAAAAATAGAAGAGATCCTTTCTCAAAAAATACTTATCCTCGATGGTGCCATGGGTACCATGCTGCAGGAATATAAATTCACCGAAGAAGATTTTCGCGGCGACCGGTTTAAAGACTGGCCCACATCTTTAAGGGGAAATAACGATCTTTTATCCCTTACTCAGCCCGAAGCCATTGCAGAGATTCATCGCAAATATTTTCTTGCCGGCGCCGATATTGTAGAAACTAACACTTTCTCGGGAACCACAATTGCCATGGCCGACTACCAAATGGAGGAACTCGTTTATGAGCTAAACTACGAGAGTGCCAGGATTGCCAAAAAGGTTGCGGAAGAACTGACACAGGAAAATCCCGAAAAACCCCGGTTTGTAGCCGGAGCCATAGGGCCTACCAACAAAACAGCGAGTATGAGCCCGGATGTGAATGATCCGGGTTTCCGGGCCATTTCATTTGAAGAACTTAAAACGGCATACAAACAGCAATCGCGGGCATTGATAGATGGAGGGGTAGATGTTTTACTTGTAGAAACTGTTTTTGACACGCTCAATGCAAAAGCCGCTTTGTTTGCTATAGATGAATTAAAGGAAGAGCTGAATATTGATATCCCCGTGATGATAAGCGGTACCATTACCGATGCTTCCGGAAGGACATTGTCTGGACAGACTGCGGAAGCTTTTCTTATATCCATTTCCCATATGGACCTGTTGAGCGTTGGTTTCAATTGCGCATTAGGAGCCAAGCAGCTCACTCCGCATCTGGAAGTACTGGCACAGAAATCCCGCTTTGGCGTTTCGGCATATCCCAATGCAGGATTGCCAAATGCCTTTGGGGAATACGACCAGGATGCAAAGGAAATGGCAGCACAGGTTAAGGAATATCTTGAAAAGGGACTTGTAAATATTCTGGGAGGCTGCTGTGGAACAACGCCCGCACACATCAAAGCCATTGCTGAAGTGGCCAAAGATTACCCGCCCAGAAAGATCAAAAACGAATCTGAAAAAGTTTTAAGCTAAGATGGGAAAGACAATTATAGCTGAAGACGCTTCACTGGAAAACAAGCGAAAGAAAAAAGAGCTGCGGCCTTTAAAACTTTCGGGTTTGGAACCCCTCATAATTACTCCTGAAAGCAATTTTGTCAATGTAGGTGAACGTACCAATGTTGCGGGTTCCAAAAAATTCCTGAGGCTTATCAATGAAGGGAAATTTGAAGAAGCCCTGGCCATAGCACGGGAACAGGTAGATGGCGGGGCGCAGATCATTGATGTTAATATGGATGATGGCCTTATTGAAGGCAAGGAAGTCATGGTGAAATTCCTGAACCTTATAGTAGCAGAACCTGACATTGCACGGGTGCCAATAATGATAGACAGTTCAAAATGGGAGATCATCGAAGCCGGGCTTCAGGTAGTGCAGGGGAAATGTGTGGTAAACTCTATAAGTTTAAAAGAAGGAGAAGAAGAATTCATAGCCCAGGCCAAAAAGGTGAAACGTTATGGGGCAGCAGTGATCGTAATGGCCTTTGACGAAGTTGGGCAAGCCGATAATTTTCAACGCAGGATCGAGATCGCGCAGCGGTCTTATGACATCCTTACCAAACAGGTGAAATTCCCTCCGGAAGATATCATCTTTGATTTAAATATTTTTCCGGTAGCAACAGGAATGGAAGAACACCGCCGCAATTCCATTGATTTTATTGATGCCGTGCGCTGGGTTAAAGAAAATTTGCCGCATTGCAGTTTAAGCGGTGGGGTAAGTAATGTTTCTTTTTCTTTCCGCGGAAATAATCCGGTGAGGGAGGCAATGCATTCTGTATTTCTGTATCACGCGATAAAAGCGGGAATGAATATAGGTATTGTGAATCCGGCGTTGCTGGATGTATATGACAATATTCCCAAGGACCTGTTGGATCACGTGGAGGATGTGATCCTGGATCGTCGCGATGATGCCACCGAAAGGTTATTAACCTTTGCCGAACACGTGGTGGGCACCGAGCGGGAAAATAAAGTAGATCTTTCCTGGAGGGAAAAACCCCTGCAGGACCGCATCACCCATGCTTTGGTAAAAGGAATAGACGCTTACATCCTTGAAGATATAGAGATCGCCAGACAGGAAGCAGCTCAGCCCATAGAAGTTATTGAAGGACATTTAATGACCGGAATGAATGTAGTAGGTGACCTTTTCGGAAGCGGAAAAATGTTCCTGCCACAGGTGGTAAAGTCGGCACGGGTGATGAAAAAGGCGGTGGCGTATCTCCTGCCATACATTGAGGAAGCGAAAGCCCCCCAGCCCCCTAAGGGGGAGCAATACTGGAAGACTGCAGATCCTATGTTGTATGGGTTAATGAAAGATTTAGCAAAAAAATTGAGGTATAATAATCCTACCCATACCGAAACCATTCTATGGAATTGCTTATCTAATAAGCAGCTGGAAGGTTTTAAATTTAGGAGACAACATATAATTGGAGGATATATTGCTGATTTTGTTTGTTTAAAGGAACGGTTAATTGTGGAAATTGACGGGTTGGTCCACGAACTTCCGGAAAATAAAATGAAGGATGAGGAACGAACCAAATGGTTAAAAGAACATGGTTTCCGGGTGGTGCGTTTTACAAATGACCAGGTACTTTCAAATTTAGAAAATGTTTTACAAGAGATTGCACAAGAGCTTCAAAAAGCTCCCCCTTCGGGGGCGGGGGGGGCTGGAAAAATCCTTCTTGCCACCGTAAAAGGGGACGTACACGACATCGGAAAAAATATCGTGAGCGTGGTATTGGCTTGTAACAATTACGAAATTATAGATCTGGGTGTGATGGTGCCACCGGAGAAGATCATTGAGACGGCTAAAAAAGAAAATGTTGATGTTATTGGCCTTAGCGGATTAATAACTCCGTCGCTTGACGAGATGGTTTTTTTGGCCAAGGAAATGCAGCAGCAGGATTTCAGTGTTCCGCTATTAATTGGGGGTGCGACCACTTCCAAGGCACATACCGCAGTAAAGATAGATACCCAATATAAAAGCGCAGTAGTTCACGTTAACGATGCTTCCCGCGCAGTAACTGTAGTAGGAAACCTGCTCAAGGAAAACACCCGCAGAAAATATATGGATGACCTGAAGGAGGAATATGAGGTCTTTCGGGAAAATTTCCTGAAGCGGGGCAAGGTAAAGGATTATTTATCTATCGAAGATGCCAGGGAAAATAAGTTCAAAATTGACTGGAAAAATACCAATATTACTAAACCCAACAAAGCCGGTATCCACGTCATGGAAGATTTTGACATTAGAAAATTAGAGGAGTTCATCGACTGGACGCCCTTCTTCCGAAGCTGGGAATTGCACGGAAAATATCCGGCAATCCTTACCGATGAAGTAGTGGGAGAGCAGGCAACAATTCTTTTTAAAGACGCACAGCTTCAGCTAAAGAAGATCCTGGATGAAAAGCTGCTAACGGCGAAAGCAGTGTACGGGATCTTTCCGGCAAATACAGTGGATGATGATGATATCGAAATTCAGTATGAGGATCATTCCGAAGAAAAAAAGCTGAGATTTAGAACCCTGCGTCAACAAACCAAAAAATACAAGGGGAAACCAAACTTTGCTTTATCCGATTTCATCGCACCAAAGGAAACAGGTATTCAGGATTACATAGGATGCTTTTGTGTGACCACAGGATTCGGAACCCAGGAAATGGCAGATCAATTTGAAAAAGACCTGGACGATTACAATTCCATTATGGTCAAAGCCCTGTCTGATCGTTTGGCAGAAGCATTTGCAGAATACCTTCACAAGCAGGTAAGAATTGATGAATGGGGTTATGCCCCCGATGAAAACCTGAGCAACGAAGAGTTGATCAAAGAAACCTATAAAGGAATTAGACCGGCGCCTGGATACCCTGCCTGCCCCGATCATCTTGAGAAACCGAGTATCTGGGAAGTGCTGAAAGTAGAGGAAACCATTGGCGTAAAACTTACAGACAGCCTTGCCATGTGGCCCGCTTCCAGTGTAAGCGGTTATTATTTTGCCAATCCCGAAGCCCGGTATTTTGGGGTGGGGAAGATCACTGAAGACCAGGTAAAGGATTTTGCTGAACGTAAAGAGATTCCGCTGGAAACCGCAACAAAATGGCTTAGTCCCAATATTGCAGATTGAGACGAAAGACCTCACAGGTTTTCAAACCTAAGATAAAGACCTAACAGGTTTTCAAAACCTGTGAGGTCTAATTAAAACCTGTGAGTTCTAACTAAAAACGGAAAAAAAAATTAATGAAAATTACAGAACACATACAAGCAGCAAAGGAGAAAACCTTGTTCTCTTTTGAGATCTTACCCCCACTAAAAGGACAAAATATTAGATCGGTATTTGACGGTATAGATCCGCTAATGGAATTCAAGCCCCCGTTTATTGATGTTACCTATCATCGGGAGGAATATGTATATATCGAGCAGGAAAACGGCCTGCTGGAAAAGCGAATAGTAAGAAAACGCCCCGGTACAGTAGGGATTTGTGCGGCTATTCAAAGTAAATACAAAGTTGATGCGGTACCCCATATTTTATGTGGCGGGTTTAGTAAAGAGGACACCGAGAATTTTTTGATCGATCTGGATTTCCTCGGGATAAAAAATGTAATGGCCCTTCGTGGGGATGCAGTGAAAAGTGAGACTTATTTTAAGCCGGAGCCAAACGGAAATTTCTTTGCCAATGACCTCGTTAAACAAATTTCGGGAATGAATAAGGGGGATTTTCAGGAAGAGATCCTGGACAACTCCCATCATACCGATTTTTGTGTAGGAGTGGCCGGTTATCCTGAGAAACATATGGAAGCTCCAAGCCTGGAGCAGGATATTAAAAGATTAAAGGAAAAAGTTGCAGCTGGAGCAGAATACGTGGTAACCCAAATGTTTTTTGACAATAAGAAATTTTTTCAGTTTGAAGAAAAGTGCAGGGAAAACGGGATCACGGTTCCTATAATTCCGGGGTTGAAGCCTATTGCAACTAAAAAACAATTAAGTTTAATTCCGCACAGATTTCACGTAGATCTGCCCGAGGAACTAATCACTGAAGTGGCCCGGTGCAGGGATAATAATGAAGTGCGGGAAGTAGGGATTGAATGGTGTATTTCTCAAAGTAAGGAACTTGTAGAAGCAGGGGTTCCTGTACTGCACTATTATTCTATGGGAAAAAGTACCAATATTAAAAAAATTGCATCAGCAATTTTTTGATTTTTGGCGTTAATCTGTTCATTCCGGGTAATTTATTTCTCGTAAATAGATTAGATTTGCTGCCCTATGAAATTTGGTGCCCTTTTTGTTTTCTTTTTCAGCCTAACTTTTTGTTCTGCCCAGAATGAGATCAAAAAGTACTACGCCGTTGATGCCAATTATTTCTACGGAACCATCATAGAACACAATCCGCACATTGCCCATCTTATTACAGGACACCCAACCGGGGCTATTTTAAGTTTTCAAAGAAAAACCTACGGACTTGAAAGCTGGGAAAGGAGATACAATTATCCCGATTTTGGATATTCATTTACTTATCAGGATATGCAGAATGAGTATTTAGGCCAAAATTTTGGATTGTACGGGCATTTCAATTTCTATTTTTTAAACCGGAACCTGATGTTCAGGGTGGGCCAGGGATTGGCATATACTTCAAATCCTTACCATCGCGATAATAACTATATCAACAATGCCTATGGCTCAAGATTATTGAGTTCCACCTATGTTATGGGGAATTACCACAGGCAAAACATATATAAGGGATTTGGGGTACAGGCAGGGATTTCCCTAATTCATTATTCCAATGCCGACTACAAATCTCCCAATAACAGCACCAATACCTTTACATTCAATGTAGGCCTTAATTACCTGCTGGATCACGAAAATCATCCCGAATATATTCCCAAAGAACGCTCTGACATTAAGTACACAGAACCTGTGCATTTGAACCTTGTCTTACGAAGCGGAGTGAATACTACGGGAATAATTGGGTCTGAGCAATATCCCTTTCTTATTTTAAGTTCTTTTGCAGATAAGGTTGTCAATAGAAAAAGCACCCTCCAGGCCGGTGTTGATGTAATATTTTCTAAGGCAATGGAAGAGTATATTTATTACCGGTCTGTCGCTTTTCCAAATGGCAATACCACCGGGGAGGAAGATTCTAAACGGGTGGGGGTTTTTATAGGGCATCAGTTAACTTTTAATAAGTTGTCGCTTATCACCCAGGCCGGGATGTACGTTTATTATCCTTATGATGATTACGTAGACCAGATATATAACAGGGTTGGCCTGCAAAGAAAAATTACAGACCACTGGTGGGCTTCTGCTACTGTGCGTTCCCATGGTGCAAATGCTGAAATGGTGGAATTCTCACTGGGGTACAGGTTGTAATTAAGGTTTAAGATTATGAAAAAACTAATTATCTTATTTTTTATAAGCCTGGTCATCTCCGGATGTGATGCGGAAGATGCTCCTGACTGCATCCAAACCGCCGGAAAGATAATTACCAAAGAACTTCCTGTGTCATCCTTTGAAGAGGTGATCGTATACGAAAGGGTGAAATTGTTTATTCAGCAGGGAGATGTGCATAAAGTGGTTGTGGAAACAGGAGAGAATCTTCTTCCGGAAGTTAGCGTAAACGTAGAAAATAACCGACTAAGCATCAGAAATGGCAACTCCTGCAACCTGGTAAGGGATTATGAGATCACCAAAGTATTTGTCACTACACCCCATCTTTCCTGGCTTCAAAACAGCAGCGGAAGTACTTTGGAGAGTATTGGCACCATAAAAGCAGACAGTTTATGGCTGCGTTCTGAAAACCAGGCCAGGGACCTTAGCATTCATACAGATGGCGATTTTAAACTGGACCTTGAGGTCGAAAATTTAAGGATCACCAATGATAACTATTCCAATTATTTTCTTTCCGGAAAAGTATTGAACTTCAATGCATTTTTCGCCGCCGGTGACGGCAGGCTGGAGGCAGCAAATTTAGTGGTTCAGAATTATAATATTTTTCACCGCGGAACAAATAAGCTGATCATTAATCCGCGAAACTCCTTGCGGGGAAATATTTACAGCCACGGAGATATCATCGCCAAAAACAGGCCTCCGGTTGTGGATGTTACCGAACACTACAGGGGAAGATTAATATTTGAATAGCCTTAGCACCAGGCCCCAATAGAATAGTTTATCTCCGGGATTTAGTAGCATCAAATTCTTTTGCTAAAAACTTCCTTTAAATGCGAAAAATTATTCGGCTTGTAAATTCCCCCTTTTGTAAGTTAGGAGGCTGTAAGTTCAGCGAAAAGGGTCTCCAGATTTTTTGTTTTTCGGTTTAGCTGAAGGGTTTTGAGTCCGTTGTCATGTGCGAAATCAAAAACAGCGGGCCTCATATCTTTTGTAGTTGCAAAATGCAGCTGATAATGGAATCCGCCAATATTTTTTACGGCAGTAAGATGAGGTATTTTCTTAAGTGCTACTTCCTCAATTCGGTAATCAAATTCCACGTGGATCACCTGTTCCTTTTCATCCCGTAGTTCCTTCATCTTCTTATCTGCCACAATTTTGCCGTTGTTGATGATGATCACCCTGTCACAAATAGCTTCCACCTCCTGCATGATGTGGGTGGAAAGGAAGATCGTTTTTCTTCTGGCCAAAGAAAGGATAAGGTTTCTTATCTCGGTAAGTTGATTGGGGTCAAGCCCGGTAGTGGGTTCGTCAAGTATAAGAACATCAGGGTCATGCAATAATGCCGCTGCCAGTCCAACTCTTTGACGGTATCCTTTAGATAACTGGGAGATCTTTTTATTGGCTTCAGGAGTAAGTCCCGTTTGCTGAATTACCTCCTCGATCCGGTTTTTATCGGTTTTAAAAACAGAAGCATTAAAATCCAGGTACTCCCGCACGTACATATCTGTATACAGGGGATTGTGCTCCGGGAGGTATCCAATGCTTTTCTGTACTTTATTTAATTCATCAGGAAGCAGATAACTATTTACACTGGCAAGGCCTTCAGAAGGAGAGATGTATCCGGTAAGGATCTTCATAAGCGTTGATTTTCCTGCGCCATTGGGTCCTAAGAAACCAACAATCTCCCCTTTTTCAATAGCAAAAGAAACCTTGTCCAGGGCCTTTTGATCCCCGTAAAATTTAGAAATATCCTGCACTAAAATCGACATAGCAAAGCTTTTTTCAAAAGTAAGGATTATAAATATTCTGTAT
Organism: Gillisia sp.; assembly: GCA_024635655.1. GTDB lineage: Bacteria > Bacteroidota > Bacteroidia > Flavobacteriales > Flavobacteriaceae > Gillisia. The sequence continues at coordinate 56,656 of JAGXIL010000039.1, read as the reverse complement.
TCTTATTTTCATTTTAAATAAATATCTGAGGGGATTGCGCGAAAACGTTGTAGCAGAAAAAAGGTACTTTATGTATTGTCAATTCAAATTATATTCTAATTTAGCGAAATACAAAACGACGAATGAAAAATTTGATTACCTGGAACGCTTTCAACTATTTTTATTTCTATTACAGAGATAGGATCGGGAGCGCCATGTAATTAGAATCATAATTATATATCAAATCCCGATGGCAACATCGGGATTTTTTTTTATCAATTTTTAATGGAAAACAAAATTGCAATCCAGGGAGGACAAGGTTCATTTCATCATCTTGTGGCCCGGGAGTTTTACGGGGAGCAGGTGGAGGTTAATGAATTCATGTCTTTTCAGGAACTGGTAAAGAGCTTAATAGACGGGGAATCTTTTGAAGCTGTCATGGCCATAGAAAATTCCATTGCAGGTACCATTTTGCCAAATTATGCTTTGATCGATGAGAACGATCTCAAGATCGTGGGGGAACATTACATTCCTATAGATATGAACTTAATGGCGCTTCCGGGACAGGATATAGGTGCTATAAAAAAGGTGTATTCCCATCCCATGGCCTTGTTGCAATGCAAGGAGTTTTTTAAAAAATATCCCCAAATAAAATTGATTGAGGATACCGATACCGCAGAGGTTGCCAAAAGAATTTCTTTAAAAGGTTCAAAACATGTAGCCGCTCTTGCAAGTAAAGCTGCAGCAAATATTTTTGGACTGGAGATCCTTGCCGAAAGTATTCATACCAAAAAGAGCAATGCTACAAGATTTTTGATCCTGAGCACAAAAATGAAAGAACCTAACGGGGATAAAATAGATAAGGCTTCTTTGAAATTTGAGCTGGAAAGCAAACGCGGAAGTTTGGTTTCTGTTTTAAATATTATCAGGGATTTTGATATGGATATGACAAAGATCCAGAGCATGCCCATCATTGAAGCTCCATGGAAATATTCATTTTTTATCGATGTGACCTTTGAGAATTATTCTGAATTTAAAAAGGCCATAGAAATTTTAAAAGTAATGACAGAACATTTACACATACTGGGAACTTATAAAAATAGTTTATGATAGCGCAGGCCAACAGATTAAATCACGTACAGGAATACTATTTTTCCACCAAACTGCAGGAAGTTCGTGCCCTTGCAGCAAGTGGCAGGGATATTATTAATTTGGGAATTGGAAGCCCGGATCTGCCTCCCCCGCCCGAGGTAATCACAGAATTGAACCTGGCGCTAACCAACCCGGTAGCGCATCAATATCAGCCTTATAAAGGAACTGCCGATTTCAGGAATTCCATAAAGGAATTTTATGCCATCCACTATCAGGTGGAACTGGATGCCGAGAAAGAGATCCTGCCCCTTATGGGCAGTAAAGAGGGGATTACCCATATTTCCATGGCTTTTTTGAATGAAGGGGATGAGGTACTTATTCCAAACCCCGGCTATCCAACCTATACTTCGGTAACCAATTTAGTGGGAGCCACTCCTGTATACTACAGTTTAACTGAAGAGGAGAACTGGAGCCCCGATCTGGAAGAACTTGCCAATCGAGATTTGAGCAAGGTAAAGTTGATGTGGGTGAATTATCCGCATATGCCTACGGGAGCTTCCGCAAATGATGAAATTTTTAAAAATCTCATCGCTTTTGCCAGGAAGCATAAGATCCTCATTATCAATGACAATCCGTACAGTTTTATTCTGAATGAGAATCCGAAGAGTATACTTAAGGCGGAAGGGGCAAAGGATGTGGTGCTGGAGCTGAATTCCCTGAGCAAAAGTTTCAATATGGCCGGTTGGCGAATAGGAATGATCTGCGGAAATGAAAAGAACCTGAACACCATTTTGAAAGTAAAGACCAATATGGACAGCGGCATGTTCTATCCGCTACAGGCAGGGGCAGCAGCAGCCCTTCGGTTACCGGTAAGTTGGTTTAATTCGCAAAATGCGATATACACCAGCAGAAAAGAGAAGATCCTGGAACTGGCTGAAGTTTTAGGCTGCAAACCTGCAAAAGAACAAACGGGAATGTTCGTGTGGGCCAGGGTTCCACCGGGAACAACTTCAGAAAGTTTTGTAGATGAGCTGTTACACGAGCACAGTATTTTTACTGCCCCAGGGTTTATTTTCGGAAGCCAGGGAGAAGGTTATGTACGATTCTCTTTGTGTGCTACCAGGGAAAATATTGAAAGGGCTATAATACGAATGAGAAAATGAAAGTATATATCATTGGAGTGGGCTTAATAGGAGGGTCTTTTGCCCTGGATCTTAAAGCTGAATTTGAGCACGCGGTGATCTATGGGTTAGATCAGAATAAGCAGCATCTGGAAGAAGCAAAATCCCTGGGTCTCATAGATCATATTGCAAATCCTGAAGATGTGGAAGATGCCGATCTTGTTCTAGTCGCTATTCCGGTTGATGTGAATATTGCAGTGGTGAAAAATGTTTTAGATCAGGTTGGGGAGCATTGCCTGGTGATCGATACCGGATCTACAAAATCCAAACTCTGCAAATCCCTGGAAGATCATCCTAAGCGAAGGAATTTTCTTGCCGCACATCCCATTGCCGGAACAGAATTTTCCGGGCCCGGGGCAGCAGTTAAAAACCTGTACCGCAATAAGACCAACATTATTTGTGAGGTGGAAAAAACGGCATTTAAACTCCAGGAAAAGGCCCTGGAAATTTTTCAGAAACTGGGAATGCGCATCAGGTATATGGATGCAAAATCTCACGATAAGCACATAGCTTATGTTTCCCACTTATCCCACATAAGTTCATTTATGCTGGGGAAAACGGTGTTGGAAAAAGAGAAGAATGAAAAGGATATTTTTGATATGGCAGGCAGTGGATTTGCTTCCACGGTTAGGCTTGCCAAAAGTTCCCCCGCCATGTGGACTCCCATTTTTCAGGAAAATAAAGATAACGTGCTTGAAACTTTGACAGAATATATTAACAACCTCACTCACTTTAAAAAGCTGATGGAGGAAAATGATTTTGGGGAAGTTTACAGCGAAATGGAACGCACGAATTATATAAAAACAATACTCAACGGAATACATTAAAGATTAAAAATAGATTATGGAAAACAAAAAAGAACTCCGCACCTGGTTAGATAATTTTAACCTGGACCACCCTTTGGTAATTGCCGGCCCTTGCAGTGCTGAGACGGAAGAGCAGGTGGTAAAGATCGCAAAACAATTAAAGGACAGTGATGTTAGTGTTTTGCGTGCAGGAATCTGGAAACCGAGAACCCGCCCCGGAAATTTTGAAGGTGTAGGAGCTCTTGGGTTAAAATGGTTGAAGACCGCTAAGGAAGAAACCGGGTTATTAACCACTACAGAGGTTGCAAACCCTGTTCACGTAGAATTAGCTCTTGAAAATGATATAGATATTTTGTGGATTGGGGCCCGAACTACTGTATCACCGTTTATTGTCCAGGAAATTGCCGATGCGCTAAAGGGTACAGATAAAACGGTACTGGTCAAAAATCCGGTTAATCCTGACCTCTCTTTATGGCTGGGAGCGGTAGAGCGCCTTTACACTGCAGATATTAAGAATCTGGGAGTAATACACCGCGGATTTTCATCTTATGAAAAAACAAAGTACCGTAACAATCCGGAATGGCAAATTCCTATTGACCTGCAAAACCGGTTCCCAGATCTTCCGTTAATCCTGGATCCTTCGCATATTGCGGGTAGACGGGATATTTTATTTGATCTTTGTCAAACCGCCCTGGACTTAAACTACGACGGACTTATGGTAGAAACACATCATGATCCTGATAATGCATGGAGTGATGCTGCACAACAAATAACTCCCGCTACTTTAATCCAGTATATGAAAGATCTGAAAATAAGAAAAGAAGTTTCAGAAAGTGAAGAATTCAAGAACAGCCTTAAGAATTTAAGGGCCAAGATTGATATTGCAGATAATCAGTTACTAGAGACTTTATCAAAGAGAATGGTAATTGCCGATGAGATAGGGAAACTAAAAAAAGCGCAGAATGTTGCTATTTTACAAACTCCGCGTTGGAATGAGATCCTGGGCAAAATGATCCTTCAGGGAGAAGAGGTTGGGCTTAGTGAAGAATTTATCCTAAAATTGTTCAAAGCCATTCACCAGGAATCGATAAATCACCAGAAGAAAGTGATTAATGATTAACGGGTTTTTACAAAAATGAAAAACCTCACAGTCTGAATACTGTGAGGTTTTTTGCTTTGGGAAAAAGAGCTGGTTAACTTGTATATGCCAGCCTTCTTGAAGCTTTACGCATTAAAGTATTGATAAGCATATCTGTGCTGCTTCCAAGGCTTCCTGCTACTCTTTTGTTGTAGTTCCACAAAAGTTGTCCGTCTAATCCGTTGTTAACGCTCATGTTAATGGTTGCGGAATTTGTGGTACCCCAAAATCCAACAATTAATCCAAGAGCAATAGAAGCCCCGTCAGACATAGGTTTATCGGTTTCAAAATGTCCTGTGATTACGGCGTCTACCTCAAGAATTTTTGCAAGTTCTTCTGGGGTATACCTGGCGAGATCTAAAATATCATTTTTAAGCAAGATAGCGTTTGTCTTTTTTGGGTCCTGCACGTCTATTTGCAATTTCCCTCTCTTTTGACGATTTAAAAACCAGGTGTACATGGAATTCTGGATGGCCAGGCCTTCTCCAATTTCCATCTCCCTAAGCTGTTCCTGTGTGAATTCCTTCATTTGTTTGGGACGTAAGCTTACCTTTGCTGAAAATGGAATAATAGCAATGGTTTTGTGATCCTTTGCCAAAGTTTCAAAATTTGGATGCTCAAAAAGTTTGGTTTGTGCGTTAACTGAATATCCTCCCAGGATAATACAGGCGAAAACCAATAATTTAAATGTAATTTTGTTCATATTGATTAACTTGTTAAGTTTTTAAGTATCAAATATATATCAAAAATTATTTGCTTTTTAAAGACAGTTTAAAATATTAAAATAATAAATGAAGGGAACAGTTTACAAATCAACAGGGAGCTGGTATCTTGTTAAAGCAGAGGACGGAAATTTTTATAAATGCCGTATCAAAGGGAAGTTCCGAATCAAAGGAATAAAAAGCACGAACCCTGTGGCTGTGGGAGATAAGGTGAAAATTGACCTTGATGAAGCCAGTGAAGAAGTAACCGGGGTGATCAAGGAAATTGGAGACAGGGACAACTATATTATCCGAAAATCTGTCAATCTTTCAAAACAAACCCACATCATCGCAGCCAATATAGATCAGGCTTTTCTGCTCGTTACCCTTAACAATCCACCTACATTTACCACTTTTATTGATCGATTTCTTGTCACTGCAGAAGCCTACCATATCAAAACAATCATTCTCTTTAATAAAATCGACAGCTATAACGAGGAGGAGCTTGGAGAGGTAAAATACCTGGCAGCCCTGTACAGGGAAATTGGGTATGAGTGCATAGGAATTTCAGCCAAAACAGGAAAAAATGTAGACCAGGTAAAGGAAAAAATGACCGGAAAAACGTCCATGATCTCCGGACATAGCGGAACGGGAAAATCGACCCTGATCAATGCCATTGAACCCAGTCTTGATTTAAAGACCACCAAAATAAGTGAGCAGTCAAAACAGGGCCAACATACCACCACTTTTGCTGAAATGTATGACCTGAGTTTTGATGCCCGTATTATTGATACCCCGGGGATTAAAGGCTTCGGAGTTGTGGAAATGGAAAAAGAGGAACTCGGAAATTACTTTCCTGAATTTTTTGCCCTTAGACAGGATTGTAAATTTTACAACTGTTTGCACCTGGAAGAACCCAAATGTGCTGTAAAGGAAGCTTTGGAAGATGGTGGCGTAGCCTGGTCCAGATATAAAAGCTATCTGCAGATCATTGAAGGAGAAGACGAGCAGCAGTACAGGATAGATAATTATGAGGAGCAATGAGAATAGTACTGCAAAGGGTTACAGAGGCTTCCGTCAAAATAGATGGCAGGATCAATGGACAAATAGGAGTTGGCTTACTGGTGCTGCTGGGTATTGAAAGTGCCGATACTTTTGAAGATATAGAATGGCTTTGCAACAAGATCACAAAACTTCGCATTTTCAATGATGAAGCCGGAGTAATGAATCTTTCCGTTCAGGAAATAAGCGGGGAGATTTTAGTTATAAGTCAGTTTACTCTTCATGCGAGCACTAAGAAGGGGAACAGGCCAAGTTACATTCAAGCAGCCCGCCCTGAAGTGGCTATACCTTTATATGATAATTTTCTACACACCCTGAGTCAATCTCTGGGAAAACCTGTTGAGACAGGTATCTTTGGAGCCGATATGAAAGTCTCTCTTACAAATGACGGGCCCGTCTCCATAATTATAGATTCAAAAAATAAGGAATAATTTGGTTTTTTGAATATTAATTATATTTTTAACAAAATTTTCTGATTATAATTTGAACCCCTTATTTGAGATTTACGGAAATAATACTCAAGATTAGAATATTACATTCCCTACTGTATTAAACCACATATTTTAAAATGACCTTTAAAAAATAGTCACAAATTCACTTTTATATTTATAAGCTGTTTTTTTTCTGTTAATAATTCAGGTACTATTGGCAGTAGGTCTTTATTATTTAAATTTTTTAAGTATGGGAGGAGTAAAATTCTATGAACTAACCACCTTTTGACACATGAGTCTAAAACTATTTACTATTACCTTTTTGCTGTGCCTGGGAGAATTGCAAGCCCAGATAAAGGATCTTTCGGTAAGCCAAATTTCACCTGAACTTATTTTGAATGCGAACGCTGTCCTAAGGGATGATCAAACCACAATAGAGGTTGATGCAAGTAATAAAATGACCATTTATAAAATAAGGAGCGTTACTGTCATGAATGAATATGGTCAAAGACATGTACAGGCATATCAATATTATGATTCCGAAAGGAAGATTAAAAAATTAAAGGCAACCATATATAATGCTGCAGGAAAGGAAATTAAAAAGTATAAACAGAAAGATTTCAAAGACAGAAGCGCAGTTGGATCAGGAGATCTGTATACAGATAATCGGGTGCAGTATTTGGATCATACTGCACAAAGTTATCCTTACACTGTAGTATTCGAGAGCGAGACAAAGACGGGAACCACTGTTTTCATAGATCCCTGGCAGCCTGTTTCAGGATATTATTTAAGTGTTGAGAACTCTTCTTATTCTCTTCTAAACCCCGGGCAGATCGCTTTAAGGAAGGAAGAATTAAATTTTGAACAGCAAAAGATCTCCAAAAATATAACCCCCACATTACTGGAATATAATTTAAAGAAAGTTCCTGCTTATAAAATGGAAAATTTGAGTCCGGTATTAGATAAATTTGTTCCTATGCTTAAGGTGGCATTAGACGAATTTGCCCTGGTAGGAGTTATAGGCCAGGCATCAAACTGGCTTGAGTTCGGAAAGTGGCAGCATGATAACTTATTAATGGGAAAAGATAAACTTCCTGCTGCTACACTTCATAAAATATCCCAACTTACTAAAGATGCTGAAAGTGAAATAGAAAAAGCAAAGATCATATATCAGTATGTACAGGATAACACCAGGTATATAAGTGTTCAACTTGGAATAGGAGGTTGGGAGCCAATGCTCGCTGAGGATGTGGACCGGTTAGGTTATGGAGACTGTAAAGCCCTTACCAATTATACAAAAGCCCTGCTGGATTCCCAGGATATCCTATCTCATTATGCCATTGTTTTTGCCGGGGAGGAAAGAAAAGACCTGGATCTTGATTTCGCTTCTATGCAAGGCAATCATGTTATTTTAAATATTCCCCTGGAAGAGGAAGATGTTTGGCTGGAATGTACTAGCCAGACTATGCCCTTCAATTATTTAGGAGATTTTACTGATAACAGGAACGTGCTGCTGGTAAAGCCGGAAGGAGGAGAAATTGTGAAAACTAAAGCATACGCATATACTGAGAATGTCAGAGAAACCTTCAGCAAAATAAAGCTCGATAATAGCGGCTCCTATACTGCAGAGGTTAAACGCAAAAGCGAAGGTATACCTTATGGTAATATTTATCATCTCATAAGGGAAAGTAAAGAGAATCAGGTGTTATACTATAAGAATCACTGGGGACACCTTCAGAATATCAATTTTCAGCAAATATTTTTTGATAACAATAGGGATGATCGAAGATTTATAGAGGAAATTAAATTTAGCGGCCAGAAGTTGACGTCAAAAGCAGGAAACCGATTATTGTTGTCAACCCATTTTTTTACCACCCCTACCTACAACCTTAACAGGAGCACCGACAGGAAATTGCCCTTTGAAATTGAAAGAGGGTATACATACAGGGATGTTTTTGAATTTCAATTACCTGAAAATTACAGCACCGAATCAATCCCTGAGGAGGAAATGATCCAAACACAATTCGGAACTTATAAGGTAAAGTTGGAGGCCGGGGAAAAAGAGGGAAAAAACACAATTACAATGGTAAGGGAGTATATACTTTATGATGGGATATGGCCTGCCGAATTATATTCAGAATTTTATGCATTTATGAATAAGATCAATTCTTTAAATAACCAGAAAGCAGTTATTATAGCTGGTACTTAAACTTACAAATCATGCAAAAGATCTCCCCGATTTTAATGTTGCTATTTTTAATTTCTACGGCAAATGCCCAGGATTTTAAATATGGAAAGGTTTCCAGAGAAGAAGTTATGGAAAAAAACCATCCTTTGGAAAAAGATGTCAATGCCGCCGTATTATATAGAAGCGTAAGAACCTACTATGAGTTCAATGATTCTTCAGGATTTATACTGGTAACAAATGTTCATGAAAGGATCAAAATTTATAATAAAGATGGGTTTGAATGGGCTACCAAAGAGGTGTTCCATTATAAAAATGGAAGTAGTAAGGAGAATGTTACAGGAATAAAAGCCAGCACATTTCATATGGTTGGAGACAAACTGGTAGAGGAAAAACTTAATAAGAACGGAATTTTTAAGGAAGAAACCACCAAGTATCAGCTTAGCACCAAATTCACGATGCCTGCTGTAACAGAAGGTAGTGTTATAGAATACCAATATTCACTTAGATCACCTTTTGTAACTTCAATTGATGATATCCTTCTGCAGTATACTATTCCAATTAATAGATTGGAAGCCAGTGTAAAGATCCCTGAATTTTTTGGTTTTGTCAAACATACAAATCCGCGGTCTCCCCTGTTTTTCAAGATAGACGAGGGTACAGGGAATAAAACCTATAATAGTACCTCCAGCACCAGGCCCGAAGGATATACTATGGGTGCAACCCATACGCAAAGCTCCAGAATTAATTATGCCGAAATTAGTTATACCACCAGTAAGGATGATATACCGCCACTTAAAATTGAACCCCACGTGGATTACCTTTCCAATTATGCCGCTTTTCTCAAATGGGAATTGCAGTATACCAAATTCCCCAATTCACCCATCGAAAATCTAACCAATACCTGGGAGGGAGTAACAAAAACCATATTTACAGATGGAGGTTACGATAAGGAGTTAAGCCGCACAAGATATTTTGCAAAGGATCTTGATAAACATTTAGCCGGGGAAACAGATCCATTGGCAAAAGCTGAGAAAATTTACAGCTTTGCAAAATCAAAAGTTAAATGGAATAGTTACTTAGGATACAGGGCAGAAGCCGGGGGGAATAAAGTTTATAAAGACGGCGAAGGCAATGTAGGGGATATAAATTTGATGCTTACCGCTATGCTGCGCTATGCCGGTTTAGAAGCAAATCCGGTACTACTAAGCACCAAAAATAATGGGATTCCCCTTTTTCCAACACTTAAGGGATTTAATTATGTTATCTCCAGTGTGGAGTTGCAAGGGCAGGTAATTTTATTGGATGCAACAGAAGAAAATTCATCATTTGGAGAACTTCCAAGCCGAGCCAGGAACTGGAACGGAAGAATTGTAATGGATCGGGAAAGATCAGATTGGATAGATTTAATGCCAAAATTACCATCTACCAATTCCTTTACCCTAAATTTGCAAATTGAGGAAGGACAAAACCTGAAAGGAAAATCATTTAACGTATTTTCAGGATTATATGCTAAAACCTACAGGGACAAATACAAAAATATAGATTTAGATAATTACATTCAGATCCTTGAAAAAGATAGGGGAAATATCCAAATTTCAGAACTGGAGACAGAAGGCCAAAAATTTGGTTCTGAGATTAGAGAATCTTTCTCTTTTGAGTTGCCGGAAGGTATAGAAAACATCAATGGTAAATTGTATTTAAAACCATTACTTTTCATGGCCGAGAGTGAAAACCCTTTTAAAGCAGATGAGCGCTTTTATCCTATCATTTTTGATTTTCCCTCTGTAGAGGACAGGATTGTAAATATCTTAATTCCACCGGGATATGAAGTAGAGTCTTTACCCGAGAGCACAATTGTTCAACTGAATAACGGTGCCGGTACATTTAAATTCATCATTGCTCAAAACGGAAACTTTTTAAGAGTGGTGTCTAATATGGATCTTAAGAATATTGTGTATACTCCCCAGGATTATGAGTCATTAAAAAAGTTTTACGCACAGGTAGTGGAGAAGCATGCTGAAGCTATTGTGCTCACAAAATCTTAGAATATGGATATACAAAATGCACAGGCAGCCGTTGATGAATGGATAAAGGCTCACGGAGTAAGGTATTTCAATGAACTTACCAATATGGCACAGCTTACTGAAGAGGTAGGGGAAGTGGCAAGGATCATCGCCAGGAGATATGGAGAGCAAAGCGAAAAAGAAAGTGATAAGAATAAAGATCTGGGAGAGGAGCTTGCAGACGTATTATTTGTAGTTCTTTGCCTGGCAAATCAAACCGGGATAGATCTGCAAAAATCTTTCGATAAAAAACTGGATTTGAAATCAAAAAGAGACCACGACCGGCACCAAAACAACCAAAAGTTGAAATAATGGCATTTAAAAAAATTGTAAGAGATAAGGCATTCTGGAAATCGGTTGTAGTCTTAGGGCTCGCATTTGCTTTGATCTACCAGTTCATTTCTATGTTGTTTGACTATGGAGGCCTTGATTTCTCAGCTTTTTATGAGGATAAAATCGCAGGAACAAGATGGATAAGGTTTGTTATAGGAACTCTACTAGCCGCATTTTTGTACGGGTTTATAATTTCCTACGGACAGTTCAGGTCAAAGATAAAAAAGCAGGAACGGGAATAAAAGCTTATTAAAGTTAGAAACGAAAGATTTATAATGAAGATTGAAATATCACATTCCGGAAAACCATTAAAAGGAGAACTGAAGATCACGGGATCTAAAAGTGAATCCAACAGGATGTTGATCCTTAAAGCGCTTTACCCAAATATTGAACTGGAGAATTTATCCAACAGTGATGATACCAGGTTGCTGCAACAGGCATTGAAAACAACTACCGGGATTGTGGATATTCACCATGCCGGTACGGCCATGCGTTTTCTTACCGCATATTTCGCCTCAAGAGAAGGAACCGATGTTATTCTTACCGGAAGTACACGAATGAAAGAGCGGCCGGTGAAACTACTGGTGGAAGCCCTGCGGAATTTAGGTGCAGAAATAACATATGTAGAAAATCCTGGATTTCCTCCCCTGGAGATCCGGGGAAAAAAACTTCAAAGAAGTAACGTAGGTGTTGAAGCTAATATCAGCAGCCAGTATATTTCTGCCTTAATGCTTATAGCGCCGTCATTACCTGATGGTTTGGAAATTGATCTCAAGGGCATAGTAACTTCAACTCCTTATATTTTAATGACCCTGGAGCTCCTTAAATCTCTGGGAATTAACGGGAACTTTAAAAGCAACAGGATACAGATCGAACCTGCAGAGCGGGTGAATTCAAAAACTATAAAAATAGAATCAGACTGGAGCTCTGCTTCTTACTTTTACAGTCTGGCAGGCATTAGCGACAACGCTAACATAACGTTATCAAATTACAGGGAATCCAGTCTTCAGGGAGATTGCTGCCTTAAAGAGATCTATAAGAAATTTGGGGTGACTACTATATTTGATGGAAATACCATTACGCTTGTAAAAGAATCGGGTACCAAACCAAAACGTATTGTAGAGAATCTTCAAAATGCCCCCGATATTGCACAAACAATTGCCGTCACCTGTCTGGCTTTGGGTGTGGAATGTGAATTAACCGGCCTGCACACTTTAAAGATCAAAGAAACAGACCGGCTGTTAGCCTTACAGACAGAAATGGAAAAATTTGGTGCAAGGGTGAAAATTACAGGAGATAGCCTCAAGCTTTATCCTGGCAGTACTCTGGCAAAAGATATTTCGGTTGCCACCTATAACGATCATCGAATGGCTATGGCTTTTGCGCCACTTGCGCTCAAAGTTCCGTTGCAGATAGAGGATGCAGGAGTGGTTTCCAAGTCTTATCCCGAATTTTGGGAAGATCTGGAAAAGCTGGGTTTTAGTGCCCTAAGGTCCTCTCAATAGGGAATTTCTATAAATAAACACCCTTTTCCTTGACAACGCCTATCGCGAGGTTGTATATTTGCAGCCTCAAAAAACACTTATATTTATGGGAATGAAACTTTCACAATTCGGTTTTGAACTTCCGGAAGAGCTTCTGGCGGAATATCCGTCTGAAAACCGGGATGAGGCAAGACTGATGGTTCTTAATAGAAAAGAACAAACAATCGAACACAAACTATTTAAAGACGTACTAGATTATTTTGAACCACAGGATGTGATGGTTTTGAATAATACAAAAGTATTTCCTGCCCGTTTGTATGGGAACAAGGAAAAGACAGGCGCCAGGATAGAAGTGTTCTTATTAAGGGAGTTAAATGCTGAAACTAAATTATGGGATGTACTTGTAGATCCTGCCAGAAAAATAAGAATAGGTAACAAATTATATTTTGGTGATGATGAAAGCCTTGTAGCTGAAGTTATTGATAATACTACTTCCCGAGGAAGGACTTTGAGATTTCTTTACGACGGATCCTATCCTGAATTCAGAAAAAAACTTGAAGAACTGGGCGAAACTCCGCTTCCTAAATACATCAAAAGAGATGTTACCCCGGAGGATGCCGAAAGATACCAAACCATTTACGCCAAGCGTGAAGGTGCAGTAGCGGCTCCAACCGCAGGATTGCATTTTTCAAAACATTTGCTGAAACGCCTTGAAATTAAAGGAGTTGATTTTGCAGAAGTTACCCTACATGTTGGTTTGGGAACATTTAACCCTGTGGAGGTAGAAGATCTTTCCAAGCATAAAATGGATAGTGAAGAAGCCTTTATAGAAGAAAGAGCTGTAACTACCATTAATAAAGCCATAAAGGAACGCAGAAGAATTTGTGCTGTAGGTACTACTTCCATGAGAGTACTCGAGAGTGCGGTTTCTTCAAATCATACCTTAAATGAATTCAGCGGATGGACAAATAAATTTATTTTTCCTCCTTACGATTTCAGCATTGCAAATGCGATGATCACCAACTTCCATACGCCAAAATCTACTTTGATGATGATGGTTTCTGCATTTGCAGGACATGATTTTATGAAGAAGGCCTATGCCGAAGCGATCAAAGAAAAATATAAATTTTACACATACGGAGATGCGATGTTGATCATCTAAATTCCCTGAATATCTTTAAAATTTAAAGCCACGAATGCACGAATAAAATTGTGTTTCGTGGCTTTTTTTCTTCTGATGGGAAGCCACGAATGCACGAATGTAAATGTTAAAAAATAAAAAATAGAAATTCCAAATTCCAAATTCCAAAAAAAGCTTTAAAGATGAGAAGCTAATAGGGAAACCCCTAGATTTTCAAACAGAAAGCAGAAAACAGAAAACAGAACAACCTGCATCTTCTGCGGATTCTGCGATTTTATATCCGCGGGATCAGCGGGAAAATTTTTCAATGTGAGGCAAAACGAAAAGTGAAGGAAATGTCAACAATCTCCAGCTTGAAAACCAAGAACAGAAAAAAATTCCAATTCCAAGCTCTAAACTCCATTCAAAAGGCATTCGTGGCTTCCTCGTCCCGAGAAAAAAGAGTACCAGAAAAACGAAATCTTTCACATAATCTTAAGCCCGCACACGTGTGATCCAAAAATATTCGTGCATTCGTGGCTTTCCTCCGAAATCAAGAGTACCAAAAACAAAAATTTAGTATAGTCCTAAGCCGGAGCAAATGTTTACCAAAAAACATTCGTGCATTCGTGGCTTTTCCTTTCCCTCAACATATGTACCTGAAAAACAAAAAGCTGGCATAGCTCTGGCATATAAATCCTAAAAATCTTCATACTTTTGCAGCGTGAAAAATGATAAGAAAGATATACGGGCGTTAACCAAACAGCAACTTCAGGATTTTTTTGTCGCCCAGGGCGATAAATCTTTCCGGGGAACGCAGGTTTACGAGTGGTTGTGGAATAAAGGTGCACATAGTTTTGAGGCTATGACCAATATTTCCAAACAAACCCGGGAGATGCTTCAGGAGAATTTCGTGATCAACCATATAAGGGTTGACCTCATGCAGCGCAGTAGTGATGGAACTATCAAAAATGCGGTAAAGCTTCACGATAATCTTACGGTGGAATCTGTCCTTATTCCCACCCCCAAAAGAACTACGGCCTGTGTTTCCTCGCAGGTTGGTTGCAGTTTAGATTGTAAGTTTTGTGCAACGGCAACTTTGAAGCGAATGCGGAATCTAAATCCCGATGAGATTTATGACCAGGTGGTGGCCATAGACAATGAGAGCAGGTTGTATTTTGATAAACCGCTTTCTAATATCGTTTTTATGGGAATGGGGGAGCCGCTTATGAATTACAACAATGTAATGAAAGCTGTTGATAAGATCACTTCCAAAGATGGGTTGGGAATGTCCCCAAAACGAATCACCATTTCCACATCAGGGGTGCCAAAAATGATCAAAAAGCTAGCAGATGATGAGGCGAAGATAAAACTAGCCGTTTCCCTGCATTCGGCCATAGATGAGGTGAGAACCACCATTATGCCTTTTAATGCAACATTTCCTCTTGCCGATCTTAGGGAGGCTTTGGAATACTGGTATGCAAAGACCAAAAGCAGGATCACCTACGAATATATTGTATGGGAAGGCATTAACGATCAGCCAAAAGATGCTGAAGCTCTGGTGAAGTTTTGTAAATACGTTCCGTGTAAAGTCAATCTTATTGAATATAATCCTATAGACGACGGCGTTTTCCAGCAGGCAACTTCACAGGCCACCCATATGTATGAGACCATGCTGGAACAAAATGGAATTACGGTAACCGTTCGCCGATCCCGTGGTAAGGATATTGATGCTGCCTGCGGGCAGCTTGCAAACAAATCTTCATAGGAAATGGCTATTATAAGTTAAATACCATTATGTTTAGCTATCTTTGAAATCCTTATGAAGGTCATCTCTCAAATAAAATTACCGGTAGAAAAAGAGATGGAGCTTTTTGAAAAAAAGTTCTTCGAATCCATGTCTTCCAAAGTGGCCTTATTAAACCGGATCACCCACTATATCGTAAATCGAAAAGGCAAGCAAATGCGGCCAATGTTCGTGCTCCTGGTAGCCAAAATGGTTTCAGGCGGGAATGTTAATGAACGCACGTATCGGGGCGCAGCGGTTATTGAATTAATACATACCGCGACCCTTGTACATGATGATGTGGTAGATGATTCAAATCGCCGCCGCGGTTTCTTCAGCATCAATGCGCTCTGGAAAAATAAGATTGCAGTACTTGTTGGAGATTATCTACTTTCCAAAGGTTTATTGCTTTCCATAGATAATAATGACTTTGATCTGCTCAAGATCATTTCTGTTGCCGTTCGCGAAATGAGCGAGGGGGAATTGCTGCAGATTGAAAAAGCCCGCAAACTTGATATTACTGAAGAGGTTTACTACGACATCATCCGTCAAAAAACAGCCACCCTTATTGCTGCTTGTTGCAGCCTTGGAGCAGCATCTGTAAAACCTGAATCGGAAGAGATAGAAAAAATGCGCAAATTCGGAGAGCTTATAGGAATGGCCTTTCAGATTAAAGATGATCTTTTTGATTACGGCGATGAGCAGATAGGAAAACCTACCGGTATCGATATTAAAGAACAGAAGATGACCCTTCCCCTTATTTATACTTTAAATAATTCTTCTCCTAAAGAAAAGAAGTGGATCATTAATTCGGTAAAAAATCACAATAAGGACCGAAAAAGGGTAAAGGAGGTAATCACTTTTGTGAAAACCCAGGGGGGTCTTGATTATGCCATTGCCAAAATGCTGGAGTTTCAAAAAGAGGCCCTTGAGCTGTTACAAGATTTTCCCGATTCCCCTTATAAAGATTCACTTGAGCTTATGGTAAACTACGTAATAGAGCGAAAGAAATAATAAGCATCTCGAGATGTTTTAATAATATTCCCTGTTCATTTAAAAGGTTCAGCAATCTATCATTTATTGTGCAACAGCATTGCCGAGACTTTTTCTTTAAAAAGTTTGATCTGATGATACCTTCTTTAAAAAAAACCTTTTCTAAAAAAAATTTAAAAAAAATCACCCCCTCAGGCAACCTTTTGTAAATTTCAAGCGTCTATATAAATAGAAGGCTAAATCAAAGCTCGTGAAAGTAATTCCGCTTTATAAAAATGAATCTCAGCTTATCGCGAAAGCGACAGGCGGAAACCGGGAGGCGCAACATCTATTGTATGAGCGGTTTTCGGGAAAAATGTTGAGTGTGTGCAGAATGTATATCAAAGATCTGCAACATGCGGAAGAGGTGATGCTCAATGGATTTTTTAAGGTTTTTACGCATTTGAAGGATTTTAAGAATGCCGGCAGCTTTGAAGGCTGGATAAGAAAGATCATGGTGAGGGAATCAATTAGCTTTTTAAGGGGAAAGAAAGATCTCGAATTTTCGGAAGAAGCCATGGAAAACCATAGCGAAAGTTTTGATCCCATACAGGCCGATATTGATGCAGATCATATTCAGCAGCTAATAGATGGTTTACCCGAAGGTTACAAGGTAGTATTTGTGATGTACGCTATTGAAGGATATAAGCATCACGAAATTGCTGAAATACTCAAGATCTCTTCCGGAACATCAAAATCTCAGCTATTCAAAGCGCGCAAGATGTTACAGGAAAAATTAGGAACACAAAAACCAGCAGGTTATGGGACGACAACAGTTTGAAGATCAGTTCAAAAATAAATTAGAGCATAGGGAGATAAAACCTTCAGCAGGAAGTTGGGACCAACTTTCCAAAAGGTTAGATTCTTCTGATAAGAAAGCCAGTCCAATTTTCTGGTGGATTGGAATTGCAGCGACTATAGTTGGAGGAGTGCTTATTTACAGCCTGGCATTTAATTTTGATCCAGGTGTGGAATCTCCGGGAATTGTAGATGGTCCTTCAGAAAAAGTGTTTCAGGAAAAGGCTGATCCGGCACAAGAAAATACACTCGTAGCTATAGAAGAAGATAAACAAGATGAGAATTCTGAAAAAGAGAAAATTTCAGAAAAAGAAACGACATTTTCCGTAGAAAACAACAAACCGGCGGAAATTTTAAAGCCTGTTCTACAGGAGAAATCTGAAGCTCAAATGGCATCGGCTCAAATAATAGATGTACCCGAGGATAATGCTGAAATTCCTTCATCTCCCGGGACCGCTGAAGAAGCTTTAATTAATCCAAAACTGGAGGAACTTATCGCAGGCATTTCTACAAATGAAAAGGGAGATGCAACCGATGCAGAAATTGATGCCCTTCTCTATAAAGCTGCAGGGGAGATAAGCCTGGAACAGAACCGGGAATCACTTTCCGGGACCATAGATTCAGGAGACCTGTTATTTGACGTGGAAATGGAGCTGGAACAATCTTTTAGAGACAAGGTTTTTGACCTGTTGAAGGAGGGGTATACCAAAGCCAAAACAGCGGTAGCAAATCGCACTTAAAAATAAATTCATCAATCATTAATTAATCATCAACCAGCTTCGTGATCCGCCTTCTTAACCGGAGGCGGGAAACGAACACTAAAACAAAAAGATCATGAAAACAATTACCATTATTTTAAGCCTGCTATTATTCACTTTTGCATTGCCAAACCTACAAGCCCAGGAAGAAAGCAAAACGGAAAGAACAGAACGTATAATTAAAGAAAAGGAAAAGATAGTAGCTGAGGAAAAAGCGGATTTAAAGAAAACAGTTGAAAATATTAATCTTAGGCTTGAAAAAAATGAGTTAACTAAAGAGGAGGCCGAGGTTCTTAAGGAAGAAGCCGCAAAAAAACACGCCCTTAATATTGAAAACCGCATTGCGATCCTGGAGAATGAAATGGCCTGGGAAACCAGGAATACAAACCGTGGAGAAAAAGAAAAGTCTACTGATAAAGATTGGGAAGATGAGGATTATAAAAAACGCAAAATTTACAGCCGGACTTCCACGCATCTGGTAATGGCTGCAGGATTTAACAATGCCATTGAGGGTGGGGAAGATTTTGATTTCAATAATTCAGATTTCAAACTGGCCGGAAGCAGGTTCTTTGAGATAGGGGTCGCCTGGCGCACCAGGGTTTTTGAAAATTCAAACTGGATGAGATTTCGCTATGGTTTTTCCTTCCAGTTCAACGGATTAAAACCCACAGACAATCGCATATTTGTAGAAGATGGAGATCTTACAAATCTTGTGGAATATCCTATTGATCTCAAAAAATCAAAATTTAGAATGGATAACCTTGTATTTCCGGTACATTTTGAATTTGGCCCATCCAAACGGGTTGACACTGATTCCCAGACCTGGTTCTCTACAGCAAATAAATTCAAGTTGGGAGTGGGAGGGTTTGCCGGATTTAATATTGGAGATAGACAGAAGCTGAAGTATGAGGAAAATGGGGATAATGTGAAAATCAAAAATAAAGGGGATTTTAATACCAATGATTTTGTTTACGGTCTAAGTGCCTATATGGGATGGGGAGATACTAGTTTATATGTGAAATATGATCTTAATCCCATCTTTACAGATCCTAATGCAGAATTATACAATATTTCTGCAGGATTAAGATATGATCTTAATTAAAATAAATTGTTAAACTTTTAAGCTTCAACAGCTTAGATCATTAGAAAATTCAGATTGGCGTGCCTTTTGATACTTTATAGTCAGACAATCTGCTAAGTTGTTAAGAGAATGGTTTTCATGGAAAATGAAAATTGTTCTCTTTTTTTATTCTTACATTTGAAGTATTCTTTACTCCTATATTTCCTAAAGATTTGATTTCTAAAAACACAATTGATCAGGTATTTGAAACCGCGCGCGTTGAAGAGGTGCTGGGGGATTTTGTGAACCTTAAAAAGTCGGGTACAAACTATAAAGGCCTTAGTCCTTTTTCTGAAGAACGCACTCCCAGTTTTATGGTATCTCCGGTGAAACAAATATGGAAGGATTTCTCCAGCGGAAAAGGAGGGAACGTGGTGGCCTTTCTCATGGAGCACGAGCATTTCACTTATCCGGAAGCCATAAAATATCTTGCCAAAAAGTATAATATTGAAATAGAAGAAACAGAGCAGTCTACAGAGCAGAAACAGCAGGAAGATGAGCGGGAAAGTATGTACCTGGTTTCGGAATTTGCAAGTAAATATTTTCAAAATACCATGCTCAGGACAGATCAGGGAAAAGCCATTGGTCTAAGCTATTTTAAGGAAAGGGGGTTTACTGAAGAAACCATTAATAAATTTCAGTTGGGCTATTGTCTTGACGAATGGGACGCTTTTACATCTGAAGCTATAAGGAAAGGTTATAAACTGGAATTCCTTGAAAAAACAGGCCTAACTATAGTTAAAGGAGAAAAGCAATTTGACAGGTTCAAAGGCAGGGTAATGTTTCCTATACATTCCATGTCCGGCAGGGTTTTGGGTTTTGGAGGAAGGATCCTTACCAACGATAAAAAAGCGGCAAAGTACCTCAATTCGCCTGAAAGTGAGATCTACCATAAAAGTAAGGTCCTTTACGGGATCTATTACGCCAAACAGGCAATTGCCAAAGAGGATAACTGTTATATGGTTGAGGGATATACCGATGTTATACAGCTTCACCAGAGCGGAATTGAAAACGTGGTATCCTCTTCAGGAACTTCCCTTACCTCTGAGCAAATAAGGCTAATCAACAGGCTCACCAAAAATATCACCGTGCTTTTTGACGGGGATGCTGCGGGAATGAGGGCTTCCATAAGAGGAATTGATCTTATCCTGGAGCAGGGAATGAACGTGAAAGTTTGTGTCTTCCCGGACGGGGAGGATCCTGATAGTTTTGCCAGGAAAAATTCTGAGGCTGAGCTGAAGGAGTACCTGGAAGAAAACGCAAAGGATTTTATTGAGTTCAAGGCGTCATTACTTTATGAAGATGCAAAGAATGACCCGGTAAAACGAGCCAGTTTAATTCAGGATATGGTATCCAGTATATCCAAGATCCCCAATCAAATTCAGCAGGAAGTTTATATACAGGAGTGTTCCAGGATCATGGACATTTCTGAAAGTGTTTTGTTCAATACCCTTTCTCAGATCCTTGCTAAGGAAGGGAAAGCATCAGGAATATCCCCGAAGAAGTCAAAACCACTTGAAGTTATTAGGGAACCACAGGCCGAAAAATTCAAGGTAGATGAGCTGTTTGAGCTCGAGCGAAAGATCATTAGTCTGTTGATGCTTTACGGTACCGTGGAAGAGGAGTTTGAAGATATGGTGCTCAAGGAAAACGATAAGGGAGAACTGGTGATGGAACAGGAGGTTCAAAAAGCTAAAGTATTTGAAAAGATCTTTCTGGATCTTCAGGAAGATGAGGTGGCTTTTACCAATGAAAAATTCAGGGAATTGTACGTGAAGATCATTGCAATGCTCAATGAAGGAGGGGAAGTGGATTTTGAAAAATTTGTTAATAACCTGAACCCGGAGTTATCTTCAGAAGTGACTACCCTGTTAATGGAGGAAGAACAGTACAGCCTGCATGATTGGGAACGGAATAATATCATGGTAAAAAACAAGAATACCACTATTGCAAGGTTGGTGAATGAGACTATTCTGGCGTTACGACGTTTTTTAATAAGCCAAAAGATCGATGAACTCTCCAGGAAAATAAAAGACGCTACGGCAGAAGAGGATTCCAAAGAGAGCATGCAGGATATTATGGATTATTTATCCCTTAAAAAATTGCTTTCCAATAAATTGAATCGGGTTATGTAGGTTTGATTTGCAGGAGCCTGGTTTGATGAATAAGATCGGCAAGATTATCAACCTTAAGTTTTTGCAGCAACCGGGTCTTGTATGTACTTACCGTCTTCTCATTAATACTAAGCGCATCGGCAATATCTTTGTTGCGCTTTCCTGAAGCCAGCATATTTAGTACTTCTGCCTCCCTGGTAGAAAGTTTTTTAAACTTGGAAATTAGTCCGTTGCTTTGCGGAAATCCGGAATTGATCTTTTCCGTTATATTTTTGTTCAAATATATCCCACCGCGGGCTACCTGCTGTATGGCCTGTAAAAGATTTTCTGTGGAAACTGTTTTGGATAAATACCCGGAGGCCCCTGCTTTTATTGCGCTAAGGGCATACATTTCTTCGGGATGACAGGTGAACACCAGCATTTTTGTTCCGGTAAACTGTGATTTTATGGTTCTTAGAGCGGTAATTCCGTTGATCTCAGGCAGATCGATCTCCATGATCAGGACATCTGGAATTTTGTTTTTCAAGAACTTGAACAATTCATTTCCTGTGGAAACTGTTCCAATGATCTGAAGATCCTCATTTTTACTAAGTAATGAAGTAATACCTTCCCTTGTGATAGGGTGATGGTCTGCTATTAAAATGGTACTCATAAAGCCTTATTAGTACTAAATAGGGGTATAGTAGGGTAAGAATTTAGTTGGTTAAGAAAAATTGATAAATTAAATTTAGCAGTTAAAAATATCAATTAGTCTTCCTACAGGAATTATTCGATTAAAGGCTTAGTTTTTAAGATTAACGGGTATCTCGCAAACCGGAATGGGAACGATCTTATGTTGATTTGCAGCATTTTTTGCTGAAAAAATCGTGAATACCTCCATCTCCCTTCCTGAAAAATCTGAAGTTTTTGCACCCTTTTCTTTCATGTGCATAGCCCATTCCAATTCGTCGTAACTGGCGCCTATTTGCTCCTCATCACTGGGGCTGTCGTCAAAAAGACCATCTGTAGGTTCAGCTTCTATCAATTCAGGATTTAATTTCAGAAATTTTGCCACCTCGTATACTTCACTTTTCATAAGATCGGCTATTGGGCTAAGGTCAACCCCCCCGTCCCCGTATTTCGTGAAAAATCCTACACCAAAATCTTCGACTTTATTGCCTGTTCCGGCTACCAGGTAACCGTGAATTCCGGCAAAATAGTATAGAGTTGTCATTCGCAAACGGGCACGTGTGTTGGCCAGAGAAAGATCTGAAAATTCGCTTTCCTCCAGATCCGGCAAAACCCCTTTAAATTGTTCAAAGACCGGGGTGAGGTCAACGGTAAGATCAGTAACATTCGCAAAATGCTTTTTTAAATACTGGATATGATTCTGCGCCCGGGTCACCTGGTTTAGTGGCTGGTGAATAGGCATCTCAACACATAAGGTCCTAAGCCCTGTTTTGGCACAAAGCGCAGATACAACGGCAGAATCTATGCCTCCGCTAATACCAAGTACAAAGCCATTTACGTTTGCTGATGTTGCATAATCTTTTAACCAGTTTACAATATGATCTACTACTTTTTCCGTTTGCATAATTTTGGGTGTTTTAGTTTGGAAGTAATACCTTTGCCTACAAATTTAATGGGTTTTTACACTTTATAAAAACCACGGGCGTTAAAAGGTATAGGCTTAAATATAATGATTAAAAAAGTTACTTTCATATTCCTGGTAATAATTGCTATCTCCTGCGAGAATAGATCCAAGGTAGAAAAGGAAATTGAGCAGGTCGAGGTAGATTTTGAAGTGCTTCGATTTGACCGGGAATTTGCTGAGGTTACTGAAGAAGGTCTTCCTGCTTTAAAGGCCGAATATCCTTTCCTTTTTCCCGAAAGGTTTCACGATAGTATCTGGATCGCACAGATCAATGATACCATCCAGCACGAAATAAACGAGGAAGTGATAACTACCTTCCGCGATTTTGCTGAAGAGGATGAACTGCACAGTTTGTTTCAGCATATCAAATACTACTTTCCGTCTTTTGAAGCACCTACCGTTATTACTATTACATCTGAAGTTGATTATCAAAACAAAGTACTTCTCACGCCTAAATACCTTTTTATAGCTTTAGATACCTATTTGGGAAGCGATCATGAATTTTATTCCGGGATCCAGGAATTCCTGAAAAAGAATTTTGAAAGAAACCAGATCCTTCCCGATGTGGCAGCAAAAGTAGCTGAAAGGTATGTTCCGCAACCGGACTCAAAAACATTTTTAGCCCATATGCTGTATTACGGAAAGATCCTTTACTTGAAAGACCTTTGGCTTCCAGAAGTTTCTGATCCTGCAAAAATAGGATACACTTCAGAGGAATATGGATGGGCCGGGGAAAATGAAGAGTATATATGGAAGTATTTTGTGGAACGGGAGATGTTATTTGATTCTGATACACAATTGTACTCCCGTTTCCTTTATCCTGCTCCTTTTTCTAAATTTTATCTTGAGCTGGATAATGAAGCCCCGGCTTTACTGGGACAGTATATAGGATGGCAGATGGTAAGGCAGTATATGGACCGGAATGATGCAAGCGTACGGGAAATGCTGGAAACTGATGCAGAAACAATTTTTAATAAGGCAAAATATAAACCACGGAAATAATGGCAGAATTAAAAAAATCTGAAATAAAAATAGAAGTTTTACTTGACGAGAACCGCGTGCCGGAAGCCCTTTTCTGGAGTGCGGAAGATGGAGAGGTATATAAGGAAGAGGCTAAGGCCATGTTGCTGTCAATGTGGGACAGTAATGCCAGTGAAACCCTGCGCATAGACCTTTGGACAAAGGACATGCCGGTAGACGAAATGAAGAAGTTCTTTCACCAAACCCTGGTGGCCATGAGTGATACCTTTCACCGTGCCACCCAGGACGAGAAGATGACAGCAACTATGAAGGATTTCTGTGACTACTTTGCAGAAAAAATGGAATTGAAAAAAGAGTAAAATTGCTTCATCCCAGCAAGAGACCTCACAGGTTTTCAAAACCTGTGAGGTCTGTATTCTCTATTCTGCTTCAAAGATCTCCTTCCAATTTTCAGGGACTATTGCTTCTGCGAGTCTGAAAGGAGATCCTTCTGAGTGCACAAGTAGCGTTCTGCCACCGGGCATTATAGCTGCAGAGGACCCACAGGTGACAGGCTTGTTAAATAAATTAATTTTCAAGAAGTTGTCTTTATCAATATGAAAGTATTTCTTCAATATATTTGAGGGTTTGATTCTAATACCTTCTTCATAAAAATGGAGAACTATGACGTTCTCATAATATTCTTCCGCAGTTTTTACAAGTTGGTTAGAATACCTTTTGTCATTTCGTATTCTAAACCGGTCCCAGTTATTCACGTTGATTTTATGGGTACAGATATCATTTAAATATCTGTAATTGAGTAATATGATCGGATTTTCAGGAAACTTTCTTCCGGTTATTGCTTCCAGTTTCTTTACAAATGCCGGGTAAGATACCTGCTTCCTGTTGTCACCAAGATTTACGAGTTTTTGTACAATACTTGTATCTTGTGCAAAAAAGGACCAGGAAAGGTAGTTATAATCTTTACTTCTTTTTATAGCTAAAAATTCACCTTTTTCAATATTTTCCCCTGCTTCATTAACATAAGAATATTTAATGTTTTGTATAGGTGAAGATGGTTGTGATGATAAAATATTAAAGGAAAAAAAGGATATTAAAATGAAGATCAGTTTCATTTAAAAAATTATTTTTGTAAGTAAAGGAAATGCAATATAGAATTTATTTATTTAGACCTCACAGATTTTAAATCCTGTGAGGGTAATTAAGAACAGGAATTTTTCTCATCACTTCAATCGTTTCAGGAGAAACCTTACTAGTCTAATTTGAAACACTTCTTTATCTCATAGACTAAATTATCTAATGGGAGAGACCTCACAGGTTTTTTAGCCTATCAGTTAATTCAAAAACGGGGCATGTTTTAATAACTTCAATTGTCATTCAAGAGAATCCTGTGAGGTCTGACTTGAAGAGCACCTTTTTCTCATCGACCTCATAAGTCTTTTCGCGTGGAGACCTCACAGGTTTTTTAGTCTATCAGTTAATTCAAAAACGGGGCATGTTTTAATAACTTTAATTGTCATTCAAGAGAAACCTGTGAGGTCTGACTTGAAGATATAAGGAAACCTGTCAGGTCTACCACAAAAAAAAATCCGGCTATCTTTCGATAACCGGATTTTGTTAATTATTCAAGAAGAGATTACCCGTTCATCGAGATCAAAAACTCTTCATTATTCTTGGTTTGCTTGAAACGCTCGTTAATAAATTCCATAGCTTCCACAGGATTCATATCTGCAAGATATTTTCGCATTACCCACATTCTCTGTAATGTAGTTTCATCAAGTAATAAGTCATCACGACGTGTGCTGGAAGAGGTAAGGTCAATAGCAGGGAATATTCTTCGGTTGGCGATCTTTCTGTCCAGTTGAAGTTCCATGTTACCGGTACCTTTAAATTCTTCGAAGATCACTTCATCCATTTTAGAACCGGTATCGGTAAGAGCGGTTGCTATAATAGAAAGAGATCCTCCGTTTTCAATATTTCTGGCGGCTCCAAAGAAACGTTTTGGTTTGTGAAGCGCGTTGGCATCAACACCCCCACTCAATACTTTTCCGCTGGCAGGTTGTACTGTGTTATAAGCCCTGGCAAGTCGTGTAATAGAATCCAGAAGGATCACCACATCGTGACCACATTCTACCATTCTTTTGGCTTTCTCTAATACAATGTTGGCAACTTTCACGTGTTCGTGTGCTTCGCGGTCAAAAGTAGAAGCTACAACTTCTCCTTTCACGTTACGCTGCATATCTGTTACTTCTTCAGGACGTTCGTCAATTAAAAGTATGATCTGGTAAACTTCAGGGTGATTGGCAGCTATTGCATTTGCGATATCCTTAAGCAACATTGTTTTCCCTGTTTTTGGCTGGGAAACGATCATTCCTCTTTGTCCTTTTCCAATTGGAGAAAACAAATCCATTACCCTGGTCGAAATGGTGCTTTGTCTTTCGGCAATATTAAATTTCTCTTTCGGGAAAAGCGGAGTTAAATGTTCGAAGGATATCCTGTCTCTTACCACTTGCGGATCAAGTCCGTTGATCTTGATCACCTTTATCAAAGGAAAATATTTCTCTCCTTCTTTTGGCGGACGAATTTGTCCCAATACAGTATCTCCGGTCTTTAATCCGAACAAACGGATCTGCGACTGGGAAACATAAATATCATCCGGTGAGGAAAGGTAGTTGTAATCTGAAGATCTTAAGAATCCGTAGTTGTCCTGCATAATATCCAGAACTCCTTCACTTTCTATGATCGCGTCAAATTCGTAATCGGGTTCGCGGTAACGGTTACGGTTATCGCGGTTTCCGTTGTTTTTGCTTGTGCTTCCGGAATCAGATTGTTTACTGCTGCGGGGTTCCTTTCGGGTATCGCGGGAACCTCTGCTGTCCCTGGAAGAATTTCCTGAATCTTTGGAATTTCCACTATCCCTTGAAGTATTTCCGCTGTCTCTTGAGGAGTTTCCGTTGTCTCTTGAGGAGTTTCCGCTATCTCTGCCGGAACTTTCAGAATCTCGTGATGAATTTCCGGAGTCTTTGGAAGTATTTCCGCTATCTCTGTTGTCTCGTGAGGATTTGTTTCTGCTGTCGTCCCTTTTATCATCTCTCTTGGCAGAACTTCCTGTAGTGCTGTCTTCTTTTCGGGAAGGCTGATTCTTTGTCTGCGGACGGTTTTGACGGTCGGCAGCTTTATCATCAGTTCTTTTCTCAGAATTTTTTGCCTGGGGATTATTTTTTGTTTCTGTAGCGGCATCGGGAGCTCTTTTATTGTCTCTCTTAGGCTGCCGCGGACGTGTATTGCTGCCGCTGTTTTTGTCGTCTCCTGTAGTTGGCGCTGCGGTATTTTCCGAAGTTTCACTGGAAACAGGTGCCGGGGTATCCTCTTGTAAAACCTCTTTTACTTTAGAAGGGTTGGCTGCCTGATAATCTAAGATCTGATAGACCAGATCCAGTTTTTTTTGTGTGCGGAACTTAGGAACATTTAATGTTTTAGCAATGTCTTGAAGCTCAGGCAGCTTCTTAGCTTTTAATTCTGAAATTTCAAACATGAATAGTATTAAGAATAAATTTGTTGATTGTTTGTTGTATACTTCTCGAGGAAGAATCGAAAAAATTGGAGTACAAAGTAACCTAATTTTGAATTGGTTACAGATTCTTACTGCAATAATACAACTTTATTTTAAATTGTAGGATACGCCATTTAAAAAGAAACACTTATTTTTGTTGCCAAATTTGCTGTAAGAGATGATACAACGTATCCAGACAATTTACTTATTTATTGCTTTTTTATTGAGTGGGGTTTTAATTTTCTTTGTTCCTTTGTGGGACAATGAAGCAGGAGAATCTGTTTACGTAGAAGATGTGATCCTGGCGCTGGCTTTGTTTTTAATTTCGGCTGTGATCTCTTTGGCATCCATTTTTTTATATAATAACCGTAAGCTTCAGTTTGTGCTGGGGCGCGTCAATATCATATTAAACTTTTTATTGCTGGGAGTTTTTGTGTATTGGTCACTAATGGTACCTGGAGAGATGGAAATCTCTGAGAAGGGTATTGGGATGTTCATTCCTGTTCTTTCTATCGTTTTTTTAGTGTTGGCCAATAAAGCCATCAAAAAGGATGAAGATCTCGTAAAATCTGTTGACCGATTGCGATAAAACCCAATTATTCTTAGTGTTATTAGTGCGAAGAAAAACCCGAAGTGAAAACTTCGGGTTTTTTATTACTTTCAATGCTGTAGTTAGACAGTGGAAGCTTCTCAACTGGCTGTTGCTACTTTGCAGTCTTAAGTTCGATCACTTCCAGATCGGTTATATTTTTTCCGTCAATTTTAAACCTCAACATAGTGCGCTGTTTGTGAAAACCAGATCTTCCTGCGGCACCAGGATTCATATGCAGTAACTGCAGGTTCTTATCGTTCATTACCTTTAAAATATGCGAATGCCCGCAGATGAATAGTTTTGGCGGATTCTTTTTGATCTCCTCCCGTATTGCCGGAGAATATTTCCCGGGGTAACCTCCAATGTGGGTGATCCATACATCAACCTCTTCACACAAAAATCTTTGATTGAGCGGAAACTCTTTTCGTATCTCGTGATCGTCGATATTGCCATATACAGCTATCAGGGGTTTGAGGGCTTTGATCTTATCGGTTACCGAGGTGTGGCCAACATCCCCCGCATGCCAAATTTCATCGGCTTCAGAGACGTAATGCAGGATGCGGTCATCGATATGGCTGTGGGTATCACTTAATAATAATATGTTTTTCATCAATACAGTATTTTTCCGGGCTGCTATAAATACTTCTGAAGTTGGGTAAATGATTTTTTTCAGGGATTTGCCTTACAGGACCTTCCGCAGAAAACATCAATTAAATTTATAAGATCATTTTGATCCCGGCCCGTTTATTCCTTTTGGGTTATGATGTTTGCCGTATCTTTGCAGGCAATCTTGTAATTACGCAAAAGTATCAATTTACATTGAGATATTTTATAGAACTGGCTTATAACGGAAAGGCATACCACGGCTGGCAAAGTCAGCCCGCAGCAGCTACCGTTCAGGAAACACTGGAATTTGCCTTGTTTACCCTGCTGCAGGAAAAAACCCCTGTGGTGGGTGCGGGAAGGACTGATGCCGGAGTACATGCTTCCCAATATTTCGCCCATTTTGATGCTGAAGAAATAGAGGATATTAAAACTTTGATCTTTAAGCTGAATGCGTTTTTACCTGATGATATTTCAATTTCAAATATCTTTATAGTTCCGGCTGAATCTCATGCAAGATTTGATGCAGTAAGCAGAAGTTATAATTATTATATTGTAAAGGAAAAGGATCCGTTCTTATATGAACGGGCGCATTATGTGAAGAATGAACTGGATGTGGAAAAGATGAACCTTGCAGCGGGAACTTTGAAAAATTATACAGATTTTAAGTGTTTTTCAAAATCCAGAACTGATGTAATGACCTATAATTGTAAAATTACCCGGGCGGTATGGGAGGAACAGGAAAAGCTGTTGATCTTCCATATCACTGCCGACAGGTTTTTGAGGAATATGGTGAGGGCCATTGTAGGTACCTTACTGGAAATAGGATTGGGAAAGATGCAGGTGCAAGATCTGCACGGGGTCCTGGAGAGCAGGGACAGGCAAAAAGCAGGAACATCAGTACCGGCAAAAGCGTTATTTTTAACCGGGATCGAATATCCAAAAACAATTTTTAAAAAGTAGATGGCAGCAGGAACAGGAAATGCATTTGATTTTAATCTATTCAGAAGATTAATAAAATACACCAACCCATATAAATGGACTTTCTATTTTGTGGCCCTGGCAGCTATTTTATTATCTGTTTTTGCTGTTCTAAGGCCTTATTTACTTCAGCTTACCATAGATAATTCCATCCTTCCGCAGGATGGGGAAAACCTGGTGTATTATATCACCCTGATGCTAGGGGCTCTTATGCTGGAGGTAATCTTTCAGTTCCTCTTTATTTATTTTGCCAACTGGTTAGGGCAGGAAGTGATCAGGGATCTCAGGGTAAATTTATTTGAGCATATGCTTCAGTTTAAAATGAAGTATTTTGACAAATCGGCGGTAGGACGACTGGTCACCCGGGCGGTAAGTGATATCGAGACCATAGCAAGTATTTTTAGTGAAGGGTTGTTTGTCATAGCCAGTGACCTGCTCAAGATGCTAGTGATCCTGGGATTCATGTTCTACAACAGCTGGCAGCTCACCTTACTGGTGCTTACCGTGTTGCCTTTTATTTTATATGCGACGCGGGTGTTTCAGAAAAAAATGAAGATCGCCTTTGAAGACGTGCGAAACCAGGTGGCAAATTTGAACACCTTTGTACAGGAACGAATTACGGGAATGAAGATCGTGCAGCTTTTCACCAGGGAGGATGTGGAATACCAGAATTTTAAAGATATAAACCACAAACATAAAAAAGCATGGATCAAGACCGTTTGGTATAATTCAATTTTCTTTCCCATTGCTGAAATGTCTACTTCCATTACCATAGGATTAATAGTGTGGTATGGAGGTTTGCGGGTGGTAGAAAGTGATGCCCTGAGTTTGGGTATTATAATTATGTTCATTGAACTGGCACAAATGCTGTTTCGCCCGCTTCGCCAGATTGCCGATAAATTTAATACTCTTCAAATGGGAATGGTTGCCGCCAACAGGGTTTTCGGAATTCTGGATACTGAAGCATCTATTAAAGACACCGGTACAATTGAAATTGATCATCTTAAAGGAGAGATTGAATTCCGGGACGTTCGGTTTGGCTACGATGAAACCGAACAGGTGCTGAAAGGAGTTTCCTTTAAGGCACAGGAGGGAGAAACCATTGCCATAGTTGGATCAACAGGGGCAGGAAAAACTACCGTTATTAATTTACTAAACAGGTTTTACGAAATCAATAGCGGAAAGATCCTGGTAGACGGAATTTCTATTGATGAGATCACCTTAAAAACATTACGTGCAGAAATAGCCGTGGTGCTTCAGAATGTGTTCCTGTTTGCAGATACCATCCTGAACAATATTACCCTTTACAACCCAAAAGTATCTGAAGAGGATGTGATTCGTGCTGCTAAAGAGATTGGAGTGCATGAATTCATTGCCTCATTGCCAAACGGCTATCACTACAATGTAAAGGAGCGCGGGGTGATGCTTTCTTCCGGGCAGCGGCAATTAATCTCATTCTTAAGGGCCTACGTAAGTGACCCGAGCATATTGGTTCTGGACGAGGCAACCTCCTCCATAGATTCTTACAGCGAGCAGCTCATTCAAGACGCTACAGATAAGATCACCAAAGGCAGAACCTCCATAGTCATTGCTCACAGGCTAGCCACAATTAAAAAAGCCGATAAGATCCTGGTGATGGATGCCGGAGAAATTGTGGAAACAGGAACCCACTACGAATTGCTGAAAGTAGAGAATGGATACTACCGAAATCTTTATGAAGTGCAGTTCATGGCTGAAGAATCTTTGTAGCACAAACTACCTACATCTTTTATAGGAAAATTTTAAACTTACCCCTTAGTGGTTTAATACCATCCCCTCCCGGGAGGGGTGCCCGCAGGGTGGGGTGGGCCTTTTAGGTAAGATCGTCCTTCAATTTTAAAATTAATTCTTCTGTGTTTTCAAAAATAATAAACTCCCCATCTTTTAAATAAGAAATCTGTCCCGTCTCTTCACTCACCACCAGGGCCAGGGCATCAGTTTTTTCAGTAATTCCCACTGCAGCTCTGTGCCGTAAACCAAACCGAAGCGGAATTGTGCGGTCATTAGATACCGGCAGGATCACCCGGGTTGCGGTGATCTTATTATCTTCAACCACCATTGCCCCGTCGTGCAATGGTCCGCTTTTATGAAAAATGGATTCTATGATAGGCTGATTGATCTCAATATTCATGGTATCCCCGGAATTTTTCACGAAATCCAGGTTTGTGCTTTTCTGAATAATTATAAGAGCCCCGGTAAAAGTTCTTCCCATAGCTTCACAGGCTTTTACAATAGCCGAAAGATTGGTACTTATTTGCGTGTCATCTTTTACAAAGCGCAATTGCCTCAGGAATTTGCGGCGCTGGGTAAAATTGGTAGATCCAATCATTAAAAGAAATTTCCTGATTTCCTGCTGAAAAACCACAATAAGTGCAAACATTCCCACTCCAATAAATTCTCCCAATACACTGCTAAGCAGCTCCATTTGCAGAAGTTGCGTAAGTTTTCCAATGAGGTAAACGATCACGATCCCAACAAAAATATTGACGGCAACTGTGCCTTTCACCAGTTTGTACAGGTAGAATAGAAGGATTGCTACAAAAACGATGTCAACAATATCAAGTATGCGGAGGTTTAGAAAATCCAAATTTTTTACTTTGTGTAAATGTAAATAAAATGTTTAGTTTTTGAGGCAGCCGGTTAATTTGACTGCCTCTACGGCTTCCTTAACGTCATGAACACGTAAAATATTTGCTCCGTTTAAAAGCGCCACGGTATTTAAGATCGAGGTGCCATTAAGAGCTTCTGCAGGTTCACAGCCCAAAGTTTTATAAATTGTCGATTTTCTGGAAAGACCTGCTAACAGGGGTAATTCCAGAATCTTTAAAAGTCCCATTTTGTTTAAAAGTTCAAAATTTTGAGCAATATTTTTTGAAAATCCAAATCCGGGATCAATAATAACATCGGCAATTCCATGGCGATGTGCAGATTTTATTTTCTGAGAAAAAAATAAAAGGATCTCCCTTAGCATGTCCTCGTAATGGTTTAGATCTTTCATGGTTTGAGGCGTTCCGCGCATATGCATCATAATGTACGGCACTTGATGTTTTGCAACTACTTTCATCATATCTTCATCCAGATTCCCGGCAGAAATATCATTGATCAAAGCTGCTCCTGCTTTTAAACAGTCATCTGCAATTTTACTACGAAAGGTGTCAATAGAGATAAGGGCATCAGGAAACTCCTTCAGCAGAAGTTCTACGGCAGGAATTACTCGTTTTAATTCATCATCGGGAGTTACTTCCAATGCTCCCGGGCGGGTACTGTAGCCACCAATATCAAGGAAGAAAGCACCTTCCTGCAGCATAGTTTCAGCATTTTTCAGAAAATCCCCGTCGGGTTTATTTCGGCTTTCGGAGTAAAAAGAATCGGGGGTGAGGTTCAGGATTCCCATCACCTTTGGTGTGGTAAGATCTATGAGATTCCCCCTGCAATTTATTGTCATGGGTTGGATTAAGTTCAAATGAGTTAAAGTCCTGTGAAAATAAACTTTGACTATCTAAATAATTTCCACGAAATTTACGCAAATTCAATGATTTCTATGAAGGATACTTCAAAACAATATGACGCGGTAATTACGATTTGCCGCGAGTTATTTGTAAATAAAATGGCCGATTACGGGAGTGCCTGGAGAATTTTGAGGCTGCCATCCTTAACCGACCAAATATATATTAAAGCCCAACGCATAAGAAGTCTTCAGGAAAAGGAAGTAAGAAAGGTAGCAGAAGATGAAAAGCCGGAGTTTATAGGAATCGTGAATTATTCGGTAATGGCATTGATCCAACTGGAACTGGGTATAGCCACTCAGCCGGATCTCACAGCAGACCGGGCCCTGGAATTGTATGACCAAAAAATAGCTGAATCCCGCGAATTGATGGAAAACAAAAATCATGATTATGGAGAGGCCTGGAGAGATATGAGGGTGAGTTCCCTTACAGATCTTATTATTCAAAAATTATTACGGGTCAAACAAATTGAAGATAACAAAGGTAAGACCCTGGTGAGTGAAGGTATAGACGCCAACTACCAGGATATGATCAATTACGCGGTATTCGCCATGGTTCTCATGGAAGAAGCTGCAGTATAAATGCAAGGAATTAAATGAAAGCAGCTGTAGGGATCACCAGGATATTCGTAGGAGTATTATTTATTATTTCGGGATTTGTTAAATTAAATGATCCGCTTGGTTTTTCTTACAAGCTGCAGGAATATTTTAGTGCGCAGGTTTTAAACCTGGAATTCCTGATTCCTTTTGCGCTGGTGCTGGCCATTATCCTGGTGATCTTTGAGCTGGTGCTGGGGATTATGCTCATCATTGGTTATTTGCCCACTTTTACCATGTGGAGCCTTTTGATCATGATCCTGTTTTTTACCTTTCTCACCTTCTACTCTGCTTATTTCGATAAAGTGAAAGATTGCGGATGTTTTGGAGATGCACTTCCCTTAACACCCTGGCAGTCATTTTACAAAGATATTGTGTTGCTCATTTTGATCCTGTTCCTCTTTATCAACAGGAAATTAATTCATCCTATTTTGGCAAAGGCTTCTCACCGCTGGATCATATTTTTATCCTTCATGTTGTGTTTTACCTTTGCATATTATGTGCTTATGCATTTGCCGCTTATTGACTTCAGGGCCTATAAAATAGGAAATAATATTCCTGAAAAAATGCAACTTCCGGAGAATGCCAGAAAAGCAGAATATGAGTATAAGTGGAAGTTTATCCAGGACGGGGAAGAGGTAGTAATCACCAATAAAGGAGAATTTCCTCAGATAGAGGGAGAATATGTAGGTGTTGAAACGAGGCTGATACGAGAAGGAGACAAACCTGCAATTACAGATTTTTTAATAGAAAAAGACGGCGAAAACGTTACCATGGATATTCTCAATAGAGAAAAGTTGCTAATGATCGTAGCTTATAACCTGAGAAATACGGAAAGAGAGGGATATGAGACCATTCAAAGTCTTAGTGAGGAAGCCAAAAGGAAGGGATATGATGTTGTGGGACTAACGGCTTCAGGAGAAGAAGCAACTCAGCGTTTAAAAGTCAAATTTAATCTTGATTTTGATTTTTACAGGGCAGATGAAACCTTATTAAAAACTATTGTCCGTGCCAATCCGGGTATTCTTACCTTGCGCAATGGCACCATTACTCAGAAAGTGCATTGGTTTGATGCGGAAAATATTAAACTGTAAGATCATTTTTTTGTTAATATTGACTGGGAGTAAAGCGAGAGGTTTAATTTTGCTTTTGTTAAAGTATAGATTAATGGAAGACATCATCCTGAAATAAGATTTACCGGGATGAAATATTCAGGAAACCCACAGCAGAGGTTTCGTTAAACAAGGAAAATAATAAGTTATGAGAAAAAATATAGTTGCAGGGAACTGGAAAATGAATAATGATCTTGCTGAGACTTCTGAATTTTTAACCCACCTGAAGATGCAATTGGTTAAAGAGCCGGAGGCTGAAGTTTATATAGCTCCTGCCTATACCAGTTTATATCACGCTTTTCAAACAGTAAAAGACACTCCCATAAAAGTGGCTGCACAAAATATGCACCATGAGAAAAAAGGAGCCTTTACAGGAGAAGTCTCAGCGCAAATGCTACAGAGTGTTGGAGTGACCACAGTTATATTAGGCCATAGTGAAAGAAGAGCCCATTTTCAAGAAACTAATGAGCTCCTGGCACAAAAGGTTTCCGCAGCGATGGAGGCAGATATGACAGTGATCTTTTGTTTTGGAGAGGAGCTGAAGGAGCGTAAAGCTGAGGAACATTTTGATGTAGTGAAAATCCAGCTGCAAGAAGGAATTTTTCATCTTAAAAAAGAAGACTGGAAAAATGTAATATTGGCTTATGAGCCGGTTTGGGCGATTGGTACGGGAGAAACTGCTTCCCCTGAACAGGCACAGGAAGTTCATGCTTTTGTAAGAAAGAGTATTGCAGATAAATATGACCGGGAAACAGCCGATGAAGTTTCTATACTTTACGGCGGTAGTGTAAAACCAAATAATGCCAAAGAGATCTTTGGGCAGGAGGATGTAGACGGAGGCCTTATTGGAGGTGCAAGTTTAAATGCCATTGATTTTCTGGCAATAGTAAATGCTTTTGAATAATGCCAAGAAACTATACAGAGTTCAAATTTAAATTAGAACCTCTTCAACCTGCGTCAGAAATACTCATAGCAGAACTGGGGGAAATTGGTTTTGAAAGTTTTGTGGAAAATGAAGATGGCTTAACAGCATATATTCTTACTGAAGAACTGGATGAAGAAGTTCTTGCAGGGATCCATATTCTTCATTCAGACGAATTTATGATCACCTATACCTCTGCTGAAATTGATCAGGTAAACTGGAATATTGAGTGGGAGAAAAATTTTAATCCCATAGTGGTGGATGATAAATGTTCTGTGCGGGCTCCGTTTCATGAAAAGCCGGATACAGAATATGATATTATTATTGAACCAAAAATGTCTTTTGGGACCGGGCATCATGCGACAACACATATGATGCTGCAGTTTATTCTCAAGAATAACTGGGAGGGAAAATTTGTGCTGGATATAGGCTGCGGCACCGGAGTTTTAGCAATTCTGGCTGAAATGAAGGGAGCTGCAAAAGTTGATGCAATAGATATTGACAATTGGTGTTATTTAAATACACTGGAGAATGTTGAACGCAATGAACGCAAGGTGGTCCGGGTTTTTGAAGGTGGCGCAGAACTTTTGCAGGGAAGAAAGTATGACAGCATCATTGCCAATATCAACAGGAATATTCTGCTGGAGGATATGCAATTTTATGCTGAAAGTCTCAATCCCGGAGGACAGATTTTCCTAAGTGGGTTCTATACTGAAGATATTCCGGCGATAGAAGCCGAATGTGAGAAGTACGGAATACGTTTTGATGATAAACTGGAACGTGAAAATTGGGCAGCTTTAAGTTTTTTTAAAGAATAGCCTTATAGTATAATTTGTATCTTTGATATTGATTTTCGAACAGATAAAAATCAGGAAGATGAGCACGAAGGAAGAAGTATTGGAAGAGGTGAAAACCCAAACGAAAAAGCAGAAGAACTATGAAATAGTTTTATTCAACGATGATGTAAATACATTTGATCACGTTATAGAAACCCTTATTTATGCCTGTGATCATACCGCAGAGCAGGCCGAGCAATGTTCCCTTTTGGTGCATTACAAAGGAAAATGCACCGTTAAAACAGGAGCATATCCCGATCTTAAGCCGCGATGTAGTAAATTACTCGATGCGGGATTAAGTGCAGAGATAATCGGATAAAAGACTAAACAATTGTTATTTTCTTACATATAATTAAAGTTTTTCCTACAAAAAGATAATATTGTTGTAGTTTTAAAGGTAGTTAATTGCCAAATTGAGACACTGCTCAAGATTAACCAATCACCTTTAAAACTAAATTTTATGAAATTTAAAAAATTACCAATGATCCTTGCCTGTGCAGGGATTTTTTTTGTCTCCTGCGAAAAGGATGAACTGGATCAATCAATAGAAGAATCTGCTGTGATAACTCATGATGAGGTGTCTCAGGATGTTTTAGAGAAAATTGCTTCTCTTCATTTTAATCCTGAAGGCGCTAAAATGGAAAAACTTCTAATGCCTGATGGCACCTTTGAAAAATCATACTTCATTGAAGGGGATATTGCCATGACAGCTGAACAAATGAACGAAATGAGTCCGGAAAATGTTCAGAGTAAGCAATACAGGACCTACAACCTGGTGTATTCTCCAAGAACTATTAATGTAATTGGATTTACCGGTGGGGGAGGCCAGGGCTTGACCACGAAGCAACGCACTGCACTTCAATGGACCATTGATAACTACAACGCCCTTAATATTGGGCTTAGGTTCACGCTTACTTTCGGAACCAATTATGACCCCTATGATATTGTGGTTTATCAAAATCCCAATGGACAGGTTGGTGGAGTGGCAGGTTTCCCAAGTGGTGGAAATCCCTACAAATATGTACAGATCTACTCTGGCATGGAAAAATATGACAATAATACTAATGAACACGTACTAACCCATGAAATTGGGCATTCCGTTGGCTTGCGCCATACCGACTGGTTCAGTCGCCAAAGCTGTGGGCAGAGCGGCGAATCTGCAGGATCAGATGGTGCAGTGCATATCCCGGGAACACCTACAGGTTATGATTCCAATTCCATTATGCTTGCCTGTTTTGGATCTTCAGAAGATGGGGAATTTGGATATTATGACCGCGTAGCCCTTAACTACCTTTATTAAAACAAAGCAGTGTCTTAATAAAAAATGGGCGGGCAACCGCCCTTTTTTTATTAATATGAAGTCATAAAAATAAAAATAGGGTAAATCAGGAAAATTTTTTAAAAAGATACTTCGGTGTTTTTAAAAAATAAACTTATATTTGCACCCGCAAAAAGGCCTCGTGGCGCAACTGAATAGCGCACTTGATTACGGCTCAAGAGGTTCCAGGTTTGAATCCTGGCGAGGTCACGAAAATTTTTTATTATTATTAGAACCACGCAAATCTGTAGATTAGCGTGGTTTTTAATTTTTAACTGGATTACCCCGAAAACGATGTTTTCCGTGAAGAGCATTAGCAAAATAATTAAGTAATAACATATCAAGGTCGTAGAGCAAATCGTGCATACATGGGAAAGTGATCTGACCCAAATTTTGGAAGGCGCTCCAGTTCCACAAGAGCAAATTCCCGGCTAACAAAAAAATGGTCCAATGGCCAACGCATAATAAGGGAGTTGGCATCATACGAATTGTACAAACCCCGGCCAATCCTTACATTTTTAAGATTTCCGCTCTTTCCAAACATCCTGGAGGTATTCGACCAGGAAACATCGTTGAAATCTCCTGCCACAATGGCTGGTAACGGATTTTCGGCTACTAATTCTCCTATTTTCAACAATGCAATTTCTTCCTCACCTACATTGTCTGGATATTTGCTGCTTGGAACAGGGGCAACGGGATGAACACCATAAAAAGTAAAATGGTCTCCTGAAAGCAATTGTACTTCTGCGTGTATTGACGGCACATCTTCATGTTTTAGGAATTTAAATTGCTCATTTTTCAAAGGTAATTTTGAATATAAGGCTATCCCGTAGGCATTGTCCAGTGGATACTCCAGGGAATAAGGATACCGGACCTTTAAAACCTCAAGTTCTTTGGTCCACCAGTCATTAACTTCCATTGCCAAGAGAATGTCAGGATCCCGTTGTTCTACAATTTTCAGAAAAGCTTCAGATTCCCGGTTGGTGATAAGGACGTTTGCGATCAAGACGTCAAAGATATTT
Organism: Gillisia sp.; assembly: GCA_024635655.1. Classification (GTDB taxonomy): domain Bacteria; phylum Bacteroidota; class Bacteroidia; order Flavobacteriales; family Flavobacteriaceae; genus Gillisia. The sequence goes on along the minus strand of JAGXIL010000039.1, from coordinate 17,776 downwards.
TCTTTTTCCGTCAATTCTTCCTGGTGATCCGGAACTGATCTTTCACCTAATAGATAGGGATAAATAAGGCTTCCCTGGATAAGAATTACAGAAAGCAGACCCAGAAGGAGAAGTACCGATGGGAAATTCCACTTTCTGTTCACCAGGATAAATAATATTAAAAAGACAATTCCCAGCACCAGATACTGCAGCCGGGGAAAATCCATTATTTTGGAATACCAGAAAGGGAGGTCATAAATTAAGGAAAGTGAACTTATCAATGCCAGAACAGTACTTAATATAATTAATACATAAAGAAGTATATGCCTTCCGGTTTTCATAAGTTTATAATTTGGAGGTAATTGATTCACAATATATATAAACGAAATATCTTTTATATCAAGGAGATACCCATGTTTTTACAATCCATTCAACAGCCATTATTTACATTATAGCAATTTCCTAATCAGATATTATTTCCTAAATTAGGGCCATTACCATTATTTTCGCCATTAATTATCCAACAACCATTATTAAGATTTGAAAGAGAACCGAAAGCGTTACCGGATATTCTATACACTGGAAGAGAATTTAGAGATCCCAATGTTCCTGCTGGCAATTACCTGGCTGTATTTATTTCTTTTAGAAATATTTCGTGGGTTATCTGATATTCAGGAAACATTGATCTTTGTTATTTGGATCCTGTTTATTGCTGAGTTTATAATTAAGCTTGTAGTAGCTCCGCGTAAGCTTCAGTATCTTAAGAATAGTTGGATCACGATCATTGCTTTAATTATTCCGGCGCTAAGGGTTTTCAGGATTTTTAATGCATTAAGAATATTAAGGTCTGTACGTGTAATTAATTCTACCACCATCATTCGGGCCATTACTTCAGGAAAAAGATTTTTTGGAGCGCTTCAGGAAGCACAGGGTCCACAACCCAATCCTCAAATGGAGGTTGGGATCCTGATCTCTTTTAATAAGGAGGGAAATGACAAAGCTTTACGTCTTTATGCGGAACAGCTTATCAAGGATGTAAAGCCGCAGCTGGACGAGAGTTCTGGAATTCCGTGGCATTTTGATATCACAGATACTACTCCGATGGAAACCGATCGTTCCAGAACCCCGTCAGAATACCTGGATAGAGCCAGTTTAATTATGGCTGAAGGTCCTTACGACCTTATGTTGGTCATAACTGATGTGGGATTAATGTCCAGAAAGAACAACCTGGAAGCCGGCCTTAGTTCATCGGTGACCCGAACTATTGTTATTTCTACCCGTTCCCTGACCGTCACCGGCAGAAATAAAGATAATCTTCCCCTTGATGATCCCGGGGTGCGTTTTAACGGTGCTGCCTTATTCCTGCACCAGGTTGGCCATATTTTGGGTTTAAAACATGCTTCGCTCGCTGCAAGTAAAATAATGGGAATAGATTCATTTATTAGTGAACGCTCTGCTGTGCCATCTTTTAGCGAGAAAGAACAAAAGAAATTAAGATCCAGGAGCAAAAAAGCACCAGACCGGGAACTGAGGAACGGGAACCAACTGGAAACTTTTATTTTTCACATCCTGATGACATTTAGGCACCCCCGGGAATTTTTCATTCCCCTTCTAAGAAATGGCGCCGTTTTTCTTCCCCTGTCATTACCCAGGCTTGCTACTGCAGCTGTAGCACCGGCTATTATTTTAATATTTAGTGCCGAGATTTGGGATGTAGGTTTGGGAATGACCAATGCTACAGCAGCATTTTTTGCTGTAATAAGTATTATGCTGGCGAGTTTTTACCTGGTGAGGGTACAGTCTTTATTCCTGCCCAGAAAGGAAAAAAGAATTTTGACAGAGCATCTTGCAGTAACTAACAGTGTAATTTATTTCAGTATTTTTTTTGCTTGTATAGGGCTTTTTTTTATAGTTGGAGTGTTAATGATGATCATTGAGATCTATGTTTTTCCTGAAGATCTTATGAAAACCTGGCCCACCCTAAGCCAACCTGAAATTTTGCTTCAAGACCGCATCAGGATCGCCGTTTTTATAAGCACAATTGGAGTTACTACCGGAGCACTTGCAGGGGGGTTGGAAAGTCGTACCCTGGTTCAGCATCTGGCACTGTTCCGCAAAAGGGTTTAAATGAGGCTTTGGGCAGAGAATAATTTTTGCTTTAATTCTTTGGATTTGTCTATTCTCCAAGGCTTTTATAAAAGCTGAAATAAAGGAAGGAGTAACAGGAATATATTCTTTAAACTATCAAAAACATTGATAATTAATGACTTATCCGGTAGATGTTGAATTTTGATGTTTCTAAATAGTTAAGAAAAAGACAACCTTAGATTAATCTAATGTTTTGCAGTTTAAATTTCTTTTAATTTGCGCCCGATTTCAGGAATTAATTTCCACCAAATATTAAAAAATGAATTTCAACAGGTTAATTCTACTACTTTCAATTTTTATTTTTTCCAATTCAGTTGTAGCACAAACGGACACTTTACCGTATCCTAAAAATGGCCCAAAATGGTTTGAGACAATTAGTTTAGGTGGTTATGTCCAGGCCCGCTATAATCGGTTATTTGAAACCAATCCCCAATTGGAATGCGAGCAATGTGATGGCAGCTGGGGAGAAGGAAACGGCTTCTCGTTAAGACGGGTTCGTTTAAAATTTTCGGGAAATCTGGGAGATTATGTGTATTTCTATATACAACCAGATTTTGCCAGTTCAGCCGCCGGAGGTATTCATTATGGGCAAATAAGAGATGCGTATTTTGAGGTAAGCCTTGACAAAAGCAGGCAATACCGGTTTAGAATAGGTCAAAGTAAAGTGCCATTTGGTTTTGAAAACATGCAGTCCAGCCAAAACAGGATACCTTTGGACCGTAATGATGCATTGAACAGTTCTATAAGAAATGAACGTGAAGTGGGAGTGTTTTTTTACTACACTCCTGAACATATAAGAAAGAGATATTCTGTTCTTGTAAGGGAAGGCCTGAAAGGTTCTGGTGATTATGGAATTTTTGGCTTTGGCGCCTTTAATGGTCAAACGGGAAATGCACCAGAGCTTAATAATGACCTTCACGTGGTTGCCAGGGTATCTTATCCATTCAAAATAGGCAGGCAAATAATTGAACCGGGAATCCAGGGTTATACAGGGAAATACCAAATGCCATTGGGAAATATAAGCCCCGGCACTATTGTAAGAGAGGATCTTAATTACATTGACCAGCGTATTGCAGGTACTTTTGTTCTTTATCCACAACCTTTTGGTATACAGGCTGAATATAATTTTGGACGGGGTCCTGAGTTTAATACTGAAACCGGTGCTATTGAAGTAACCCCTTTGCACGGTGGCTATGCTACCTTAACTTATAAAACTACAATTAAGAACCAAGTATTTTACCCATTTACAAGATACCATTACTATGACGGGGGTAAAAAATTTGAAAGAGATGCCAGAAGTTATAATGTAAGTGAACTGGAAATTGGTGTTGAATGGAGGCCGGTAAAGGCTTTTGAATTGGTTGCAAATTACACTTTCTCGTCCAGAAGATTTGAAGATTTTCAAAACCCGATAAACCTTCAGGAAGGAAGTTTATTGAGAATACAGGCCCAGGTGAATTTTTAAACAAATGTCGCCAGGAAGAAAATAATGATTTTTCTGAAAAACAGCTTTTAGAAACAGTAGCCTCCTATTTTGTGCATGGGTACACCCGAGAGTACACCCGTTTTTTACATTTTGATATAAATTGAACATATTGGCCAAAATTTGCGGTTTTTCAGTTTTCAATTACTAACCTGTTGTGTTTTGTGAAAGAATAAATAGATCGGTTACTGACCAGGTAAATAGTTTTGATCATGTTTTTAGTCTTTTAAGGGCTTAAAAAGAGGCTGGTCTTTTATGGGAGAATATGCCAATCGTGGATCTGATGATCCTATAGCCAGAAATTCAGATGGGACACCAACCGGGGATTTGGTAAATGTGGGTGAGGGTTTAAACCTTCAGACAGGATATACCTTTAAAAACCATTTTCAGATCCTTGGCCGGTATACCGATATTTCCATTGATCCTGAAATTAGCGGATTGGGTATTGAAGAGCAATATACATTGACAATGTCTAAATATATTGTGGGGCATAAATTAAAGGTTCAGACAGCTCTAAGCTTTAATGAATACCAGGATGATAATGACAACCACCTCTTATACCGGTTCCAGATAGAATTCCATTTTTAACTTTCCAGGTAAATCAAATTAAATAAAAGCCCGAACCAGGGCTTTTATTATTTTCGGCAGCGACATCTTTTATCGCCTGCCTGTCCTTTCTTTGCCCTAAAACAGGTATATTATTAAACTTAAAATTTTAAAGTATGAATATCCTATACATCCATGGGCTTGACAGCAAATTAAGTCCTGAAAAAAAAGCCATTCTTTCTCAATTTGGACACGTAAGCTCCCCTGATATTGATTACTATACTAATCCCTCTGCTATTGATTCTATACTTCAGGAAATCAAAGGCGGAAATATAGATGTGGTTATTGGAAGCAGTATAGGAGGCTTTGCAGCCTATTACGTATCTCTTGCAATTGAAAAACCCGCTTTATTGTTTAACCCCGCTTTAAAGGAAAGATCGGTAGCACAGGAGGTTCCCACTTTTTACAGGAGATCTGTTGATCTAAAATTATTTATTTTAGGCGCACAGGATGAGGTTGTAGATCCGGCACATACCCTTGGTTTTCTATCATTAGCTTTAAATGAATTTACAGATTATCATATCCACATCAGGCCTGAGCTGACCCATAATATCCCTCTTGATGCTTTTGAAGATGCAGTTGCTTCTTTTTTTAAGCTACTTGATAGAAAATAATAAAGCTTAAATCCTTTCAAAAATAAAGATAATACATACTTATTGCTAAAGCAGCTGAAGGATTTCACTATAAATAACCTGCAGCTATGATACTAGTTTACATTTTCAGTAAAGAATTAATACCCTCACTGGCATCAATTTTATTTAAGCTCTTAATAAAAAAACAGAAGAAGCAGCTGAAGGAAATCTTTTGAGGAAGGAGGTAGAAAAATTAAGCCCTCCTTTTACTTTAAGTCATTTTATGTGCATACCGAAAAACTATTTCTGGATACCGTTTCTTATAAATTAGAGATATAGGCTTAAAAAATATCTACTCGATTTATTTACTTCTCGGAATTCAAAATTAACCTGATTTATTGCTGCAGATTTTAACAATTTTTTTTGTTCTTTTTTCCAAAAGAGTGAATTTTTAGCCTGTTAATCTTGTTTTAAAACCATGCTGCTGCTATCTCTTAGCAGAGGTATTATGGCAGTTGAATATCTACAATCATAACTCCTATTTAAATAGTAATAGCGGGTATATAAACGAATATGCCAGAGTCTTCCCGGAGGTTAAATATTGGTTTCTACGTGTTTAACCCTATTTCACAAAGTATTGTAAAAAGATGGTTAACACCATTTGTGGGAAGTCGGTTAATAGGTATCTTGAATGGAGAGCGGGAAAAAACTAATCATATTTTTAAAGTTTTTGTTCCGTTACGTGAGATTCAATTTTTTATTATAAAAAGTAAAAATGAAAAAAAAGAAAGACCAACCTACCCCTGCCGAGGATCAGAAAACAAAAAAAGTTGAAGTTTTACAGGAAGATCTGGTAGTTGGGAAAAAGGAAATAGAAACCGGAAAAATAGTGCTAACTAAAAGGGTTCTGGAAGAAGAGGTACCGATAGAATTATCGGGATTTGAAGAGGAACTTGAGGTCAATGTAAAAAAGATCGGGCAACTTATGGACGAGCCGGGACCGGCAACCAGAACCGAGGGAGATTCTACCATATATTCTGTTTACAAAGAAGTTTATATAAAGAAAGTTATCCTGGAAGAGGAAATTTGGGTTACTAAAAAGGTAAATCAACGTTCTTTTGAAGACCTGGAGAAATTGAAGCGGGAGGAAATTTCTATTGGCCGGGTAAGTAAATACCCTCCTCGGAAAGAGGAATAGAAACTTTAAAATTTCAAGTGAATAATTTAAATAAAGACTAATCAATAACTAAAATTAAAATTATGGCACAAATTGATGTAGAGAAGAAGAATAACAATGACTGGTGGAAATGGGTAGTAGGGATATTAGCTGCAATTGTCATTATCTGGTTAATCGTTGAACTTACCGGAGATGATGATGATTATGATGATCAGCAAATGACACCGGACACTACCGCTTATATACAGCATATAGATACCGATTCAAATTCTGCTTTTTCACCATATAAGGGTTAGGGTCAATTCAATAAATTAATAATAATTAAGAATAACATTAAATTTTTAAATTATGGCAAATACAAGAATAAATCATTTAAAGGAATTAAGTAACAGCGATTATAAGATCGCCGAGGATCAACCCGATATCAATAACTGGAAAATAGTAGACGGTACCGGAAAAAGAGTTGGAAAAGTAAAAGACCTTCTCTTTGATGAACCAGCAAAAAGAGTGCGTTACATAATAACAGATCTAAAAGATGGGGAATTATTAAAAGAAGATCGACGGGTATTGATCCCAATAGGCCAGGCAAGGCTTAATAGAGAAAATGAAAGAGTGGTTGTGGCTTCAATTACGCGGGAGCATATTACTGCTATGCCTCCCTATAAAGATGTTGACAGCCTTACTCAGGAAGATGAATATGCAATTAGAAATTCCATTTCGGGTGCAGGAGCAACAGCGGCCGGTACAGGAGCATATAATCGTGAAACTTTTTATGAGCACGAAGATTTCGATGAAGACAGGTTTTATAATGAAAATTTTGAATCCGGAAGAACTACTGGAAACAAAAACAAGATTGATGTTATAGAAGAAGATGTTGAAGTAGGGAAAAGAGAAGTTGAAACCGGTGGAGCAAGAGTTACCTCTCGTATCGTAGAACGCCCGGTTGAAGAAAGAGTCAACTTGCGTGAAGAGCATGTAAAAGTGAACCGCAACCCTGTTGATCGTCCCGCGAGCAGCGCTGATCTTGATAATTTTGAAGAAGGAACTGTAGAAATGAAAGAAAAGTCAGAAGTTCCGGTAGTAAACAAAGAAGCCCGTGTTATAGAAGAAATCTCCCTTGAAAAGGAAGTTGAGAACAGGGAAGAGGTGATTAAAGATAATGTTCGTAAGACCGAAGTTGATGTAGATAAAACCGATGCAGATCGCAAGCACACCAGAGGTACTACAGGTAATATAGACAACAAGGGGAACAGGGATAACCTGGACACCAGAAATAGAGGAACCGATGATCTGAGAGATTCTGATAGAAGGGATCGCAATACAGACAGAAAGATTTAAGCCTTACTATGAAGGAGAAAAAGCCGGACAGTTTCAAACTGACCGGCTTTTTTGTATATATAAAATCTTAGCACCTCGTTATTCTCTCCGGCACTAGGTTTCTGTTCTCAAGTCAAAATTATTCTCCATAACATACAGTTGAGGAGCAGCAATTAATATTTTGTAAATTAGGATCTATTTTCTTTTGAGCAGGGGAAAACGGATCCTTTTTATTTTAAAATGTTAGTTATGAAAAAAATTCGCATTCTTTCCCTTGATGGCGGGGGAATTCGCGGAATACTTCCCGGAACTATCCTCACTTACCTGGAGGAACAGATTAGGAAGAAGACCGGAAATGATAAGGCTTTTATAGGTGAGTATTTTGATTTCCTGGCAGGAACAAGTACCGGCGGAATTCTATGTCTGGCTTATGGTTTCCCCGATGGAAAGGGTAGTTATATGTTCAGCGCAAGAAAAGCCCTAAATGTATATCTTGACCGGGGTGGGGAGATCTTTAGTGCTTCACTTTCAAAAAAGATCGAAAGTCTGGGAGGAGTACTTGATGAAAAATACCGGGCGAAGGAGCTGGAACTGGCTCTGCTAAACTATTTTGGTGAGAAGCAGTTAAGTGATCTACTCAAACCCTGTTTAATAACCGCTTACGATATAGGTAATCGCAGGGCACATTTCTTTACCAGTGTAGATGCAGGAACGAGTAGAGATAATGATTACTTTCTTAGAGATGTAGGTAGGGCAACTTCTTCGGCTCCTACTTACTTTGAACCCGTTTCGGTAAAACCTATGAACGGAAATCCGAAAGCATTTATTGATGGGGGGGTCTTTGCAAATAATCCTGCTATGTGTGCCTATGCAGAGGCACGAAACATTGCTTTTTCAAAAACTATAAAAGATATCGAAAAGCCAGATTTCCCCACAGCGAAAGATATGTTGCTGGTGTCCATAGGTACAGGAGAAGTAAAAAAACCATATCCTTACCAGGACTTTAAAAATGCAGGGGTATTGAAGTGGATAAAACCATTGATTGACATAATGATGAGTGGGAATTCAGAAACGGTAGATTATCAGTTAAAACAGATATACAAGACCCTTTCAGCAGAAGATCAAAAAAATTATTACCGGTTACAACCGCAACTAATTAGGGCAAACAGTGCTATTGATGATGCCAAAACTTCCAATTTGAGAGATCTGTATTTGGATGGTGTAGATGCGGTTCAGCACTTTAGGGATCAGCTTGATGAAATTGTTGTAAAATTAATTGCTAATCACTGAAGAATTTGACCTTCTTTTAATGGATCGGGGAAATTCAAAACTCCTTCCTTCCGGGATTTGTGCAGTATGTAAGGCTAATGGCTTAAAAATGTTAGATGGAGAACTCCTTTTTTCCATTTGTAAAACCTGCCTGTTCACAAATCGGGATTTATTAAATTTCTTCAGCTGCTTTAAGGCTTTAGTTTCGCTTTTGATTAGATCTTCCTGTTGGTTATTCAGTTTATGTTGTAAGAAAAGAAATACCAATCCTAAAAATGCAAGTGTAATAAAAATTAAGTTTATCATTTAAAAAAAATAAGAATATAAAAATAACATGAAACTTTAAATGTAATGGTAGCGCAATGCTTAAGTATTCGTTAATAGTATGTTGTGAATTAGTTAATGAAAAGTGAGTAAAGAATGTAAAGGATAAAATTCAGCGTTTTGGGAGAGAGAAAAAGGACATCCAAAAAATTTTAATTGTCTCTCCCTTAGGTACCCCGTCTGCATTCCTTAAAAATATATATTTGAAACTATAGCTCACTATTTTTGCATTAGCCTTATATTTAATACTATAGGATAATAATATATGAGGAAAGCAGCAGGAGTTATAAGGGAGCATAAAGCAAATATACTTGATCAATGGGAGCAAGCAGTTAATAGAGAAATTCACGCTTCAAGGGCCACTACAACTCTGGTTCTGAGAAATATATTACCCCGTATTCTTGACTCTTTGGCAGATATTCTTGAGCTGCATGAAGGGAAAGAGGATCTCACAGCCCGTAAAAATTACGAAGAAGTGATTAATGAGAGTATCGGCCACGGGAGGCATAGGGCAACATCAGAACATTATACATCCAAAAGGATAATAAATGAATATATTGTCTTACACCGGGTATTGATCTACCTTCTCCAGGAGAAAAAGACATATAATGCAGATGTGGGCGTGGTGGTCTCTTTTACTATGGAGACTTCTTTGGCCTATTCAATTGATTCCTTTACCCATTCTTTAGAGGATATGCGCATGAAACTTACCGGCACGCTGGCCCACGATATTAGAAATCCTCTTTCTGCTGCCTATTTGGGAATAGATGTCCTCAACTATAAAGATGGAGAGGAAAGGTTTTATAAAGTAAAGGATATGGTGAAGAAAAACCTTCGCAGATCCCTGGACCTTCTGGAAGGATTTATGGATGCCATAACCGTAAACTCAGGGGAAGGTATAAGTTTGACTTTTGCTGAAAGTAACATTGTGGAAGATATCGAACTGGTATGTTGGGAAGCTTCTGAAACATACCCAAATCCAATTAATCTGGAAAGCGGGGGTGAAAAAATAATAGGAATTTTTGACGCCACAGCTATAAGGAGGCTTCTTGAGAATTTAATGACCAATGCCGTAAAATACGGCTCTAAGGATTCTCCTATCACAGTAAAAATTAAAGAGGAAGGGGAAGAAGTGTTTTTAAGCGTTCACAATCAAGGTAGTTATATTAGCCATGAACAAAAGGACAAAATTTTCCAATTCCTGAATCGGTCACATAAAAATACTGAAGAAGGCCTTAAAAGCTGGGGTATTGGGCTCACCTTTGTGAAAATGGCAGCGGAAGCCCATGGAGGCCATGTAGAGTTGAAGAGTGATCAGGAAAAGCAAGAAACATCTTTCATAGTTCTTCTAAGAAAACTTGCTAATCCCCCCGGGAAAAAACGGGTCAAGTTGAATTATGCCGTATGAAGAAATTTACACGGGTGTTGCGGGCAGTATTTCCGAAGACGGAAGAGAGGAATAATTACAGATAAAGCTAGGATAGACAGCAAAATTAAATCTGCAATCCAATTCTCTATGCATAAATGAACATTGCAAATTGAACTAGATCTGTGCTAATGAATGTGGATTTCTAATGCATTGCTCCCTGTTTCAGGATCATTGAAAATCCAATCTCATTTTTTATTTTATTAATAACAGACCTTACACCAACCCGCAGTGCATGCCGTCCCCTTTCGGTAAGACTTAGTTTATCTTTTTTGATCGCCACCAGCTCATACTTCACCAGTTCGTTAAATCTAATTGCAAAATTTTTTTCAGAGAGTATTGCAGAGGCATCACCCTCATCTATAAGCTTTAAAAGCCTTGTTGTACTATCATCTTCAGTGCATTCTACATCAACGTTCTTCTTATTCATGGGGTACTTTTTTCTAATTGCACAGCCTTTTTTTTACCACTAAAGCCAAATAAAAGGGTTTAATACCCCTAAAATTTTTTTTGATGAACCACCACCTTAAACAGGTTGGGTTTAATATAATAAAAGCAGGAAAGATCTTTTCAGAAACTTATCTGTATAAATATTCTTTTTGCTCTTTACCAGTTACTCTGGCTGTGTGGGGGAGATCGTTGAGGCAAAGATAGGGAGGTAAGGAAAAGCTTCTTTCACAATTAACACTAATTCCCTCTTAATCTCCTGTGAAATTTTTAAGAATTGTTAAGCCTTAATATTTTTGTTTTCAGTTAGCCGCGTAGGATCTTTTTGACATTCGATTTTTTCCTAAATAATTGTCAATACCCATTTATATGATAAACAACTTGAAATAATGCTGTAACTTAACATTAAATAACCCTGGGAAAATTAACCATAAGAAAAACAAAATGGCAGAAGTAGAGGTTGAAAGAAAAAGCGGCAATAACGATAACGAAAAAAACAGGTGGTGGATTTGGGCAATTATAGCGATCATAGCTATAATAATTTTATGGCTAGCTTTTGATCCGCGTACTGACATTCAAAGGACAGAAGATCAAAGGATCCCGGATTCAACATTTATTAGGGAAGATACTTCCCCGCCCGAAATCAATTAAAAAATCTTTTCTTCCCCTGATCTGTAAAGCAGAAGTATGAACATAAGCTTCTAATCTCCAGCAGTTATATAAATTGTATTGAATTATCAGCCCGGAAACCTGAACATCCCGACGTTTTGCAACTTTATGATATCCTGAACACCATCAAACATCTTTATTTTCTATTTTGGCAGTAAATTTATAATACAACACTTATGAAATGGAAAGGCAGAAGGAAAAGTACCAACGTTGATGACCGGAGAGGAAAATCTTCAGGCGGAAAAATCGCAGCCGGCGGGGGTATTATTGGGATCATTTTTCTGGCAATCCAGTTTTTCTCTGGAGGGGATGTAGGTGATATCCTGAATCAGCTTCAGACGGAAGGTGGTGGAGTATCAACAGAAGAGCGGGAATTAACTGAGGAGGAAAAGGAGCTGGGTGCTTTTACAGAGACTGTTCTTGCCGACACTGAAGATGTTTGGAATAATATTTTTGCCGAAAATGGTGCCAATTACAGGGAACCCGAAATGGTGTTGTTTACAGATGCAGTACAAACCGCCTGCGGGGGAGCATCATCAGCATCCGGGCCTTTTTACTGCCCAGCCGATGAAAAAATTTACATGGACCTGGGTTTTTTTGAACAACTTCGTACCCGCTTCGGGGCACAGGGTGGCGACTTTGCCATTGCTTATGTGATGGCCCATGAGGTAGGGCATCATATACAACATTTAATGGGCACTGCAGGGGAAGTGAGACAAATGCAGCAGCAGGCAAATCAGGCTCAATCCAATAAATTATCGGTAGCCATGGAGCTTCAAGCCGACTATTACGCCGGGGTTTGGGCCCATCATAATCGAAAATATTTAGAAGAAGGAGATATTGAGGAAGCTTTAAGTGCAGCCAGTGCAGTGGGTGATGATGCCATTCAGAAGAGTACTTCCGGAAGGGTAGTGCCCGATTCCTTTACCCATGGCACATCTCAGCAACGCATGGAGTGGTTTACAAAAGGCTTCAGATCCGGAGATTTTAGCCAGGGCGATACTTTTGGAGCTTTATTCAGATAATAAGAAGAACATAAAGAATTTTTATTAAGAGGATGATCGTTTTCGATCATCCTTTGCTATTTATGCAAATGATCAATGGCAAAATTGTATCCTCTTTTAACCATTAATTTGGATTTATGCCTTTCAATTGCTGATCAATTAAAATATTCTTTTGAAAAGGGCAATACAAGTAGGGGTGAAGGTAAAGGGTGTTTAGCTGTTGAACCGGATCTCTGTGTTTATTAATTTATACCTGTGGAAATCTTTTATCTTTAAAATTTTTGGAGTGTAGGTCTTATATCTTCAATGTTCACCGGGTGAAAACATTATTGCCGATTTTTTTTTGAAGTTAGCGTAACAAATCTCAAATTTTGATACTAACTAAGAAAGAGTAATAACATAACAATTTCAATTTTAGGATTGAAATATAAATTTAACCGCTTCAACTGAAAATCAAACTTTTTAATAGTAGGGTATTAAATAGTGCTGATTGGAAGAGGAAGCGGTTTTTTCTAATCCTAATAAGATATGGTGGAGATACTTTTTCGTAAGTATAACGGAAAATAAATTCTAATATTGTCCCACAATTTTCCTAATTTCAAAAAGTTATAGCATTCCTTAACAGGCAAAAACCTCTTTTTCTGTAACGGTACTAAATGTATTGGGCAAATTCTTATGAATAGCCCGGAAATAGTGCTACCTATATTATTTTCTTAAAAATTCGGCAAAACTCGTTAATTTTTTTAGTAACCGCTTGTATCCACTTAACTTTATCCCACGCATTATTAAAAAAATATATCATGGCGAAATCAACTGAGCAGGAAAATGGTAAAAACACATACAGGGATGTAAGAAACAGATGGTGGATATGGACCATTGTGGCGGTGGTAATATTGTTTGTACTTCTGATGATCTTCGGAAAGACGTCCATATTAATGACAGATGGGGATCAGCCCACTACTATGGATCCTGCGCCTATGAATAATGTTGGAGAGGACGCGGATGACGACCGTACCCTGAAAGAGGAACAGGATTACGATCCGGAATAATTTTTAAATTAGTAATTATGAGCCCCCTGGATGCCAGACAGGATAGCACTGATAAGACCAACAGGAGAAATAAAAACTGGTGGGTCTGGCTGTTGGTGGTAATAGGTGCCCTTCTGGTTCTTTGGTACCTGCTGGGCCAAAGCTCTGAGCCGGAATGGCAGGAAGAGCCTCCTCCGGAACCTGTAGACAGAACATATTAGCATAGGGATGGATAACAGCCTGAAGTTTAATTCTTACCTCGCACTATATAAATTGTAGTTCTCCGCACCTTCCACCGCTACTTCATAGCGCAATGGGCAGTATTTAAATCATTTTGCACTTTCGAGTTTGACTAACAGGGAATATTTTAATCCCCGTTTACCCGCTTAAAAGCATTGATGAGCAGGATAAAGAAAATGTAGAAGATAATAGGGGCAAGCAGGAGTTTAGACATTTCACTAAGCATGGGGCCTTGAGGAAAAGAAAAATAACTTTGAAGGAATAATTTCGAGCCTCGCAATATAAGTACAAAAGCAATTAAACCTCCCATAACCCTTAAGCCGGCCACAAAGGAGAGGGAGAAGAATTTCTTAAAGAAGTCTTTATTTCCACTCGTTTGATTCACGATAAGTGTTTTCCGGAAGCCCCAGAAACTAATCAGTAAACTGGCTATAAATCCCAGGATTCTAAGTTCTTCTGATCCCTGGGATGTATTGGGGTAAAGATAGAGGATGCTTAAAGCAGTGAGAAAGAAGATAAAATAACAATAACCCAATATGTGGGGAGAATCGTTGTTAATTAATTTTCTTTCCAGTTTTTTAAGGTTCAAACAGACCATATATAATATTTAAATATTCATTTACAAAATGATTGCAGGGGATAAAAATACAACCACTAAAGGAGATCAAGGGCCAAGGATCAAAAATATGCCTTTATATCAAGATTGATCTTTAGCAGGTAAAATGTGAAACTACAGGAAATATCAGTATGAAAAGGTAAAAAAAGAATTAATTGTCTATTTCACATGATAAGGTAGCTTGTAATCAATTTTTTAATTCCCGGAATTGAAGAGTTACTGCGGATAAACATCTTAAAAAATATGTATGGTATAAAGTTAAAATAAATATAAATTTATATTAATTGTTCACCAAACGGTCTAGTTGTGAATTATTTTTATCCTTTATAACACTATGATGCAACGCTTCAAAATTAATCAGATTGTCTTCCTTGCTATTTTTCTCTTCATAGTTATGGTAGTTTTATTTTTTTTCTTTGTATTTAATGATATTTAAAATATCCTACCTCACGAGATCTAACTCCTATTAATTCAAAAAAAAATTAACTGGATCCTCTATACGGTCAGATTCCATCAGGGATTCTACCCTATTTTTGATGTTTTGTTTTTCGTACTTCACCATTCAGGCCGGTAAAACAGCTTTCTATTCTGCTACTGCTTTTTATTCCCAGATCGCATTAGATCTTTCTCAATATGCATTTAAAAAGCCCTTAAAATTTTACTGGATTAAAAGAATACTATTTTTGTTAAGAATATGTTAATTTTAATATTTATATTGGCGAATATAAAGACGCCCTATGTAGATCCTTACCACCCCCCGGGAGGATCTTGTGTTACATAATCATGCTCCTGTTTTCTGTTACAATACCTCAACCAAAAAAGTTGGATGATATACCTGAATAATAAGCATGGATGAACTAAATATAATTTAAAATCAACAAAAATTTCCCCAAAGAAGTACCCCATGAACAACAAATTAAAACCCCAAAAAGAATTAGGGCCGGCGAGCCCTGTAAACTTGTCACCACGGCTCGCACCTGCCTATCCCCTGATTACACACGATCCTTATTTCAGTATTTGGTCCTTTACAGATGAAATAAACCAATCTCCTACAAAACACTGGTCGGGTAGGGAACATGAAATGTTAGGAATGATAAAAGTAGATGGGATCGATTACCTTTTTCTGGGGTCTTTTCCTCAGGAGTACCTGGATACATCAATTGAGTTAGCATTGCAAAAAGATGTAAAGTTGAGTGCTACCCAAACCACATATCTTTTATCCTGTGGCGGGATTGATGTAGAACTCTGCTTTACATCTCCGCTTCTCATGGATGACCTTGAGGTGATGGCACGGCCGGTTTCCTATATCTCTGTAAAAACCCTGCCCAATGATATGCGGGCTCATGAAGTACAGGTATTTTTTGGAGCCTCCACAAATATTGCAGTAGATGAACCTTCCCAGGCTGTGACCGCAGCCTTTTCTTCTACTTCCCACTTGTCGTATATAAGATCGGGATCTGTAGAGCAGCCGGTACTGGAAAAGAAAGGGGATGATCTTAGAATAGATTGGGGTTATATGTATGTAGCGGCTTCCATAGAAGCGCGTAGTCTTCAGAATTGTTCTTCTGCTCCAGAGGCTATCTGCGGATTTATTTCCCAAACACCCACAGCAACTACTCCTTTAAAATCGGGGAAAAACAAAATGCTCACTACCATCTTTCCGAAGGAAACAATTGCAACTGAAAAGGAACATCTCCTTTTATTGGGATACGACGATATTCTGGCAATCAATTATTTTGGAGAACACCTGCGGCCATGGTGGAACCGCGACGGAAATAATTCTATTGAAAAGGAACTGGATAAAGCTTATGTAGAATACACACAGCTCAAAAATAAATGCTCAGCCTTTGACCTGGAACTTCAGAAAATGGGGAGAGAACATGGGGGAGAGGCTTATGCCAAATTACTGGAGCTGGGATACCGGCAATCTATCGCTGCCCATAAACTGGTTGAAAGTCCTGAAGGCGAGATTCTTTTTTTGTCTAAAGAAAACTTCAGCAACGGCTCAATAAATACCGTAGATGTCACCTATCCCTCGGCTCCTTTATTCCTGCTTTATAATCCCGAACTTTTGAAAGGGATGATGAACGGGATCTTTTATTATAGCGAAAGCGGCAAATGGAAGAAACCTTTTCCTGCCCATGATCTTGGAACCTATCCAATCGCTACGGGACAAACATACCATGAAGATATGCCGGTAGAAGAAGCAGGGAATATGCTTATCCTGACTGCTGCTATTGTTATGGCGGAAGAAAAGGCAGATTATGCCCTGAAGCACTGGGACAGCCTTAGTATCTGGGCTAAATTTTTAACTGAAGAAGGTTTTGATCCGGAAAAGCAATTATGTACCGATGATTTCGCAGGCCATTTAGCCAGGAATGCCAATTTATCTATAAAAGCCATTGTGGGACTTGGGGCTTATGGATATCTCGCCGGAGAAATTGGCAATAAAGCACTTGCAGAAGAGTTTACCTCCATAGCAGGTTCTATGGCCGGGATGTGGGAGGTTCTAGCAAATAGTGGTGACCACTACGCACTTACCTTTAACGATAAAAATACCTGGAGCCAGAAATATAATCTGGTGTGGGATAAACTGCTGAACCTTAAAATTTTTCCTAAGAAGGTGTATGATAAGGAAATGGCGTTCTACAAAACCAAACACAATAAATACGGACTTCCCCTTGACAGCCGTTCAGATTATACAAAATCCGACTGGATCCTCTGGACCGCTACCCTGACAGAAAGCCCTGAAGATTTTAAAAAATTCATTGAACCTGTTTACCTTTTCGCTATTGAATCTGAGGATCGTGTACCCCTCACCGATTGGCATTACACCAGTCGTGCGAATATGGAAGGCTTCCAGGCCAGAAGTGTGGTAGGCGGATTTTTCATAAAATCTCTTTTTGAGGTCTGGAAGCAACGGGAGGTTGCATTAGTAGAGGAGGTTGGTGAAGAAAAGTAGAGGTGACGGATTTTGGTTATCTGTTCTCGGTTGTCCGTTTTCAACTAAAAAATAATATCAGAAGAAGTGGATTAAGCAAAGGCAGTATAAAGTGGCTCCAAATCTAGCGGGAAATGTCTTTCTTATTTTTCGTACGTTATAAACAGAGAACAGTAAACAGAAATGTGTATTTCACAAACGTGAAGCTTTTTTATTGCTGTGTAAACTTAAATTGCTTTGCAGGAAATAATAGTATAGATTTAAGTTTCTTACACTTCTAAGACATGTTTAAAGATAAAATTGTTTGGATCACCGGGGCTTCCTCGGGCATAGGGAGGGAGATGGCGATACAGCTTGCTCAGCAGGGGGCAGATCTTGCTGTTTCAGCCCGGCGAAAAGAGCGGCTGGATGCACTGGTTCTGGACATTGAAAAATTGGGCAGGAAGGCCCTGGCAGTGCCTTGCGATGTGGCCAGAGAGGAAGAGGTACAACAAAGCGTCCGGCAGATCATAAGCCATTTTGGAAAAATT
>JAGXIL010000004.1 GCA_024635655.1 Gillisia sp. | reverse complement strand
TGGCGTAGCATTAGGGTATGGAATGATAAAAGGTATTAAAGCTTTAGTAAGAAATCATAAACATTCAAAAAAAGAAATCGATAGTAATTGGGAAGAAGGAAATCAATTAGGTAAAAAGAAATAATTTATGAATTCTTCCCACCACCACCACTTCGCCTCCTTTTTTAAGGATCAAAAAGATTTGCAGCCATTCGCATATGCGGCTTCCAAGAGCCTGGCGGAGGGGAGTATCTGCTTCGATACCTCCACAGAATCAAAGAAACTTTTTGAAGGTTATTTGGAGGAAAATGAAATGAAGGATTATGCTCCCAGCTTACCCAATGGAGATTCTTCATTAATTGGTAGCGAAAACGATGTAATAAAGCCGTTTGTATTTCATAAGAACAATTTCTACATCACCCGCTACTTCAACTACGAAACCCAGATCATCGCAGGCATCGAAAACCTGATCAACACCGGGGCAGGAGAGAAGGTGCAAAGGCTGGAAAAGTTAACGGTGTCGCCGGAATTTAAAAAGCTGGTTGAAAATCGAGATCAAAAGAATGGAACCGACTGGCAGCTGGTGGCTTCGGCTTTGGCATACCTAAATAACTTCACCATTATCACCGGCGGACCGGGAACCGGAAAGACTACTACTGTAGCCAAGATCCTGAGTCTGCTTTATGAAGAAAACCCAAACCTCAATGTGAAGCTGGCTGCTCCCACAGGAAAAGCGGCTATGCGGATGAAGGAAGCCCTGGCTACTAATAAGCAGGTACCCGAGGATTATAGGGAAAATATAAACGCATTAAAACCTTATACCCTGCACCGTTTATTGGGGTCCATTCATCTTTCTCCATATTTTAAACATAACAGGGAGAATAAGCTGGAAGCCGATGTGATTATTGTGGATGAGGCTTCAATGATAGATGTGGCGCTCTTTGCCAAATTCATCAATGCGGTTGACCCCCATACACGGCTAATCATCCTGGGCGACCAGGATCAGCTCACCTCGGTGGAAGCGGGAAGTTTGCTGGGAGATCTTTGTAATACTGTTCATGTGAAAAACCACTTTTCGGTTGACGCAAGCAGAAATTTGCAGGAAATCCTATCTGGGATCAAATTTTACCCGGCTGCGGAGGAAAAAGCCTTGTTACAAGACCATATAGTTGAACTTCAACATTCCTACAGGTTTGAAAAGCATAAGGTATTTAAAGAAGTTAGTGAGGCGGTTATTAATAATGATGAAGAAACAATTCAATCCTGGTTTGACGAAAACCCGCTGGAAGGTAATATTAAAATAGATTTAGAGCACAAAGAATCTGTTTTCACAGTCTTCATAGAGGATTATGAAAATTACATAGATAGAAATGAAGAATCATCTGAAGAGCGCATTGCAGAATCTCTTAAGAAGTTCAACGATCTACGCATTCTTGCGGTGCTAAGGAATGGAAAGCAGGGAGTCTCGGGCCTGAATGCCCGGGTAGAGAAGTACCTCGCTGGCAAGGGGCTAGTTAATCCCAAAGCTGAATTTTACGATCACCGCCCGGTGATAGTCACCCGAAATCACCCCGACCTGCAGCTTTTTAACGGGGATATAGGATTGGTTCGAAAAGACCCTAAAGATCCCAAAAAAGTGAAAATTTGGTTTCTTACCGCAGAACAAAAGGCTGATCAGAAAGATCCGGAGAAAACAAGATCTGCGGTTCGCGGCTATTCCCCGGGCCTGCTTACCGATGTGGAAACAGTTTTTGCCATGACCGTACATAAGAGTCAGGGATCTGAATTCAACAAGGTCCTTTTGGTAATGCCGAAATCGGAAGAAGTGCCCATTCTTACCAGGGAATTGCTCTACACCGGGATCACCCGGGCTAAAGAAAGCCTGAAAATTCAGGGAAACAAGGAGGTGATACTGAAATCGGCTAAAGCGCAGGTAAGAAGAGCTTCCGGAATTGCTAACCGACTATAATTATGAAAGAAGTTATCGATATGTCTGGAGAAATTTTATTAAAAAGTGGCACATCAAATCTTCAGTTAGCTAAAGAACTGGGAGATTATATAAAAACCAATTTTAAAAATGAAGACCTGGTCTTCCGGCCGATTCCCATTATCACTCCCAATAAAGCTCAGCACAACTGGCTTAAGGAGCAGCTGGCTGTAAACCTTGGTTTTATAGCTAATCTGGAACATCACAGCCTCAATTCTTTTTTTAAACAAATATTTGACGAGCTATTTCCTAAAAGGAAGGACTTGCCGGGCAAGGGCCGATTGGTATGGGACCTTTTTTCAGCTCTGAATAATGAAGAATTTAAAAAGGACTTTCCTAAAATAGCTGAATACTGCGGGAGTGATGAGATAAAACGCCTGGCTCTGGCCCAGAAGTTAGCTGGTTTATTCGGAGAATATGAGCAATATAAACCTGAGCTTTTAAAGAGTTGGAAAGAAAAAAAAGAAGATACAACTAATCCTGATCAAGCCTGGCAGGCCGGTCTTTACCGGCTTTCAGGATTTGATAAACACCTGATTACGGCTTCAGAGTTTGAGGAGGGGTTAGCTAAAAATCCTGAGATTTTAACCAATTATAAAGAGATCTTCCTGTTCGGGGATCTATCTTTTAGCCCGTTACAACTGCAATATTTGGATGTTATCAAGAGGGCTTCGGAAATAATTGTACATATCTTCCGGGCTAATATTAAAATGAATAAAGAGAACCCCTTGGTCCAAACCTGGGGAAAGCTGGGTCAAAAAGCTTCCGAAGACCTGCAAAAGCTCGGTCTGCTTACTGAAGCAGAATATGAATTGGCATACCCCAAAACCGATCTGCAGAAGGTGAGGCAGGAAATGCTTAAAAGTGAAGATGCCGGAGAACTGGAGGGGGATGAATCTCTCCTTATATATAATTCTTTTACAAAACTACGTGAGGTAGAAGCGCTATATAATTACCTCGTTAAAACAGTAGATTCGGTAAATAAGGCCAAAGGTAAACTGGGTGCCAGAGATATTGCTGTGTACGTACCACAGCTCGATCCTTATATTCCTGCCATCAAAACAGTCTTTGATACCGCACCGCATAAATTCCCATATACCCTGGTAAGTAAGGGTTTTAGTAGGGAAGAAGGTTTTTGGTCTGCCCTGGAGCAAGTCCTGGATTTTGAAGAAGAGCATTTTACAGCCCCGGCTGTTTTCAATCTGCTGGAATGTGCGCCTATTCAAAAAAGCTTCGGTTTTTCATCAGAATTAGATCTGCTCCGGAAGGCTTTTCTTGAAGCTAATATCCGTCGGGAATACAAAGGAAAGGAAGATTACGAGACCCAGTATGTTTCATTCTCTTACGGACTTGAACGCTTGATCTATGGATTTTGCCTTGGTGATGAAACTCCGGTTGAGATAGAAGACAGGAAAATTCACCCTGTAGATATCTTTGAAGGGGCAATGGCCCAGGATCTCTTCAGGTTGCATCATCTCGTGGAAAAACTTCAGGAGTTGCTTGAAAAAAAACAAGTGCACCGCAGTGCAACCGACTGGCATGAGTTGCTAATGCAACTTGCAGAAGACTTCCTGAGTCCAGAGGATTGGCAAGAACAGCGTTTTAATGACCTGATGCAAAACATCGTAAGCCTTGAAACCTCTGATGAAAAAATAGCTTTCAAAACTTTTTATCACCGCCTGAAAGATCACTTGCAGCAGCAGGATATTCAGCAAATTAGCGGAGGAGGAGGTATAATTTTTAGCGGACTTTATCCTGGACAGAGTATGCCGAAAAAAGTGGTTGCTTTCCTTGGCCTCAACTTTAAGGAGTTTCCCCAGAAATCCCAAAATATAAGCTTCGACCTGCTTTCTGAAGAAGATCGTCTGGCAAGTGGAGATGCAGATAGGGGAGCTTTCCTTCAGGCTTTTATAAATGCAGAGGAGAAGGTATTGCTGAGTTATATTGGCCAAAATGTAAAAGATAATTCCGAGATTCCGTCATCTTCCATCATAAGTGAGTTGCAGGATTATGCAGAGAAAAAAGGGCGTAAGGTAAAAGAAGTGAAACACGCCTTGCACTCTTATAATTCTAAATACTTCAAGGAGGGAGAGAAGGATTATTTCACCTATTTAATTGGAAAGGATTCAAAACTTAACATAGACAAGAAGGAAAAAGAAGCCTTGAAAAAGCCCGAGGAGATTCAACTCTTTAGCTTTGAAAGCTTCCTGAAAGATCCTTTTAAACATTATTACCGAAAAGTTTTAGGGGTGTACTATGAGGATGATGTGAATTTGCCCGACTGGGAAATGTTTGAACCTAATAATCTTGAAAAATGGAAGATTACCTCTTCTGTTTTAAATCAGAATTTAGAATCGGTAAAGGATTTAGAGGAGCAACGGAAAATTTTTCTCAATCAGGGAATTATTCCGCTAAAAACGCCGGGTGAAGTTTTAGTGAAAGATTCCCGGCGAAAAGTAGAACTTTTAACCGAAAAATTACAGGAAATCTCTTCTGAAGAAATTTCAGAAGTAGAATTTGAATTGCCATTTTACCTGGAGGAAACCGGAAATCATATTTTAAAATGTAAACTTCCAATGCTGGGGGGGCAGGGATTATATCTATCGGTTTCAAAACTGAAATCAAAATACAAGCTGGCAGGTTATCTCAGGTATTTAGTATTAGTAGCTGGCGGCAAAACAGATAAACTTAATTATGTTCACTTACAAGATGATGGAGAACAGGCCTTAGTTATCTCCTATTCAGGTTTGGTGACGCAAGAACAAGCCCGACAAACTTTACGGGACTGGCTTTCATTATATCTCAATAATTTTGAAAAAATTCAACCATTCTCTCCCGAATTAGATTTATCCATGGAGAATATGGATTTGAAAAATGACGACTTCCGAAAGGTAATTGATAGAAAATTTGATAGCTCCTATTCTTTCCCTTCCGAATATTTGAGAACCGAACACCGGGATGGCTTCTTTGAAAAGGAGGATAATCTTGATGATTTCAAAACGAACTTTAAGTTGATTATGGAACCGGTAGAACTTGCAAATCCGAAATAGATATGGAGAATTTTAATCCCTTAGATAAAAATACGGTTAAACTTGAAGGTTCAAATCTGGTAGAAGCCAGTGCGGGAACCGGGAAAACCTATTCGATAGGCTTGCTGGTATTAAGAATGCTTTTGGAGAAAGATTTGAAGATCTCCCAGATCTTAATGGTGACCTTTACCAATCAGGCAGTGGCCGAACTGGCAGCACGAATCAGGAAGTTTTTGCTTTTAGGAATAAAGGCAGCCGAGGGTAAAGAAGTAGAGAAACCCATTGAAAAATTAATTGCTACTTACCCCGATAAAGATTTTGTTATCGCAAAGCTTAAAGAGGCCCTTTCACAACTGGATGAAGCCTCTATTCAAACGATCCATAGCTTTTGCCAGGATGCCTTGATCAACCATGCACTGGATTCAGGACAGCCTTTTGGTTTGGAGTTGATGACAGATGTATTGGAAATTGCTAATGAGGCAGTGAGGCGATTCTGGAGGGAGAATATAACCAATTTATCATCGGAGGATCATAAAGAATGGGAGAAAAACTTAACATTAAATGTTTTTACCGGTGCGGTTAAAGAAAAATTAGGAGGAAAAGAATTAGCAATGTTTCCGGATTGTGATTCAGAGCTTTACCGTAAATGTTGTGAAGAATTTGAAGTATATCTTAATGCAAATAAAGATAAATTAATTCAGAATATAAGGAGTATTAGAATAAATCGCTTTACTCCTACAGTTCAAGACAAGGTCATAGAACTACTTAATGAACCAGAAGCGTTTCGTTATTGGTTATTAAATAATCCAAATAAATCGCAATACATATTTAGCTGCTGGGAACTGATTTTCCCCACAGAACGAGAGATGGCAGAGAAAATAAGTGATCATCATACAAATGTTGTGACTAGCTTATTAAAGAAGTGTATTTACTATGTGAAAGACGTTGTAGCTACTTATATTTCAGAAAATCATCTCATCACTTATGATGAGTTGATAAAAAGAATGCACGATGAAGTAGTGGTAAGGAAGAATCAAGATCTTAAAGGAAAACTCCGGGAAAAATATGAAGCCATCTTTATAGACGAGTTTCAGGATACCGATAAATTGCAGTATGAGATCTACAATGAACTTTTTGGCGAAGGCAAAATTCTATTTTATATAGGTGATCCTAAACAGTCTATCTATGGATGGCGGAAGGCTGATTTAAATACTTATTTCGCAGCCCGAAAGAATGTAGACAAAAAGTTCCAAATGAACCGGAATTTCAGGTCATCTAAAACTTATATCGACGATATCAACAGTTTCTTTTTAGGAGCTGATAATCCTTTTGAAACCGAAGTAGGTGGGGAGAATCATATAGAGTATATTCCGGTAGAGGCCAATGATGGATCTCCTACGGGACTTACAAGGGATACCCAAAAATTGTCAGCCCTGCAGGCGTTCTCCTTTGATAATCAGGATCAGATTAAAGACAATGTACTGCATCTTGTAAATATATTGCTATACAGTTGCGAGGCTGATTGGAATGACGCCGAAAAAGGAATAAGAAAAGTAAAAGCCTCAGATATTGCTATTCTGGTTCGATTTAATTCTCAGGCAAGGGAATTAAAACATAAACTTACTGCAGCAGGCATTCCCTCAGTAACCATAGATGATTCCAAAGTTTTTCAGGATTCCCTGGAAGCTAAATTCCTGCTTTATATTTTAGGAGCTATTCTAAATACAACTGAAAGCAATATTAATAAAGCTTTGCTGAATAATATTTCGGGTTACAGCTCAGGCAAGATCAATGATTTGGATAAGGATATTTTAGTTGAAAGATTCAGGGAGTACCGGGAAACCTGGATTAAATCGGGGGTCTTTGCTGCTATTAAAAGGTATATGGCTCATTTTTCGGTAGTCGAGCGGTTGATGAAAAAGAATGACCTGCGCGCCCTTACTAATTTTAACCAAATCCTTGAAATAATTCAGGAAGCGGAATTCAGGCAACAATTAAAGCCCACAGGGGTTTATGAGTTTTTGCAAAAAAGAATTTCTGAAACCTCCATGGATATTGATGAATACCAACAAAGGGTGGAAAGCGATGAAAATGCTATAAAATTATTAACTATTCATACTGCCAAAGGCCTCGAATTTCCTATTGTGATTGCGCCTTTTCTGGATCTTAATGCTAAAGAATCCCATGATTACTGTTCCTATAGGGATGAAGAGGGAATTTATAAGTTTTACCCTACGGGTAAGGGGGATACGGCAATGAGTGTGGCGTTTGAAGATCAGCTTAAACAAGAGAATCGCAGGTTGCTATATGTAGCGCTAACAAGAGCGAAATACCATAGTTTTATTTTTAATAATAATAGTAACCATTTTAATAAGTCATCATTAAAAGATTTTGTTCGAGAATGGCAAAATGGTTCCTCGTTAATAAATCTGAAGGAAGAAATTGAAATTCAAAAGAAGGAGGAAGAATTTCCCAAAGGATGGGGAGTTTTTCAGGAATCCAATTTCAAACTTGCTGACAAACTCCACGGCAAACTAAGCTTTTCAGCAATAAGTTCTCATGGCGCTTACACTCCAAAAGAAAATGCCGGAAAACCAGAGGGTTACGATGAGTTCATCTTCAAAAATATTCCAAAAGGGATCACTCTTGGGAATATGCTTCACCATTTATTTGAAAATATAGATTTTCAGGGTGATAAGGAACACCACAAGGAGGAATTAGAAAAACTGCTGGATAAATTTTACCCGCATAAGAAAGAAGATCTTAGAGAGGGGTTTTTGGAAATGATGGACCATGTATTGGATTCTAATATCACAATAGATGGAGAGCATATCTCTTTAAGAGAGATCTCCAATGGGAGCAAGAAGAACGAAATGGAATTCGACCTTCGGACGGAAAATGTAGACCTGGTAGGGCTTAATAATTTTCAGGCCGGGGAAGGAATAGAGTTGGGCTGTAATACTCAACATCTTGCAAAAAGTGGTTTGTTGAATGGTTTAATTGACCTCTTTTTCTTTCACAATGGCAAATATTATATCCTCGACTGGAAATCAAATTACCTAGGGGATGATCTGAATTGTTATGAAGGAAAGGAGAATTTGAACACCGCGATGAACGAAGGAAACTACCACCTTCAGTATCTTATTTATACTGTTGCCTTAAAAAAATATCTGGATCAGCGTCTTAACAATTTCGATTTCGACAGGGATTTTGGAGGAGTGATTTATATGTTCTTAAGAGGAAACAGGTCAGGGGAAAGTTCTGGGGTCTTTACGAATAAACCTACTCTTGATCAGGTAAAAGCCTTAGAACTTTTATTCAGAAAAGAACAATTGGCATAATCTCACGTCTCAAATCTCAAATCTAAAATCTAAAATCTCAAATATGATCTACCCCGAAAACTTCCCCAGTCACCATCCCGATCGTGCAGAGCGTAAAGTCTTTGATGCTTTAAAGAAACTCGATGCTTATGATTTTGATGTGTTCTGGAACAGGACATTTGCAGGGAATACCAAAGAGGAAACAGATCTTTATGAGATTGATTTTCTGGTGTTCGATCTTAGGGAAGAAACCCTAAATAATATTTTTGTAATCGAGGTCAAAGGAGGTAATATAAAGTTTGAAGCCACAGAGAACATATGGTACCAGTCCGGAAGGGAAATGGATACAGATCCGGACCATCAGGCAATGGGTTATGCTTCTAACATCATAAAAAGGTACAGGGAGACTATAGAATACAAAGTGCCGGTTACCTGGCTATTGTGGTTTCCTGATGGCATATTAGATAAAAATAACTTACCAACCCAATTTAATGATTGGCGGGTTCTGGACCAGGTGAATTTGGATGATCCGCAATCCGCTATTGATGACGCCAAAATGGAACAGGAAAGCAGCCACAATCATTATCAGGGAATTTCCCCGGATGAATATGAGGGAACTATAAAAAAAGATCTCACCCAAAACCTGGGAATTTCAACAAACCTCAGGACGTTGCTGGAGGAAATGAAGATTAGTATTGAGCTTGCAGAAACCCATCAGAAGGTATTTTTTACCGGATTATTCAACATTCCCCGACTTGCAGTGGAAGGTTGTGCCGGCAGCGGTAAAACCATCCTTGCAAAATGTGCGGCAGAAATGCTGCACGAGAAAGGCGATAAAGTGCTATTCCTGTGTTATAATCTTTATTTGAAAGCGAGGGTCGAGAAGGAACTCAGCGACGAGATACAAACCAATGATGCACTTGGTTTTATGAAAGACTTTATTTCCT
Organism: Gillisia sp.; assembly: GCA_024635655.1. GTDB lineage: Bacteria > Bacteroidota > Bacteroidia > Flavobacteriales > Flavobacteriaceae > Gillisia. The sequence goes on along the minus strand of JAGXIL010000004.1, from coordinate 822 downwards.
CAAGGGAGCCCGAATGGTACAGCCGACAAAATTTGCCCGAAAATGAAATGTATGCAAAGTTTCCGGGGAAGTTCAGGGAGGTATTGCAAAAGCATCCTGTAAAAGATAGTGAAAAATACGATGCACTCCTGGTAGATGAAGCCCAGGATATGGATATTGCGTGGCTCAATTTGTTTTTAAAATTCATAAAACCCGGTGGAAAGTATATCCTGTTTTATGACAGGAAACAGAATATTTTCAGAAGTAAATTTGACCTGCCCATCAGTGAGAAATGGACCAAGATCCCCCTTACCTATAACTACCGTAATACCAAAAAGATTAATGCCTTTATCAATGAAACCCTGGATACCAATTTCACCTCGGGCGAAGTGCCGGAAGGGGAGAAGGTTAGGAGAAGGGAATACAGGACTGATGATATTGGAAGTGCCTTGTTTCGCTCACTTAGCGAGCTACACACTATGGGGCATGTTCCCCTGGAAAATATCAAAATAATTACAGATGGGGCTGCCGCGGGATGGGAATTGGAGCAATATAGCAGCCCTACATTTAGCTACGAATTGCTTGTTGAAGACCAAACTATAGATAAGAAGAAAGTGTATTACAGCTCCATTCACAAATTCAAAGGCTGTGAATCGGAAGTAGTGATACTGATCCTTAGAAAGCCTTTGGTGGAAAATGAGGATCCTAATGTGCTTTATACTCAGCTTAGTAGAGCAAAGAGTTTGTTATATGTATTGGAACCGCAGTCATGATTAAATTTGATAATGAAGAATTGCTTTCTAAAAATAATTAAAATGAAAATCATCAAAGATTAATTTAAAC
>JAGXIL010000038.1 GCA_024635655.1 Gillisia sp. | reverse complement strand
TTTCCCGTAAAATCACCTCGCCTTATCCAGATCTGGGGTTTCAGCATCACGCTCATTCCGTTTTCTTTTGCCAGGCGGATGGTCTTCCCGGCTCCCTCTACCCTTTCTCCCCACCACTGCCTGTCAACATTAAAACGCAGGTTGGGACTGCTGAGATCTTCCATAAATCCGAAAGGCATGACCGCGACCGAATTTGCATTTACGTTTAAAACCGGTTGAAAATCTTCAGGGGTTACTTCCTGCCGGGAAGCCACAAAGCTCACTCCGTTGATCTTTTTTACAATCACCTCATTCCGGCTTTCGCAGGAACTGAAGAAAATAATGCAAAGGATCAAAATTAAACCCCCAAAAAACACAGGGATATTCCGGCAACGGGGGTTAGAGGTCATTTAGGTTCCAGTTATATTTATAGAACCCTGCTGACAACCCGGAAGGGATCTTATCTTCACGAAACCGGTTCACATACTCGATCAATGAGCGGCTGCCTTTGGTGAAATGATCAGAATACCAGTTCAGAAGTTCAGAAAATTCTACTTTATCTTTGGTTACCTTAATAAACTCCGGATCATTAAGCGCCTTAACAGTTTGTTCCTGCATTTTACTTTCCAGCGTCTCAGGCCGGTAAGCTTCAGGAATAATTGGCGGACAACTTATTGCCGCACACACCAATACAAAATGGAAACGTTCCTCTTCAGGAAATTCTCCGAAAAGCAATTGGTTTTCGATTTCATCCAGGGTCACCGATCTTTGTCCGAGACTGTGTTTCTTTACATCAAAAAAACCATCGATATCCAGGGGAGAGCTTACCGGGTATGATTTGACTATTCCGTTGATTACCGCGATATTATAGGCGTTGATCCAAAAGGCTTTATATTCAGCTTCATTTTGAGGAGACAGCTTGAGCTTTTTAGCTTCGGTCAATAAATCCTGCAATGCTTTGGGATTCTGTTTTATTTCCGCGTATCTTACTCTGCCGTTATCAACGTACCTTGCGAAAAAATCATCGGCAAGATCAAAATAGGCCGATGCGTTTTGAGCAGAAGCGAATCCTGAAATGAGCAGGAAAAAAATTAAAGTGTACTTCATAGTTAAAGAGAATTAAGGTTAACCTGAAACCCGCGACCAACCCCCAGCAGATATGTCGAAAATTAAATTATACACTAACCATATTTTTACCAAACTCCTAAATTAAAGAAATATATGGAGCATATTGTCATAATAGGCAACGGAATAGCAGGTATTACTACGGCCAGGCACATCAGGAAATTTTCAGATAAAAAGATCACAGTAATATCCGGGGAAAGTGAATTTTTCTTCTCCCGTACGGCCTTAATGTATATTTATATGGGCCATATGATCTGGGAAAATATAAAACCTTACGAGGACTGGTTCTGGGAAAAGAACAGGATCGAACTGAAAAAGGCGTGGGTTCAATCCATTGATTTCGAGAATAGATCGCTGCAGTTTTCTTCAGAAGAAGCTATGAAATATGACAAACTGGTAATCGCTACAGGTTCCCTGCCTAATAAATTTGGCTGGGAAGGCGAAGACCTAAAAGGAGTACAGGGGCTGGTAACAAAACAGGATCTGGAATTGCTGGAAGAAAACACCGCCAACTGCAGGAAAGCAGTGATCATAGGCGGGGGATTGATTGGTGTGGAAATGGCAGAAATGCTTCGAACCCGCAATATCGATGTGACTTTTCTGGTTAGGGAACAAGCTTTCTGGAGAAATGTTCTGCCCAAACAAGATGCGGAACTGATCTCAAGGCATATTAAAAGTCACGGAGTAGATCTTAGGCATAATACTGAACTTGAAAAGATCAACGGCGATTCCGGGGGAAGAGTCAGTTCTGTCCAAACCAAAGACGGGGAAGAGATCGACTGCCAGGTGGTAGGATTAAGCGTGGGAGTACATCCCAATGTCGCATTTCTGAAAGAATGTGGACTTGAAATTGATAAAGGTATTCTGGTAGATGCTTTTCTACAAACCAATATACCCGATGTCTATGCTGCCGGGGATTGTGTGCAGCAACGCGAACCTATTGGACGAAGAAAACCTGTAGAAGCGGTTTGGTACACCGGGCGAATGATGGGTGAAACCCTTGGCCAGACCCTCACCGGAAATAAAATGAGATACAACCCCGGGCACTGGTTCAACTCGGCTAAGTTCTTTGATATCGAATATCAAACCTATGGCCGGGTGATGGCCGATCCCGGGGAGAAGGAACAACATTTTCACTGGGAACACCGGGATGGCACCAAAGCCATTACTATAGCATACAATACTGAAAACAATCAGTTCCTTGGGATCAACACCTTTGGAATTCGGATGAACCATATGATCTTTGACCAATGGCTTACCGAAGAAAGAAGTATAGAATATGTGCTTAAAAATTTAAAAGATGCTAATTTTGACCCTGAATTTTATGAGCGACATGAGAAGGAAATTTTCAGAAGTTTTAGAGAGGGTTTGAAGGTTGAGAAGGCGGAAGCTGTGGGGAAAGAAGATTGAGAGTTGAAATTCTAAACACGCTCAGACCTCACAGGTTTTGAAAACCTGTGAGGTCTCTTGAAAAGATTAAGCATAGTAGCTAAGGAAAAACAGAAGTTAGAAAGAGAAATGAAGTCTGAAAGAAAATTTGTAGAATTCCACTAGCTTAGACCTCACAGGTCTCGAAGACCTGTGAGGTCTCTTGAAAAGACAAGGCACAATAGCTAAAAAAAACAAGAAGAAAACGGTAAAAGAGAAATGAAGTCCCAAATAAAATTTAAATTCTAAGACACTTAGACCTCACAGGTCTCAAAGACCTGTGAGGTCACTTGCCGAGATGAATTTAGTTGCCAAGGGATAAGGGAATATTTACAAAATGAAATATCAGACTATAACAGGAGATAGATATTACCATATATACAACAGGGGTAATAATGGCACAAATCTATTTTTTGAAGAGAGAAATTACGAATATTTTTTGCGCCTAATTGAAAAGCATGTTTTACCTGTAGCTGATATATATGCATTCTGTTTATTAAAAAATCACTTTCATTTTCTAATTAAGACCAAGGATCTGGAGGATAGCAAAAGGATTTCCAAAGGTTTTTCGAACTTGTTTAATGCATATTCAAAAGCTATCAATAAAGCTTATAATAGATCCGGAAGTTTGTTTCAGGATAGGTTTAAAAGGAAAATGATAGAAGACGAGGAATATTTTAAGACTCTCATTCTCTATATTCATCTAAACCCGCTGAGCCATAATTTTTCCAATGACTTTATGTTATATAAATATTCATCTTATTCAAAAATTATTTCCAAAAGTCAATCATTTTTGAAAGTAGAGGAAATTTTGGAGCTTTTCGGGAATGTGGATAATTTTAGATTTGTACATCATCAAAGACAGAATGAAATTCTTGAAATGGAAGATATTGATTTCATTTAAGGTTGGAAGGTTAAATTTGTACAGGTCTTGAAGACCTGTGAGGTCTCCTGGAAAGATTAAGCATAGCAGCTAAGGAGAAGCAGAAATAAAGGGTAAAGAGAAATGAAGTTCGGAAGGGAATTACGTTCTAACATGCTCAGACCTCACAGGTCTCGAAGACCTGTGAGGTCTCCTGAAAAGATTAAGCATAGCAGCTAAGGAAAACCGGAAAAAAGAAAGGGAAAAGAGAATTGAAGTACGGAAGGGAATTGAAGTTCTAACATGCTTAGATTTCACAGGTCTCGAAGACCTGTGAAGTCTCCTGGAAAGATTAAGCATAGCAGCTAAGGAGAAGCAGAAATAAAGGGTAAAGAGAAATGTAGCCCGAAAGGTAATTGACGTTTTAATGTGCTCAGACCTCACAGGCCTTGAAGACCTGTGAGGTCTACCTGAAGAACTAGTAACAAGACGATTATAAAGACCAGAAATAAATAAACCTAATGAGTAAAATTGAACATAATATGTCAATGACCGGAGATGCCCCGGCAGCTATCTCCCGAACCCAGAAGATCGCCTCTGCTATTGGGCTTATTGGTTTATTCATTTTGGTGCTGGCCATTGCCAATGTCAATTTTCCCAATAAAACCCTTTTCCTTACAGTATCCCTTAGTTTGATAGCCATTGGAACTATAATATTTGCCAATGACGCTTATCTTGGAAAGCACGCCGGGGTAAAAAATGACGGAGTGTGGTTCAAATCCCTTACCAACCGCGGATTTTGGGCATGGATCGTGGGGATTTCTCTTACGCTTTTTTATATCGTTTTATACTGGTATCCGGAATACCTGGGGCTGAACAGCGAAGGAGCAAACACGGGAATTATATCACTTTTTGACCCTTTGAGCAGAGTTATTAGCGGGGGGCCTGCGAGTCAGTGGTTTGTTTACGGCACCCTTTACACCCTTGCGATCCTGGTCTTCGGATATAAATTCATCCTAAAGTACCGCCACAATAAATATGAGGTATACCGCACCTATTCTGTGATGTTCTTTCAGCTGGGATTTGCCTTTTTAATCCCGGAGATCCTTATTCGGTTGAACCAGCCATATTACAATCCGGTAAATATCTGGCCATTGAACTATGACCTTTTTGCCGGATATAAACTCGAAGAATTCTTCTCAGCCGGAAACCTGGGGATGCTTATGTTCATCTTCGGGATCATTTCCATTTTTGTTATCACTCCTATCCTCACATATAAATACGGAAAGCGATGGTACTGCTCCTGGGTTTGCGGATGCGGCGGCCTGGCAGAAACCGCGGGTGACCCATACCGGCATTTATCTGATAAATCACTGTTCGCATGGAAGGTTGAGCGCTGGGTGATCCACAGTGTACTGGTCTTTGTGGTAGTTATGACCATTGCCGTAGTTTATTCTTTTTTAGGAGATGACAGCAGTGCCACCTGGTTTACAAAAGATATTTTCCTTTGGGGTTCTGCCGGATTCCTGACCTTGCTTTTCGCACTAATCATGATCTTTAAGAGGGAACAACTGGCCGAAGACGCCAAAAAAGGAGCTATTGCCTACCTGTCAATTATTCTTGCAATTATCGGGATCAATTATTTTAGCGGAAACAACAATATCTTCATCTTTGACGGCCATCAATTACGAGCCTGGTACGGATTCCTTATTGGTGCAGCATTTTCAGGGGTTATCGGGGTGGGATTTTATCCCATCTTCGGAAACAGGGTTTGGTGCCGGTTCGGTTGCCCTATGGCAGCAATTCTGGGAATGCAGCAGCGACTGTTCTCCAAATTCAGGATCACCACCAATGGCGGACAATGTATCTCCTGCGGAAACTGTTCTACCTACTGTGAAATGGGAATAGACGTCAAGGCCTATGCCCAGAAAGGGGAAAATATAGTGAGATCCAGTTGTGTGGGCTGCGGAATATGTTCTGCAGTATGTCCAAGAGGGGTATTGAAACTGGAAAACGGATCAAGAGACGGAAGGATCAATTCCCGGGATGTTTTGCTGGGGAATGATGTTAAGTTAATGGACCTTTTGAATGAGAAATCGGATAATTAAGCAATTAGGGAAACAATTAGAAAACGTCATTATTGTGACAACCAAATGCACAGGTATTGGTACTTTTGTTCAGAAGAAATTAATATTGGGAAAAAGCTGAAATTGGCAGACCTAAAGGAAGAAAAAGTCATTAGAAAAGCAGGAAAAAGGATTTTCCCTGTGTGTACAGTAACCAAGAAGCTTGAAAAGGCGGAAAAGATGGAAATGATAAAAACCCTGGAAATGAACTTTCCCGTATAAATTTAAAAAAGGCAATCCGGAAGTAAAGTTTTAATGAATAAAAATATCAAAGTAGTTATCCCCGCCTACAATGAAGAAGCTTCTATCGGCAAGGTTATTAGTGAAATCCCCGCTATAGTTTCCGAAATTATTGTGGTGAACAACAACTCTACCGATGCTACTGCAAAGGTGGCAGAAGATGCCGGCGCTACAGTACTTTCAGAAAACCGGAAAGGCTATGGCTATGCCTGTTTAAAAGGGCTGGAATATATAGCAGCTCAAACCTCAAAACCGGATATCGTTGTTTTCCTCGATGGAGATTACAGCGATTATCCTTCAGAATTAACCGAAATTGTCGCCCCGATAATTGAGGAGGATGTGGATCTTGTCATAGGATCCCGGGTAAAAAGGTTCCGGGAAAAAGGTTCGATGACTTTCCCGCAGCGATTTGGAAACGGACTCGCAACCTTTTTAATGAAATTGCTATTCAATGCAAAATTTACAGATCTTGGCCCGTTCAGGGCTATTAAATACGAGAAACTCCTGGCGCTGGAAATGCAGGATAAAACCTATGGCTGGACCGTAGAAATGCAGTTGAAGGCGCTGAAACAAAAATTGACCTACGTGGAGATCCCTGTTCATTACAAAAATCGAATTGGCGTGTCAAAAGTTTCAGGAACATTGAAAGGAGCTGTGTTTGCAGGCGTCAAAATACTAACGTGGATCTTTAAATATAGTTTCAAATAATGGATCTGGTAATTATCATTATTTACACCCTCGCCTCGGCTTTGATTCTTATCTATAGCCTCTCCCAGCTGAATTTGCTGATAAAATACTGGCGTTCTAAAAAAAATCCAGATTCTTCCCCGAAATTTGACCTCTCCAGGACAGATGAAACTCCATTGGTCACTATTCAGCTTCCTATTTACAATGAAATGTATGTTGTAGAGCGTTTGCTGAAGAATATAAGCGAAATGGATTATCCTGCAGAAAAACTTGAAATACAGGTACTCGATGATTCTACCGATGCATCTGTTGAAAAAACTGCCCTGCTCATCCGGGAACTTCAGAAAAAAGGAATTGATATTCAGCATATTCAACGCACCGACCGCAGCGGATTTAAAGCGGGGGCATTAAAGGAAGGGCTTAAAATTGCCAAAGGGGAATTCATTGCTGTTTTTGACGCCGATTTTCTTCCTAAAAAAGACTGGTTAAAGGAAACGATCCCCTATTTCAAAGATCCGCAGATTGGGGTGGTACAAACCCGATGGGGGCACATTAATAGGGATTATTCTATGCTCACCAAAATTCTTGCTTTTGCCCTGGATTTCCATTTTATCGTGGAGCAAACCGGGAGAAATTTCGGAAAACACTTTATCAATTTTAACGGCACCGCAGGGGTATGGCGCAAGGAGTGCATCTATGATGCCGGGAACTGGAGCGGAGACACTTTGACCGAAGACCTGGACCTGAGTTACCGGGCCCAAATGAAAAAGTGGAAATTCAAGTACCTGGAACATGTGGAAACTCCCGCCGAACTTCCCGTAGCCATTAGTGCTGCCCGATCTCAGCAATTCCGATGGAACAAAGGGGCCGCTGAGAATTTTCAGAAGAATTATTCCCTGCTTTTAAAGAATAAGGACCAAAGTACAGGAACCAAATTCCACGGATTTTTTCACCTCTTAAATTCCAGTTTATTTATGCTTTTGCTGATCCTGGCGGTTTTGAGTATTCCCGTTTTGTACATCAAAAATTCGAATCCGGAATTTAGCTGGTACTTTAATTTGCTGGCTGTTTTTGCTGTTAGCACCCTTATCTTTTTTGCCTGTTATTATACCACGTACGTCAAGGTCCACGGGAAAAGTGTCAAAAACTTCTTCAGTTTCCTTGGCCTGTTCTTTGCATTTTTCTCTGTAGCCATGGGGCTTTCGGTTCATAACACCGTTGCGGTGCTGGAGGGGCATTTCGGAAAAAGAAGCGAGTTCATCCGCACCCCGAAATTTAACGTTAGTAACATAAAAGATTCCTGGAAAGGTAATATCTATCTGAAGAAAAACATTTCTGCAAATATGGTCATTGAAGCTATGTTGCTGATTTATTTTGCTTTCGGAATTTACAGTGCCTTTACTCTTGAAGATTACGGATTACTGATCTTCCACCTCATGCTTTTCGGCGGATTTGGATTTGTGGTTTTTAATTCTTTTTGGGCGAAGGGATGAAAGTAGTTTTTAGTCTTTAGTCGGTAGCAGTGGACGGTGGTGTTTTTAGTTTTCTGTTTTCTGTTTTCTGTTTAAAAGATTTGCCATGAACCTGCCTCCGGCATGGCAGGTGCACGAATAATTTTTAGATTGTTGTGAACTTTGGTGTTTGTTTGACTTTTGGTTCTCTTTTTTTGGAGTCTGGAATTCCAAACCTGCCTGCCAGGCAGGTTTGGAATTTGGGATTGGTGCTTGAAATATGGATTTTGGAATTTGGAATTTGGAATTTGGTGCTTGGAATTTAATAAAATAAATGGATTCACTTACACAAATAGTATTAGGAGCTGCAGTTGGGGAGGCGGTGCTGGGGAGAAAAGTTGGGAATAGGGCCATGCTTTATGGCGCTATTGCCGGTACCATTCCCGATTTGGATACTTTCGTAGGATATATTACCGATACCGTGACGGCTATTGAAATTCACAGGGGATTTAGTCATTCCATAGTATTTTCGGTGCTGTTTGCTCCTGTTTTTGGGTGGCTCATCTCCAAGATCGAAAGGAGATCTGCTGCCACGTGGAAAGACTGGTCATGGCTGATGTTCTGGGGCCTTTTCACGCATCCCATCCTGGATTCCTTTACCACCTGGGGCACACAGCTGTTCTGGCCACTGGACATCCGGCTTGCCTTCAGAAGCATTTTTGTTATTGATCCCCTTTACACACTGCCATTTATCATATTTCTCATCCTGGCCATGCGGAGTGAGAAAGGCTCTAAAAAGAGACGAAAATACAACAACCTGGGATTGGTCATCAGCAGTGCCTACTTACTTCTTACTTTAATGCTAAAAGGTATTAGTTTTCATAATTTTGAAAATGCCTTGGAAGATCAGAACATCTCATACAGGCAGATCGAGACCAAACCCAGTCCTTTCAACACTATCTTATGGACGGCCAATGTAGAGACTGAGAATGCTTTTCTTATAGGAGATTACTCATTTTTTGATACGCAGCCAATTCAGTTCAATCGCTATCCAAAAGATCATCATTTACTGGGGAGTTTGGAGAAATACGATAAAGTGCAGCGGTTGATAGATATCACCAACGGGTGGTATATTATTTCTGAAGAAGAGGGAAAAACTTTTCTTCACGATCTGCGTTTCGGGGTTTTGGACCCTACTGCAAAGGACCCTACTTTTGTCTTTACCTATGAGCTTATTGAAGAAGCAGGAGAGCTTAGGGTTGAAGAAGTAGACCGCAATCCCGAAGAAGCTAAAAAACTGGTTTCTGTGCTTGGGGAAAGGATCTTTGGAAACTAAACTTCCGAGGTTTAAAGTTCCACGCCCTGTCCGGAAAGGTTTTCAGTTGTAAAATAAAACTGAAAGTTTATCTTTAGGCCAGCAGTTTAAAATTTTTATTTTATGACTATATCCAACATGAAGTCCCTACTCTTTTTAGTGTTTCTCTTTGCATTCCATTCTGGATTTTCCCAGGATGCTTCAGCCAATTTGGAAAAGATCATCGAAAAGGTGGAAGAAAGAAAATCTTATGACCGTTCAGAATTTCCGTTAGGTTTATTTTCCGAGGAGTACTACCGGAGGGAAGCCAGCTTTGCCAAAGAGCAACTTGAAAAATTACAGGCTTTGGATAAAGAAGCTCTAAATGAATCGGAAAAGATCTCCGCAGAACTCATGAAGTTCAAACTCAAAGAGACTGTTGATCTTTATGAGTATGGAGGTTACCTGAATCCGCTGCTCTCTGATGCCGGATTTCATGTGAGCCTGCCTTACCACGTGAGGGACCTTGCCAATTACAACCAGGTAAAGAACTACCTCAATAAGCTCAATGCCATCCCGGTTTATGTAGATCAGCACCTGGCGCTCCTGCGGGAAGGGATGAAAAAGGGAAATACCCAGCCCCTGGTGATCTTTAAAGGCTATGAAGCCACTTATGACGACCAGATCGTTGAGAATTTTGAGGAGAGTTACTACTACTCCCCCTTTACCAGATTGCCAAATTCCCTAACGGCAGCACAAAGAGATTCTGTTCTCGCTGCTGCGGAAATTGCCATAGAAAAGAACGTGATCCCGGAATTTAAGAGGATCAAAAAGTTCTTTGAAAAAGAATATTTGCCCAACGCAAGAACATCTGTAGGAGTTTCTGAAATTCCCAACGGAAGGGAATACTATCAAAACCGCCTGGACTACTATACCACCCTGGATCTTTCTGCGGAAGAAGTGCACCAGATAGGACTGGATGAAGTGGCCCGCATCAATTCAGAAATGAAAGAGATCATTAAAGAAGTAGAATTCCAGGGCAGCTTTGAAGATTTTATCCAGTTCCTGCGTACTGACGAGCAGTTTTATGCTACCTCTGCTGAAGAGCTGCTGAAAGAAGCCCGATATATCTCGAAGAGGATCGACGCGCAGCTTCCCCGTTATTTTAAGACCTTACCCCGCAAACCTTATGGAGTTGCACCGGTTCCGGCGGCTATTGCTCCTAAATACACTACCGGCCGCTATATCTCTGCACAGGATGATACACAACCGGGATATTACTGGGTGAACACTTACGATCTTCCAAGTCGCCCCTTATACGTATTACCCTCTTTGACTGCCCATGAAGCAGTACCGGGCCATCATTTACAGATCTCTTTGAATGGCGAACTTGGGGACAGCATCCCAAAATTCCGAAGGAATTTCTATCTCTCTGCTTTTGGAGAAGGCTGGGGCTTATACTCCGAATTTTTAGCTGAAGAGATGGGTATCTACACCACTCCCTATGAACTTTTTGGAAAGCTCACATACGAACAATGGCGTGCCTGCAGGTTGGTAGTTGATACCGGAATGCACGCCCTGGGATGGACCCGGGAAGAAGCCGTAGAATTCCTAAGGTCCAACACCGCGCTTTCCCTGCACGAGATCAATACAGAAATTGACCGCTATATTTCCTGGCCGGGGCAGGCCGTTTCATACAAGATCGGGGAGATCAAGATCAGGGAACTTAGAGAAAAAGCGGAAAATGAGCTGGGTAGTAAATTTGAGATCCGGGATTTCCACGAGGTGATCCTTAGTCGGGGGACTGTTACCTTAACCATTATGGAGGAACTGGTTGATGATTATATTCAGGGGAAATTGAAGAGTTAGATAAGGAGCAATTTTAAAGATGTCAATAATGCCTCACTGGTTTTGAAAACTTGTGAGGTCTTAGCCTATGAAGTATTGACAAAAGGCTCAAAAGTATTGTTTCCTGAACCTTGATTTTATTCAGAAAATTTATTGGTTGAAAATATTTTCTCGCCGCGAGAGACCTCACAGGTCTTTGAGACCTGTGAGGTCTAATTACCCGGGGGTAAGTTCTTACTCCTTATCTGTTAATCTCACCTCAGGCTTTCCTTCTATGGTAGTGATTTGAACATTGACTTTCTTTTCAACTTCTACCAGTTTTCTGGCCTCTTCAGGTGCAATTTTGTTTCCATTATAATAAAATGTAGCTCCTTTTTCCACAAGATCTGCAAAAGTTGGAGGTGGCGGGGGTGGGGGTGGAGTATTTTCTTCAACCCTTATAATTATCGGTAAACTTATAGCCGGGGTCGCTGGCGGTTTAATTTCAATTCCACTATCAGATTTGGATGCCTCAGGTGCCGATACCGGTGCCGGTGGCGGAGGTGGAGGTGGCGGAACATTAAAATTGATCTTTTCTGCCTTTGCCTTTTGTTCCGGAGTCATTCTACTTAGAATCGACATGATCCTGTTGGCGTCTTCCTGCTTTACCCTGAGTTTATCTTTAGGCAACGCATTGTAATGTTGCACCAGCTTGTTGTATTCGTCAACAGCGGAGGCTGCCGGTGCCGGTGGCGGAGGTGGCGGGACATCAAAGTTTATCTTTTCTGCCTTAGCTTTTTGTTCCGGAGTCATTCTACTTAGAATTGACATGATCCTGTTGGCATCTTCCTGTTTTACCCTTCTTTCATCTTTCGGCAACGAATTATAATGCTTTACCAGCTTGTTATATTCAGCTATCATCTCAGGGGTGGCTGCTTCCTTATCATTTAAGGGGCTACCGGAATTCATAAAATTCCTATCTCCCGGAGAACATATTGAGATTGTCCTCACCCCCTTTGTTCTAATCACCTCAACAAGCTCATCAACGCTTGCCTGAGGGGCTTCAATAGAGGCGTTGATACTGGTACTGCTGTATTTTCCTTTTTTAATTTCCTGCAGTTCTGAAATAGAGGTCTTTTTACTGTTCATGAAAATAGCACCATTTTCATCTACACTCAATTCCAGCGTATTTTGTTCCTGGACAGCGGCAGGTTCCGTTGAATCCAGTTCCACTATATTTTCCGAGCTGCAACTGTAAACCAGTCCGGCTATAAGTGGAATGAGCATTAAACTCCTGGCCCAAATCGCTTTTTTTGATGTTTGTGTTTTCATAACTGTAAATCGTTTTTTGATTGATGAATAATTGATGGGGTTTACAAGATCGCTCTGCAGATCCCCTGATGAATATGCTAAAAGTGTTTGCTGATACCTTGAAGTGTTAATCCCCTTTTTGATCACTTCCCTGTCGGCTAAAAATTCGTGGTTTAACTTCACCGCATCCTTCAACAGAAAGATCAGCGGATTAAACCAGAAGATTATCTGAAGCAGCTCAATAAAAAGCACATCGAAGCTGTGCTTTTGCCTGGCGTGTGCTTCTTCGTGAATTTTCACGTCCTGCGGAATCTCTTCTTTCAAATATTTCTCTTTATTGAAAAATATGAAGCTGAAGAAGGTATGGGGCTGAACTTTTTCTGAAAGAAGGACGTTGATGAAACTTCCTGCTCTTACTCTTGGATTGGTTCTGATCTTTATAATAAGACTTCGCAAATTTCTGCAGAATTTAATGCTGAAGAACAGGACTCCCAAAAGATAGATTCCGAAGAAGATGTAAGAGAGATCAACTTTTCCTGCTGCTACTTCTGAAGATGCTTCCGAAGATAAGACAAGGGTATTTAGATTTCCTGGAGCAGGTTCCACATAAGTCGTAAAAGTAACGAACGGAATAAGGAGGGCTGCCAAAACCGATGTGAGCAGATAAAATCGTTTAAAAACGTGCATGTTTTCGTTTTCCAGCAACAGCTTGTAAAAAAGCAGCAAAACAGCAAGACAGGCAGCAGATTTTAGAAAGTACATCTCCATAACTACTTATTTTGAATTTCCTTATCGATCAGCTTTTTCAAATCCTCCAGTTCCTCTTTGCTCAAATTGGTTTCCTTCGTAAAAAAGGAGGCGAACTGCGAAGCGGAATCATTGAAAAAATTCTTGATCATTCCGTTCATTTGTTTGGAAAAATAGTCCTTCTTTTTAACCAGAGCGAAGTATTGTCGCGAGCGCCCCAACTGCTCATAGTCAACAAAATTTTTGTCCTGCATACGCTTTAGTAAGGTTGCCACTGTGGTAGGAGCCGGTTTGGGATTGGGGTATGCGTCTATGAGATCCTTCATAAAAGCTTTTTCCTGTTTCCATAGGATCTGCATAAGTTGTTCTTCAGATTTAGAGAGGGCCATAGTTCTACAAGTTTAGATCGTTCTCTACAAATGTAGAATAAATAATTCATTCTACAAACATAGAGGATGAAATATTTTCATTAAGGAACTAAATTTAGATTTCTCGCCACGAGAGACCTCACAGGTTTAGTAAACTTTTGAGGTCTAAGGTTTTCCTCTGTTAAGGAAAAGATCTAATATTTTTAGGAGAGCTGTGCTGCCAAACTTTGAGATTGGAAAATCAAGTAAATATGCATAAAGCCTCTTGACAGCGATATTCTTACTATTAATAAAGGATTCTCGCCACGAGAGACCTCACAGGTCTTGGAGACCTGTGAGGTCTAATCTTGTCCAGTAAAACATAACATTCCCTATCTTCGCAGCCTTAAAAAAATTATTAATGAGTCTGGAACAAGAATTATTTCAAAGGAGCAATTCCCAATGTGAACTTTGCACTTCAGGAGAAGATCTCGATATATATGAAGTCCCGGATTCCCCGGCAACTGCAGAAAAGCACGTTTTGATTTGCAATACCTGCAGGGAACAGATTGAAGATCCTGAAAAGGTGGAGCCAAATCACTGGCGATGTTTAAATGACAGCATGTGGAGCCCGGTTCCGGCGGTGCAGGTAATTGCCTGGAGAATGCTCAACAGATTAAAAGCCGAAGGCTGGCCACAGGACCTGCTGGATATGATGTACATGGAAGATGAAGTTAAAGAATGGGCCAAAGCCAATCAGGTTGCAGACCCATCTTCTAAATCGGTAGTGCACAGGGACAGTAACGGGGTGATCCTGGAAGCGGGTGATAATGTTGTTCTAATAAAGGACCTTAAGGTAAAAGGGAGCAGCATGGTGGCCAAACAAGGTACAGCCGTGAGACGTATCTCCCTGGACCATGAAAATGAGGAATATATAGAAGGGAAGGTTGACGGTCAACAAATTGTTATTATTACAAAATATGTAAAGAAAATATAATTAAATAGATTTCGCGGATTTGGACGGATTCCGCGGAACAATCTGCGAAATTCAGCGACTTCTGCGGGAGAATTTTAGACATCACACAAAAAAACCCTCACCAATAGCTGTGGTGAGGGGTTTCTATATGTTTTAGTTCAGCAGATCTCTAATTTATTTCATCCTTTACCTACTCCCCGCTTTTCAATTTCGCAAAATGCTTATAAAAAAGTGGAATGGTCTCAATCCCTTTCAAATAGTTCCATATCCCGAAATGTTCATTGGGAGAATGGATCGCGTCGCTATCAAGTCCGAAGCCCATCAGGATAGTTTTGCTTTTCAGCTCCTTCTCAAAAAGGGAAACTATGGGAATACTCCCTCCGCTGCGTTGCGGAATTGGAGTTTTTCCGAAGGCTTCTTTATAGGCATCATTTGCAGCCTGATATTCTACGGTATCTATAGGCGTAACATAAGCCTGCCCGCCGTGGTGTGGTTTTACATTCACCCTCACCCCTTTTGGAGCAATACTCTCAAAGTGTTTCTTAAAAAGTTCGGTTATTTCTTTCCAGTCCTGGTCTGGAACCAGGCGCATAGAGATCTTTGCATAGGCTTTGCTGGCAATAACTGTTTTTGCACCTTCGCCTGTATATCCTCCCCAGATCCCGTTCACATCTAAAGTTGGGCGAATAGAATTCCGTTCATTGGTGGTATAGCCTTTTTCACCGTACACATCTTCAATATCCAGGGCTTCCTTATATTTTTCAATAGAAAAAGGCGCTTCAGCCATTTTAGACCTTTCAAGATCGCTCGCCTCTTCTACCCTGTCATAAAATCCGGGGATGGTGATATGGTTATTTTCATCGTGCAGGGAAGCGATCATTTTTGTGAGCACGTTTATAGGATTGGCTACCGCCCCGCCGTAGAGTCCGCTGTGCAGATCACGGTTTGGGCCGGTCACCTCAACCTCAACATAGCTCAACCCGCGCAGGCCTGTGGTAATGGAGGGTACATCTTTGGCGATCATTCCTGTATCAGAGATCAGGATCACGTCATTCGAAAGCTTTTCTTTATTGCGCTCTATGAACCATCCCAGGCTGGAGCTGCCAACTTCTTCTTCCCCTTCGATCATAAATTTGACGTTGCAGGGAAGTTCATTGTTCCTGGTCATATATTCCAGGGCTTTTACGTGCATATACATTTGCCCTTTATCGTCACAGGCTCCCCGGGCGAACATGGCCCCTTCAGGATGAATTTTGGTTTCTTTAATAATCGGTTCAAAGGGTGGACTTTCCCAAAGATCCAAAGGATCCGGTGGTTGCACATCATAATGCCCATAGACCAGCACAGTGGGTAGATTACTGTCGATGATCTTTTCGCCAAAAACAATGGGGTTTCCGGGAGTTTCACAGATTTCAACATGGTCACAGCCGGCTTCTTCCAACCGGACCTTAACCGCATCTGCAGTTTTTAAAATGTCTTTTCTATAGGCAGAATCTGCACTTATAGAAGGTATTTTCAGTAGATCTACCAGTTCCTGGATAAATCTTTCTTTATGTTCTTCCACGTATTTTTGGATGTTATTCATTCTCGAGAATTTGAATTTACGTAAAGGTAGGAAAATTGGAGGGGAGTGGAAAGTGGTGGAGAGTGGAGAGTGGAGAGTGGAGAGTGGAGAGTGGAGAGAGGAGAGTGGAAAGTGGAAAGTGGAAAGTGGAAAGTTTAAGCATACTTGAACTTATGAAGATAATTGGGGTGGGGAAAAGCCACGAATGCACGAATATTTAATGTTGGATTGCGTGTTTTATGGCGGCAAATTATGTAAAGAAAACTTTCTGCTGTCATTATTTTAGAGCCTAAAGATCGATACGGTGCTTCGTGGCTAAAAAAATCAATAATTCCTATTACCTAATAAAAGCCACGAATGCACGAATATTTAAAGTTGGATTGCGTGTTAGACTATTTGCCTGGCGGCAAATATTAATAAACAAAACTTTCTGCTGTCATTATTTTAGAGCCTAAAGATCGATAAGGTGCTTTCGTGGCTAAAAAATTTATTGATTTCTATTACCTTAAAAAAAAGCCACGAATGCACGAATATTTAATGTAGGATTGCGTGTTATATTATTCGCCTGGCGGCAAATATTATTAAAGAAAACTTTCTGCTTTCACCATTCTAGAGCCTGAAGATCAAGACTCAAAAAAATTCGTGCATTCGTGGCTAAATTTATTTTAGAGAATAGAAATTGAAATGATCAAGATCAGAAATAAATTTACGAGAAAAAATGAATAATATTTTCTACTGCTATTTGAAAATAGAAACATTTATGTATATTTGCAGCCGCTTATCTAGGTAAGCAGTTTTACAATAAGTCCTAAGTGTTGTAAAATGGAAATGCGGGCGTGGTGGAATTGGTAGACACGCCAGACTTAGGATCTGGTGCCGCAAGGTGTGGAGGTTCGAGTCCTCTCGCCCGCACAAAAAAAGCTTCTTGAAAAGGAAGCTTTTTTTTTACCTTATATTGAAACTTTTAAGCGGGAGAATCAGGAGCATTTTATGACCTCCGGTGAAGAAGATAGCGTTTGAATAATAAAAGTTTCAAATTAACATCAGGCTTTTTTTCTATTTTTGTGTTACCAAAGCTCTATCCCCTATAAGAAGTCTCTGTTACATAAGATTTTTTTAAATCAAATCATGAACTTATGAAAAGGATAATTTTCTTGACGGCAATTGCCTTTTTCTCCTTTCTGAACATTCAGTCTCAAAACTTTTTTATTCAAAAATCTGCTTTTGGTGTGGAAGGCGGATTTGTATTGGGGGAATTTACAGCCGAATCTTCTGACGATGATAAGATAAGAAGCGCTACCGGGATCTACGCAGGGCTCAACAGCCAGTTTTATATCCAGGATAACATCTTTATCAGGCCTTCAGTGATCTTTTCCTATAATCAGGAAACCATATGGTTACACCTGCCTGTTTTTCTGAAATATTATGTGACTGACCATATAAGCCTGGTGGGCGGGCCCCAGGGCTCCATTATTGTGGGAATGAAAACTCCGTACAATTCCTCCGGGATAGATTTTGCAGCGGGAGCTGCTTTTGACATTACAGATAGCTTCTATGTAGAAGCCAGGTATAATTTTGAACTTACCAGTGCAAGATTAATTGATACAGAACCTGAAAGGAGCAGTCGGTATAATTCCATCTTTGCCGGAATTGGCTACAAATTTCTGTAAAGCCATCCTCTTTCAGCCGGATACTGACAATAAAATAGTCCGTTGTTTACATATTAGATACCGCAAATTTCTTCTTATTTTTTAGGAGCAAAATCTTTTCTTATATTTTAAATCCTTCTGAAAAAAAGTTGGGCTTCATCGCCCGATTTTATTTTTTGAACTGAAGGATTCCCTATATTCGCGTTAAATTTACATATACATGTTAGAAGAGAGAACCGATGTTTATCAGGCTGCCGAAGTCATCCTTTTAATTATCCATTATGAAGGTGAAATTGAGGACATTATAGAATACCCGGCCGAATTTGAAGTAGCTTATAAAGAACTGCTGGAACAAAAAATAATTAAAACGGGGGAAGGCAAATATCTTCCGGGAGAAAATTTTACCAAAGCCTATCCTTTAGGATATAAAAAGTACCGGGAGAAACTGGCGAAAAGTATTAAACCTAAGGAGCCGTCAAAGTTCAGGAAATTTGTCTCGAATAAACCTGCTTTAGGGATCTTAGCCGGAGCAATTTTCTTAACCGCCGGTTATTTGATGAAACCTGAAAAAAGAGTATAAAAATAAAAATCAGGATTTGGTTCAGAAATAAGGATCAAACTATCTTATCCTTTATTTTAAAGCAAAGGGCTTAAATTATTAAGTCCTTTTTCATTTTTATAAGTTACAGGGAGGAGCCAGGCCGGAAAGTTTTGGCCACAATGGCAGAAAGACACAAAGGTTCTCAAAGTTTATAAACAATAAAACCTCTTATTATGCATCCCCTCCGGGAAGGGGTGTCCGCAGGACGGGGTGGGGCTTTTCGTATTCACAATGATCTTTTGTAGAGAAGTTATATTTTTACTCCTGAATCAAAAACGAGTTAAAATGGATTTCAAAAATAAGAATGTTCTCATCACCGGGGGATCAAAAGGCATTGGAAAAGCAACCGCACTGGAATTCGCAAAACGTGGTGCAAGAGTGGGGATCAACTACAGAACAGATGATAAAGCAGCAAAGGCTACTCTTAGGGAACTGGGGGCTTCTCAACATAAATTATTTAAGGGGGACATTTCTAAGGAAGAGGAAGCACAACAGCTTATTGAAGATTTTGTAGCCGATTTTGGCAGCATAGATATCCTTATTAATAATGCCGGAATAGCAAACTTGCATAATATCGAAAGTATTTCTTATTCAGAATGGAAAATTTCCTGGAAAGAGATCCTGGACACCAATCTTACGGCTATTGCAAATCTCTGCTTTTGCGCGGCCCAACATATGATAAAAGCCGGAGGTGGAAGGATCGTCAATGTATCCTCCCGGGGTGCCTTTCGGGGGGAACCCAATATGCCCGCTTACGGGGCCAGCAAAGCTGCTGTGAATTCCCTGAGCCAATCGCTTGCCAAAGCCCTTGCGAAGCATAAGATCTATGTCAATGTTGTAGCCCCGGGTTTTACTGAAACCGATATGGCCACAGCTACCCTTACCAAAGCGGAGAGGGAAAGCCTGATGAAGGATTCGCCTTTGGGAAGAATGGCCAAACCGGAAGAAGTTGCCTACGCTATTGCTTTTCTTGCTTCGGAAGGGGCAGAATATACAACCGGCACCATTATAGATGTAAATGGTGCATCTTACTTAAGATAAAATATTAATAGAACCGGGTTCTGGTCATCTCCACCTAAAGAATAATGCTTTCTGTATATCCTTTTTCCGAAGAAACTGAATAGATTTCCTTCCTCAGGCAAAATCGTGATAAAATGACCTGAGCGGCTGCCATTCGATATTTTCCCTAAAGCCCGTTCATTTGCTTTCCGGTAAATTACTTACTGTGACACATTTGGAACATTAATCAGTGGACCAAAGAACAGCGCATTAAAGAAGAGCTTATTCGTTCCATACCAGGTTCCACGGAAATTTGGATTGTCTACAAAAGAGATCACTCTTCCAGATCCTGCTCTACTTACCAGGATCGAGCTTGTGCCCGGAAGTTTTTCCAGGTTTTCCTCAGAGATGTATCCGCTTACCAAAGGTTTGTCCCCGTAGATGGCAACAGTGCTGTAAGGATTCTCACTTGGCTTAAGCAGCGTATTGCTGTTTCGGTAAACCATCAATTTTCTGTCCCCGTATCCAAAACCAAGGGGATGTGTGATATCCAGGTCCACCTCATAAATAGAACCTCCTATTACTTTTGCGCCTTCCCTGTTAGCTGCAATTACATAGTCGAATCTCAACCGTTCCGCCTCCTCTTTTTTCAGGGAATCTTTTTCTATGACAAGCTCTTCGCTAATGAGCTTATTATTGATCGCCCAGGTCACTGCCGACTTTTGAGCAATAAGTGTCCCCCCGTTCTCTACCCAGGATTTGATCCTCTGCACATCACTATCGCTTAAAAGGTTATAATTCCCATTGACCATGATCAACTCGTTGTAATCTTCCAGTTTTACATTTCTAAAATCCAGCATGTCCACCTTTGTCAAAGGCATTTCAAGCTTACTGTCCAGTAGGTGCCATATTTCTCCTGCTTCATAAATAGAAACCCCTTCCCCTACCAGCATTATGGGCTTTGGAGCTTCAATATTCCTAAAATTTCCACTTCCCAGGTCAATTCCGGTACTGCTTAATCCACCACTAAAGCCATCTATAGGCAGTTGATGTTCAGCGGCCAGTTCCTGCATGAGTTCGTA
Organism: Gillisia sp.; assembly: GCA_024635655.1. Lineage (GTDB taxonomy): Bacteria > Bacteroidota > Bacteroidia > Flavobacteriales > Flavobacteriaceae > Gillisia. The sequence continues at coordinate 22,590 of JAGXIL010000038.1, read as the reverse complement.
TAATTCTTCAGAAGAAAATTTTTGCATGGCTACAGGAACTAAAATACTTCCGTAGCTGTATTCCCTGATCCCTTCCCCGCTTTCGATGCTAAAGGGCTTAAAGGCAGTTTTAGCGATCACCTCCCGCTTTACCAATTCCTGAAGTACCCGCGGAGCATTGTAATCCTGCCAGCTGAAAAGGTATGCATAGTCGCTTTGCTGAACAGGAAATTCCTGCGGCTGAAGAAATTCCTGATCTATCATCTTTCCATTCCCGGCATTTTTTAGCTGTCTTTCAGTAAGAGGAGAGGAAGGAAGCCCATAGGCGTGCACCAGGGACCAGGCAGATGCATCATAGAACAAACTGTCGTAAAATTTAGTAACCGTATCGAACATTGTGGCCACCATTCTGAATTGAGGCTGGTTCCCGGGAACTACGTAAGATGATCCTCCCGGATATGTATTATTTCCTGCTTTAATATCCTGCCCGGCTTCATAAACCTCGATCTTGTGTTGTAACAACAGGTCAACAAAAGCTTTGGTTCGGTTCTTGTCCCCGGCATCCCCAAAGACATATCCCCTTGCAGGATGATCTCCCGCCTGCTCCAGAGCCGATTCAAAAAAGTCTTTTTGGTGGCGTAGAAAATGATCTTTATTTTCTACAGTGGCTTTTACTGTAGCAAGACTATTTACCAGGTGATTACGAATGGTAAATGCAAAAGACAGCTCCCCGTTCACCGTTTCCTGTAAATGTCCGCGGGAACTGGCCTGTTCAAATACAAGGCCCAGCCCTCCCTGGATATCGGGATAAGTAGACCCATAACCGGGATAGGAATTGTCAAAAACTTCTTTTGTAAAGTACAGCGACCCGATCTCATTCATGGCCTCAGCAAAATACGGAGCCAGCATGTTGTTCAGTCCCTCATAATTGCTTCGGGGAATTATTGGATTCTCAGAACCCATAGGTTTGGTTGGTTCAAAGAAATAGGTGCTGTTAGAGCCCATCTCATGGAAATCGGTTACTACATTGGGATACCATTGGTGGTAAAACTTCAGCCGGGCCTGGCTTTCCACATGCACCAGCGGCAGCCAGTCACGGTTAAGGTCAAACCAGTAATGATTTACCCTTCCGCTGGGCCATACTTCGTTGTGCTCCCTGTCAATAGGGTCTGCCACCGGAGGGAATCCGCGGTGCATATTTGCCCAGTTGGTATGGCGGTCCCGCCCATCAGGATTGAGCACCGGCTCTACAAATATTATTGATCTTTCCAGGTAATCCAATACTTCAGGATCATTTGAGGCTGTGAGGTAATAAGCGGTAAGCATAGCAGCTTCGCTGCTGGAAGGTTCATTCCCGTGCACATTATATCCCAGCTGAATGATCACCGGCATATTTTCAATTTCCGGCAGGGCTGCGCCGGGGTCTGTTAGCCGGAGATGTTCCTGCCTAATGTTCTCTATATTGGAATAATTTTCTGAAGAAGTTATGGTGGCTATGATCATAGCCCTTTGCTCATAGGTCTTTCCAATCTCCTGCACATGCACCTTGTCTGAAACTCTTGCCAGTTCCTCAAAATATGCCAGGATTCGATCGTGCCGGGTGTGAAAATCTCCTATTTCGTATCCGAGAAACTCCTGAGGGCTGGGAATATTTTCATCAAAAGAACTATTCTCAGGAAAAAAGTACTCCTGCTGGGCAACACTAGGAACTATTAATGAAAACACGAAGAGCAGGGAAAAAAGAGATCTGATCATAATATGAGAAGTGAAATTATTTGCAGTTAAAGATAATTATAAATTGTAAAAATATATATCAAACCTGGCCTCTCTTCAGAAAAGCGGCTGCTACAATTTAACTCCTACCCCCAAAAAACGGGAATACACTGTAATATCCCAATCGGTTCTCATTTTAACCTCTCCCCTCCCAGATAAAAAGAACCGGCCAAAATGATATTCCAGCATACCATTAAAACCCAGGGAAGGTGTCAGTTTTTTAGGTTTATTTATCACGCTTATCTGAATTCCTGCACCAGGTTTTAAAGCATGATCATAGCGGAAGAGGTGGGTAAGATTTATACCTGCAGTCTCATAATTGAGATCCCGAAAAAATTCATAAAACATATCGGCCCTAAACCATTGTGCCGAAAATCCCGCTTTTAAGACTCCATTATACCCCTGCTCGTTCACCGTGCCTCCAAATATGGCATTTCGAGCGTCGACTTCGGTTTGCAGGAAGAAATATTGCTCACTTTGCGAAAAAGATATTAGGGGAAACATCAGAGCGATAACAAGATTTCTCATTCCAGGGAATTAAATGCTAACTATATCCTTACTTTGACTCTAAACCGGCAGGTTGAAAACCCTATTCCTTCCGGCAATTGAGAAAAATAGAAATAATATTATGTTTCAGGCCCTTCTGCCTAACTTCCCCGACAAATTATGGATCAAATATTACTTGTTCCTTGCTACGGTATTTCCCCGATGGATCTGCATTTTTTTCTTATTTCTAGTTACACCTTCTTCTATCTCTGGATCTTCAGATATTTGTTAATAAAACTCGGTTTTCCGATAGCATAAATGAAGGTGCAAAAATGCATGGTTAAGCTCCCTGCCCAACATTTCTCATAAGTCCTCCATCCATTTCGTAGGTAGATCCCGTGACATAATCTGAATCTGAAGAGGCCAGGAAAACGGCCAGTTTGCCAATTTCTTCAGGTTTCCCCGCTCTTTTCATCGGTATATTTTGAACTTTTTCATCTCTTACTTCCTTATCATCTGATGCTTCCTGATTCATGGGAGTAAGGATCATTCCGGGAGCTATGTTATTCACATTAATACCATCTTCTGCCAGTTCGAGGGCCAGTGTGCGGGTGAGCATTTTAATAGCTCCTTTAGAAGCACAATAATCGGCAGTTCCGGAAGCTGCAATTTCTTCGTGTACTGAGCTCACATTTATGATCTTTCCCTTTCCCCCCGCTTCTTTTCTGATCTTAATAAACCTGCGTACACAGAAAAAATAGCCGTAGACATTAGTTTTTATAGCCTTATCCCAATCTTCGGTGGAAAGATCTTCCACCTTATAACCCTGCCCGTTAATAGCCGCATTGTTCATTAGGATATCAAGGGTGCCGAATTTTTCCAGGATTTTATTAAACATCTTCTCTACCGAGGCTTCATCACTTACATCTATTTGCAGTACCATGCCTTTTGCTCCGGCAGCTTCCACCTCCTTTAAAGTTTTTTCGCCCCCCTCCTTATCTGAATGATAGGTCACCACCACACTTGCACCTTCCTTTGCGAATTCTATTGCCGTTGCCTTCCCTATTCCGGAATCAGATCCCGTTATCAAAGCAATCTTTCCATCTAATTTTCCCATTATTTTTAATTTTTAGTGTCTTCTGAAGCTAATAAAATCAGCTCCGTTTCCTGTTAATTATATGGTAATTATAAAAAGTAAATATTTGATAAACTAAAAATGGATCTCCCCCTGATCTTCATTTACAGAATGGGCGATCATCAGGTTGTTGACATTTTACATTTGCTAATCTTTTTTCAGGTTATTTATATATGCGGATAGAATAATGTAGCAGAATACATATAATTTTAGTTACTTTCAGCCGGTAACTATAATAGTTGATCATACCCCACCCTACCATGAATAATAAAAAGGCAATCAATTTACTTGAACTTCAAATAAATAAAATTCACGACATCAGCATGAACAGGGAAGAATGGTTAAATTCCACAATTCCCGTCCTTATCAATATATTCCCGGTTTCCTCTTCTATGAAGATCACACAAATTCGCAGTATCAATGATGCTCAAAATCAAATCACTGATATTTCAGGAAAGGATAAAATTGATATCCGGAAAAGGAAAGCAGAACGATATTTGAGAAATTATATTGAAGAGATCGCATTGCTGGACGTGGAGAACAGGAGCGACAAGATCGAGGACCTTTTTAGAAGCTTTGTATTTTGGGCTATATTAATAAGTGCTATGTTAATTAGTTTTCTGGGAGGATTGATGTTGGATTCACAGGAATGGGGTCTGTAAAAATACCCTATGTTTGTTGTAAAGCATTATTATAATTAGTTTTTGTTTAATCCCCTCCCTATGGAAATATTCTTACAGTTAGATACCTGGATCGCCCTGCTTACTTTGACATTTATGGAGATCGTACTGGGGATCGATAACATCATATTTATTTCTATAGTAGCCGGAAAGCTCCCGGTGGAGCAACAAAAAAAGGCCAGGTTTGTAGGTCTTTCCCTGGCACTAATCATGCGGATCCTTCTTTTATTAAGTATTACCTGGATCATTCAACTTACAGATCCTGTTTTGACAATTTTCTCTTTTGAACTTAGCTGGAGGGATATTATCCTGGCGGGAGGAGGAATATTTCTGTTAGTAAAGTCTGTACTGGAAATTCATCATAAAGTTGAAGGGGACGAAGAAACATTGGTAGATAGAAAAGTGAGTTCTTTTAGCTATGCTATAATGCAAATAGTAATACTGGATATCATATTCTCTTTTGATTCTATCCTGACGGCAATAGGACTTACCACAGAAATTACTTTAATGGTCATTGCGGTGATCGTTTCTATAGTGGTCATGATGATCTTTGCAAAAGCCGTTAGTGATTTTGTAAATAAATATCCAACGGTTCAGATCCTTGCCCTTTCCTTTTTAATACTTATAGGATTTATGCTCATGGTGGAAGGACTGCACTACCACGTGCCAAAAGGCTATATTTATTTTGCGGTGTTCTTCTCTCTAATTATAGAAATGATCAATATCAGATATCGTAGCAAAAGGACTAAGGTTACCTAAGACCGGTTTATCTATAAAATCTCGTAATGGATAGGTTTAAAGCTGCCGTTATTACTGTCTTCTGCAGAGCAGGCGGTCAAAGCTACTACGAGATCCATTTGGGCTTCAAAAAGTATGTGATCTCCGGCCTTGCTCAACGGAGGATCCACACTTAGCTTTCCATCAGGCTGAAACTGAACATTCATAAAAATATTGAAGGCCGTAGGAATATCATCAGGCGCAATATTATAGGCGGCAAGGTTGGTATAGAGATTTTCAAAACAACTGGGATGATACTCAGGATTCTTATACATGATCGCAAAGGTTTCGGGGCTGCAGGGAGCCAGCAAAAAGTCGTTCCTGCCGTTGGTATCTTCCAGGATCTCCATCATTTTTCGGCTTCTGTTGCTCCACAGGTAATTACCCTTGCTCAGCAAAATATTCTCTTCAAAATCCATGGTCTTCCCGGAAGAGATCTTTTCCCTCACATCCCCGGCATTAAACAGAACCATATCACTCACCTGTTCCCCCAAAGGGTCAATAACTTTTAATTTCTGACCCTTATTTAATATAAAGGCAGTCCCGGTTTGTTTTTCTATTTTATAGATCATGTTCTTTCTGAATATTTTTACTTAAAGGACAGGAAAGCGGGCTTGGGCCCACTTCCAGATGTTTTATTACCGAACGCACATCATCTTCATCCATTCCCTGATGTAATTTTGCAATAGCTTCAATTTTAAAGGGTTCGCACCAAAATCCGGTTATTCTGGGTAAATGGTCGTCAATTAACTCCCGTGGAAGATCATCAAAGTATAAAGGATCTTTTTGGCCCTTTTCAAATCTATGGACAAGATTCCGGAGGGAATCTGCAAGTTCGTCCTGGGACTGCAACCTTAACTGAACATTCACGTGTACTGCCGAATAATCCCAGGTGCTAATATCCTTATCCTTATACCAGGAAGAAGAGACATAATCATGTGCCCCCTGAAAAATGATAAGCGCCTCTACCCCGTCCTGCAGATGATCAAATTGTTCATTGTGATTTGCAATATGAGAATACAGGGTAAATTTTTCCGCAGAGCCTTTTAGAAGTACGGGAATATGGGTTGCCAATAAACGCTCTCCGTATAAAACAAAGGTCGCGAAAGGATGCTCCTGTATAAAATCAAAAATATAATCGGGATCTTTTTTTTTGTATTTCCGGGGTTGGTACATTGATTATAATTTACCTGAAAGGAACGGACATTTCCATTCTTCTCCAACTTTTCTTCCACTATACTGCCTGACTTCACTGGCTTCTCCAAAATTATGAAGCATTGGATTCATACTTCCCTGAAGCTCTATATCCCTTTCCCTTATTTTATCCCGCACATTATCATACGTGCCCATTTCCCGCAACTTCTCAAATTGCCAATGCAAATTAAAAACCATTGTTGGGGCAGGACTTTGCCTGGCCATCCTGGAACTGTTGGGATGCAATCCTACAATATAAAAGGCTTTTCCTGCCAGGCTAAAACTAAATTTATTGTCGTCCGGGTTACTTTCCACTTCCGGGTCCCAGGGCTTATCATCTACTTCGTGCAGGAATTGAAGTTGCTTCCAAAGGATCTGCTCGAATTGCTTTTCAGTAAAATCCTTCCTTCCGCGAAAAGTGGCTATAAAGGTAAAGAAGTCCCTGGATTCAAAATCGTAGCCGGAGATATAGGTGGTAAGATCTTTAAGTATTTTTTTTGCGGCACTTTTAGATCCAAAATTCTCGTACTCGTGAAAATCGACTTTATCTAATGAAAAAACCGTTTGCGCCATAATGCAAGGGTGGTTATCATCGAGAATAAATTTTTTAAAATTTGCTTTTGCAGCCTCATCTGACTTATAAGTTAGGGGCTGTTTTTTTTGTTGTACAGTGGAGATAGTCTTCATAAGATCAATTTGGACGGCTCTTTCCGTCTCGTCATAACTACAAATCTATTGTGAACACAAGCTATTTAAAAGGTGATTAAGAATAAATTAGTTTATTTTTAGAGGAAGATTAACAGCCGATGAACTATATTCTAGTATTCTTTAGAGGCCATATTGCGACTTATTTGATGACCCTTTTCAGCTACAAATGGTCATGGATCAATGCCAGCAAGTTTAAAGAACCTCATCTTCTAAACGAGTTATATTAAAGTTTAACCATAAATAAGATTAAACCCTGGTAAAAGAAATGTTACAGAATGGATCATTCCTTATATTATAGGGTGGTTTTTTGTTATAGTTTTTGACTTTACCTGGAGGATTACAACCCTGGAACCTTCTTTAGAAAATGGAGCCTTTCTTGGAGCTATTGCAGGATTGATGGGAATATCGGGATGGAAGATATTTTTTAATCTTAACTCAGCCCCTCCTGATATAAAATTTAGGGAATTTTACTTACAACTCTTTATAGCCCATATTATTTTTGGTCTTGGAGCAGTATTGGTCTATATATAAATTACTCTTCATTTTTATGTTTATAATGCACCATCAGGTATAGCATCAATCCATTTAATGCCAGTGCTGCCCCATTGGTAGCAATAATAGGAAGGTCCTCCTGAGTTATTCCATATACCACCCATAAAGCCAGGCCTATAATTAATACAATGAACATTCCCGGAGAAACATCTTCCACTTTTTTGGTTTTCCAGGCTTTTCTTATTTGTGGAATTACAGCAACTGTAGTGCAAATACCGGCTACCAATCCCAATACATCAGTCCATTCTATCATAACTATTTTTTCACATTTGTTAATAGGAAATCTTCGACTTGAACAGAAGAATTGTTTGAATGTAAAACCGAAATCTCTCCTGTATTTTCGAAAACTACGGCTTTGACCTGCGAAAGTTGCAGGACGTTTGCCTGCCTTAAATTGGCTAAAAGATCTTCTTTGGTCAACCTCGCTTTTTGAAGATTTTTGTACAATATTTCAGAACCATCCATGAGAAGTATTGGCGTATTATCAATCAATTTTTGGTATACACTATACTGCCTGAGATTATTGGAAATTAGTTCCAAAACAAAAATGGCCGTAAGGCCGGTGATCCCTTGTATAAAACTAACTGAAGGCGATAAAACTGTTGTTGCTATCATAGCACCGATAGAAATAGTCATGGCAAAATCAAAATTTGACATTTTTGAAAAACTTCGCTTGCCTGCGATCCTGGTAAGTATTATTATTGCTATATAAACTCCTGCTGCACTTGCAATTATAGCCAGGAGAGAGCTACCTGAGGCTTCAAAAATATTTTGCATTTTTAGAATAATATGTGGTTTGTGGTAACCTAAAAATAAAAAGAAAAGCTGAAGTTATGCTCCTACTATTTCACCTCCGTTTACATGTATTACCTGGCCAGTGATATAACTACTGTCTTCACAGGCTAAAAAAACGTAGGCAGGTCCCACCTCACTGGGTTGTCCTGCTCTTCCCATAGGAACTTTCTGTCCAAAATCAGACACTTCATCAAAACTGGAGGGAATTAAAGGAGTCCAGATAGGTCCCGGTGCCACCGCATTCACTCTTATCTTCTTCTCTGCCAGCATTTTTGAAAGCGAGCGGGTAAAGGTTACTATAGCCCCCTTGGTACTGGAATAATCTAAAAGATGGGTACTTCCCCTATATGCAGTTACCGACGTAGTATTAATAATACAATCTCCTTCCTTTAGGTGTTTGAGCGCTTCCTGAAGAGCATAGAAATACGGATAGATATTGGTCTCGAAAGTTTTGTGAAGTTGATTGGAAGAAATATCCCCGGGATCATCTTTGGGAAATTGCATAGCGGCATTGTTAACCAGGATATTCAACCCCCCAAATTCTTTAACCGTCTTCGAGATCATTTCTTTACAAAAATCTTCTTCTCTAAGGTCCCCCTCTATGATGATACATTTTGAACCAGCTTCTTCTACCATTCTTTTGGTCTCCTTTGCATCTTTATCTTCCTCGAGGTAAACGATGGCAATATTAGCGCCCTCTTTTGCGAAATGCACTGCTACACTTCGGCCTATGCCACTATCACCACCGGTAATCAGAGCGATTTTATCCTGAAGTTTGCCACTACCCTTGTAATTTTTCCGAATTATCTCCGGCTCCGGGTTCATTTTGTGTTCCTTACCCGGTTGTTCCTGGTCCTGTTCGGGAAATTCTTTGGGTTTACTCATCCTGCTAAGATCTAATAGTTGATTGGGTAAAATTAAGGAGCAAGGCTTTAAAAAAAATGTTAAGTAGTGGTAAGGTCTTCTAAACATTTTTTGCAGACTATCTTACAAATATGACTTTTTACTGTGAATTAAATATCTTTGCAGCATGAAACAACCACTCAAAATTGGACATCGGGGAGCAAAAGGTCATCTTGCTGAAAACACACTTGAAAGCATTCAAAAAGCCCTGGAACTTGGAGTTGGTGCTATTGAGCTGGATGTGCATAGATGCCGGACGGGAGAGTTGGTAGTCATTCACGATTTTACCCTGGACCGCACCACCAATGGAGAAGGAGAAGTAGCCGGCAAAACCCTTGAGGAACTAAGGGCTTTGAAGATCGAGGGTAAGTTTAAGATCCCCTTGCTCAAGGAAGTGCTGGACCTTATCGAGGGAAAATGCCGGATCAATATTGAACTTAAAGGATCTCATACGGCCCCGGGAACCTGTGAGATCATCAGGGATTATCTTAAAAACAGGAACTGGAGCTATGAAGATTTTATAGTCTCAAGTTTTCAAAAAAACGAACTTTTCGAGGTATACGGCATAGATCCCAATATTCCTATTGGAATTTTAAGTAAAGCCAGTTTTCCTGAAGCTATAGAACTTGGGAAACTTGTAAAGGCCAAAGCCATTCATCCTTCCATTGGAATCATTACCCGGGCAAACGTAAAACTTTCCCAGCAGCAGGGATTCCTGGTAAATGTGTGGACAGTAAATGATCCTGAGGCTATTCAGCGAATGAAGAATTTTGGAGTAGACGGGATCATATCTGATTATCCCGATCTGCTATAACAGAAGATTGGCCTGAGTCCACGGATATAGGAAAAATAAATTATTCAGAATGTTATTATTTAGGACTCCACAAAAATTGAACCGAAAACCGATAACTGACAACCGAGAAACAGAAAACCGGGAACCGAAAACTAAAAACCGAAAACTGAGAACTGAGAAAATGAACACATTTGACATTATCATCATTGGCGGCGGGGCGGCTGGATTTTTTGCAGCGATCAATGCGGCAGAAATGAATCCCGGGGCGAAAATAATCATCCTGGAACGCGGAAAAGAAGTGCTCACCAAAGTGCGGATCTCAGGGGGTGGCCGATGTAATGTTACCCACGCCGAGTTCATTCCCAACGAGCTTGTAAAGAATTATCCCCGGGGAGAAAAGGAACTTAGGGGTCCCTTTCATAGCTTCATGACCGGAGACACCATCGCCTGGTTTGAGGAGCGGGGGATCGAGCTCAAAATTGAGGAAGACGGAAGAATGTTCCCGGTTTCAGATTCTTCAGAAACTATAATCAATTGTTTTCTTCAGGAAACTTCGAGGCTGGGGATAAAAGTATTACAAAATCATTCGGTTCAACAGCTTATAAAGGAAAACAATAACTGGAAGATAAGCACAAATCAGGGGGATTTTTCTGCAGAAAAGATCCTGGTTGCCACGGGAAGTAATCCAAAGATCTGGAAATTACTGGAGAAGCTTGGACATAATATAGAATCTGCAGTTCCTTCGCTTTTTACTTTTAATATCAAAGACAAGAGGATCCAGGACCTCCCCGGGGTAGCTACAAATGCCGAAATAAAGGTGATGCTGGATTTTAAATCCGGAGGCAGCAAAAAACTGGAAAGCCAGGGACCGCTGTTGATCACCCACTGGGGAATGAGCGGCCCGGGAATCCTGAAACTTTCAGCCTGGGGCGCCAGGGAACTAAATTCGGTAAATTATAAATTTAGAATAAGAGTAAACTGGTTACCGGGATACACAGCTGAAGATATTCTCGAAGAACTTTTGGAATTAAAACTTACCCATGCAAAACAGCAGATATTTAAATACACCCAATTTGAACTTCCGAAACGATTATGGCGAAATTTGGTTTTGGCGGCAGGGATCGGGGAAAATGAAATTTGGGCCGATCTTAACAAACACCGGCTTAAGGGGCTGAGTGAGCAGCTTTGCAAGGCGATATTTGAAGTAAATGGTAAGAGTACTTTTAAGGAAGAATTTGTTACTGCGGGGGGAGTAGTTTTAAAAGAGGTGAACTTTAAAACCTTTGAAAGTAAACTTCACAAAAATCTTTATTTTGCCGGGGAAGTATTAAATATAGATGCGATCACCGGGGGGTTTAATTTTCAAAATGCCTGGACCGGAGGATTTATTGCGGCGAAGGCAATGAATTCCCCTAACGCCGCTCCATAGTTTTAGAGACCAATTTATTGAAGAAGTGGCCCGGCATAACTTTTCTAAAAAATAAGATGAATTTGGCCTTTCCTCCCGCAGGATATCTCAATGTGGATCTGCCATCTGTTGCAGCCTTAAATATGGTTTTGGCAACAATTTCAGGACCGGGTGCCTTCGCCCCGGCTTTTGACATATTACCTAAGATATTCTTTTCATAGTTCTCATAGCCCGAAACTGCCTCATTTTCAAACACATTTTGCGACCGACTGTAAAAATCTGTTTTTATAGGGCCGGGTTCTACATTCTTTATTTTAATGTTGAATTGTTGAAGTTCATATTGCAGGGATTCAGCAAAACCTTCCAAAGCCCACTTTGAAGCACTATATATGCTGTAAAGCGGAAAGGTCATCTTGCCTCCCACAGAAGTGACATTAATTATAGTACCTTCCCCTTGTTTTCTGAAGTAAGGGATGATCTCCCGGGTAAGATTCATAGCTCCAAAAACATTTACATCAAATTGTGCCCTCACCTCTTCATCTTTAGATTTTTCAAAAGCACCCACTTCAGCATAACCCGCGTTATTTAAAAGTACATCTATACGGCCATGATCCTGATAGATCTTACTTGTTACAGCAGAAATTTCTTCCAGATTGGTAACATCAAGTTTATATACATTAATTCCCTCAAGTTTTGAAAGCTCCTCATCTTTTTCAGGAGAACGCATGGTGGCAGCAACATTCCAACCTTTATAAAAAAAATATAAAGCAGTAGCCTTTCCTATGCCGCTGGAGGCACCGGTAATAAAAATAGTTTTCTTCATAAGAATCAATTAAGGCGCCAGATCTCAAAATTGAGGATTGCGGCAAATAATACCCAAACGGCATAGGGAATAAGTAGGTAAGCAGCTGTATTGCTTACAATCTTAAACCACTTGATGGTGAAAATAAGAAAAATAAAGAGAGCAACAATGTCTATAAGCGCCCACAGGGGTTCTTGTAGTCCAAAAAATAGCAGGGACCAGGCCCCGTTCAGGAGTAACTGGAATCCGAAATGGTATAAAGCCGTTTGCACCCATTTATGATAAAAACCTTTGTTCCAAACTATTCCGGCTGCAATACCCATAAGAACATAGAGAAAGATCCAAACCGGGCCAAAGATCCAGTTTGGCGGATTGAACCATGGCTTGTCCAGGGAAGGATACCAGGTTGAAATACTGGCCTGTGTAGCCAAAGAAGCTACAAAGCCTATAAAAAGGCATATCCCAATTGCAATAGCAACTTTTATGAAAACTCTTGCGGCCATCGTGTTGTTTGAAAATCAATGTAAAATAGGAATTTATTTGAAATGCCCGGTTATCCGCTGTAAACTAAAAAAGTATATTTGCCTAAATATTTTTTGAATGGATCAAAATGACTTCATATCCTCTTCTCCAAACAAAGAGATTGAAAGCGGAAAGGTTACCTGGCAGGCACCCAGCAATATAGCCCTGGTGAAGTACTGGGGAAAAAAGGAGGAACAGATCCCCGCAAATCCTTCCATTAGTTTCACCTTAAATACTTCCAAAACAACTACAACTTTGGAATTTGAGAAAAGGGAAAGCTCTGCGGAAGGTTTTAGATTCGAACTTTATTTTGAAGGTAAGAAGAAAGAAGATTTTAAACCTAAAATTAAAACCTTTCTTGAGCGAATTGAAAAATATGTTCCGTTCCTAAAGGATTATTCTCTTATCATAAGAACAGAAAATTCTTTTCCGCACAGCAGTGGGATCGCCTCTTCGGCCAGTGGAATGAGCGCTTTGGCACTTTGTATTATGAGCCTTGAAAAAGAGCTGAATCCGGAAATGACGGAAGAATATTTTAACAGGAAAGCCTCTTTTCTCGCACGATTAGGTTCGGGAAGTGCCTGCCGAAGTATAGAAGGCGGACTTGTGGTTTGGGGAAATCACAAAAAGACGGAAAGCAGCAGTGACCTATACGGAGTTCAATATAAAAAACCTGTGCATGAGGTTTTTTATAATTTTCAGGATACGATTTTACTGGTAGATAAAGGGTCAAAACAGGTAAGCAGCAGCGTAGGCCATAACCTGATGCACGGCCATCCTTTTGCAGATGAGAGATTTGCACAGGCCCACAACAATTTAAATGCGCTTCAGGAGATTTTCGAGCAGGGAGATCTCAATGGCTTCATTGAGGTTGTGGAGCGTGAGGCTCTCACCCTACACGCTATGATGATGAGCAGTAAGCCGTACTTCATCCTAATGAAGCCCAATACGCTGGAGATCATTAATAAAATATGGAAATTCAGGGAGAATACCGGGCTCCCCGTTTGTTTCACCCTGGATGCAGGCGCTAATGTGCATGTGCTGTACCCCAAGGAGTCTAAAGAAAAAATTTTAGAATTCATTAAGAATGAGTTAGTTGCGTATTGCGAAAATGAGCAGTATCTTTGCGATCACGTTGGGAAAGGTGCAGTTAAGCTAAATTAAGGATTTGAGAGAAAAATTTATCCTCTAATTCCCTTAGTACCTGCAAGTAATATTCGTTCGGATTTATTAACTTTAACAGCAATTTTAAATTATAAGGAAGAAAAGCTTCTTATCTTTTAAGAAAACGGGAAAGTAATTTTAAAAATAAATTTACATTTTTTTAAAAATTAAATTATCAAAGTTTTATAATTTTTCCTGAGGTTATGGCGCATTAAGTATGGAATTTAAAATGCTTATCCGCTACTAGTTTTAACACAGCACATCAATATGAAAGGACCTTTATTTTATTCAAAAATCTTACTTTTCGGAGAATACGGTATTATTAAAGATTCCAAAGGCCTGTCGATTCCATACAACTTCTACAACGGAGCATTAAAAGTTGACGAAAATCCTTCAGAAGAAACGATAAAGTCAAACCGGGGCCTGAAACGATTTGCAGGTTACCTGGAAGAACTTCAGCAAAAAGATCCGAATCTTGTGAAATTCGATCTTGAAACCTTAAATAAAGACATTGAAAGAGGGATGTATTTTGACTCCAGCATTCCGCAGGGATATGGGGTAGGAAGCAGTGGAGCTTTGGTAGCAGCTATTTATGACGAATATGCAGAAAATAAGATCACCGTTCTTGAAAACCTTACCCGCGATAAATTACTAAAGCTGAAAAAGATCTTTGGGGAAATGGAATCCTTTTTCCACGGAAAATCCTCCGGACTTGACCCTTTAAACAGCTATTTGAGTATTCCTATCCTTATAAATTCTCAGGACAATATAGAGCCGACAGGAATTCCTTCTCAAACCGAGAATGGGAAAGGAGCTGTATTTTTACTGGACAGTGGCTCTATTGGAGAAACTGCTCCCATGGTGCAGATCTTTATGGAGAATATGAAACAGGAGCCTTTCAGAAAAATGATCAAGACCCAGTTCATCAAACACACCGATGCCTGTGTAGACGATTTTTTACAGGGGGATGTAAAATCCCTTTTCGGCAACATTAAAAAACTTTCACATATTGTCCTTGACAATTTCAAACCTATGATCCCGGCCCAATTTCATAAATTGTGGCAACGCGGGATCGATACTAACGATTATTACCTTAAACTTTGTGGTTCCGGGGGTGGAGGATATATTCTCGGGTTCACAGAAGATATAGATAAAGCTAAAGAAGCCCTTAAAGATTATCGTTTAGAGATCGTTTACAACTTTTAGAACTCCCCAAATTTAATGGCGGCAGCTAAAAACAAACGTATACTGCTTAAAATGCTGAGTTTGTTTTCGGTAATTCGCGGTTACAATATTCTTATTTTAATTATTGCGCAGTATTTAACCTCTGCCTTTATTCTGGCTCCGGACCTGCCGCTGAGAGAAGTCATTTTTGACCCCAATTTATTTTTCCTTATCCTTTCTTCTGCAACTGTCATTGCTTCAGGATACATTATCAATAATTTTTACGACAGCGAAAAAGACCTTATCAACAGGCCTAAGAAAACGATGCTGGATCGTTTTGTAAGTCAGCGCACAAAACTTTCAGTGTATTTTATCCTCAATTTTGCAGCTATTTTCTTTGCCAGTTATGTTTCTTTTCGCGCGGTGGTTTTCTTTTCCATTTATATTTTCGTGATCTGGTTCTATTCCCACAGGCTCAAAAGGATCCTTTTTGTAGGAAACCTGGTAGCTTCAATTTTAGCTATTACTCCATTTTTTGTTGTATTTGTGTACTACAAGAACTTCGAAACCGTGATCTTTATTCATGCCACATTTTTATACCTCATGATCGTGATGCGGGAACTTGTGAAGGACCTGGAGAATATAAAAGGAGACCTTATTCTCAATTACAAAACCATACCCGTTGTTTACGGAGAGAAATGGAGCAAATTTTTCCTCTCTGTGCTCACTGTTATTTCGGTGGTTCCAATCCTATTGCTTACCACCCGTTATGAGATAGGATACATGGATATTTACTTCTATTTATCCCTGGGATTATTACTTTTCTTTGTGCTTTTTCTTTATTTCAGTTCTGCCAAATGGCAGTATTTACTTCTTCATAACATCCTGAAATTTATTATAGTGGCAGGGGTTTTTAGTATTCTGCTCATAGATCATGGAGATGTGCTGAATAGAGTTTTTTAAACTTCCGCAGTACTGTAGTGAAGGACTTTCAAATTTCCTTAGCTTTTTTCTTCACGGTGTCTCCCCGAGCGCAGTCGAGGGGTTCTTCGAAGGAGTGGGTGGTGTTCTAACTCCAATTGTCTCAGTTTATTATATTTATGTCAATGATTTCTAATATAATCCCGCCTTGAACCTCTAAGAAGTTCTCGACTGCGCTCGAACAGACATGAAAATTATATCACGCCGATCCTGTCGACTGCGGCTCATGACCGGCTCATCGACATCTCCTTAGAAATTCAAATAAAAAAATTTCAGTCCCGGCTTTGCTCGATCTATAAAGAACAATCTTTCCTCATAGAAAATTTTTAGTGTGGGATTTTTAGTATTCTGCTCATAGATCATGGAGATGTGCTGAATAGAGTCTTTTAAACTTCCGCGGTACTATTGTGAAGGATTTTCAAATCGTCTTACCTTTTTTCTTCACGGTGTCTCCCCGAGCGCAGTCGAGGGGTTCTTCGAAGGAGTGGGTGGTGTCCTAATTCCAAATGTCTCAGTGTATTTTATTTTTGTCAATGATTTCTAATATGATCCCGCCTTGAACCTCTAAGAGTTCTCGACTGCGCTCGAACAGACATGATTAAATGTCAGATCGATCCTGTCGACTGCGGCTCATAACAGGCTCGTCGACATCTCCTTAGAAATTCCAACCTTGGCTTCGCTCGATCTACGAAAGTTTTACCTCATGGAAAATTCTTTCCAAAAAATTCAACTTCAGCAAGCATATAAAACTTTCAGTAATAACTTAGTAAGATCTTTGTCGATAAAGTATCTTTGCAAAAAATATAAATATATGAGTCGAGATGATAAATCTTCAGGCGGCAGTAAATTCAGCGGAAGACAAGGTGGCGGAGAACGCAAGAAATCAACGGCGCGGGGCAATGCACCCATAAAAGGTAAAGCAGCTGAAAAACCGGCAGCCAAGCCTGCTTCAAAAGCAGACGGTATTCGATTAAATAAATACATAGCCAACTCAGGAGCTTGTTCCCGTCGCGATGCTGATATCTTTATTGCTGCAGGAAATGTTACCGTAAATGGTACTCCTGTTACTGAAATGGGCTATCGTGTGAAACCCGGAGACGAAGTGAAATTTGACGGACACAAAGTTATCCCGGAAAAGCCGGAATATATTTTATTAAATAAACCAAGAGGTTTTTTTGTTACCGGAAGTCCCGATAAAGGATCTAAAACGGTCATGGACCTAATATCAAAAGCTACAAAAAGTAAAGTGGTACCTGTAGGAAAACTGGACCGGCAGGCCAGCGGACTTTTGCTGTTCACCAATGACGGCACCCTTGAAAAACAACTTGGGAAGCCTAAAAATGGTATCCGCCAGATCTACCATGTAGAACTTACCAAACCTGTTTCCCAGGAAGACCTGGATAAACTAGCCTCCGGCGTTACTCTTGAAGACGGAAAAATCAAAGTACAGGAAGTAAGCTATATTGAAAACAGACCAAAAAACGAAGTAGGCCTTGAAACAGCCAGTGTGAAGCCACACGTTGTGCAGCGTATGTTCAAAAGCCTGGGATATGAAGTTGAAAAACTGGACCGGGTTACCTTTGGAGGACTTACTAAAAAGGATCTTCCCCGTGGGAACTGGAGAGTACTTACCAAGCAGGAGATCATTAATATTAAGATGCTGTAAGAAGCATTAAAAATCCGCATGGATTAAATTCCAAATTCCAAAAAAGATTTTCAAAAAAGAAAAAAATATCGAGGCAAGCCTCGTTAAATTAAATCCGGGAGATTACATTTTTTTATTCAGATTTTATATATTTTTTTATATTTTTACACTCCAAAATTAGCAGATTAGGCCTGTGTAACTCCTTAACAGACAATGACACAGGCTGAAAATGATATAACTATAAAAATAATTGTTAATCATTGATCCAATGAAATTAACCGGTTGAAAAAACTGACCTTATTTTCCGTTTTCCCATCACAATCCCAATCTGCAAAACAACAGCGCGGAATGGATGACTTCTGCAAACTTGCACCAGTTCCCCCTGCGAATTTCTATCTTAACAATAATTTACCAGTCATTATTTTTGACCCTATAAATTAATACCTAATTTTTCACACTTTTAACAAATACATATAACCCAAAGCATTGAATACTAAATACAGCGATTTAATAGACCAGACCTATTATTTTCCTCAGGAAGAATTTACATTAGAGGACAACGAATTACAATTTCACGGTATTGATCTAATGGAATTGGTTGAAAAATATGGGGCTCCGCTTAAATTTACATATCTCCCAAAGATCTCCCATAATATTAAACGGGCAAAAGTCTGGTTTAAAGATGCTATAGAAAAACATAATTATAAAGGAGATTACAATTACTGCTATTGCACAAAGAGTTCGCATTTTGAGCATGTGCTGAATGAAGCATTGAAAAATGACATTCATATAGAAACCTCAGCAGCTTTTGATATCAACATTGTCCAAAAATTAAAAGCTACAGGGAAGATCACAAATAAGACTTATGTAATATGTAATGGTTTTAAAAGAGACCAGTATATCACCAATATTGCTGAATTGATCAATGGAGGACATGAAAATTGTATTCCGATAATTGATAATTACGAAGAAATAGACCTGCTCTCAGAAGCCATTGATAAACCATATAAGATAGGTATTCGGATTGCTTCAGAAGAAGAACCGAAATTTGAGTTTTATACTTCAAGACTGGGTATTGGATACAAGAACATTGTGCCTTTCTACAACAAAAAAGTAAAGGATAATGAGAAGGTGGAACTTAAAATGCTTCATTTCTTCATCAATACCGGAATAAGGGATACTTCCTATTACTGGAATGAGCTTAATAAATGCTTACAGGTTTACATCGACCTTAAAAAAGTATGTCCAACCCTGGACAGCCTGAATATTGGAGGAGGATTTCCAATCAAAAATTCCCTTCACTTCGAATACGATTATAAGTACATGGTTGAAGAGATCATTAACCAGATCAAACTCACCTGTGAGGATGCGGGAGTAGAAGTGCCACATATCTTTACCGAATTTGGCTCTTTTACTGTAGGAGAAAGCGGGGGTGCGATATATGAGATCCTTTACCAGAAACAACAAAACGACAGGGAGAAGTGGAATATGATCAACTCTTCCTTTATCACCACTCTTCCGGATACATGGGCGATCAGCAAAAAATTTGTGATGCTGGCGATCAACCGCTGGAATGATGAATATGAAAGGGTACTGCTTGGTGGCCTCACCTGCGACAGTGATGATTATTATAACAGTGAACAGAATACCAATGCGATCTATTTACCTAAATATCGCAAAGACCGGCCTTTATATATTGGCTTTTTTAATACCGGTGCATACCAGGAAACCATTGGTGGCTTTGGCGGATTACAACATTGCCTTATTCCGCAGCCAAAACAGATCCTTATTGACAGAGATGAAGATGGAAATTTGACCACTGAGCTTTTCAGCGAGCAACAAACATCTGAAGACCTTTTGAAGATATTAGGTTACAACCCCAATAATTAATTTAAAAAAGATAACTTTAATCACAAATTTTTAAACCAAACATTCAATTTTAAGTAATGAGCAAAAAGAATTACGCCGGGATACCAGACAAGTATGCACGTATTGACGAAGCAAAAGTGGTATTAATCCCTGTTCCCTACGATGGGACCAGTTCCTGGCAAAAAGGCGCAGATAAAGGTCCGGATGCTTTTTTGGAAGCTTCAGAAAACATGGAACTTTTTGACATCGAAACCCGCACTGAGGTTTACAGAAAAGGAATTTACCTGGCTCCTGCGGTAACCGAAAATTCTTCTCCTGAAAAAATGGTCGAGGCCGTTCACAAGACCACCAAGAACTACATCAAACAGGATAAGTTTGTAACAGTTTTTGGAGGAGAACACTCTGTCTCTATTGGTACTATACGTGCCTTCAATGAATCTTTTGAAGAACTCACCGTAGTACAAATTGATGCTCATGCCGACCTAAGACCGGAATATGAAGGTTCTAAATGCAATCACGCCTGTGCAGTTCATGAAGCCAGTAAAACTACTAACTTAATACAGGTAGGGATACGCTCCATGGATGTTACAGAACTTGATCACATGGATGAGAATCAGGTTTATTTTGCCCATAACTTATATGAAGACTGGATGGAGGATGCCATAGGGCAAATGACTCCCAATGTTTTTATCACTATAGATCTTGATGCCTTTGATCCTTCTATAATGCCCTCAACAGGAACCCCGGAGCCGGGCGGATTGTTTTGGTATGAGACCATGGAATTCCTGAAGTTGATGTTTAAAAAGAAAAATGTAGTAGGATTTGACATTGTGGAATTATGCCCTAATGAAAATGAAAAATCATCAGATTTTCTTGCTGCAAAGCTGTACTATAAAATGTTAAGCTATAAGTTCAAATATTTAAATCATAACCCAGACGAAGACGAAGATGAGTAAAGGAGCTATATCCCAATTTATTGAAAAATACTATTTACACTTTAATGCTGCCGCCCTGGTAGATGCCGCAAAAGGCTACGAAAAACAGTTGCAAGACGGTTCTAAAATGATGGTTACCCTTGCAGGTGCCATGAGTACCGCCGAATTAGGTAAAATTTTTGCCGAAGTGATCCGTCAGGACAAGGTTCAGATAGTTTCCTGTACGGGAGCAAATCTTGAAGAAGATGTGATGAACCTGGTTGCCCATTCCCACTATGAAAGATTGCCGCATTACCGGGACCTTACTGCCCAGGATGAATGGGATCTTTTAGAAAGAGGATTGAACAGGGTTACCGATACGGCTATTCCTGAAGAAGAGGCTTTCCGAAGAATCCAGGAACATATTGTAAAGATCTGGAAAGATGCTGAAGCCAAAGGAGAACGGTATTTCCCCCATGAATTCATGTACAAGTTATTACTTTCAGGAGCTTTGGAAGAATATTACGAAATTGACATAAAAGATTCCTGGGTTTACGCCGCTGCAGAAAAAAACCTTCCTATGGTAGTTCCCGGATGGGAAGACAGTACTATGGGGAACATTTTTGCATCTTATGTGCTTAAAGGAGAGTTGAAGGCGAGCACCATGAAATCAGGGATTGAATACATGGTATTCCTTGCCGACTGGTATACAGATAATTCCAAAGACGGGATAGGTTTCTTCCAGATTGGTGGAGGTATTGCCGGAGATTTCCCAATTTGTGTGGTTCCCATGTTGTATCAGGATATGGAACGTCCGGAAACACCTTTCTGGAGCTATTTCTGCCAGATATCAGATTCTACCACCAGTTACGGGTCTTACTCGGGAGCGGTTCCCAATGAGAAGATCACCTGGGGAAAACTTGATAAGGACACTCCAAAATTTGTGATAGAAAGTGATGCCACCATTGTAGCACCATTATTATTTGCATATTTACTGGATATGTAATAACAATGAAAAGTAACCAAGAGGGCTGTTTATAACAGTCCTTTTTTTATGGAATTTTTTGATCGCTTAAGGTCAATTATTTAATTTTAATGACGGAAGTTTTTATCTATTTAATAGGATTTCTGGCTCAGGCATTTTTTGGCGCCAGGTTAATAAGTCAATGGTTTGTTTCTGAAAGATCAAAAAAGGTGGAAACTCCTTCCTTCTATTGGCAGCTTAGCCTTTTGGGTTCCATCCTTATGTTCATGTACGGGTATTTACGTGAAGATTTTCCCATAATGATGGGACAGGTATTCATCTATCTCATTTTTATCCGGAATTTACAGTTACAGGACCAATGGAAAGGCGCTAATCCTTTCCTGAAATTTATTTATGTAGGTGTCCCGGCTTTAATTGCCTCTTATCTATTATATACTCCCAATCCTCAGTGGTACGGTCTCCTGGAGAAAAATTTTGTCGTACTGGGGCTGGTAGGTTTTGGCCTCCTGGGCCAGTTTGTTTTTCACAGTAGGTTTATTTATCAGTGGGTCTATTCTGAAAAAAACAGAGAATCCTCTCTTCCGGGTGGGTTTTGGATCCTGAGCCTGTTTGGAGCCATGCTGATATTTACCTACGGAATTTTGAGAAGAGATCCGGTTTTGATCATTTCCCATTTCTTCGGAAGTATAGTGTATGTACGGAATATGACCTTGCTGAAAAACTCCAGGGTTTAAATACTCTTTTCTTCCTCTGAAAAAGTTTTAACCTGAAAGTAGTCGCCTAAAGCCTTACCTTTTAAGCCTCTTCTTATCTCATATACGAAACATCCAATAACCACAGCGTACTCTCCCGCCACCAGCCAAAGATTCTCCTGAAATTCGGGATTGGAATAGGCATAATAACTTAAGATCACCAAAAATGACCAAACAATAACAAATCGGTAGGGGGTGAAAACTGACAAAAAAAGAGGGGTGATCAAATACCATGGGTGAACAGTGGTAGCAAAGAATAAATAAGCTGTGATACCAAACAACATAGTTGTTATGAGCTGCTGTAAGGAATTATTTTTCCTTAAAAAACTAAGGCCAGCAATTATAAGAATTACAACCACCGGTAGCCATTTCCCGGCCGATTCAATGATGTTATAACCTTTCATTTCATATCCTACCCATCTTACCACATAATATATACTGGCATTAAACTCAAACTTCTGAAACCAAAGGCCAAGGCTCGTGGCAAAGTTGCTGATAAATTCCGGGGAAAGAAAAGGTAAAAACCCGGCAAAGACAACAAGGCCAACAACAGCATAGTAGCCAAAAAGTTTAAACAAATCTAATTCTTTTACCTGATCCTTATTCCTT
>JAGXIL010000037.1 GCA_024635655.1 Gillisia sp. | reverse complement strand
TCCCACCCCAGGGTTGCTTCAACTTTAGTTACATTCTTATCAAAATATTTCGCTACTGCCGTTGCAGCCTGGTCAACAGATTGCAATGCGCGAAGTAACGGAGTTTTATAATCCAGGGCTTCCCCGGTATAGGATACGTAAACGGTAGGGATACATAATGTTGTACCATAAATAAAAGCAGGAGATGTGGGATCCCATGCAGTATATCCTCTGGCTTCAAAGGTGTTCCTGATCCCCCCGTGTGGAAAACTTGAAGCATCCGGCTCTTGCTGAACCAGCTGTGTTCCTCCAAATTTCTCTATAGCAAGGCCGTCTCCTATGGTTTCAAAAAAAGCATCGTGTTTTTCAGCCGTAGATCCGGTTAAAGGTTGGAACCAGTGCGTATAATGGGTTGCTCCTTTTGAGATCGCCCATTCTTTCATTCCTGTAGAAATATGATCGGCTACCACTCGGCTAATTTTGAGTCCGCTGGTATTTGCTGCCTTCACATTTTGATAAGCTTCCTTGGTAAGGAATTGTCGCATTACCGTCTCATTAAAAACATTTTTTCCGAAAAGCTCTGACCGGCGGTCAGTTTCTTCAATTTGAACTGGTTTTCTACTTAAAGTCTCTTTTAAAGCCTGAAATCGTAAAGTTGACATATGTATGGGGTTAAAGATTTTGAAATTATTTCAGCAAAAATAAAGCATTTTTATTCACACCCCCTAAAATTTAGGGGTAAAAAAACAAAAACTTATCATAAATTATTTTTATACCCCCTTAATTAATTCAGAAATGCCGTACCAATAAAAATTACATATCCTATAAACATGATTATCCCTTTATAGCGGCTCAAAATGAATTTTTCCGGAAGAAAGGCCAGAGGAATTAAGATAAATGCAAAACCCAGCATCCAGAAGATATCGCTGGTAAGAATTGCTTCGGAAGCCACATATATAGGTTGAATAATGGCAGTAATACCTAATACCGAAGCAATATTAAATATATTAGACCCTATAAGATTTCCAAGGGAGATGGCTTTTTCCTTTCTTAGGGCAGCTATTACAGAAGCAGCAAGTTCCGGTACACTTGTTCCAATAGCTATTACGGTTACTGAGATCACGCGTTCACTTATTCCCAGCATTCCCGCAACATCAACAGCTCCGCTTACAAGTAATTCAGACCCACCCCATAAGGCTACTCCCCCTATGATCAACCAAACTCCTATTTTAAAATTGGAAGTTTTTTCCAGGGAATCATCTATACCTTCTACTTCCACCTTTACTTTCCTGGCCCGTTTTATTAAAAAGAACAAGTATAAACACAGCGCCACAACCAGGACAATTCCCTCAAACCTGGAAAGGTATCCTCCGCTGCTTAAAAGGAAATACAACGCAATAGAAAATAACATCATCACCGGCCAATTGAATTTATAAAAATCGCGATCAACCGTTAGAGGAGAAATAATAGCGGTGATCCCCAGCACCAGACCTATGTTGGCAATATTGGAACCAATCACGTTACCCAAAGAAATGTCGGAGAAACCGCTTAGGGCGGCCTGCAAACTCACCAGGAGCTCCGGGGCCGAGGTAGCAAAGGAAACCACGGTCAAACCTATGACCATTTTGGATAATTTAAGTTTAAATGATAATGCTACTGAAGATCTCACTAAAAATTCCCCGCCTACTACCAATAATGTGAGGCCAATAATTATGAACAAAAAACTCATAAAAAGTATTTTTTGGAGCGAAGATAAAGAAAGAATATGCTTAAAGCCTATTATCAAAATAATAACTACAAAAGCAGTTTATAAACTATAAAAACAGTTATATTTGAAATTCAATATTCAAACTGTTATGAGGAGTTTCATTTTCGCTCTTTTTACCATCCTTTTATCTGCTGGTATTCAAGGTCAGAATGTGCTACAGGGTACAATTTTAAGCGCAAAGGATTCTTCTGCTATTGCAGGGGCTTCGGTATATTTTGACGGGACAAACCTGGGGGATTCTTCAGGGCCTCAGGGAAATTTTATTCTTCGCAAAGCTGAAGGAATCAGCAGTACGCTCATCATAAGCTCCCTGGGGTATCAAACAAAAGTCATCACCAGTCTCGATAGCTTTGACACCCGAAATCTTAAGGTTTATTTAACTGAAAGTACAGAGTTCCTGGAAGAGGTTTTTTTAGAAACCGATCCCTGGAGCAGAAAAAAGAAACTTGGCATTTTTAAAAGAGAGTTTCTGGGGAATACTCCTGAAGCCCTTCAATGCAAAATTAAGAACGAGGAGGTGCTCCAGCTGGTGTATGTTCCGTCCAGCGATATCCTCCTGGCTTATGCCGATGAACCTTTAGAAGTAGTTAATCGTTACCTGGGATATGAAGTAAAGTATAACCTGGAAAATTTTAGAGTAGAATTCAGCACGGGTGAGTCCGGGTTACACCTTCCTTCACTTATTTATTATGAGGGATATAGCTTTTTTCAGGAATTAAAAAAGAAGCCCCGGAAAAAGCATTTAAAGAACAGGACCAAAACTTTCCATGGTTCTTCTTTACATTTTATGAGATCCCTTTCCGCTCAACAATTATCTGAAAATAAATTTCAGATCTTTCACAATAGGTTTGAAATTCCTCCCTATCGGTTTTTCGAAATAAGTTCAGAAAACGACCTCACCCGGATAAAAATACTTACAGATGAGTTAAACATCCTGTATAATGACATTTATCAATCGGTATTGGTGGCCGATGATATTTTCTACATAGACCAATGGGGCAATCATACTCCCCCGGTTAATGTGATGTTTGGGGGAGAAATGGGCCACACCCGACTGGCGAAAACCCTACCCCTCAATTACAATCCTGAGAAGTAAAAAACTTTAAAACTAAAAAAGTAGGTTTATAACTATTTTTGTCGTTATATTTGAAAACTGAAAAAATAGTTGATTAAAATCAAATAGAAACATGAACAAGCTTACCAACAAAGAAGAAGAGATCATGCACATTCTCTGGAAGCTGAAAAAAGCTTTTGTAAAAGAGGTACTGGCTGAAATAACAGAAGAGAGCCTACATTATAATACGGTTTCTACTATAATTCGAAATCTTGAGGAAAAAGGATATGTGGGTCACGAGGCTTTTGGAAAAACCCATAGATATTATCCGCTTGTACCCATAGAAGTCTACCGTAAGCAGTTCATGAACACAGCTACCAAAAAGTTCTTTGACAACTCTTATAAGAATATGGTTTCCTTCTTTGCCAAAGAGGAAAAAATAAGTGCTGCAGAGCTTCGGGAAATTTTAGAGATCATTGAGAAAAAAGAAAAGTAATGGAACTACTACTCACCTATCTCGGTAAAAGTGCAGGATTGCTCATCGTTTTCTTTGCCCTTTATTATTTTTTATTAAGGCAGGATCACTCCTTTTCTACGAACAGAAAATTTTTGTTGGGAGGTTTATTTGCATCGGCCATTTTGCCTTCAGTGCAATTCACCAGGACAGTATTTATTGAGGCGCAAAACAGCACGTTTCAAATTTTCGAAGGAGATTTTCCTGTTTCAGAAGTTGTGCCTCAGGAGCCGGTGATCACTCCAATGCAAATCCTGCTGGCTATTTACCTTACTGGTGTAGCCTTTATGACGGGAAGAATGCTGCTTCAGCTAATTTCCCTTTCAAAGGTGCTGTATTCAGGACAAATATCTAAGTACGGCGGAATTAATTATATAGCCGTTACAGGAAAAATGGCGCCATTTTCTTTTCTCAATTTTATCGTATACAATCCTGCTTTACATTCAGAAACAGAGCTGCAGCACATTTTAAAACATGAAAAAGCCCACGTCATCCAATGGCATACGGCAGATGTCTTACTGGCAAACCTCAACCTTATTTACCAATGGTTCAATCCTTTTGCATGGTTGTACGTGAAGATCCTTCAGCAAAACCTGGAATATATTGCCGATAGTGAAGCTGTGAAGGAGGTTCCCTGCAAAAAAGAATATCAAAAAGTCCTGGTAAAAATTTCAACCAAGAATTTCAATCCGGCCCTTACCAACTCATTTTATCAATCATTCATCAAAAAACGAATAGTTATGCTCAACAAGAACACCACATCCAAAAACAATTACTGGAAAGTAAGTCTCGCGCTGCCGTTTATGCTCGCTTTTATCTTACTCTTCAACGTAAAAACTGAAGCTCAAATCATCACTACTGAAAATCCCGTGGAAGAAACTGAAATGGATACCACCCAAACAGTGAGAGTATCAGCAATTATTTCAAAAGAATCCAGTGAAGAGCGATTAGCGTTTCTAAAGCAGGTTTTTGAAAAACAGGATGTAATCCTCACTTTTGAAAACATAGAACGCTCCCCGGAAGGATTTATCACAGCAATCACCGTGAACTTTTTAGATAAAAACACTAATAATTCCGGGGTGACAAATCAAAATAATCCGGAGGGCATAAGCTCTTTTGAAGTTTTTGTTGACAACGGCAGCATAGGATTTGCAAATGTTTCCAAAAAAAATGAAAAGGGAATAAAAGCAAAAGATGTTGTAACCAAGGCCGGGGAAAATGCGCTTTATATTGTAAATAATAAAGAATATATTGGTAGGGAACTGGCGGGGAAAGCCATAGAGATCAATGGAGGGTTTACTTTTCTGGGTCCTGAAAATTCCGTAAAATACGGCGATAAAGGGAAAGATGGGGTGTTCATGATTTCCAGGGGGAAAATCATTGATGATATCGATGAGGAAATGAAGCGAATTGATTTCGAAGACGCACCGGTAAAAAAAAGCTACATCAGAATACGCAAGGGTGAAAAACCCATGTTTATGGAGGTTGACAAAACATCGGGAAGCAATTCAAACGGCACCGCTTCTGAACACAGAAAATTCCCATCAGATACAGTTAAAAACCTTATGACGGAAAAAGAAATAAAAGGGATTTATATTGTTAATGGAATAGAAGTTTCGGGTTCTATAGTAAAAGGAATAAATCCAGAAAATATTAAAAGCATAAACGTTTTAAAAGGCGCTGCGGCTGTCTCGGTTTACGGAAAAAAAGCAGAAGACATAGCTATTATTATAGAAACAAAAAATGATAATTTTAATGGACGAAAGGATTCCTCAATAAATTCGGAAAATGGAAAATCTACCAGGATGGTAATAAAAAATGATTCTCTGGGCAAAGACGATTTTACTGTACTCGTATCTGGGATTCCTAATAGTAAAAATGGCACTCAAACTATAAATATTGACTCAACAGATATCAATGCATCACAATGGGGCACAAGAAGTTCTCCTGGAACAATGGTGTATTTAGGAAATAACGAACCGCTTTATATCTTAGACGGGAAAGTGACCCCAAAAAATTTTGATATCAAAAGTATAGACCACGAAAAAATTGTTTCTATAACAGTTTTAAAAGGTAAAGATGCAACCTCGATATATGGTAAAGCAGCAAAAGAAGGTGCTGTACTTATTAGTACCAAAGAATCTGACAAAAGAGTGGTATCTATCGCCACGACCTTTTCTACAGATGATGATGAAGGGAACTTGATTTCGTACAATGAAATGCTTAATAGTCATAAAAAAGAAATGATAATCATAAACGGAACAATTCAGAATGAAAATTTTGATCTCAGGGATCTTGACCCCAACCAGATACAGGAAATGTCAGTTTCCAGGGGAGATAAATTGATAGGCACCTATGGGAATCGTGCAAAAGATGGAGTAATAAAGATTACAACAAAGACAAAAAATAAATTAAAAGAAAGTCCAGCATCCTTTGCTGTTCTCAAAGCAAATACCACAGAGGAAGGCCTGAGAAGTATGAAGAGCCAATTAAAAGAACAGGCGGGCCTTGATGTAAATTTTTCAAGTATAAAAAGAAACAGGGAAGGATTGATCACGGCAATAAAAATTACCGGAAAAAAAGGGAAGCAGGAAGTTTC
>JAGXIL010000036.1 GCA_024635655.1 Gillisia sp. | reverse complement strand
TACCGATAAGCTGGTTGAGTATAATTTTGATATGGACCAGACTATGGCCGTGCCGGGAGACTGGAATTCCCAGGATGAAAGGTTGCAGTTTTATGAAGGAACGGTTTGGTATAAGAAAGATTTTGATCTTCAGGTAAAAGAAGGGAAGCGGTATTTTATAGATTTTGCAGCTGTAAACTATCAAACCAATGTGTACCTGAACGGGAAAAAATTGGGATCCAATAAAGGGGGATTCACTCCTTTTCAATTTGAAGTGACCGAGGGAGTAAAGAACGGAAAGAATTTCGTGGTGGTCATGGTAGACAATACCCGGAAAAAAGATGAGATCCCCACAGTGAATACTGATTGGTGGAACTATGGCGGAATAACCCGGGATGTAACTTTAATTGAAGCTCCTCAAAATTTTATAAGGGATTATAAAGTCCAGCTTGGCAAAGGGGATATGAACATGATCGATGGCTACGTGCAGCTGGCGGAAACTGATAGATCTGAAACTGTTACCATAGATATTCCGGAATTAAAGATCAATAAAACGTTTACAACAGATGGTTCGGGCAAAGTGAAATTTCAGATCCCCGCAAAGCAAATCAAACACTGGTCTCCGGAAAGTCCTGTTTTATACACTGTGAACATCAGCAGTGAAGGGGATAAAATTTCAGATAAAATTGGTTTCAGAAAAATTCATACAGAAGGAAAGAACATCTATTTAAATAATAAATCGGTTTTCCTTAAAGGGATTTCTATTCACGATGAAAATCCGCTCATTGAAGGCAGGCTTCGTTCTGAAGGAGATATGAGAATGATGTTGCAGTGGGCCAAAGACCTGGGCTGTAATTACGTGAGACTGGCACATTATACCCACAGCGAAACCATGCTTCGTCTGGCAGATGAAATGGGCCTTATGGTATGGTCTGAAGTTCCGGTTTACTGGACGATCTCCTGGGAAAATGAAGAGACTTATGCCAATGCTGAAAATCAGTTGAGTACTTCTATTGAAAGAGATAAAAACAGGGCCAGTGTGGTAATTTGGTCTGTTGGAAATGAAACACCTATCACAGAACCGCGGAATGTTTTTATGGGCAAACTGGTAGATAAAGTGAAAAGTCTGGATGATACAAGATTGGTATCGGCAGCTTTGGAAATAGAAAGAAAAGATAACATCATCACAGTTGAAGACGAGCTGGGAGACAAGCTGGATATTGTGAGTTTCAATGAATATGGCGGCTGGTACTGGGGTAAAGCCAAAGACCTTCCGAAGTATGATTTTGATATCAAATTCAACAAACCCATCATTATTTCAGAATTTGGCGGAGGGGCACTTGGCGGATATCATGGAAGTGAAGACACTATTTTCACAGAAGAATACCAGGAATCCCTCTACATCTACCAACTTGAAATGTTGGAAAAAATTGATGGATTAAGGGGAATGACCCCCTGGATCCTGGTCGATTTCAAATCGCCGCGACGTCAACACCCCGTCTATCAAAATTTTTGGAACAGGAAAGGTTTATTGACTCCAACTGGTGCAAAGAAAAAAGCGTATTACGTATTACAGGATTATTACAAAAACAAGACGTTGGAATATGCCTCTAAAGGAAAAATGTCACATTTAAAACAACAATGATGATCTCGAAAATAAAAATATTAGCACTTCTATCCGTCTTCGCATTAACATCTTGCAGTAATAATGATGAGGTGGTTTTTATAGATGGGGATGATGGGGAAGTAATAACCCCTACCCCAACAGATCCGGTCCCGCCCGGTGAAACCACAGCAGAAACCTTACGGGAAAAAGCTGCCTGGAAAGTGGGTGCAGCGGTTACGGTGGGCCATATAAGAGATGATGCTCAATACGATAAAGCCCTTTCTGAAAATTTTAGCCAATTAACAGCAGAATATGAGATGAAAATGAACCGGATATGGACATCATCTTCCACATACAATTGGACTGAAACCGACGCCCTTGTTCAATATGCCGAGGATAATGATATGGAAGTTCACGGCCATACCCTGGTGTGGTATAATTCTTTTCCCGATTGGTTCAAGAATGCCAATTATGACTCTACTGCCTTTGAAAACAATATCAAGCGTTACATTACAGATGTGGTCACCAGGTA
Source organism: Gillisia sp. (assembly GCA_024635655.1). GTDB lineage: Bacteria > Bacteroidota > Bacteroidia > Flavobacteriales > Flavobacteriaceae > Gillisia. The sequence goes on along the minus strand of JAGXIL010000036.1, from coordinate 15,025 downwards.
CAAAGGGAGGATAAAAAGTTGGGATGTGGCAAATGAAGTCTTTGCAGATGGGGGAGGCAACAGGCAGGAAGGAACTATCCTGCCGGTTTTCAATGATCCCATTGCTTTTTACGGAAGATGCTTCCAGTATGCCAGGGATGCTGATCCCGATGCTATCTTATTCTACAATGATTACAGTGTAGTGCTGGATTCCGGGAAAAGGGCTGCTATGAAAAGTATGGCCACAAGGTTTAAAAATGAAGGCTATCCTATAGATGGTTTGGGTGATCAATTCCATTACAGGGAAGCCACGAGCAAGGAGACCATCAAAAGTGGTTTTGAAGATATGGTAAGCACCGGCTTGTTAATGCATATTTCTGAACTGGATATAAGAATGAATACCAATCAATCTGACTCCTATACTTTCACAGATGCGGAAGCCACAAAACAAGCTGCTACCTATAAATTCATAGTGGAAATGTTTGAAGCTATTCCCGACAATCAAAAATTTGCTATAACAACATGGGGGGTAACAGACAAATATACCTGGCTTACAGGTTGGTGGCACCCTAAGGAATATCCTTTACTTTTTGATGCGGAATACAATAAGAAAAAAGCTTATGAGGGATTCCTTGATGGGATAAAATAAACGGAAAGACCTATATGAAAACATATCATTCTTTAGTCTTTCTTATTTTCTTTTCAGGAATGTGCATTCCCTCTACAGTTGCGCAGAGCTCCAATTTAGGCTTCGAATTTTCAGATTTTCTCCATGCCCGGGGAACCGAACTCTTTCAAAACGATCGCAAGGTTATTTTAAAAGGAGTGGGTTTAGGAGGATGGATGCTTCAGGAAGGCTATATGTTGGGAACAAGTGGGGCCCAGCACGAAATAAAGCAAAAGCTGGAAAACCTGGCCGGGAAAGAAGCCACCCATCAGTTTTATAAAGATTGGCTCACGTATTATGTCGCTGAAAAAGATATAAAACAAATTGCCGATTGGGGCTATAACTCCATTCGACTTCCCATGCATTACAATTTGTATTTTGATGCCTCGGGAAATTGGCTGGAGAAAAGCAAAGGCCTGGAACTTACAGATAGCCTTTTGCAATGGTCAAAGAACAATAATCTACAACTCATTCTCGATCTTCATGCAGCTCCCGGCGGACAGGGTAACAATCACGATATAAGTGACAGAAAACAAGGCGAGTCACTTTGGGAAGATGAAAAATTTCAGGATATGACAGTTCTGATGTGGGCCAAACTTGCCGAAAAATATAAAGATGAAAAATGGATCGCCGGTTATGATCTAATCAATGAGATCAATTATGATTTTGAAAATACGGGGAACCTTAAAGGTTGTTCCTGTCAAAAAAACGAGCCCCTGTTGAAATTATATGAAAGGATTATAGACGCTATAAGGAAAGTAGATAAAAATCACCTGATCATTTTGGAAGGTAATTGTTATGGCAGTAACTACAATGGATTGGAATCCCTGGTGGAATATGACCCCTCAAAAAATATTGCATTAAGCCTTCATGGATACTGGTCTGTAAATAAAGATTCGGCCATTCAGGAAATGCTGGATCACAGAACCAATTTAAATGTCCCTTTATGGAGAGGGGAAACAGGGGAGAATTCCAATACCTGGTTCAGGGAAATGGCCATTCATATGGATTCTCTGGAAATTGGATGGGCTAACTGGCCCTGGAAAAAAATCAACAACCTTGACGGCCCTGTTATAGTAGACCCTATTCCCGAATGGAACAAGATAGTAGGTTATTGGGCGGACCCTTCAAAGCCTAAGCCTACAGAAGATGAAGCTCAAAGGGCACTTACACAATTCATAGAAAATATCAAGCTGGAGAACACAAGGCTTATGCATGGGGTATCACACGCATATTTAATAAAAACCGCGGAACCTTATAAAGAACATAATTTACCGGGAAAAATCGCTATGACAGATTATGACCATGGAGCCTACAGTGAAACCTGGTATGATAATGATTATCAAAACACTTCCGGATCTTCTTCAAATACCGCATGGAACAAAGGAGAAAAATATAGAAATGACGGAGTTGATATTTGGGAAACAAAAGTTTCGGGTGATGAAAATCAATACTTTGTTGGAAAAACTGAAGATAAAGAATGGCTTAAATTCACCCTGTCTTCGGTAGTTCCGGGAAAATATGATGTCGTTTTGCGGGTTCGTCCTCACGAGGAAAAATCCGGAAAAATTGAACTGCACCTGGATGAAAATTTATTGCTTTCAGCTGAAATTCCTCATAAAACAGAAAGAGAATGGGAGGATATAACCATTTCCGAAGTGAATATTTCAAAAGCAAAATTCCTGTTGGTTCTTTTTGAAAAAGGGGGTTTTGATATTGGGAACATAGAATTTATTAAAAGAGCCGGATAAGCCTTTTCTTTTGAAACTTCAGGAGGAAAATAATCCTTACTGATGTATAAGGAATGGCTAATAAAAACTCTTCCAAATCCTGATTTTAGTGAAAGCAAGCTCAACCAAATCCAGATATACCAAAGTATCAAACAGCTCAGGAACAAAGCTGAAAATGTGGGGATTGTTGATCTTTTTCTTCGGAAGTTTCTCCTGTCTCCAGGCGCAGGAAATTAGCCCTTATCTATTCGGACAAAATCTTTGGTTATCCAATGGCTCTGAAGGCAGGCCGGGTTATATTGATGATCTCTGGCCACAGGTGGAACAAAGTGGGGCTAAGATCATTCGTATAGGCGGAGCAGGATACGATAATAATCTCCCCCATATTGATACCCTTACCAAATGGGTTAAAGCCATAAAAGATATTGGTGCAGAACCTTTGCTACAGGTATCAAAATTTGAATCTGCACAAAAAGCAGCAGATCTTGTTAAGTATTTTAATGTTGACAATGATCTTAAAATCAGATTTTGGTCTATAGGAAATGAACCCTATCACATGGATAAGTTTTCTATAGATTCAATTAAAAGCTATATCAAATCCCATGCATCTGCTATGAAACTGGTAGATCCAGGCATCAAGATTTTTGTTGCCGATTGCGCTTCTTATTATGATGAGGTATATGAAGCTCTTTTATTTAGAGAGGGAGATGTTGCAGGAAGGGATGAGCACGGAAACTGGTATATTGACGGAATCAATTTTCACAATTATCCTAATGCAGATGTCTATGGGAGAAGTGATGTTATCTTCAATTCTGTAAGCAAAATTCGAGGAATGATCCTCCGGATGCAGGAAGATTTAGAAATGGCAAATAAAAAACATCAACGTATAGGAGCTGATAAACTCACCTGGGCCCTTACAGAATTTAATATTACCTATAGAAACCCCGAAGATCTAAGTATAGAAGGAATTGCTGTACCCTCTTTTATTAACGGACAATTTTGGGCAGAAATATTTTTTATGGGTATGGAGTATGAGGCTTTTACGATCACCCCATGGTGCATTCAGGAAAGTGACAGGGCACAGACTTACTTTGGGTACATAGGGGCGCCCCCGGATTTTACCCTGCATTCCACGTTTCATCATATGGAAATCCTGTCCAAGTACATGAAAGGTAATTATATAAAAATGCAATCTTCTAATCCTTACCTAAAAGCCTTTGCAACTCAAAGCAATGACCGGGTGAGTATTATGCTAATGAACCAGGATTTAGAAAAAGAATTATACTTTGATCTCTCCAATAGTAATGAAAATGAATCGGGAAATACAGTTTCCTTTAGTTCAAAAAGTCCTATGCAGGCAGATCACAAAGGCAGTATCTCCCCACAAACTACAACTATATTTATTTTTAATACAAATGGTGTGCTCCAGGAACAGGTGGAATACAACCTGGAAATGGTTCAGAAGAACCTGCCACCTCAGAAAAAATAAAATTGCTGTTTAAAAATCGAATTTCCAATAAAACCTAACCCATGAAAATTAAAACCTTGTTCTTTCTCAAATTCCTATCCTTATTCGTTTTCATTACATTACTAAGTTGTGCAGAAGCACAGGAGAAAGAGGATGATACCCCCTGGGTTCCGCTCTTTAACGGGGATTCTTTAGAGGGTTGGTCTATAAAAGGGGGAGAAGCAAATTATGAAATAAGAGATGGGGCGATAGTAGGCTCCACAGTAAAGAACACCCCCAACACCTTTTTGACTACTGATGAGATGTATGAGGATTTTATTTTGGAACTGGAATTTATGGTAGATTCTACTATGAATTCCGGGATCCAGGTAAGGAGCAATAGTTTTGACCACTATCAAGACGGAAGGGTTCATGGTTACCAGGTCGAAATAGATCCTTCTGATAGGGCATGGAGTGCCGGAATTTATGATGAAGGCCGCAGGGGCTGGTTATTTCCACTGCAGGATAATGCTGAAGCTCAATCTGCTTTTAAACAAAATGACTGGAACAAATACCGGATTGAAGCTGTTGGAGATACTATCAAAACATGGATCAACGGAATTCCTGCCGCACATCTTATCGATGATAAAACCTCCAGCGGATTTATAGCCTTACAAGTACATAGTATTGATGTAGATGCTGCGGAAGGGACTGAAATTATTTGGAAAAACATTAATTTTCTTACGGAAGACCTGGAACAATATACCATGGAAACAACGGTTGAACCGGTGAACACCAAAAATGCCTTAACTGTAGATGAAGAAAAGAACGGCTGGAAATTACTTTGGGATGGTGAAACTACAAACGGATGGCGGGGAGGGCAACTGGAGAAATTTCCTGAAAAAGGCTGGGTAATTGAGAATGGAGAGCTCTTAGTCCTTTCTTCAGGAGGAGCTGAATCTGCTGCAGGAGGGGATATAGTTACAACAGAAGAGTATGGGGATTTTGAACTGAAGTTTGATTTCAAATTAACTGAAGGCGCCAATAGTGGAGTAAAATATTATGTGGATACTGAAATTAATAAAGGTCCCGGTTCTTCTATTGGTCTGGAATACCAGATCCTTGACGACGAGGTTCATCCCGATGCGAAATTGGGGAACCACGAAGGAAGCAGGACTGTTGCATCTTTGTATGACCTGATTGAGGCAGATAAGGTAAAACCCGTTAATGAAATAGGACAATGGAATTCCGGGCAGATCATTTCAAAAGGGAATAAGGTAGAGCACTGGTTGAACGGCAGCAAAGTCCTGGAATATGAAAGAGGGAGTGAAGACTATAGAAACCTGGTAAAGGAAAGTAAGTATATCGATTATCCCGGTTTTGGGGAACTGGATAAAGGCCAGATCCTGTTGCAGGACCATGGAGACCGGGTCTCCTTTAAAAATATAAAAATCAAATCCCTATAAAACCCAGACCTATGAATAGCAGAAGGAATTTTATCAAGAAAACCACCCTGGGAGGTGCAGGAATAGCAGTTGCCGGATCAGCTATGGGTATGACAGCCAAAAGTTACAGCCGGATCATGGGTTCCAATGAGCGGATCCACGTGGCAATTGCCGGTTTGGGAAGAAGGTTGGGTGCCTTTTACGAACCAATAGCCAAAAAGGAAGCCAATGTGGAGCTGTTGTATTTATGTGACGTTATGGAAAAGCAACGTACAAATGCGGCACAAAATTTTTCCAAACATATCAATTACGACCCTAAACTGGAAAATGACATCAGGAAAGTCATTGATGACAAGAATGTTGATGCATTGATCAATGCCACCCCAGACCATTGGCACACCCCGGGTTCTATAATGGCCCTAAAGGCCGGACAGCATGTATATGTTGAAAAGCCATCCAGCCACAATATGGAAGAAAACGAGATGCTGGTAGAGGCTGCAAAAAAGTATGGTAAGTTGGTACAAATGGGTAATCAGCAAAGATCATCAGATCATACCATAGAGATCATAAAGGAGATCCATCACGGGGTTATTGGAAACCCTTACAAAGCAGTGGCATTTTACACCAGCGACAGGGGGGAAGTGCCGGTTCAGAAAAAAGCCCCGATCCCACAAGGTTTGGATTGGGAGCTTTTCCAGGGGCCGGCACCCCGCCGGGAGTATACAGAAGAAACCTGGGACTACAACTGGCACTGGTATGGCTGGGAATATGGGACAGCAGAGACCGGGAATAATGCTACGCACGAACTGGATATTGCACGCTGGGCTCTGGATGTAAATTACCCTCACCACGCAGAGGTGGAATCAGCTAAAAGGCATTTTGTAAATGATGGCTGGGAAATGTATGACACAATGGAAGCGACCTTTAAATTTGCCGGGGATAAAGTGATCCAATGGGATGGAAAAAGCCGTAATGGCTATGACACCTATGGGGGTGGCCGCGGTACCATCATTTACGGAAGTGAAGGAAGTGTTTTTATTGACCGGGATAAGTATATCCTTAAAGACAGGAATGGAAAATTGATTCGGGAAACCCTTTCCGGATTTACTGAAGCGGGAACAACTTTAGGTGGCGGGGGTGGTATGTCAACAACCCATGTGTTGAACTTTTTTGATGGGATACGCGGCAAAGCAAATCTTAACGCTCCAATTGACGATGCCAATATTAGTATGGCAATGGTGCATTATGCCAACATAGCCTCCAGGATTGGAAAAGGTTTTGAAGTAGATGAACTTACAGGCAGGATGTTTGACCGTGATGCAATGAAACTGTGGGGACGCAATTACGCCCCGGGATGGGAACCTAAATTGTAAGCTTTACTAAAAGGCACTTTTATTTTCCGGACTTCACGAAAATTTGATGTTAATTTTTTTTTAATGGGAAAGCAAGCGCATAATGCTTTTCCTATTTCAAATTTTATACTTGTTCTCAACATGGTTACCAAATAAGAAAATTAATAGGCCTTAAAGAACCTTTTATAATTATTACAGCACAAAATAAAAATATAATGAGTCTGTTTTAATCTCAAATTGTATCTTTGGCCAGCTCAAAATGAACTATATTGAATTAGTTTTTTGACAAGATATTTTAATTATTAGCAATTGCTATCAATTGGGATTAATTAAAATAATTAAGAGGTTAAAGTGTGTTAAAGGTGCCGAATTCGGTGCTACTTGAAAATAGCCCTCTGTGAGGGCCTTGAATTATAGGGGTTAGCGATTGGTTCGAGTCTCGTCCAATCGTGATTCCGAAGCATCGGAAGCAAAACAAGCTCTGAGAAATTGGAGGTTCTTTGGCTCCCGTTTTTGGAGATAATGAAGTTGTGTTGTGTCCCGATTTAAATCGGGATGTGTGGTTGAGATACTGTGGAAGCAGTATTCGCCAATGAGAAGCTTTTTTCCATCTTATGGAAAGAGGCTTTTTTTCTTTTATACCCGTTTTTTAAATTTCTCTCCTATTCTTCAGGTTACAAGGTTTTCAGTTCAAAAAGGCAGCTATACAGTACCCAGGAATTTTTTTGGCACCCATATTTGTTGCTATCTCTAAACATCAAAAAAATAAACGAAGAAAATTTTGATTAGGAGGTAAGAATTAAGGTATAAAATCAGGACCAGATATATTTCCAACATAGCCAATCTTATCTTATCTAAATTACTCAAAACCAATACAATAACTATTTAAACATATTGTTTTGTAAACAAAAATTATTTATATTTAAATCCCTACATATTCCCCTGCAATTCATCTTTTATTAATCTTCATTTTATCATAATGGGAAAGCAAGAAATTTTACTTTTTCCCATTTGAGGTTAGGGCAATTTTGCACATATTTTTTATAAAACTTTACGGTTATGAAAAAAGTAATTTTCTTTTTATTAGTGCTTAGTTCCTATGTAGTGACTTCTCAGGAAGAACAGGGCTATTTGCTAAACGCATCTGAATTAAAGATCAAACCGGGACATGACGCACAGTTTACAGAGGGTGTTCAAAAATTTAAAACATGTTACCAGGAAAATCAGGGAACCGACATTTGGAACATTTGGAAGAGGATTCATGGTGATGGGAATGTTTACGTTCTCACCTCTACTATGGAAAACTGGGCAGAACTGGACAAAGATCAGGAAGAACAAACAGAGGAGTGTCAAAATATCGCGAGAGAATCCATTTGGCCTCATATTGAAAGCAGCAGCTCAAGTATTGCCCGTTTAATGCCAAATATTAGCAAAGATAATGGGGGAGATATGCAGGTGATTTATGTTACCTTTTTTAATGTGGAAAATGCGCCCGAATTTCTGGAGATCGTAAAAGAAGTTGTAACAGCTATGGAAGAAGATCAGGGAGAACCCAGAGGTATCTGGTATTCTTTTATAGGTGGCGCGGCAGATGCCCCGGACTATATGGTTTCAGTACCATACGATAATTTTGCAGGACTGGACATTGATCAAGACGGTCCCTGGGAGATCATGGAAAAAAAACATGGAAAGGCTAAAATGGAAGAAATGAGAAATAGGTTCCGTAATTCCGTCAGTCATATGTGGTCATATCTTTATGAATTAAAAGGGGACCTTAGTAAGCAATAAAAATTGGCTTGCTCTCTATTAGTTAAGAAGCTCCTCAAAAGGGGAGCTTTTTTTACAATAATATGAATTTGTTTATTAAGGCCGGGAGCAGCTTTTTTCCACAAAATGGAAAGAGGTTTTTTTGTTTTAGGCAAGATTCTAAAATTAATCTCCTTTAGATTTTCTGCACTTTCTGATGCTCTGATGGTTGCTAATTTTCAGGAATTGAATGGTAGCATAGAAAAAATTTCCTCAAATCTTCATTGAATATTAAATGACTTTTTTTAGTTACCTCCCCAAGAAATTTATTTTACTAACTTTAAATTTCAAATGTTAAAGGTAAAATAGCCTCCTATGAAAAACAGATCTGTATTAATTCTGAAAACCTTTTTTATATTTTTTGTTATTTCAATGCTGGGCTGTGCAGAAGCACAGGAAAAAGATGACACCCCCTGGGTTGCTCTTTTTGACGGGGAATCTTTAGAAAATTGGTCCATCAAAGGAGGCGAGGCAAATTATGAAATTAGAGACGGGGCAATAGTAGGCTCTACCGTGCGCAACACACCCAATACATTTTTAACCACTAAAGAAATGTACGGAGATTTTATTCTGGAACTGGAATTTAAAGTAGATCCTTCCATGAATTCCGGGATACAGATTAGGAGCAATAGTTTTGACCACTACCAGAACGGCCGGGTACATGGATATCAGGTAGAGATAGATCCTTCTGAAAGGGCCTGGAGTGGGGGAATTTATGATGAAGGCCGCAGGGGATGGTTATTCTCTTTAGAAGATGCTCCTGAGGCCCAAAAGGCATTCAATCAAAATGAGTGGAATAAATACCGGATCGAAGCTATTGGAGATACCATCAAAACATGGATCAACGGAATTCCTGCGGCGCACCTTGTTGATGATAAAACGCCGGGTGGTTTTATCGCCCTGCAGGTACATAGTATTGAAAATGATGCGGAAGAAGGTACAGAGATTCATTGGAGAAATATCAATATCCTCACAGATAACCCGGAGCAATATTCCAGAGAGACCCCAGTACAGCCGGTGGTCACAAAGAACAAATTAACTGCCGACGAAAAAGAGAACGGTTGGGAATTACTCTGGGACGGGGAGACAACTAAGGGATGGCGGGGAGCACAACTGGAGGAGTTTCCCGAAAAAGGATGGGTCATTGAAAATGGAGAACTTATCGTACTTTCTTCCGGGGGAGCTGAATCTGCAGCCGGTGGAGATATTGTGACCACAGAAGAATACGAAGATTTTGAAATGAAATTTGATTTCAAATTAACTGAAGGAGCCAATAGCGGCGTAAAATATTATGTAGATACTGAAATAAATAAAGGATCGGGATCTTCAATAGGTTTGGAATACCAGATCCTCGATGATGAGGTTCATCCTGATGCCAAATTAGGGAATCACGAAGGCAGCAGGACCCTGGCATCTTTATATGACCTTATTGAAGCAGATAAGGCAAAGCCTGTTAACCCTATTGGCGAATGGAATAGTGGACAGATCATTTCAAAAGATAATAAAGTAGAACATTGGTTGAATGGGGTTAAGGTGCTGGAATACGAAAGAGGCAGCGAAGCCTACCGCAAATTGGTAGCAGAAAGCAAATATGAACAGTATTCCGGATTTGGAGAACTGGAAAAAGGGCAGATCCTGTTACAGGACCATGGCGACCGTGTGGCTTTTAAGAACATTAAGATCAAATCCCTTTAAAATCCAAACTTATGAATTCCAGAAGAAATTTTATTAAGAAAACTGCTTTGGGAAGTGCCGGAATTGCAATTGCCGGATCTACAATAGGAATGAGCGCACAAAGCTACAGCCGTATTATGGGCTCCAATGACAGGATACAGCTTGCCATAGCGGGCCTTGGCAGGAGGTTAGGGGCCTTTTATCAGCCTGTGGCTTTAAAAGAGGCAAATGTTGAACTGGTATATCTGTGTGATGTAATGGAAAGTCAGCGTGCTAATGCCCTGAAGGGTTTTTCAGAACACATAGATTATAAACCCAAACTGGAAAACGACATTAGAAAGGTGATCGATGATCCTAAAGTAGATGCTTTGATCAATGCTACTCCAGACCATTGGCATACTCCGGGATCTATTCTTGCACTTAAAGGAGGAAAGCACGTTTATGTTGAAAAGCCTTCCAGCCATAACATGGAGGAGAACGAACTGCTTGTAGAAGCGGCCGGGAAATATGGAAAAATGGTACAAATGGGTAACCAGCAAAGATCTTCAGATCATACCATTGAGATCATAAATGAGATCCATAATGGTATTATAGGAAATCCATATAAAGCAGTAACGTTTTACACCAGCGACAGAGGAGAAGTGCCGGTTCAAAAAAAGGCACCTGTACCACCGGGCCTGGATTGGGAACTTTTTCAGGGCCCTGCACCCCGGCGGGAATATACTGAAGAGACCTGGGATTACAACTGGCATTGGTATGGCTGGGAATATGGAACTGCCGAAACCGGCAACAATGCTACCCACGAGCTCGATATTGCCAGGTGGGCCCTGGATGTAGATTATCCTCATCACGCCGCAGTAGAGGCCGCGAAAAGACATTTTATCAATGACGGCTGGGAGATGTATGATACCATGGAAGCCACTTTTAAATTTGCTGATGATAAAGTGATACAATGGGACGGGAAAAGTCGCAACGGGTATGATACCTATGGCGGTGGTCGCGGTACCATTATCTACGGAAGTGAGGGCAGTGTATTTATTGATCGTGAGAAGTATATTCTTACAGACAGAAATGGACAGGTAATCAGGGAAGTTCAGTCCGGATCAACTGAATCCGGAATTGCCCTTGGAGGCGGTGGGGATATGTCAACTACCCATGTCCTGAACTTTTTTGACGGGATACGGGGTAAAGCAAAACTGAATGCCCCAATTGACGATGCCAATATTAGCATGGCCATGGTGCATTATGCCAATATCGCTTCCCGTATTAATAAAGGATTTGACATAGATGAAGCAACCGGAAGAATGTATGATCGCGATGCCATGAAGCTGTGGGGGAGAAATTATGCTCCGGGTTGGAAACCCACATTGTAAATGTCGGGAAGGGGATTATTGTGTACTTCAGCTAAATGAGAAGTTTTTTCATTTGATTGAAAGGGCTTTTTTGTTTTAAACATTGAGGATCTAAGGAGATTTAAAGATCAGACCTCACAGGTTTTAAAACTTGTGAGGTCTCCTTATGTTCACATCTCAGAATAATAGCAACTAATCAGCAGGGGATAGTTCGATCTCCGGAATATCATTGGGTGGCGTGGTGTCTTCAGGTTCAGATGAGGATTCCGGGATAAGAGGATTCCGGTATAAATACAGATCTGTGCCTAAAACCGATGCAGCATCCAGGATACGGATATTCACCGAGGGTAGATCTGAAGATGAGCCATTGGTCCTTTCGTTTACCTCCAAAACTTCAAAAGCAACAATTCCAAGATTCTCTCCCTGTAAATTTGCTGCTAGCGGGTCATAATTTATACTTATATCACTGTCATACACGATGGCCAGTACTCGTTCCCCGGTTAGCATTGCTAAACTGGTGGCCCTAAGCGGAATCACATCCGGGACTTCATCAAGCATATCATCATCTCCATTCTCGCCCAAACCGGGCCCTGCTTCAAGAAAATTACGGGCCGCATTATTTGTGGGGCCAACATTACCCCATACCCCCGGGGCCTGTCTCAATGCAAACCATCCCTCATCCCCCACCTGTCCTGTATAGAGGGTGATCTCTTCATCAATATTATTGGCAAAGAAATTCAGTATTTCCCTATGCCCAATTTCGGCCATACCATCATTTACATCATCTTCAGAAAAATCATTGGGTTCATTTCCGTTATCAATGCTCTCTTCATCAATAAGTAAAAAAACCGTTCTAAAATTCCCGTCCCCATTGTCAGTACCATCCGTATCGTCGGTAATATCATCAGTGTCATCATCTGTCACATCTTCAGTGATATCATCATTGTTGCACGCTCCTAAACCGAAGACCATAAGCAATATCAACAACGTTACCCATAATAGATTGCCTTCCCTTTTCATAATTTAAATTTTAAGCACCTATGAAAATTACAAAATAAAAGGAGTTTAAAATAATGTGTATTAGATATTTAACGCGAAAGGGAGGGAGTGACTACTTACCATTTAAAAATTAAAAATGCCTTGAGATAAAAAAAAATAAAAATTCCTGCATCTTTTCAGGATTGTTTTCGTCTGGATAATGAACTTAAATCTTTAGCTATGAAAACTATTCAGTATTATTTTTTGCCATTCTTCCTTTTTATGGGGCTTGGGATATTCGCAACGCCAACCAATGACCTTTTAGAAATAACCGCACACCTCAGTCAACTTTCAGATCCTAAAGAAAGATGCTTTTGCTCAGAAGACATGGAAGAGATTGTTTTGTACCTTAAAAAGTGCCGCCATGAAAATAAATAAACCTAACACTTATATAAACCTACTCCTGCAAAATATTAATCCACCGGAACGGGTATCTTACTCTTGTTAACCTTTTTCTTTTCTAAGGCTGTTATTCTTTTAAGGATAGTAGAAAGGATCAGGCTGAAAAGAACAAATCCTATAAAAATTATAAAACCGGGTTCTAAAGAAGTCTTATTTGTTGAAATGCTTACCAGCGATTCCGTTTCCATGTTGAGGTTGGAAAGCTGGTTATCCAATATTCCCTGAAATCCAATATATGCCATAAACACAGCGATTACATATACATCGGCCATACTCCATTTTCCCGATTTAAATGCGAAGAAGTCCAATATTTTGTTTTTTCTCATCTTTTCACTTCCGGCTAAATAGATCTGGGTTGATATCAATTTGGCAACAGGAAATATAATGCTGAAAGCGAGTATAAGAATTCCAACAAAGAAAGAATCAACCTTACCTGTTTCAAAAAGTATTGCGATTACCTCCAGGATGCTTTTACTCTGGAAAAAGATCACCTGATCATTAAAAGATATTTGTTCTCCTATAAGCAGAAAGTTAACCGATTGAAACCTGGCATCGATCTCGATCATAGGCGCGGTAACTCCCGCAAACAAAACAACCAAGGACACCAGCACTGATATTATAAAAAGTGGGGTGTGTACGGCCTTTTGATTTCTCAACAACCACCATAGCAGAAGAAATACCAGGATAATTGCCAGTAAGATATAAGTATAGAAATAGGTTTGATCCTCAAGGTTGATGATGGTTTTAGATGTTTTTTGATTAAATCCTGCAAGATCTTCAACCTCATATTTATCCATGAGTTCGTTTATGCGAAGAACGGCAACTTCAGAATCGGCGTGGGTAAGGTCACTATATTCCTGAAGTTTGCTTTTTATTACATATTTTAAAGCCTCCTTATTTTCCGGTTTCTGGATCTCACTTACAATGGTTTGAGCAAACATGGGCACCAGGGCCCTGATCTTATCTTCAGGAACCAGGGTCTTAACTGCGAATTTTCGCAATTTAGCCTTTAATCCTTTTTGCTTTTGGTCCAGGATGGCGGCTCCTTTGTCAATTCCCGCAGTTAATATGTGCTCTACCTGAAGCACCAGGGTGTCTTCCTGTGCTTCTGTAAATTCAAATTCGTCTATTCGATTCAGGACCATACTGGTAAGATGATCCCGCCAGATATTTACTGATAAAATTCCGTGGGTAATACTGTTGATCTCGCTGTAGTCTTGCTTAATTTCCGCAACCTCATTAGAGTATTTATAGATGTGGTAGCTGCTCCAGCCGGCCAGAACTAAAAGGGCACCGGCAAAGAGGACAAGAAATATTCGTTGAAAGGGTTTAGACATGGCCTGGGGTATTTGTTAAAGATAGTCTATTAGCCCGATTAATCGCTGATCTTTAAAAAGGTAGGCCGCTAATAATTATATTGTGGCTATCGCTTCAGGTAAAAACACCTGCCTCCGGCACGCAGGCTCAACCTAACGTTGGTGGTGGTTAAATAGGGAACGTCAGTTCGAGTAGCCTTTTTTGAGCTTTTTCAGCGAAAAAAAGGCATATCGAGAACCTTATAAAATTCCGAACATCTAAGGGTCTCGATACTCTTTCCCTTCCGCTATCGCTTCAGGTAAAACATCTGCCTCCGGCACGCCGGCTCGACATAACGTTGGTGGTTAAAAAGAAAACGTCAGTTCGAGTAGCCTTTTTTGAGCTTTTTCAGCGAAAAATAGGCGTATCAGGAACCTTATAAAATTCCGAACATCTAAGGGTCTCGATACTTTTTTCCTTCCGCTATCGCTTCAGTTAAAAATACCTGCATCCTGCAGGCAGGATCGATCCTGACGTTGGTGGTGTTTAAAAAGAAAACGTCAGTTCGAGTAGCCTTTTTTGAGCTTTTTCAGCGAAAAAAAGGCGTATCGAGAACCTTATAAAGTTCCGAACATCTAAGTATCTCGATACTTTTTCCCTTCCGTTATCGCTTCCGTTAAATATACCTGCCTCCTGCAGGCAGGATCGATCCTGACGTTGGTGATGGATAAAAAGAAAACGTCAGTTCGAGTAGCCTTTTTTGAGCTTTTTCAGCGAAAAAAAGGCGTATCGAGAACCTTATAAAGTTCCGAACATCTAAGTATCTCGATACTTTTT
>JAGXIL010000035.1 GCA_024635655.1 Gillisia sp. | reverse complement strand
ATTCTGCTTCTCTTTACGGGAATAAATGGTGGAAAAAGAGTTAAAAGCCCTGTACAGTCGTTCAAAAGAAATAGGTTTTAAAAGGTAGTCTACGGCCTGCAGATCAAATCCTTCAATGGCGTATTCACGATATGCGGTAGTGAAAATAATCTTAATATCCTTATTTATTGATCGGGCAAAGGAAAGGCCGGAAATTTCGGGCATATTAATGTCAAGGAAGATCAAATCAACTTTCTGTGCATTGATAAGATTAAAGGCTTCCCCAGCACCGGCGCAGGAGCCCACTATCTTCACGTTTTCTATTTTAGACAAATGCGTTGCAATGATCTCCCTTGCCGTGGGTTCATCGTCTATTATAATGCAGGAAATCTTTTCAGCCATGATGATGCAGCTTTAAATGGTTTAAGGAAAGTCGGGCCTCAAATGAATTCTCCTTCCTTTCAATCGAAAAGCTATGTTTATTCCTATATAATAATTCCAGGCGTTTTTTCAGGTTTTTCAATCCTATTCCATTTTGCCTGTCTGAAATTTGAGAGGATTTAACAGAATTATTTATCGTAAACCACAATTTTTCATTGTCAACCTTCAGGATAATATAAATATACAATTTGCCGTTGATAAGCTCCCCATGCTTAAAGCTGTTCTCCACAAAAGGAATAAGCAACATAGGCGCAATGCTTATATCGCTCGTATTGGAAGGGAGGTCAAGTTCCACAATCAAGGAATTGCGAAATCTCATTTTTTCCAGCGCAATATAATCTTTGATATGTTCAATTTCACTGCTAAGGCTCACCCGGGGCTTATCTACCTGGTACAACAAATAATCCAGGAGGTTAGAAAGCTTCAGTATCATATCAGGGGTTTCATCAGATTTCTGTAAAGCATGACCGTAAAGGGTGTTGAGGGTATTGAACAGAAAATGAGGATGTACCTGCATTTTCAGATAATGCAGCTCCTGCTCCTTCAGCTTAAGTTGTGTTTCCAGGATCTTGTTCTCCAGTTCCTTATTTTCAGCTGCAGAAGAATAATTCTGCTTCAGAAGTTTAAAAGCGCTTACCAGCAACACCACCAGATACACCACAACCATCATAAAAAGCAAACTCCTGCTCACAGGGGCCATTCCGCTGTAATCCATGTTCAGTATAAAAACCAGTCCGTAAAAAATAGAGAGTACAAGAGCAAATGCGGATAGAACAAGGGTATAGACGGAATAAAGGCCAAAAAGCAGATATTTCTTCTGCAACAAAAAATTGGGGATAAGATAATAGATCACGGTGTAGGTTGTGGCCATGGTAACTGGTAATAAAAATGCGGAAAATGAGCGGGTATAGGACAGATCCTCATTGGGCGAACCAAAGAAATAGGAAAAAAATATGAGCACCAGTAGCCAGAAAGCACCGTGCAGCACAAGCTTTTGAATAAAAGCAATTAAAAACCGGTTTAGGATCATATGTTATACAATATCCAACTTATTTCAGAATAACCTGAATTCTTGCGGCCAACAACCGGTTTTGGACCCGATTCGACAGAAAAATTTATTAAAAGCAGAAAAGGACACTGATCTAGTTATAAAATGCACAGAACCTGTAGTTAACCGAAAATTATATTTTTACTTTAACAGAGAAGTTAAATTTGGGTATTGTCTAACTAAAAAAACTAATAATGATAGTATTAGCAATTCAACAGGAAACCCAGAAGGGATTTTTTCAGGAAATTGGAGGCCGATTTGAGGATGGAGGATTTACCATTATGATGCTCATTTTGATCATGGGGATCATCGGGCTAGCGCTTCTGGTCAAAGGGATCTGGTTGGCTAAAAATCAGGATCCGAAAATCCACCGAAATATCACTTTAATCAATTCCCTGGGGCTATTTGCCCTGGTGCTGGGCGTATTTGGGCAGCTATTACACCTTATAAACACCCTGGATTACCTTAGCTCATTTGAAGGTACAACCCCAAGGGATTTTGCCGATGGTTTAAAAATGACCATGCTTCCATCTTTATTCGGAGCTTTTGTTTTCCTGCTCACCCGTTTTTCAACAATTGTGCTTAACTTTTTTAGACCACTTTCGAAAAGGGAAATATAAATCCTCTTCCGTTTTAATTCACCAATTCTCTAAATGTAAAGAAAATATTATGGAAAAATTATTATTACCTATGATGATTGTCTTATCCGGATGCCTGGTAAATGCGCAAAACAACCATAAATTCGAAAAATTAGACAGCTTGTTCAATTTAATTGAATTGAATCAACTGGGAATGGGAAGTATTTCTATATTTTCAAACGGGGAGGAAATTTATCAGCGATCTATGGGCTCTTTAGATATGGAAAAAAATTTAAATGCAAATGCTGCCACCAAATACAGGATTGGCTCGATTACAAAAACCTTCACTGCGGTAGTGACAATGCAGCTTATAGAAGAGGGGAAGCTGGAAACAAAAACTTACTTAAATGAATATTTTCCGCAGATCCCTAATTCAGATAAAATAACTATTGAACATTTATTGAGACATCAAAGCGGATTATTTAATGTAACCGGTGATGAAGAATACAGTACCTGGATGTTAGTGCCACAAACAAGGGAGGCAATGCTGGGGCGGTTTATTAAAAATGGAATTGTCTTTGAACCTTCGGAAAGATATGAATACTCCAATACCAATTATATATTGTTGTCTTATATAGCTGAAGAAATTGAGGATATGGCATATGCTGAAATTGTAAAGGAAAGGATAGTAGATAAACTTAATTTAAAAAATACCTTCTACGGCGGAAAAATTGATTCCGAAGACAACCAGGCCCGCTCCTATGTAAAATCTGAAAACGATTGGGCTCTTGCTCCAGAAGAAGATATGAACGCTCCGAAGGGGGCCGGAGCGCTTGTTTCTACTCCCGGAGACCTTAATACCTTTTACTATAATTTATTTGAGGGTAATCTGGTTTCTCAAACTTCTTTGAAAGCTATGAAAACCGCCCAGGATGGTATAGGAATGGGTTTAATGAAGCATCCCTTTAATGAAATAGAAGTTTACGGCCACGGTGGAGGTATAGATGGTTTTTCCTCCATTGCAGTTCACCTTCCGGAAGAACAAATAACTGCAGCGTATATTTCCAATGGTTCAGCTTATCCTGTGAACACTTTGTTTCAGACTGCTGTAAAAATTATATTGGGGCTAGATTATGAACTACCCGATCCCTCACCGGAAAAATAACTGCAGCCGGGAAATATAACTATATTTCGGAATCTACAGCAGCCCCCGGTTTCCCATTGCATCACTATCTCCAGAGGTGAAAATGCTTTAGCTGTGCAAGGCATGCAACAGCCAACCTCCCGTACCCCCTTGAAGCGCGCTATGAAATGTATATGCCAGGATTATGAACCAGATTAATTTTTAAAATTTTAAGGAGCTATTATAGGACATGGCACTGCATACAGTATGGAGCGTTTTCAAAGGCCGAACTACTGTAATCTATAAGTTTACAGATTTTTTTTATTTTCTCCTTTTTTAGTTTTCCTATAGAGGTATCCAAGCGAAAAAAGAGCTATGAAAAAAAGTATAGTACCAAGGGATATATCAATAACACCCAATCCAAATGTTAGCAAGAAAAGCGAACTCAGGATAAAGATCGTTGCGATAAAAAGCCACATGATTTTCATTCTGTAAATTAATAAAGAAAAAGAACTTGTGAAAATTTATGTTAAATTAAATACTTTACCTCTCTTCAAGCATTACAAAAGGGTATATTTCTCAGTACCTTAAAAATGATGGGGGTAGAGATATTCTATTGGCAAATGTCTTTATCCAGTTCTTGAATAATTTTTGAATTTTCCGGAATCTTCAAGTAAAATTCGATTCATCCAGCAGATAAGGTAGATCCTATATCCTAATTTATTGATGTCCAGGTGAAGTGATGTGGTATTTTGCGCTATTCTTTTCTTAATTTTTGAGGGGATTAATTTCTTTAGATATTTTATAAACTTTGCTTTTTTAGAGGTTGTTTGCGGTAAATTTTCTCTCAACTCACTTGTAATTTCCTGTAGAAACTCCTCAGGAAACAAGGCTTTTGCATGAGGTGACAGAAGTTCCTCCCGAAGGATCTTTACGGTAGAGGGATCATACAGAATCTTCTTGAAAATGTCCGGAGATTTTCCACTGGTCGCATAGGAAACTTTTGGGCTCATAGGGGAAACTATTTTCTTGAAAAGGAATTTATTGGTTCGCAAATGATCCGGCATTGCCCTTACCTGAGTTACTATTTTCCGGGATAAGAATGGATTGATCTGCTCGATGTAAGGGTATTTTAAATCGGCCAGGGAGGCTTGTATTAAAGGTATCCTGTACATTTGAAACAACCTGTCCCTCCAGGTGTCCAGGCTTTCATTTTGTTTTTGAACAAAATAATCGGGCAATTTTTGTTTTAGGGACCTAATATATTTGTATTTGGAAAGGTTAGAGAAATCGCCGCACATAGAAAGTCCCATAAAATCTCTAACTATTAAGGCAGAATATATCTTGTTATATCCAAAAACTTCATCCCCTCTCAAAACGCCGTGGTTTTGATTTTCATATAATATCTTCCACGTTTTAAAGCCATCAAGGTAACCCAGCACCTGGTCATTTCTACCCTCCCCTTTCCTCAGGAATTTGTCGGTTATTGATGCAAAATCTTCATTACCGGACCCGTCTCCGGTATCGTAAAATTTATTTGTTACATGAAATTTTCCGGCTAGTTTTCGGGCAACAGCCGGATCACTGCCTTTCTCTTTCAGGGAAGCCTTATCTCCCCAGGTTACGGTTTTAATTTTTTCAAGGGGTTTTTTGGTATAATTAAGGAGGGAAAGTATTGCCCGGCTATCATAACCTCCCGACAAACTAACGACCCACTTGGAAAAGTCCAGGTCTAAAGATTGAAAAGTTTTATAAAGGGTGTTTTTTAGTTTAATCTCATATTCCCTGTCAGATAAATTAGAGCACTTAAACTCTACGGGTTTTTGTGTAATTTTTAAATTCCAGGTTTCTTTATCAAGCAAGATGGTTCCGTCAGCAGGAAGCCTCATAATTCTTTTATCCCAGCAATAGGAAGAACCTAATGAACCTGAAGAAATGATCCATGGAATAACTCTATCATCAAATTGAAAATCTCCTAAAAATTGAATAATAGCACGTTGAGAAGTAGAACAAATAAAAACCTGCTCATCTTTATAAAACCACACCGTCCTGGTGCCAAGAACGTCGCTAACGATTTCAATACTTTCGTTATTACTTCTAAAAATAGCATAATTCCCATCGGGGTAATCTCTGTTTAATCCTTCCCAGTTAGCATCTCCAAAAAGTTCACCCAGCAGGACGTTCGAATTTGAATGGCGCAGAGTAGGGGTAGGATTTAAGATACCATACAGAATATTTTTCTCCTTATAAATTAAAGTTGGATTTGCTTCTATGTTTTCTGCATTAAGGTCATCGCAAATTTGTTTTACTTTCTGCTCTAGTTGCGCTGATACTTCTTTCCTATTTAAGGAAACGTATAAGATCTTTGACATTATTTTATTTTCTTAATATCGGCTTTAACTTTTATTACTAAAAAAAACACCGGGCCGCTTTTAAATAACAAACTCATTTGGTTACTCAGTATAATAATTTACAAATTAATATCTGAATTTTCGTTTCCCGATTATTAAAATTATATGAATGTTTAGGTGGGAAAACAGTTAAACCGCAAAGAAAAGAGATTATTATTAGATTTTTTATTCTGAACAGAATTTAAAATGTGGGTGTGTAATTCAAAAAATGGGTATCACAGAAATTCAGGTTGTAAAAAACTGTGGGAGAGGATGATTGAATATGAGCTTCAGAAAGTAATTCATAGCCTCAGTAGAAAGTTTAACTGTTTCCATTTTACTTTATCCTCCTGTCCATTCAAATTTTAAAAGCAACAAATACAGGTCGAATGCTATTTTTATATAGTTAGTCTGCCGAAAGTGTTGAGCAAGATGTGGTTAATGGAAAGGTTATTTTCAGCTTTTGCCAATAATGTAAATCTTCACCACCTGTAATTGGCAGGTTTTCTATAAAAAAGGTTGAGAAATTGGTAACAATTATTTGCTGTTTTATTTACTTAAACATAATTGGCAGGTAACATCTGCATAACATCTTCGTACATACATTTGTTCAACAAAACAATCGAAACGGCGAGAATAATCTTCAACAAAAAATCTGGGATCGTGCAACCTTAATGTCTGAATATCTGCGGGTAACATATCATAACTTTATTCACCATACAAATATTCCCGGAACAGGGGAATTTAAAACTTACCTGTGAATCTTTAATAAATAACTCCCATAAAACAGAGGATTCATGAGAATCCAGGGAGAGATCTAAATAACTAAAAATAAATGAAAAAACTTATAATACTTACAGTTTCAATTGCACTAGCTTCCTGTGGAAATAATAAAAAAGAAGAAGGAAGTACTTCAATAGCTATTGACGGATCCAGTACGGTGTATCCTGTTACGGAAGCCATTGCCGAAGAATACAGAAATATTGACCCTGATGTAGATGTTACTATAGGGGTTTCCGGAACAGGTGGTGGGTTTAAAAAATTTGGACGGGGTGAAATAGATATTTCAAATGCTTCCAGGCCAATTAAAGAAGATGAAAAAAACCTGGCCGAAGAGAACAATATAAATTTTGTACAGCTAGAAGTAGCTTATGATGGCCTCGCGGTAGTAGTTCATCCTGAAAATGACTGGTTAGAGTGTATATCAGTTGAAGAGCTAAGGAAAATTTGGGAACCTGGAGCACAGGCTAATATTACCCGATGGAACCAGATAAATCCTGCCTGGCCCGATGAAGAGATACATTTATTTGGTCCCGGAGTAGCATCGGGCACCTTTGATTATTTTACAGAGGCAATAGTGGGTGAAGCCGGAAGCAGCAGGGGAGATTATACGGCCAGTGAAGACGATAATATCCTTGTTCAGGGTGTTTCTTCTGATAAATATGGCCTTGGATTCTTTGGCCTTGCATACTTTGAAGAAAACCGGGACAAGCTTAAAATGGTAAAAGTAAATGGTGGGGCAGGATGTGTGGAACCCTCTATGGAAACCGTAAGCAACGGAACCTATGCGCCACTTTCCAGACCTCTTTATATTTACGTGAACAGCTCTTCACTACAAAATCCGGAGGTAATAAATTTTGTAGATTTTTATCTTGAGGAAGCACCATCCCTTCTGGAGGATGTGGGTTATATTCCCCTGACTGCTGATGAATACGAAAATGAAAAGGCAAAGTTCAAAGAGTTCGTTACAGGGAACCAGTAAATTAAAATCCTAACTTAAAACGACTCATGGCATACCAGTCACTAACTTTCAGAAGAAATCGGGTAAACGTCCGGAAATGGAAGGAGGTTTTCATTGAGAACAGTCTTTTGGCCAGTGCTCTTGTTACCATAGCTGTTACGGCAGGGATTATTGTAGTACTCTCTATCGAGGCTTTTAGCTTTTTCAGGGAAGTCTCCATTGTTGACTTT
>JAGXIL010000034.1 GCA_024635655.1 Gillisia sp. | reverse complement strand
TAATTTTCAGTAAAAATGAAAAATAAAGTGTTCATAACCGGAATTGCAGGTATCTCTGCCCAAGAACCGGAAGCAGTTTTTTCAGGAGCAGTTACAACTTATCACCAGAATATTTTCCCCGCTTTATCTCCCGATTTTAAAGAATTTATTCCGCCCATGGCTCTGAGGAGAATGTCTAAGGCGGTGAAAATGGGCATAACGGCTGCTAAAACGGCTCTTGAAGATGGCAATGTTTCCCAACCCGGGGCCATTATTACCGGAACCGGGCAAGGGTGCAAACAGGATACAGAAAAATTCCTTGTGGCCCTGCTGGAACAGGAGGAAGGATTGTTGGCTCCTACCTCCTTTATTCAGTCAACTCATAATACCGTAGGAGGGCAGATCGCTCTTAATATAAAATGCCATGCTTACAATGTTACCTACACCCAAAATTCAGGATCCCTCGAAGCGGCTTTTATAGACGCACAAATGCAGTTTTTGGAGCAGCCGGAGATAGGATCGGTTTTAGTGGGTGGCATAGATGAAATTTCAGAACAATTTACTTCGTTCTTATACCTGGATGGCCAATTGAAACAGGAAGAGACAAAAAACCTGGATCTTTTCAAAAAGCGATCTTCCGGCACGATCACTTCGGAAGGAGCTCATTTTTTCACCCTTTCAGCAAGGCAAAATTCAGATGCATATGCAGAACTTGTAGATGTTTCCGTTTTTGGAGCTAATACTTCAGAAGAAGTTGTAAAAAAGATCCTCGACCTTCTTCAAGAAAACAGTATTTCGATTGAGGAAATAGACCTTGTGATCCTCGGCCACAACGGAGACAACCGGTTTGATCATTTTTATACCAACCTGCAGGACGGAATATTTAACGACAAACCACAATTAGCGTATAAACATCTGGTGGGGGATTACAATACTGTCTCGGGATTTTCTGTTTGGCTGGGATGCCAGATCTTAAAAAATGGAATAGTTCCCGAAATATGCAAATTGAACAGCGTTCCTGTAAAAGGGGTAAAGAAAATACTTCTTTATAATCAGTACCTTGGTGAAAATCATAGTATCATACTCCTTAGCGCCCCGTGAACTTCAAAACCCTGAACAGAATAATTTTAGCGCTCCTTTTCCTGGGAGCTCTCTTATCTGCTTTTCAGTTATTTTCCGGATGGCTTATTATTGGGTTTATCCTGGGATACCTAACTTTCATTCTATTTGTTTCTTCCAATATTCAGCTTAATTTCTTTATGAAAGCCTATCATAACAATAGGTTTGAAACCAATGGCAGAGTTGCGCTTACCTTTGATGACGGCCCTGTTGAGAACACTGTAAAGATCCTTGAGGTGCTGGAAAAATATGATGTTAAGGCCAGCTTTTTTTGCATAGGCAAAAATATTGAAAAACACCCTGAAATATTTAAAATGATACTGGAGCAGGGGCATTTTGTGGGTAATCACACCTATTCCCATACCCGTAAAATGGGATTTTTGTCAACAGAGAAAATAATAAAAGAGATCGAGACATGTGAGGAGGTTTGCCAAAGAGTAGGAGGGGTAAAACCATCAACTTTTCGTCCTCCGTTTGGTATCATAAATCCCAAAATTCAGATGGCTCTAAAAAAAACAGGCCATAAAGTCATTGGATGGAATGTTCGCTCTTATGATGCGATCATACATTCTGAAAATATGATCTTGAAAAGAATAATCAAAAAGGTAAAACCAGGGGATGTAATTTTATTGCACGACACCCGGCAAAATTCTATAGAAATATTGGAACAGTTGTTGTTATTCTTGAAAAGCAACAATTACCACCCGGTAAGGGTGGATAATTTATTTAAAATCGATGCATATTCTTAAGATCCTTATATTTTTTATTTCCGCTATCACTATAGCACAAAATACAGCCTTAACCGATGCTGAACTTTCCGGTTTTAAAGAAGGAGTAGCCAGCCAGGCTGAAAACCTTGAAAGTCTTTCCGGCGACTTTATCCAAACCAAGTATATACAGCTTATGGAAGATAATTCCGTAAGCACGGGAAAACTCTTTTATAAGTCGCCAAATATTTTAAAATGGGAATACCGGGAGCCATACAATTATGTGATCCTTTTTAAGGAGAACCAGTTGTTCATCAATGATGAGGGAGATAAAAGCGTTTCCAGTTTAAGGTCAAACAAATTGTTTGAAAAACTGGTATCATTGATTTCGGGAAGTGTAAACGGGAAACTTCTGGGAGACCCAAATAACTTTGATGTTACTTATTTTAAAACAGGAAAAATGATTTCCGCAGTGGTCGTACCTAAAGATCCTGCTTTAAAACAAATGTTTCACGAGATCATTCTGGTTTTTGATCAGGAGCATTGTATTGATTCAGTAAAGCTCATGGAAGAAGAAGGGGATTTTACTGAAATTGAATTCAGCAATATTAAATTGAACAATGATCTGAAGGATTCAGTATTTCAACATTGAAAAAATGATAATTTATTGCCCGTTACTTTAAATTTCTCTCTACTTTAGTACCCTCTAATCTAGAATGTGATGCTTTTAAAAGATTTTTATTCGGTTGGAAGTTCAGTGAGAAATGGCCCTGATTGTTGTACTGAAATAAAGATCAATAAACACCATCATCTATACCAGGGGCATTTTCCAAACCGCCCTGTCACCCCCGGAGTTATTTTAATGCAATTATTCAAGGAAGAAGCTGAAAGGCTTTCCTCCTTCAGCCTTCAACTGGAAAAAGCTTCCAATGTAAAATTTACCGCGGTTGTTGACCCCAATGAAGATGAGAATTTTAAGATCTTTTCCACAATTGATGTTAATCCTGATACTGTGGTGCTTAAAGGAATAGCTGAACATAAAAACGCTATTGCCTTAAAGATCAATGCGGTATATAGAATTATAAAATAATTTTTCCAAACCCCTCATCAGGAAAATTGAATAGGATATTAAATTTACCTTTATCTATAAATACGAGCAGGTTTGAATAACTCACCTATATACCAATCCAGATTTGAAAGCCTTAATTGCTGTATTCTGGTACCCACTTACAACAATCAAAAAAGCCTACCCAGTGTACTGCAGGACCTGCAATTGTATACTAAAAATATAGTGGTAGTAAATGATGGATCCACAGATTCTACTCGTGCCATTCTCGAAAACTTCACCCATCTCGAAATAAAACATTTCCCTGAAAATCGTGGCAAAGGAGCAGCGCTGGACTACGGTTTTAAAGTAGCAGCAGATCTGGGATATGATTATGCTATTACCATAGATTCAGATGGACAGCATTATCCTGATGATCTAGGGGTTTTCCTTAACGAACTCGAGGAAAAAAAAGCCGATGATCCCGAAATTTTGTTGGTAGGGGACAGAAATATGGGTAGGGATGGAATTCCCGGAAAATCAAGCTTGGGGAATAAATTTTCAAGTTTCTGGTTCCTGGTAGTTACAGGTTTACAATTATCAGATACCCAGAGTGGGTACAGGCTTTATCCTCTTCACGTGGTGAATCCCATTAAACTTTATACTAATAAATTTGAGTATGAGATAGAGATCCTTGTTAAGGCATCCTGGCGGGGAGTTGAAGTAAAAAATATTCCAATCAAGGTATTATACGAAGAGAACAGGGTTACACATTTCAGGCCCTTTTGGGACATCACCAGGATTGTACTATTATACATGTGGTTCGTACTTGTAAGCTTCTTTTATATTCATCCCCGCGATAAGTACCGGCAGTTCAGAGACAAAGGATTTAAACGGTTCTGGAGTGAAGATATCCTTATAAGCACTGAGCCTGCCCATAAAAAGGCAGCAGCTGTTGCTCTTGGAGTTTTTGTGGGCATGTCACCCTTTTGGGGTTTTCACACCCTCCTGGTTTTTTTACTGGCTGCAATTTTCCGGTTAAATAAAGTGATCGCCTTTATATTTTCAAATATCAGTATTCCTCCGCTTATTCCGGTTATAATCTACGCCAGCTATCAAATGGGTTCTTTGCTCGTTGGAAATGGAGTAGACTGGGAGCTTCAGTTAAATGATTTTGATTCCGGGGCAGAAGTCTTGCAAGGTCTGGGGCAGTACATCCTGGGAAGTTTTGCCCTTGCAGGAATCGCCGCATTAATACTGTGGATTGTCTTTTATTTCTTATTTTCGGTGAATAACCAAAAGCAGGTTGTAAAACCCTAAATGTTTAAACTCCATCACCTAATTCATAAGAAGAAAACCCCCGCCATACTTGTGCTGGTTTTATTTATTGGGATTGTTGGATATCTTGCCTCACAAATCAGGCTTGAAGAAGATATTTCCAATCTCATTCCCGCCGGAGAACGCCAGGACGTGCTGATGCGGGTTTTGGAAAATACCGAATTTTCAGATAAGATCATTGTCACCATTTCTTCCACTTCAGGAGAACCAAATCCTGATGAATTAACGCTGTATGCCCAGCAATTCCTTGATTCTGTCAACCTTCAACTTCCCGAATATATAAATGATGTTCAGGGAAAAGTTCCCGAAGAGGGCATAAGGGAGATCTATAATTTTATTTATCAAAACCTTCCCTTGTTTTTAAATGAAGATGATTATGCCCAAATTCAGGAACGATTGGGCCAGGAGGAGATTCAGGAGAGGATGCAGGAAAATTATAAGAACCTTATTTCGCCCACGGGACTTGTTACCAAAGAATTTCTGTTTAAAGATCCCTTATCCCTTAGCACAATAGGGTTACAAAAACTCGAAGAACTTCAGGTGGGAGATGATTTTGAGTTGTACGACAACTTTTTAATGACTAAAAACAGGCAACACGTTCTGTTATTTATTTCCCCTACATTACCTGCCTCTGAAACAGACCAAAACGAAAACTTTGTCACCACTCTTGAAAATATCCAGAATAACCTTAACGCTGAATTTCCCGGGGTACAGGGAGATTTCTTTGGGGGAGTTCGATATGCCATAGCTAATGCAAATCAGATAAAAAACGATATTAGGTTCACCCTGGGAATTGCCGGTGGAATTTTGCTGCTACTCCTTATTTTTTACTACCGTAAGATCTATGTTCCCCTTCTGATCTTCCTTCCGAGCATCATTGGCGGACTTACAGCCATCGCCTTCCTGTATCTTCTTAAAGGTAGTATTTCGGCTATATCCCTCGGGATAGGGGCTGTTCTGTTAGGAATAAGTTTAGATTATTCATTGCACATCCTTACCCATTATAAAAATAAGAACAACATCAAAAAACTTTACAGGGAGGTGACAAAACCGGTATTGATGAGCAGTATTACAACAGCTATTGCTTTTCTCTGTTTGCTGTTCCTCAAAAGTGAGGCGCTGAATGATCTTGGCATATTTGCCGCTATAAGTGTGGTGGTTGCGTCAGTTTTTGCTCTAATCCTAATTCCATTACTCTATAATGTACCTGAAACAGAAACTGAAAATCCCACTTTTATTGACTCCATTGCTTCTGTTGAGTTTCATAAAAAAACACCCCTGGTAGTTCTTGTATTTATACTATTTTCAGCAGGATTATTCTTATTCACAGATGTAGGATTTACCAATGACCTCTCAAACCTGAATTATCAGCCTGAGGAGATTACAGAGAAAGAAGAAAGGGTTCAGGAAATAGCGGGAAGGGCGGCTAAATCTATTTACCTGGTCTCTTATGGAAATTCTGTTGATGAAGCCCTGGAGCAGAACAACAACCTCTACCGCGAATTAAACCAGCTTGAAGATCAGGGAGAAATTAATACCTTCAGCAGCATTGGGGGAGTAGTCCTCTCTACAATTACCCAGCTCCAAAGAATTGAACAGTGGCAGGAATTCTGGACCTCAGAAAAAAAGGAACAGGTGCAGCAAACATTGATAGCGGAATCCAGTGCCTACGGATTCAAACCTCAAAGTTTCCAATCCTTTTATGAGCTTTTGGAAAAGGATTTTGATCCGCTTTACCTTGAGGATTACAGGAATACCTCTACCTTATATCTCGATGATTTTATCACTTCAGGAGAAAATTTTGCTACAGTTACTACTTCTATAAATGTAGAGCCGGAGAAATTGGAATCTTTGGTTAAGGAATTTCAGGATGAGGAGAACGTGATCATTATTGACCGTCAGCAAATCAACGAAGGTTTTTTAGGAAATTTGAAAGATGAGTTTAACCGGTTAATAGGTTTTTCAATTATTGCAGTTTTCCTTGTACTGATCCTTTTCTACAGGTCGCTGGAGTTAACCCTGCTTACCTTAATACCAATAGGAATAACCTGGATAATAACCCTTGGCATATTCGCTGTCCTGAATATTAAATTCAATATCCTGAACATCATCATTTCCACCTTTATTTTTGGTTTGGGACTGGATTACAGCATCTTTATTACTAATGCCTTTTTAAAAGAATTTGAAACCGGGAAGAGGGTCGTAAAGACTTATCGCACATCCATTCTGCTTTCGGTATTAACCACTTTACTGGGTATTGGTGTATTATTTTTTGCTGAGCATCCTGCCCTTAGATCTATTTCTATAGTTTCCATAATTGGGGTGCTAACGGCAGTTATGGTTGCTTTTGTCCTTCAGGGATATATTTTTCAGGTGCTTTTTATCAACCGAAAGACAGGGGGAAAAGGCCCATTTAGTTTTAAGAGCTTTTTTAACCCGACAAAATATACCACCGGCGGGGACAGATTATACTTTAAACGGCTGGTTTATGACAACTACAGATATAAACAGATCTTTCCGAAGATTAAAAGGGAATTTGAATCAGAAAAAGAGCACTTTTTAAAAGTAGCTGATTTTCTTAATGAAGATGATCGGGTACTACATTATCCTTCAGAATACGGCCTTCTGGAGATCTATTTGAATTATAAGATTCCCGGAATTAAAATAACAGGAGTTGAGCAGGATCCTGTTATTTTAGAAACTGCCTTAAATACTTTTTCAGCCACTTCTCCAAATCTTCAATTCCTGCAGGAATTGCCAGAAGACAAAGTCTACAATGTGTTCATTCTTTCTAAAGCCCCACAAGCAAAGACTGAAGAAGAGGTCAAAAAGCTGATAAGGAGGAGGGCTCAAAAAGTGATAATTTTAGATCCGGAATATTCCTACCGCTGGATCATTGACCTTAATTTTGAAATAAAATACAGGCAAAATGACGTTGTACTACTGCAAAAAATAGAATAACAGGTATTCAAACAAAAAATGAAACTGCACGGTTTTTACATAATATTGATATGCCTGTTATCCACTTCATGCGGAGTTAAGCAGAGCCTTAAAGTTCGTCCTGATGTTTCGGGAATTGAAGAGATTGATGTGCTTCGGGTGAAGCATAACGACAGTCTCTACAGCCTTGGGAACAATTCCCTCTCCAAAAACGAATTCGGGATCTGGGAATTATATGTAGAAGGAAATGCTTTAGAACGGGGCCTTGCAACAGGAAGCCTTACCCGGGAGTTGATGCACAAACAGGAACGGGCGATCATGGGGAAGATCGAAACTCTCGTTCCCTCGGTAGGATATCAGAATTTTCTTAGAAAAGCCGTTACTTTTTTCAACCGCAAAATGCACCTTCACGTTCCTGAAGAATATAAAGCCGAAATTTACGGAGTATCAAGGTTTGCGCTATCGCAGTACAACTCCTTTGCCCCTGCATACGTACGCGCCTTATACCTCCACGGGGCTCACGATATTGGCCACGCCCTGCAGGACCTCATGCTGGTGGGCTGCACCTCCTTTGCCGCCTGGGATTCAAAGACCGCTGATGGAAAACTCCTTTTAGGCCGCAACTTTGATTTTTATGTGGGAGATGAATTTGCTGAAGAAAAAATAGTCGCTTTCATCAATCCCGATAAAGGTCATAAATTTATGATGTACACCTGGGGCGGAATGATCGGGGTGGTAAGCGGAATGAATGAAAAAGGCCTTAGCGTTACCATTAATGCCGGGAAATCTAAGATCCCTCTGGTTGCTAAAACGCCAATTTCCCTGGTGGCCCGGGAGATTCTTCAATACGCAGCTACAACTGAGGAAGCAATAGAGATTGCTGAGAAAAGGGAAGTTTTTGTTTCCGAGGCACTTATGATTGGAAGTGCCGTGGAGAAAAAAGCAATCTTAATTGAAATGTCTCCCGGAAACCTTGGGGTTTACGAGGTTGAAAATTCCGATCAGTTGATTTGCAGCAATCACTTTCAAAGTGATGCTTTCAGCAGCAATAAAAGAAATCTACAGTCCCGGAAGGAAAGCCATACCGAATACAGGTTTGAACTCATGCAGGAACTTCTCAACCGAAATGATGCGCTTACTCCTTTCAAAGCTGCAGAGATCCTTCGGAATAAAGAAGGCCTGGAAGGTGCGAATCTTGGATTGGGAAATGAAAAGGCAATTAATCAGTTGCTCGCGCACCATGGAATTATTTTTAAGCCCGAGGAGCGAAAAGTTTGGATCTCTGCCAATCCGTATCAGTTAGGGGCTTTTGTAGCCTACGACCTGAAGAAAGCATTTAGAAAGTTTGCATCCGGAAACACCAGGGAAAGTGTTGCTTCCCTGGAAGAAACTATTCCCGAGGATAATTTTCTAAAGACTGAAAAATTTGAGAATTACAGGGAATACCGTAGATTAAGTGAAAAATTATCTGAAGCTTTTGCTGCGGGTAAACCAGTACAGGAAGAAGATCTTAAGCGTCTCACGCAGCTTAATCCAAACTACTGGAAAGCCTACTCGCAGGCGGGAGAGTATTATTATAGTCAGAAAAATTACAAAAAGGCTGTGATCTATTTTAAACAGGCACTTAAAAGGGAGGTAACCACCTTGCCCGACGAAAAATGGCTGGAAAAAATGATCAGGAAAAGCTATAGAAAAATATAAGTATGTACAAGCTGGATTCCGCACCTTTATCTGATATTCAAAAGATCCAATGGCTACAGCTGAAAAAACAGCTGCTGTATCTGCAATCGCATTCCCCGCGTTACAAAATGTTATTCAAAAAGCTGAAGCTGGATATCACAGCTGTGAAAACTTATGAGGATTTTAAAAAATTTCCTGTTACCACCAAAGAGGATCTTCAGCAATATAACGATGATTTTATTTGTATTCCGAAAGAGGATATTATTGATCATGTTACCACTTCAGGAACGCTGGGAAAGCCTGTAAGTATGACCTTGAATGAAGCAGACCTGGAACGACTTACCACTAATGAATTGGAATCTTTTAAGCTGGCGGGAGTAAAGAAATCAGATGTCATTCAAATTACTACCACCCTGGACCGTAGATTTATGGCGGGCCTTGCTTATTTTTTAGGTTTAAGGAGATTGGGTGCAGGAATTGTGCGAACCGGCAGCGGATTACCACAATTACAATGGGATTCCATCGAAAGATTCAAACCAAAATATTTGGTAGCCGTTCCTTCATTTTTACTTAAAATGGTAGAATATGCAGAAGAAAATAACATTGATTTTAAAAGCTCCTCTGTCAAAGCAGCCATTTGTATAGGGGAACCTGTAAGGACAGTAGATTACAAATTAAATACTTTGGGAAGCAGGCTGAAAGAGCTATGGGATATCGAGCTCTATTCTACTTATGCCTCTACCGAAATGGCCACCGCCTTTACTGAATGCAAAGTCCATAAAGGGAATCACCTGCAACCTGAATTGATCTATACTGAGATCCTGGACCAGGAAGGAAACCACGTGCTGCCGGGAGAAATAGGCGAACTGGTTATAACCACTTTACAGGCCGAAACTATGCCTTTGCTAAGATATGCTACCGGAGATATGCTTACCTACACTGATGAACCCTGTAGCTGCGGAAGGAACACGCTTAGATTGAGTCCTGTGGTGGGAAGGAAAAAGCAAATGCTTAAATTAAAAGGCACAAGCCTGTATCCGCAAAGTATCATAGAGGTACTCAACAATTTTGAAGGTATAGAAGCATTTGTGATCCTGGCCCGTAGGAATGATCTGGGGACTGACGCGGTAACTGTCAAGATCTCGGGTGATAGTGCTTTAAAACATCTGGATACACTTTCCGGTTTGTTCAAATCAAAATTGCAGGTAACTCCCGAAATCGAGGTGGTAAGCCTGGAGGAGATTGAATCGCTGAGATTTCCGAAAGATAGCCGAAAGCCTCAGCTATTCAGGGATAACAGGTGATCTCTTTGAATTTTTCTGCAGATCAAAACTATCTTTTCATTTTGGAGATTAGTGGTAAAAAAAAGATAATGATCCCCGCCATCTGCCAGTTTTAGTTCTTTCCTGATCACTTCTACAGGCTTCGGGAAATTCCTGGTTGTAACGTTGGCTTTCTTAAAAGTAAGTTCTTTTTTTATAAGTTTTTTAGAGTAGGGAAGTTCTTGTAAGATCTCAAATCTGCGGCCAGGGAAATCTGTCAATGCTTCACTGGTGTAGAGGTGCGAATTAGTATGTAGTTTAAAAGTTCCTGTCTGCTGCGAGACTTCTGCGAAAAGTCCGCTTTTCATCACCGCAGGGTTGGGTTCATATAGATACTTTTTTGGGAGGCTTAAAGGGGCTTCCGGAGCATTTCCGTCAAAAAGACCTTCAAATCTTTGGATATCAGATTGCAGAATATTTACCGTTTTAATAACAGGTTTCGACAATTCCCTTTTGTGCATTACCCACAGCAATTCTTTAACTTCATTATTGACAGAAACTATATGGATCTCTTCAACCTTTCCCAGTTCTTTTATTCCTGCCGTGAGGTCCAGAAGAGGAGAAGTCTTGATAAGGATATGATCTGCCTTACTGAATAACAGCTTAAGATGTTCCGGTACATTCGGGGTGCACTGCTCCAATAAGAATACTTTCCCGCCATAATCATCCCTTCTTGCAGGATCGAGATAGATCCAGTCAAAATTTTGATCTGTAGATCGTAAAAACTCAATACCGTCTCCGCTAAAAGTTTCTATGTTGGATCTACCAAGGGTATTAAAATTATGGTTGGCAATGTCAGATAGTCCGGAATTAATTTCGCAATGGATCACCGTGTTCATTTTTTCAGCAAAAAAGAAAGTGTCTATTCCAAATCCGCCCGTGACATCGATCAATTGGTCTCCTGAAACCAGGGAAGCTTTATAATTTGCTGTAATTTCTGAAGAGGTTTGCTCCAGGTTAATATTTGGTGGAAAGACAACACCTTCCGCAGCGTACCAGGATGGTAACTTTTGTTTTGCCTTCTGTAAACCTGAGATTTGGTTGGCAATTTCCTGAATAGTGACATCGGGAAAATCACTTCCTTTTAAAATAAGTTTGGATAAATTAGTTTGAAGGTTTTTCCTTATGAATTCCTGAACTTCCGGATGTAAGATCGCTTTATTCAAGCCTGGTGGTTTTAGAGATCGCGGGTTAGCCTTTTCACGATCTTGTATTCACTTAGAGATTCTTTGGCAATAACCTTTAGGGCTGTATAAAACGGTACAGCCACAACCATTCCTATGATCCCGAACATAAGGCCCGCAATAAGGATCACCAGGAATATTTCCAGCGGATGTGAGCGCACACTGGCACCAAATATTAGGGGCTGACTTATTAAATTATCAATAAGTTGGGCTATGGAATACCCCATCATCACATAAATAAGCTTGGGTAAGATGATCGTCTGAAAATCTGCTCCTAAATTACTGGAGATTACGAACAGGATCATTAAAATACCTGCGAAAATTGGCCCAAGGTAAGGCACAAGGTTTAAGATCGCACAAATAAAAGCGATGGCAATTGGATTATTGATCTCAAAAATAGTCAGTAGTAACAGGTATAGAATAAAAAGTACCGTTACCTGCAGGGTTAGTCCCACAAAATATCTGGATAATAAGATCTTTATCTTATTAAATACTCTCTGAAATTTATCTTCTTCTCCTTTGTTGGCAAATACAAGGATACTGTTGAGCATCAACTTACTATCCTTTAAAAGAAAGAAAGAGATAAAAATAATAGAGAAAACAGCTATAAGAGCAGCACCAAGAATCCCGAAAACGCTGTTCAGAAACTT
The DNA here is from genome assembly GCA_024635655.1 of Gillisia sp. GTDB lineage: Bacteria > Bacteroidota > Bacteroidia > Flavobacteriales > Flavobacteriaceae > Gillisia. Next base: position 106,979 of record JAGXIL010000034.1, on the reverse strand, counting down.
GGGAATGATATTAACATCCATGCTTTGTGCTACTTCGCTATTTTGCAGGCTCTCCAAAATATTGATGTTTTCAACCCCCAGGTAGGCGTTGATCTGCTCATTCATAGTGTAAATATCTTCCTTAAAGGCCTCAACATCAATTCTGCCCAGGTGATAACTCTGTTCTATGACAATAGGCACAAATACAAGAATTATTCCTATAAAAACAGAGAGAACCAGCAGCAAAACGATAATAACCGCTATTTGATTAGGCAGGTGAAATCTGGATCTTAAGAAGATCACTATAGGCCTTCCAATAAGGGAAATGACACCCGCAACTGCAATATAAACAAGCACGGACTGTATCTGGTAAAGGAAGTACAGCAGCAGGAAAATACCCAGCATGATACCTACCGCACGCAGGATTCCGTAAGAAAAGGATTTAGCATTCACCGTGTAAAGATATTATTTCTACTGAATTGAAGGAAGGGTTTTTGTAATTTCATATAAAGCTATACCGGTAGCCTGTGCCACATTCATACTACTATTGCGGCCAAACATATCTATATGCACTTTAATTTCTATACGATCTAAAAGGGCTTTTGAAATTCCATTTCGTTCATTTCCAGCGACCAACAATATTTTTTGTTCGTTTTCGAAGTTCATATCTGCCATTGAAAAACTATCTTCAGTAATCTCCAAAGCCAAAGGTTTATAACCTTTATTTTTATAAAAATTTAACGCTTCCAAAGCATTTTCAAAGAATTCATTTTCAATATTGACTATTGTTGCCCTCGCCGTTCTTTTAAGTCGGCTATTATTGAGGTTCACAGGTGTTCCGGTTAAGATAATTTTTTCAATATTGAAGGCGTCTGCAAGTCGGAACAAGCTTCCAATATTGGCATCTCCCATAAGATTATCTGTAAGTAAAACAATCCGGAATTTTTTAATGGGGAAAAATCGCTGTGTATGGGTTAACTGGTCGCTCAATGTTCAAAAGCGTATTTGACAATGTTGGCGCCCATTTGCAAAGCTTTGCTGCGAACCTCCGGCGGATCGTTATGAACGGCGGGATCTTCCCAGCCATTCCCCAGATCACTCTCAAATGTAAAAAGCAATAACAATCTGTCATTCTCAAATATTCCAAAAGCCTGGGGCGGTAGGCCGCCGTGTTCATGGATCTTCGGCAATCCATTCGGAAAAGGGTATGCAGAACTGAAAATAGGGTGGGTGGCAGGAATTTCCTGCAGCTCTTTATCGGGGAATACTTTTTTGATCTCTTTTCTGAAGTAGGGTTCCATACCATAATTATCATCTACGTGAAGAAACCCGCCGCTAAGCAGGTAGTTCCGTAAATTCTCGGCCTCCTCTGCACTAAAGTAAACATTCCCGTGCCCGGTCATATGAACCAGGGGAAACTGAAAAATATCTGTGCTTCCCGGAGTTACCGTTTGAGGTTTTGTAGCTATGACCGTATTGATATTCTCATTGCAAAATTTAATGAGATTGGGAAGGGAGGTAGGGTTGGAGTACCAGTCACCACCGCCCTGATATTTTAGCACCGCAATTTCCTGGGCTGAAACTATGGCGGTTATGCACAGGAATAGAATAAAAGATAGGAGGTAATTCATTGTTAATTACAATCAAAAAATATAACGCTATAAAGATATCAAATATTTCAGGTTCTGAAGTTTCTCCATTACCTAAAAACTAACGGTTGACTCTATGAAAAGCTAATCTTCATTTATTAAAGCAGCAGTATGACAAGCAACAATTGCAGCTGTTTCTGTTCGCAGCCTGCTGTTCCCCAAGCTCACCGGGATCCAGTTATTTTTTAAAGCCAGTTCTATTTCTTCAGAAGAAAAATCCCCTTCAGGACCAATCAGAATAGTGGACCTTTCCCCGGGTTGCATCTGATTTTTAAGAGACCGCTTTTCTTCAGCTTCTACACAATGAGCTATGTATTTTCTGCCAGGTAATTCAATAGACAAAAAATCTTTTAAATCACTGGTATCATTTAATTTAGGCTTACTTAGATGAAGTGATTGTTTCATTGCACTTTGCAGTACTCTCTCATACCTTTCAGGTTTTACAACCTTGCGTTCACTGTGGTCACAGATTACGGGGGTGATCTCCCGAACTCCAATTTCTGTAGCCTTTTCGAGGAACCATTCATACCTGTCATTCATCTTGGTTGGGGCTACGGCAAGATGTAAATAATAAGCAGGTGCAGCTTCGGCTTCCACTTCCCGGACTTTCGCCAGGCATTGTTGAGCAGAGATGTTTAGAATTTCTGTTTTAAATAAATATCCCTTTCCGTTAGTAACATTCAGCAGGTCTCCTTCTTTTTTCCGAAGAACCTTCACAATATGCCGGCTTTCTTCTTTGGGAAAAACGATCTGTACATCACTTTCTAAAATATCAGGATGATAGAATAATTGCATTGCTTAAATTTTATAACGTGGCTGTGCAGTAACTGATAGATCTGTAAATTCTTCCTGCAGGTATTTATAGTAGCCAACAATTCCTATCATCGCCGCATTATCTGTAGTATATTCAAATTTGGGGATATAGGTTTTCCAGCCGTATTTCTTTTCAGCATCCTTAAGCCTTGTCCTGATACCGCTGTTGGCAGAAACTCCGCCGCCAATAGCTATTTCTTTTATTCCGGTTTGTTTTACGGCCTTTTTCAGGTTGTCCATCAGGATTTCAACAATGGTAAACTGTATAGAGGCACAGATATCATTTTTATTTTCTTCAATAAAATTTGTGTTTGCTTTTACTTCCTTATGAATAAAATAAAGCACTCCCGTTTTCAATCCACTAAAGCTAAAATCCAGGCCACTAACTTTGGGTTTGGTGAATTTAAAGGCCTTAGGATTTCCCAGCTTAGCGTGCTTATCGATCAAAGGACCTCCCGGATAGGGAAAACCAAGGATCTTTGCGCTCTTGTCAAAAGCCTCTCCCACCGCGTCATCTATAGTTTGACCAATCACCTCCATCTCAAAGTAGTTGGAAACTTTCACAATTTGGGTATGGCCGCCACTTATTGTCAAAGCCAGGAATGGAAAGGTAGGTTTAGGATAGTTTTCTTCATCAATAAAGTGAGCCAGGATATGAGCCTGCATATGGTTTACCTCAATAAGGGGAATATTCAACCCCATAGAAAGGGATTTTGCAAAGGAAGTTCCTACCAGCAGCGAACCCATGAGTCCGGGTCCTTTTGTAAAAGCAATTGCAGATACATCTTTTTTGTCGATATTTGCCTCAGCAATCGCCTGATGAATTACCGGAACTATATTTTGCTGGTGGGCCCTGGAGGCAAGTTCCGGGACCACCCCGCCATATTTTGTGTGAACCTCCTGGGTAGCAACAATATTAGACAGTAATTTATCGTTGTGCAAAACAGCAGCTGATGTGTCGTCACAGGAAGATTCTATTGCAAGTATATAAATATCACCGGGAATTGTCATTATGTTATAAGAGGCATAATTTTAGTTAATAGAATTCACAAAGTTATAATATAAAAACATATCAAAAAATTCGGGAAAATACTAATTAGAACAGTAGTAGGAATACTCCTGTTTTTCATCTTGATATTGATCATATTTTCCATTCCTGCTGTTCAAACTTCGGTAGCCAAAAGGTTAACAGATTCAATAAGGAAGAATTCTGATGTAAACGTATCTGTGGGCAGGGTGAGTTTTTCTTACTTCGGAAAGATCAAACTCAACGAGGTCTACGTGGAAGATCATCACCAGGATACACTTTTGCACCTTAGTGAATTAAGAACTTCGCTTCTTAGTGTGCGTAATCTTTTAGCAAATACCCCCGATCTTGGAAACACTACTGCAGAAGGGTTTACCATGAATATGAAACGCTATGAAGGAGAGGAATCAGACAACCTTAGTATTTTACTGGAAAAGCTGCGAACAGAACCTACAGGAGAGAAGCAGAATTTTGAATTGCTTGTAAGTGACATTTATATCACCAATGGGTATTACAGTTATGTAGATGAAAATCAGGAGGTTCCGGAAATTGTTGTTCTGGAAGATCTAAGTTTTCTGGGTGAGGATCTTCAAGTGATCAACGACCAGCTTTCAGTTAAAATAAATACCCTTTCCGCAAAAGAAGGAAGAGGACTCGATATCGTTCACCTAAAGACCCAGTTTTCTTACAGCCCCACCCAAATGATCCTGGAAGGGCTTACCCTGGAAACTCCTCATTCTTTTATTGATGCCAATATTGACCTGGTTTATGTAGTTTCAGATTTTGCAGATTTTCTCAATAAGGTGGAAATAACCGGGAATTTCGAGAATTCCTTTATCTCTACAAATGATCTTCAGCTTTTTTATGAACCTTTTGGAGACGATCAAATTCTTACCATTAATAGTGATATACAGGGAACGCTTAACGATTTTGTTTTAGAGGATCTTCGCCTTTCCGGGATGGACAGGACGATTATGAATGGCTCTGTAAGGATTGAAGGAGCATTTACTGAAGAGATGCAAGGTTTTAAAATGACCGGCGATTTTGATCGTCTTTCTACCAATTACTATGACCTGGTCAACTTCCTCCCAACCACTTTAGGCACTACCTTGCCAATTACCTTACGCGATTTCGGAAATTTACAACTTAGGGGAAGGACCAAACTAACCACACAATCTTTGGCAGCAAATGTTTTTATCACTACCCAGTTGGGTACTGCAAAAGCAGATGTTGTGCTGAATAACTTTACCAACACGGAAGCTACTACCTATAAAGGTAATGTAGTGATCAACAATTTTAATTTGGGCCGCCTGCTAGACAATAATGATGTGGGAAAAACAAGTTTTAATTTATTTGTAGACGGAAAAGGTTTTACTCCAGAAAGTTTGAACACCCAGGTGAGGGGAAGGATCTCAAAAATAACTTATAACAACTACCAGTATTCCAATGTACTGGTGATGGGTAATGTTCGGAATTCTATTTTTAACGGAAACCTGGTCTCTCAGGATCCTAATTTGCAATTGGAATTTAATGGCCTTGTTGATGTATCTACCGCTGAGAATAAATATGATTTTGAAGCTTCAATTGGTTATGCCAATTTAAATGAACTGAATTTTATTTCACGCGATTCCATTTCCATTTTAAAAGGAGACGTTATTTTAAATATGCAGGGTAATGATCTTGAAGATATGGCGGGGAACATTTACCTTGTCAATACCACTTACCAAAATCAAAATGATCTGTATTATTTCGATGATCTAAGTGTGATCTCCAGTTTTGATGAGGAAGGAACCCGAACCATTGCTGTCAACTCCCCGGATGTCCTGGACGGGCAGGTAACCGGAAATTTTAAGATCGCTGAAATTGGAGCTCTCATCGAAAACTCGTTGGGTAGTATTTATACCAATTACAGGCCTAATGTTATCACTACCAATCAATATATGGAGTTTGATTTTGACATCTACAACAAGATCGTAGAAGTTTTTTATCCCGAGGTTACACTTGCCCCAAATACTTTCATAAGGGGAAGAGTTGAATCTGACGAATCTGAATTTCGTTTGACCTTCCGCTCTCCAAAGATTGAGGCTTTTGGCAATATGATGGAAGATATCAATCTTCAGGTAGATAACACCAATCCGCTGTACAACACTTTTGTGGAAGCAGATAGTGTCTCCACCAATTTTTACAATTTCTCAGAATTCAGTTTAATCAATGTAACGCTTAGGGATACTTTATTTATTCGGTCTGAATTTCAGGGAGGTAATAACAATGATGATGTTTTCAATCTCAATCTATACCATACGATCAACGAAGAAAATAAATCTGTAGTTGGTATTCAGCGGAGTGATGTGAAATTTAAGGAGAACGTATGGTTCCTTAATGAAAATAGCAACAGAAGCAATAAGATCGTGTTCTCTAATAACTTCAGGGAAATTATGGTTGATTCCCTGGTCCTGAGCCACAGGGGGGAGAACATAAGATTGAGTGGGGAGATGAGGGATTCTACCTATAAAAATTTCAGGATGGAATTTGAAGATGTTGATATTGGTAAGATCACTCCCGATATTGACAGCCTGGATATGAGTGGGATCATGAACGGAAGGCTACAGCTATTACAGGAGGAGGGTGCATTTTTTCCGAATACCTCCCTCACAGTAGATGACCTGGTCTTAAATGATGTTGCCATGGGGAATTTGAGTATTGATGTAGAGGGAAATAATAATCTAACTTCGTATAACGTTGATGCCACCCTGGCCCGCAAAGGTTTTGAATCCTTAAGCGCAGTGGGGACTATCAATGCCGGTAACAACCCCAGTATTGATCTTGATGTCAACCTCCAAAATGTGAATTTAGAAGCCTTTAGCCCTCTGGGAGGAGAGGCCATTGACAATATAAGAGGTTATGCTTCCGGGGATGCAAAAGTCACGGGAGATTACCGAAATCCTGATATTACCGGGCAGATCATGATGGAAGATGCAGGGTTCAGGATCCCATACCTCAATATAGATTATAACATGAACAATACCGCTGTCGTAGACCTTACTGCGCAGCAATTTATTTTTAATGATGTTGAAATTCTCGATATAAGGCACAGAACCAGGGGAATGATCGACGGGAATATCTCCCACCGGAATTTTCAGCAATGGTTTTTAGACCTGGATATAAGCAGTGACAGAATGCTGGTGCTCAATACTGAAGCCGAAGTAGATGCCCTTTATTACGGAACCGCCTTTATTGATGGCCGTGCAACTATAAAGGGGCCCACAGATGAATTGGTCATTGACGTAAATGCATCAACAGCCAAAGGAACCATATTTAAGATCCCGTTAAATGATGCGGAATCTGTTGGGGATAACTCCTATATACATTTTTTAAGTCCGGAAGAAAAAGCTTCCAGGCGGGCGGGGCAGGAGATCGTTCTTCAGGAGGTAAAAGGCCTTACTCTTAATTTTGACCTGGATATTACCAATGATGCTGAAGTAGAGGTAGTAGTAGACCAAACCAGCGGAAGTAGCTTGCGCGGAAGAGGAGCAGGAAGTATGCTTATTGAGATCAACACCAACGGAAAATTTAATATGTGGGGGGATTTCGTGGTTTACGAAGGGGTGTATAATTTTAAATATGCCGGTTTGGTCCAAAAAGTTTTCCGTGTACAATCGGGAGGAAGCATTAACTGGGACGGAAGCCCTACCCAGGCAGATCTTGACGTGAGTGCAGTTTACACTGTAGAAGCCAATCCGGCAGTATTGCTGGAAAACCCATCTCTTAACCGGAAAATACCGGTGGAGGTTGTGATCCTGTTACAAGGCCAGATCGTACAACCGGATATCACCTTTGATGTGCAATTTCCAAATGCCAGTAGTGTAGTGCGTTCAGAGTTGGAATACCGAATGAATGACAGGGCCAGCAGGGAACTTCAGGCCCTGTTCCTGGTAACTCAGGGATCTTTCTACAGCGAATTTGCCATTGGCCAGAATGCCATTACAGGAAACCTGGTAGAAAGAGCATCAAGCCTGGTGAATGATATATTTGCCGATGAGGACGGTAAATTCCAGGTAGGGGTGAATTATGTGCAGGGAGATCGTACTCCAGACCAGCAAACGGTAGATAGATTTGGATTAACTTTAAGTACCCAGATAAGTGACAGGGTTTTGATCAATGGAGCTGTAGGGGTTCCTGTTGGCGGAGTAACAGAATCTGTGATCGTAGGAGATGTAGAGATCCAGTTCTTACTCAATGAGGATGGATCTTTGAGGGCAAAGGTTTTTAACCGCGAAAACAATATCCAGTTCATTGGGGAAGAAATAGGTTTTACCCAGGGAATAGGTTTAAATTACTCGGTAGATTTTGACACCTTCAAAGAGCTAATTGCCAAGATCATGAATGAGGAAATCGCCAAATCTCGGGAAGAAGAAGAGGAAGACAATTCTGCTAAATCTGCAGCCCCCGCTTATGTCCGGTTCCCCGATGAATAAACAATTCTTTCTCATTAAGTTTTGATTAAATAATTCTATCCCCGTTCTATATTGGATATAACTTTGTAATTTTAAACAATAATTTTCTTAAATGGCAAAAAACATAAAGCGAATAGGTGTAATGACATCAGGAGGTGATTCTCCGGGAATGAATGCAGCTATTAGAGCAGTTGTTAGGTCCTGTGCATATTATCACGTGGGTTGTGTAGGTTTTTACAGAGGTTTTCAGGGAATGATCGAAGGAGAATATGAAGAACTCAATGCGCGCAGTGTACGCAATATTATTTCCAGGGGAGGGACCATTTTAAAGTCGGCTAGATCTAAAGAATTTCTTACGGTAGAAGGAAGGCAAAAAGCAGCAGATAATTTAAAAAAGGCTGAAATAGATGCCATGGTTTTGATTGGAGGGGATGGAACCTTTAGAGGAGGCAAGATCCTGAGAGAGGAACACGGAATTCCAATAATCGGAGTTCCCGGAACTATTGATAATGACATTTATGGCACTAATTACACTATAGGCTACGACACAGCTTTAAATACTGTTGTAGAGGCAATAGATAAGATAAGGGATACAGCCAGTTCTCATAATAGATTATTTTTTGTGGAGGTCATGGGAAGGGATGCCGGTTTTATAGCCTTAAACAGCGGAATAGGGGCAGGAGCAGAGGAAATTCTTATACCTGAAGAAAACCTGGGCCTTGACCGGTTACTGGATTCATTGGAAAGAAGTCGTCGTTCCGGCAAAACTTCAAGTATTGTAATCGTTTCTGAAGGAGATAAGATAGGAAAGAATGTTTTTGAACTGGCTGAATACGTCACTAAAAACCTGCCGTATTATGAAACCAAGGTGACCGTTCTTGGGCACATTCAACGGGGAGGAAGTCCTTCCTGCTTTGACCGGGTGCTCGCCAGCCGACTTTGTGTTAAAGCCGTGGAACTTATCCTGGATGGCAAAACAGACCTAATGGTTGGTTTCCTTAATAACCAGATCGAATCCTGTAGCCTGGAACTGGCATTAAAATCAAAACCTAATATTAACAAGGATCTTTTAAGGATCTCAGATATATTATCTACTTAATTATGACTATTGCAATTATTGCTCACGACGGAAAAAAAGCTGAAATGGTCCAGTTTCTAAATGAGAACAGAGAAGTTCTTCTGGCCAAAAATATAAACTTAATTTCTACAGGAAATACCGGCAGAAAGACCGAAACCGCCGGATTTACGGTAGAAAAATTACTGTCGGGCCCCTTGGGAGGAGATGCGCAAATTGCCTCCCGCATAGCAGAAGGCAATGTAGATATGGTGATCTTCTTCCGTGACCCGCTCGATAAGCATCCTCACGAACCCGATATCTTTATGTTGATGCGTATTTGCGATGTTCACGATATTCCTATCGCTACAAATCCCGCAACCGCCGGATTATTCATGAAAGCTATTGCACAGCAATAGCACTAATTTCAATATTTACGAATTTAGGAAGATTTGCTACTTCTACAGTTTCTCTTGCAGGGGCGGTTTCAGAATCAAAATATTCTCCGTAAACAGCATTGATCCTTGAAAAGTTGTTCATGTCAGAAATGAAGATCGACGTCTTTATCACATTTTCAAATGTCATTCCCGCTTCAGTTAAAATAGCTTTTAAATTTTCCATAACCAATCTGGTTTCGTCTTCCAGGTTCTCTACTTCCAACTCGTTAGTCACGGGATTTATCGCTATTTGACCTGATGTGTAAAGCATATTTCCGCTTAGGATGGCTTGATTATAAGGCCCTATTGGAGCAGGGGCCTTCGAAGTTTTTATTATCTTTTTCATAAGATCTGTTTTCTATTTTGTGATGTTATTTTATTCCTTATTATATAACTTACCGGCAAGCCCTTGTTAAATGCTGCATCCATTTACGTTACAGCCTTCTATCAGGTATTCTTCGCTTATCATATTTAATATCCTGAAGTATAGAAGATTTAATTCCAATAAAGAAATACCAGGCAGACCTTGGGCCAAAGGGAGTCCAGCTAAAATTCATTCTCCAGCTATCCAGATCCCGCATAAAGCGCAATTGCGTAAACCCAAAGCCGGCATTTTTAATATCATAACTTGAAGATCCTCCAATTACCCATTTAGGGGCTATTTCCACATCTCCGGAAAACATGATGGAGTGAGAAGATATTTCATTTTGCCTTGCCACGTTATTATAGGTCATGGTATATTGTACCCGGAAGTCCCATGGGATCTTATAATTATACCATTCATTATTCACATCTTCCTCCTTATTTTCAAAAACATCTTCCTCATCGAAAAAAGTGCCGTCAATATCGGTTCCCTTACCAAAGAGGTCATCGGGCCTTCCGCCATTTCTAAAGGTTTCATTTTCAAGTTGATCTGTTTCTTCCTCCCCACCGGCGGCAAAGTCCTTACTTGAAAAACTGTACCCAAAGCTCACATTGGCATTGGTGAATCGAAATAGGCTACCACCATTACTAATGTTTAACTCATTGATCCTTCGGTTATTATTATCTAATGCATACATATCAACGTTGGCAGCAAGATTGATATCAAGTTTATTGGGAACAATGGGTACGCTACCCCGTAAGGCAAAAGGTGAAAATCTTGGCGCGTCAGTTTCTCCATCGGGCGCCATATTATAGGAGGTGCTGACATTAAAATTATTTAAAAGAGTTACTTTCTTGGGTTCGGTTGCGGTGCTGTCCCGATCCCGGACTTTGGCCTCCAGGTTGTTACTGATACTTAAACCTATAGAACTGGAAAAGATCTGGCCGGGAGGGCTGTATAATGACCCGGTGAACCTGGAATAGGTTTCATACCTGTTCAGGGTAGGGTCCTGGTCATTTATAACTTCTATCTCATCATAATATTGATCAAATGCAGGATTGATGTTATAAGAGATGGAAGGCCTCATAACGTGTCTTATCGCCTGATATTTTTTATCGGCGCCAAAGTTTACCAGTCCGTAAATGGTAGTTCCAATATTTGTGCTGAAATTATAGCTTCTGAAAGAATCGAAACCACGTATGGTATCTGTAATGACCACTCTTCTTGACACCGGGTCAAAATCTCGCTCAAAGGTTCTGAAAACCCAGCTTTCCTGGTAGTTGGAACTCGCACTTACACTAAAGTGTTTAAGGACCTTGAAGTTCGTTGAAATAGGAATGTTATGCTGCGCTCCAAAATTTGCATCCCTGAACATTTCGGCAGTAAAGAAAAGGGAATCTGAAGTTAAAATGCGGTTTTCACCTCTTACATTATATTGGAAATTGATATTTTCTATAAGTCCTTTTTTAGTTCCTAATTTGGGAGCTAATGGAAAAATCCTACCCATACTTGCCTGCACAGTAGGTAAGGTCATATCTATTTCCTGTGTATTGATATTTTGCCTGTGGGTAGCGGTGACGCTATAATTTATCTGAGGTTCTCCATCAAAGGTTTTAGAGTATGACACTGTAGAACTCATAGAGTTGTTCAGGACATTCGCCGTATTAGCCTGATTGACAGATTCCCGGTAGTAATTGCTGCTTCCAAGGTTTACAGAGGCCGAGAACCTTGAGGATGGATTGGCCTTGGCGTCCTGGGAATGGTTCCACTGCAGGTTGTAATTCGTGCTTTGCGAAAAATCGGGGAATCCCCGTTCACTTTGGAGATTGTTCTCATATCTCAGATTCACATTTCCCCTAAACCGGTATCGCTTTGCATAACTTGATTCTGTTCTCAACCCATAGCTCCCATTGGTATAATAATCCCCGAGCACCATAAGATCTACATAATCACTGATCGCAAAATAATAACCCCCGTTTTGTAAAAAGTATCCCTGCTGATTGGTTTGCCCAAAAGAAGGCAGAATAAATCCCGAAGTTTGTTCTTCTGTCATAGGAAAATACCCAAACGGAAGACCAAGCGGTGTAGGAACATCGGCTATATACATATTGACAAGCCCGGTAACGATCTTTTTCTTGGGAACAAATTTAATGCGCCGGGCAAAGAAAAAATAATCCGGATCTTCTTCATTTTCAGATGTGGTAAATCTCACATTCTGCATAAAGTAAACAGAGTCATTTTCTCTTTTGGTGACCTCGCCCAGTACTTTGAAAGCACCTTCCGTAGTTCTGGAATTGTATACCAGGGCTTTTTGTGAAGTGAAATTAAACCGAATAGAATCCGGTTCTACCGTATTTTGCCCTTGTGTAAAAATAGGCTTCTGTGAATAAGCGCCGGTTGAATCGGGAATACCATAGGCATAGACTTCATTTTTATCATTGTCTACAATAATAAGTCCTGCGGTGATCACCATTTCTCCGTAGATGATCTGAGCCTGATCATAAAGATACATTCTGTTTTCACCCGGACTAAGGCGCATATAATCTGCTGCTTCGTACTCTACAATATCGGTTAATAATCTGGGAGGCCTCACAGTATCTGTTTCTACGGTATCCCTTACCACGATTTGCCCGGCAGGGTTCAAAGAATCAATGACAGTCACTACCGAATCTCTTTCAGCCGCCTCTACACGAACCCCGCTTTCTGTTTTTATTTCCTGAGCCCACACAAACCCCGGCAGCAGAAATATAAAAACTAATAAAAAAAGAGTAATAACTGAGTTTATCCGCAATGCTTTAAGTGCTATTTTTGTAAATTGGCTTGCTTTTTGAATAATCAAAATTACATATATTTTTTAAGCTTCCTTTTGGGAATCAAAAAATAAAATAATTAAAATAATCTCCCTAAACCTACCGTTAACCATATATGAAAACGAACCATCTTAAACTTTTCGTATTAATTTTTTCAGCATTTCTTTTTACCGCTACTTCCATTGCGCAGGACGATAAATTTGTCGTGGTACTTGACGCCGGTCACGGTGGTAAAGATCCCGGCAATCTTGGGGGAGGATTTAAGGAAAAAGAAATCGCTTTGAACATTGTACTTCAAATAGGTAAAGAACTTGAAAATAACCCCAACGTTGACGTTGTCTATACCCGGGACAAAGATGTTTTCATTCCCTTAGACCAACGTGGAAGAATTGCCAACGCTGCAAAAGCTGATCTATTTGTATCAGTACATTGTAATTCTCACCAATCTCAGGCTTACGGAACTGAAACCTTTGTACTTGGATTAAATAGAAATCAAACCAACTTTGAGGTTGCAAAAAAGGAAAACTCGGTAATATTTTTGGAAGAAGATTATGATGTAACCTACAACGGGTTTGACCCAAATTCGCCTGAATCACATATTGGAATGTCAATTTTACAGGAAGAATTCCTGGATCAAAGCATACTACTGGCAGATTTTGTTCAAAAAAAGTTTACCAATGACCTGAAAAGGAAGAACAGGGGAGTAAAACAGGCCGGCCTTATTGTACTCCATCAAACCTATATGCCCAGTGTATTAATAGAAGTTGGTTTTCTAACAAATAAACAAGAAGGGCCATATTTAAATAGTCCTGCCGGACAAAAGAAAATGGCAGAGGCCATAACTACCGCTATAGTAGATTACAGCCATTCTATTAATTTAGCCACTTTGGAAAACCTCGCCGGTGACCTGGCGGTAGAAGTTGTACCTCCGGCAATTGATGTTGACCTTTATGAAAGCGTTACTTTTAAAGTACAGCTGGCAGCGAGTTCTAAAAAAATAGATCCCAAATCATCAAATTTTAAAGGTTTATCTCCTGTCTTCCGGGAAAAAGAGGATAAATTATACAAGTATTATTACGGAGCAACCTCCAGTTATTCCGAAGCACAAAAACTTCAACAACAGGCAAAATCTCAGGGCTTTCCTTCCAGTTATGTTGTCGCTTTTAAGGAAGGCAACAAGATTACCGTTAATGAGGCGTTAAAAACCCCGGCTAAATAGCCCTACATTCCTATATTTATTTCTAAATTTGTACGTATTCTAAAAACGCTAAACTTTTGAAATATACTAAAGAGGTTAAAACAGGTATTTTGGCCGTAGTGGCAATTTTAATTTTGATATTTGGATATAGTTTTTTAAAAGGACAAAACCTCTTAGACTCAAGCCGAACTTTCCATGCAATTTATGCCGATGTAGAAGGTCTTTCTACTTCTTCTTCCGTTACTATTAATGGCCTTAGGGTTGGACATGTAACCAACATCGATTTTTTAGACCAGACAGGATTACTTGTAGTGACCTTTACTGTGGATTCTGAATTTGAATTTTCCAGAAACAGCCTGGCCCAGATATATGGTGGGGGAATTATTGGAGGGAAATCCCTTGCAGTTGTACCTGAGTACGAACAAGGCCGCACAGCTACAACCGGTGACACGCTTCCCAGTGCTATTGAAGAAGGTATCATGGAGCTGGTGAATGAGCGACTAACCCCGCTACAGATCAAAGTAGAACGGGCCATTGTGAGTGCCGATTCGCTGCTTACCTCTTTTAATGAAGTGCTAAATCCCGAAACCAGAAATAATATTACAAATACCTTTGAAGATCTCGCTGAAACAGTGCGTACCTTAAAAGGAACCTCTCAATCCCTTTCCGGGATAATAGACGGAAATTCTGAGAAACTTAATTCCACCTTTACAAATCTTGAAGAAACCTCAGAAAATTTTAACCGATTTTCTGACACCCTTGCGCAGGTGAACTTAAGCGGAATGTCCAGAGATATAGAAAAGGTCATTGCCGACTTTGAAAACATCTCCAACAGCCTGCAGTCAGGTGAAGGGACAGCAGGAAAACTACTGAAGGACGAGAGCGTCTACGATAATCTTGACAGGGCAACCAGGCAAATGGAGCAACTTTTACAGGATATTAAGCTAAATCCTAAACGATACGTCCACTTTTCTGTTTTTGGAAAAAGCCCCGGACCCTATGATGCTCCAAGAGACACTCTAAAATAAAAATCCATGCAGATTTTCGCCCAAATTATATTTGTGATCGCCCTGGTAGCGGCAATAGGTTTGTTTTTCCGAAATATTCGCAGGATCATCAGGAATATTAAACTTGGGAAAAAAATTGACCGCAATGACAATCCCAATGAGCGGCTTGCAATAATGGCACGGATAGCGTTTGGCCAGTCAAAAATGGTGAAAAGGCCCTTTTCAGGTTTACTTCATATAATTGTCTATATAGGATTCATAATAATAAATATCGAGGTGCTGGAGATCCTTATCGACGGGATCTTTGGAACACATAGGGTTCTTTCATTTATAGGAAGGCCTTATGATTATTTGATCGGTATTTTTGAAATTTTAGCGCTATTAGTTCTAATAGGGGTGATCTTATTCTGGACCCGAAGAAATATCAGCAATATTTACAGGTTCCTGGGCAGGGAATTAAAGGGCTGGCCTAAGAATGATGCCAATTACATCCTGTATTTTGAAATGGTGATCATGATCCTGTTTTTGGTTATGAATGCCGCAGATTATCAGTTGCAGCTAAACGGAACTATAAATTATGCCCAGGCAGAAGGAGGCATTGCAGGAGCTTTTCCGGTGAGCCAGTTTCTTCTTCCGCTCTTTGAGGTAATGAACGATTCAACTCTTATTATTATAGAAAGAGTAGCCTGGTGGTTGCATATCCTGGGAATCCTGATCTTTCTCAACTATTTATACTACTCAAAACACTTACATATATTACTTGCCTTTCCAAACGTGTATTTTTCCAAACTTGCTCCCATGGGAGAATTTGATAACCTGGAATCTGTCACCAACGAGGTAAAGCTGATGATGGATCCCGCAGCCGATCCTTATGCAGCACCCCCGGAAGGAGAAGTGCCGGAAAAATTTGGGGCTTCAGATGTTATGGACCTAAATCAGGTGCAACTGCTAAATGCCTACACCTGTACTGAATGTGGAAGATGTACAGCACAATGTCCCGCCAACAACACCGGTAAAAAACTTTCTCCTCGAAAGATTATGATGGACACCCGGGACAGGCTGGAAGAAGTAGGGGAGATCATCAACAAAAAAGGAAAATTTGAAGATGACGGAAAACAATTACTTGATGATTATATTCTTAGGGAAGAACTTTGGGCCTGTACCACCTGTAATGCATGTGTGGAAGCTTGCCCTGTGGGAATAGATCCTTTATCTATAATTATGGATATGAGACGCTATTTGGTGATGGAACAGAGTGCCGCCCCCAACGAATTATCTATCTCCATGACCAATATTGAAAATAACGGTGCTCCCTGGCCTTATAACCAAATGGACCGACTGAATTGGGCTGAAGAAAAATAACCCGGTTAATATAATTACATAGTATAAAAAGCAAATCAAATGGCAGAAGCAATTAAAGTTCCAACAATGGCAGAATACATGGCTGAAGGTAAAAAACCGGAGGTCCTGTTTTGGGTGGGTTGTATGGGCAGCTTTGATGACCGTGCAAAAAAAGTGACTAAAGCTTTTGTAAGAATTTTAAGCAAAGCAAAAATTGATTTTGCCGTGCTTGGAACTGAGGAAAGCTGTACGGGAGACCCTGCCAAAAGAGCCGGAAATGAATTCTTATTCCAGATGCAGGCGGTGACTAATATTGAAGTTCTAAATGGATATGAGGTTAAAAAAATTGTAACTGCCTGCCCGCATTGCTTCAATACCATAAAGAACGAATATCCCGAATTGGGCGGAAATTATGAAGTAGTGCATCATACTACCTTTTTAAAATCCCTCCTCGATGAAGGAAGACTTACTGTTGAGGGTGGTAAATTCAAAGGAAAAAGAATAACATTTCACGACCCCTGCTATCTGGGACGTGCCAACGGAGTTTATGAAGCTCCACGGGACCTTCTCCGCAAACTTGAAGTTGAGCTGGTAGAGATGAAAAGATGCAAAAAGAACGGAATGTGCTGCGGCGCAGGAGGTGCGCAAATGTTTAAAGAACCGGAGCCGGGTAGCAAAGATGTAAACATAGAACGTACAGAACAGGCAATTGAGGTACAACCTGAGATCATAGCCGCCGGTTGTCCATTTTGTAATACGATGATGACAGATGGCGTAAAAGGCAAAAATCAGGAAGAAAACATCGCGGTAATGGATGTTGCTGAGATGATCGCCAATGCACAGGATCTTTAATTCAAAATACTTCCCCTCGAACTACATATGTTAAATTTCGTAAAGTAACTGGTACTATATTTGAAGCTGTAGCGTTTATAAAGTAGCTTTGTAAAAATATAACTTCACTACCACATGCTTATACCTTTTAATGAACTTCCCGATAGCTCCCGAGTATGGATATATCAGGCAAACAGGTCATTTACAGAAACAGAACTTGAAGAAATCACCTCCCGGCTGGAACAATTTATAACTGCCTGGACTGCTCACGGTGCCAATTTAAAAGCTTCATTTGAAATACGCTATAAGCGTTTTATTATTATTGCACTGGATCAGGAATTGAATGCCGCCACAGGATGTTCTATTGATGCTTCGGTAAATTTTATTCAGAAACTGGAAAAGGATTTTAACGTTGACCTTCTGGACAAAATGAATGTTAGTTATAAACAGGGAGAATATGTTGCCTATAAATCTCTCATTGATTTTAGAAAAATGGCAAAAGAGAAAGCAGTTTCCCCAAACACTATTGTTTTTAATAATCTTGTAAACAACAAGGCCGAATATTTGAATGACTGGGAAGTCCCGGCGTCAGATAGCTGGCACAATCGTTTTATAAAATAACTTAATGCAGCTTCGCTTACCCTACAGTGCCTTATTATTATTTCTTTTTGCCCCCGTTGTCTTAGCTCAGCAAAATCCGTTAGTAACAACAGATCCTGAAAACCAACGCGCGTGGGTAGATAGCATATATTCCAACATGACCATAGAGGAAAAAGTAGGCCAGCTTTTTATGGTAGACATTTTTTCTAATAAGACCAGGGCCGAAACTGATAAGATTAAGGAGCTAATCAGGGAGCAGCATATTGGCGGGGTTATATTTTCCAAAGGTGGACCCCTGCAACAGGCAAAGCTGAATAATGAATATCAGGAGCTTTCTAAAATCCCGCTTCTGGTGGGAATGGATGCAGAATGGGGATTGGCCATGAGACTGGATTCTACCTTTGCTCTTCCCTGGAATATGACCCTGGGAGCAATTCAAAGCCTTCCACTAATAGAAGAAGCCGGCGCATCTATTTCCCGTCATTCCAGAAGGTTAGGTGTCCATATTAATTTTGCCCCGGTGATAGATATAAATACCAATCCCAACAATCCTATCATCGGAAACCGCTCCTTTGGAGAGGACAAATTTAATGTTACTGAAAAAGCGGTGGCCTTTATGAAAGGTATGCATGCCGAGGGAGTTCTGTCAAGTGCCAAACATTTTCCCGGGCATGGAGACACCAGTACAGATTCTCACAAAACTCTTCCCACCATAAATTTTTCCGGTAGCAGGATAGACAGTGTAGAATTGTATCCTTATTACCGGTTGATCGAGGAAGGGGTTTCCAGTATTATGGTGGCTCATCTCAACGTACCGGGACTGGAAAGTCAGGCCAATTTGCCTTCCTCACTTTCCAAAACCATTGTTACAGATCTTCTTAAACAGCGGCTACAATTTCAGGGATTGATATTTACAGATGCCCTGAATATGAAAGGGGCTTCTAATTACAAATCGGCAGGAGATATAGATCTGGCAGCTTTTTTAGCCGGTAATGATATTCTTTTAATATCTGAAAATGTCCCCAAAGCTTCAGCTAAGATCCGGGCAGCTTATGACGGGGGATTAATTTCAGAAGAACGTCTTGCACATTCTGTAAAAAAGATACTTTTAGCAAAATACAAGGTCGGTTTGAATCTTTACAAACCTGTAGAGACAGAAAATCTAATAGAGGATCTTCTTACAGTAAAGGACAGGGTACTATATGATCAGCTTGCTGAAAATGCCATTACTATTGTTAAGAATGATATAGGTGTACTTCCTGTAAAAGATCTGGAAATAAAAAAAATTGCATATTTTCAATTTGGAGATGATAATGGGACGCCATTCCTAAACCAGCTGCGAAAATATGGAGCTGTAGATAGGGTACAGGCAGATGATCTGGATTCTCTTCTCTTAAAATTAAAAAACTATAATTTTGTGATCATTGGTTTTCACAAATCAAATAAATCTCCATGGGCGGGATATAAATTCGGTAAAGATGACCTTACCTGGATCCATGAGATCGCAAGACAGAATATTTCCATTTTAAATGTTTTTACAAGGCCATACTCCCTTCTTGATTTAAAATCCAACAGCAGCCTGGAAGGTATTATCCTGGGATACCAGAATAGTGCAGCTGTACAGGAAAAAACAGCCCAGGTTATTTTCGGAGCGCTGGAAGCAAGAGGAAAACTTCCTGTAAGTGTAGGAGATGAATTCCCTGCAGGAACGGGATTTTTCACCCGAACGGTGGATCGCATGTCTTACGGGTTACCCGAAGCTGTAGGTATGAATTCGGTTAAATTGCAAAAAATAGATTCAATTATTGATGTAGCCATTTCAAAAAAAATGGCTCCGGGAATGCAGGTACTGGTGGCCAGAAAAGGAAAAGTGGTATACCAGAGAAATGCCGGGTATCACACTTACGAAAAAAATGTTCCGGTCACAGACACTTCATTATATGATATTGCCTCTCTCACTAAAATTTTAGCAACGCTTCCGCTTATCATGCAGCTGGAAGAAAAGGGTATCCTGGATTTTGACTCTAAATTAGGCGATCTTATGCCATATTTTAAAGGAACCAATAAAGAGAACATCCGGTTACAGGATATGCTTTTGCATTACGCCAGACTAAAAGCCTGGCTACCTTTTTATGTGCCTACCATAGACAGGGCAACCAAAAGGCCATCAGTAAAATATTACAGTGAAAGATCTGTAGAAGATTTTAGCATTCCTGTTGCGGAAAATATGTATATCCGAAATGATATTCGGGATTCTATAATGGGAATCATTAGAGATAGTGGGCTGGAGCGAAATATTGGTTATAAATACAGCGACCTTCCGTTTTATATTATGAAATATTATCTTGAAGATTATTATAATTCTAATTTAAATTATATTACTCAAAAAGAGATCTATGGCCCCCTGGGTGCTAATTATACCACCTATGTGCCCCTTAGTAAGTTCAGTCTTGAACAAATTGTACCTACTGAAGAAGATAAATTATGGCGAAGACAATTGGTGCAGGGATATGTCCACGATCAGGGAGCTGCCATGCAGGGTGGTATTGGTGGCCATGCAGGTATTTTTAGCAATGCAAATGATGTAGCAAAGATCATGCACATGTACATGAACGGAGGGGACTATGGTGGCAGGCGCTTTTTGGAACAGGAAACCGTAGAAAAATTTAATACCTGTTATAATTGTGACAAAAATGTAAGGAGAGGTGTAGGTTTCGACAAACCCCAGCTGGGTAAATCCGGCCCTACCTGTGGGTGTGTGTCAATGAACAGCTTTGGACATTCAGGGTTTACGGGAACACTGGCCTGGGCAGATCCGGAAGAAGAAATAGTCTTTGTGTTCTTATCAAACCGGACTTTTCCTGATGTTGATAACCGCAAACTGATAAGTGAAAATATACGTGAAAAAATTCAGCAGGTAATTTATGATTCCATAGATTTTTAGGAACTTTATCATATTATCGGAATATTAAAAATTAAGAAATGAAAATAGCCATAGTGTGCTATCCTACCTTTGGTGGTAGTGGGGTTGTTGCAACCGAATTAGGCCTGGAACTTTCTAAACGCGGCCATGAAATTCATTTTATTACCTACAAACAACCGGTGAGGCTGGAACAATTAACCGGGAATATACATTTTCACGAAGTTAATGTTCCCGAATATCCATTATTCCATTTTCAACCCTATGAGCTTGCCTTGAGCAGTAAATTGGTGAACATGGTAAAACTCTATGACATAGAGGTATTACATGTGCATTATGCCATTCCTCATGCATACGCAGGCTATATGGCCAAAAAAATGCTTGAGGAAGAGGGGATCTTTATTCCCATGGTCACTACCCTTCACGGTACAGATATCACTCTTGTGGGTAATCATCCCTTTTACAAACCTGCAGTTACCTTTAGTATTAACAATAGTGACGTGGTAACTTCAGTCTCTCAAAGCTTAAAAGATGACACTCTTAATTTATTCAATATAACCCGAGAAATCAACGTGGTTCCCAATTTTATTGATGTTTCCAAATTCAGTAAGAATATAACCCTCTGCCAGCGGACTATTATGGCAGAAGATGATGAATTGATCATTTCCCATATCAGTAATTTCCGCCCGGTAAAAAGGATAGCAGATGTACTCAAAATATTTAATATCATAAGTCAAAAGAAAAAGGCTAAGCTTATTATGGTAGGGGAAGGTCCCGAAAAAGAGATGGCAGAGAACCTAGCGTATGAACTTGGGATACAGAATAAGGTTTTGTTTGTGGGACAAAGCCATGAGGTCGATAAAATTCTTTGTTTCTCAGACCTGTTTTTGTTGCCTTCAGAAAAAGAAAGCTTTGGATTAGCTGCACTTGAAGCTATGGTAAATAGTGTTCCGGTGATTTCCAGCAATACCGGAGGTTTACCGGAGGTCAATATTCAGGGGGTGTCTGGTTACCTCAGTGCGGTAGGAAACGTGGAGGAAATGGGTGAAAATGCTTTGAAGATACTGGAAAGTGAGGAAACTCTCAATAAATTCAAAGCCGGTGCAAGGGAACAAGCCCGGATATTTGATATTCATAAGGTAGTTCCTGTTTACGAGAAGCTCTATGAACAGGCATTAAATAAAATCAAAAAAAGCGTAAAAAATTAATTTTACGCTTTTTTATGTTATATGATCTTAATTTCTAGAACTGGTAACGTACACCTAATGCAACATCAGGAGAAAACGTATCTAGTGGATAATCACTGCTGAAAAATCCAAATTCAGGTCTGAAATCCAGAGAGATCAAAAGTGGAATATCAAAATTATATTCTATACCAACATCCCCGGCAGCAAATAAGAAAACACCTTCATTATCACGGTTGGCTCTGTTATCAGAAACACTTCCTACACCACCACCTAAACCGGCATACCAGTTAAAACCACCGTCTATGTTCCAAACCCATTGGTATAAACCTGTAATTTTGTAGGCATCAAAAGCACTGTCATTTCTCCAACCCAGGTCAAGTTCCAGTCTGTTATTGTCTCCTAAGGCGCGTTGGTAAGAAACCTCAGCTCCAAGACCATTGGCACCACCAAAACGTAAACCTATGGCATTTTCTGAAATGGTTTGAGCTTGTGTAGTCATTCCAAAACCTATTGTAACTAATGCTAATAAAAATAATTTTTTCATGTCTATTGGTTTTTTAATTTAAGAGCAAATATAAATGTTAAAATTAAAAGGGACCACCTGCTAATCCCAATGTATTGTTAATAATGATTAAATAAACTGTTAACCAAATATGGTAGATTATCCGTAATTTTAACCCTATGATGCGAGAAAGTCTTAAAAAATTGGCAGAAACTCTTGAGGGAGAGTTTCTTACCGACGAATTATATAAAAGAATATATGCTACAGATGCTTCAGTTTACCGGGAGGTGCCTATGGCTGTTTGCTATCCCAGATCTATTGAAGACCTTAAAAAGCTGATCGCTTTTGCAGCTCAAAATAACACCGGGCTAATTCCAAGAACTGCAGGAACCTCTCTTGCAGGACAATGTGTGGGAAACGGAATAGTGGTAGATGTATCGCGGTATTTTGACAGGATCCTGCATATTGATGCAGAAAAGAGGATTGCAGTGGTGCAACCCGGAGTGATAAGGGATGACCTTAACCGGGAACTATTGAAGTTTGGATTATTCTTTGGCCCCAATACTTCTACCTCAAACCGATGTATGATTGGAGGGATGGTTGGAAATAATTCCAGCGGAACCACTTCAATTAAGAACGGTACCACAAGAGATAGATTAATTAGCCTTAAAACCCTTTTAAGCGATGGAAGTGAAGCTGAATTTTCTGCTGTTACCGCGGAAAAATTTCAGCAAAAAATGACGGGTTTGGATCTTAAAGGTGAAATTTATAAATGTATCTATGATCTTTTATCTCCCCCTGAAGTTCAGCAGGAGATAAAAGATAAGTTTCCAAACCCCGCTATACATCGAAGAAATACAGGCTATGCCGTAGATGAATTACTGCAAGCTGAAATATTTCAAACCGGGGGAGATCATTTTAATTTATGCAGGTTACTGGCGGGAAGTGAGGGAACTTTGGCCTTTACAACTGAAATTACACTGCAACTGGATCCCCTTCCGCCAAAATATGCTGCTATGGTAGCTGCACACTTTACCAGTATTGAAGCTTGTATGCTGGCAGTAGTTCCTGCTATGGAAAGTCCGTTGTTCACCTGCGAGATGATGGATAAGGTTATTCTTGACTGCACTAAGAAAAATTTAAAATATAAAGAAAACAGATTTTTTATTGAAGGGGATCCGAAGGCTATACTAATGCTGGAGCTAAGGGCAGAGACTCAGGACATATTGAATGAGCAGGTGCATACGCTTCTGGAACGCCTGGAAGGTTGCAACTTAAGCTACGCTCTGCCTGTCCTGATGGATGAGCAGATCGATATGGCATTGGAACTTCGCAAAGCCGGACTGGGGCTGCTTGGGAATATGGTTGGAGACAGAAAAGCCGTTGCCTGTATAGAGGATACTGCAGTAGCGCTTCCCGATCTTTCCAACTACATTCTGGAGTTCACACAGATAATGAAGAACCACGGGCAGGAAGCCGTTTATTACGCCCACGCCGGAGCAGGGGAGTTGCACCTGAGGCCAATTTTGGATCTGAAAAGATCTGATGATGTTGCTTTATTCCGAAAGATAACAGAAGAGGTAGCAGATTTAGTGAAAAAATACAATGGATCAATGAGCGGCGAACATGGCGACGGCAGGTTGCGTGCAGAGTTTATTGAATATATGATTGGTCCTAAAAATTACAACATCCTGCGTCAGGTTAAAAAGATCTTTGATCCCAATAATATCTTCAACCCCGGAAAGATCATTGATTCTCCTCCCATGGATACTTCCCTGAGATACGAGCCGGACCGAATAGAACCGGAAGTAAACACCCTGATGAATTTTGATGATTCTGAAGGGATCTTACGCCTTGCTGAAAAATGTAACGGAAGCGGAGATTGCAGGAAGTCTGTAGAAGCAGGGGGAACAATGTGCCCCAGTTACCGGGCGACTAAAAATGAAAGGGATACCACAAGAGCCCGGGCAAATGCGCTCCGGGAATTTCTTACCCATTCAGAAAAAGCAAATAAATTTGATCACGAAGAATTAACCCGGGTCTTTGACCTTTGCATTAGTTGTAAAGGATGTAAGAGTGAATGTCCCTCCAATGTTGACGTTGCAGCACTTAAATCTGAATTTCAGTACCAGTACCAAAAAGCCAATGGAAAAACCCTGAGAAGCAGGGCCTTTGCCGAAAATGCCTCCATGAACAAAATGGCGTCCCGTACCCCGGGAATTTCTAACTTTTTGTTTCGGAACAATTTTACTTCCGGCATTGCCAAAAGGATAATGGGAGTGGCGCCCGAGCGAAAACTTCCCCAGCTTGCCAGGCAAACGCTCCAGTATTTTTACCAAAAAAATAAGTCCAGGCTGAGGGTTGAAAACCCCATTGCAACGGTATACCTATTTAACGATGAATTTACCAACTACCTTGATGCTACCATAGGAATAGATGCTTTAGAATTGCTGAGCAAACTTCAGTATCAGGTAGAGATCCTCAATAATGCTGAAAGTGGCAGAAGCCATATTTCCAAAGGTTTTCTTGACGAAGCAAAAGTACTGGCAAATAAAAATATCAATTTATTTAAAGATAAGATCTCAGCTGAAAGTCCGCTGTTGGGAATTGAGCCATCGGCAATATTAAGTTTCCGGGATGAATATATGCGTCTTGCAGAAGATCCAGAGGCTGCAGAAGGATTGGCAAAGAATTCATTACTGGTGGAAGAATTTCTGAAAAAAGAAATTGCCGCCGGAAATATTAAGGCAGATTCGTTTACTTCCGAAGAAAAAATAATAAAGATCCATGCGCATTGTCACCAGAAGGCAATGTCAAATACCGCCGTAACCTTTGATGTGCTAAACTTTCCGAAGAATTATAAACCTACTATTATTTCATCAGGCTGCTGCGGAATGGCCGGTTCTTTTGGTTATGAAAAAGAACATTACGAGGTAAGTATGCTTATAGGGGAGCAAAGCCTTTTTCCGGCGGTTCGAAAAGCTCCAAAGGAAACCATTATTGCGGCCAACGGAACAAGTTGCAGGCACCAGATCTTTGACGGAACAAAGCGGCAGGCAAAGCATCCCGTCACAATTTTAAAAGAAGCATTAGTTTAAAATTTTTCTCTGTTCCGGCCGGGGGAAATAGAACTTCCTTTGGAGAAGCCTGTTCAGATTAAATATTAACTGAAATTACATTTCCTAATTTGTAGTTAAAAAATTACATTTGTTGAAAATCGACCTATGGCCGGAAATTCCTTCGGAACACTTTTTAAACTTACCACCTTTGGAGAATCTCATGGTACTGCAATTGGAGGTATTATAGACGGATGTCCAGCCGGTGTAAACCTGGATCTTGAAAAGGTGCAGGAAGAACTGGATAAACGCAGGCCCGGCCAGTCGGCTATTGTAACTCAGCGCAAAGAACCCGATACTGTAGAATTTCTGTCGGGTATCTTTGAGGGGAAAACTACCGGCACTCCAATAGGATTTGTGATCCAGAATTCAAATCAAAAATCTAAAGATTACTCACATATCAAAGATACCTATCGCCCTTCTCATGCAGATTATACTTATGACGAGAAGTACGGGGTTAGGGATTATCGCGGGGGTGGGCGTTCCTCTGCCCGGGAAACCGCCAGCAGAGTAGTAGGTGGTGCCATTGCAAAACAGATCATTCCGGAAATTTCCTTTTCCACTTATACGGCTTCAGTTGGAGAAATAGAAATTAGCGTAGACCATAAAGAACTTGATTTTAATCTTATAGAATCTAATCCGGTTCGATGTCCAGACCCTGCTTCCGCAGAAAAAATGGAAACTTTGATCAGGGAGATCCGCTCCCAGGGTGATACCATAGGAGGAACTGTGCAGTGTGTAATTAAAAATGTTCCGAAAGGATTGGGGGAACCCGTTTTTAATAAGTTACACGCTGAATTGGGAAAAGCAATGCTATCAATCAACGCAGTTAAAGGATTTGAATTTGGCAGCGGATTTGAAGGCACCAAATTAAAAGGAAGCCAGCACAATGACCAGTTCAATACCGATGGAAGTACCACTACCAATTTAAGCGGTGGCATACAGGGAGGAATTTCCAATGGGATGGATATTTACTTCAGGGTAGCTTTTAAGCCTGTTGCTACACTTATGCAAAAACAGCAAACAATAAATTCTAAAGGAGAAGAAGTTTCCATGCAGGGAAAAGGACGCCACGACCCTTGCGTAGTACCACGGGCAGTACCTATAGTAGAAGCTATGGCAGCTTTGGTCCTTGCCGATTTCTTTTTACAAAACAAAATCTCAAAAATCTAATTTAATTTCTGACAATAACCTACCATGAAAAAATTAGCACTGCACTGGCAGATTTTACTTGGAATGGCAGCGGGGGTGATCTTCGCTTTACTGCTTTCCAATTTTGACTGGGGGCCCGGTTTTATTAGTGACTGGATCAAGCCTTTTGGTAATATTTTCATTAATGCTCTTAAATTAATTGCTGTTCCTTTAATTCTTGCCTCCCTTGTGAAAGGAATATCTGACCTTAAAGATATTTCCAAGTTGTCCAAGATGGGAACCCGAACTATACTAACCTATATTGTAACCACTGTTATTGCGGTATCTATAGGCCTTGGAATGGTAAATTTAATACAGCCGGGAAATACAATTACTGAAGATACCCGGAATGATCTCCTGACCAGTTACGCAGGGGACGCTTCATCCAGGATTCAGGATGCTGAAAGGCAACGAACGTCCGGGCCTTTACAGGCTCTTGAAGATATCGTTCCCAGCAATATTTTTGCAGCAGCCAGTGATAATGGAAATATGCTTCAGGTAATATTTTTTGCTATATTTTTTGGGCTTGGTCTCATATTAATTCCGGAGGCCCAGGCTAAACCGGTAAAAGATTTCTTCGACGGATTTAATGATGTGATCCTAAAGCTCATTGACCTCATCATGTTAACCGCTCCTTATGGGGTATTTGCTTTACTTGCAGCCCTGGTAGTGGAGTCGCCCAGTACAGATCTTTTTGCTGCGCTGGCTATGTATGGCCTCACGGTTCTCATAGGACTTGCGATCATGATAGGCTTCTATGTTTTGATCGTATGGGTTTTTACAAAAAATACTCCGGCCTTCTTTATAAAAGGTATTGCGCCTGCACAATTACTCGGGTTCTCTACAAGTTCCAGTGCAGCTACTTTACCGGTAACTATGGAAAGGGTTGAAGAGCATATGGGAGTTCATAAGGAAGTGGCCAGTTTTGTACTTCCTATTGGTGCCACCATTAACATGGATGGTACCAGTCTTTACCAGGCAGTTGCAGCCGTTTTCATAGCGCAGGCTTTTGGAATGGATCTTTCCTTTGGCGCGCAACTTGGGATTATTGCCACTGCCACTTTAGCTTCTATAGGCTCTGCAGCCGTTCCCGGAGCAGGAATGGTGATGCTTGTGATCGTTTTGGCGCAGGCGGGAATTCCGGAAGCCGGTTTAGCCCTTATCTTCGCCGTTGACAGGCCACTGGACATGTGCAGGACCATGGTAAATGTTACTGGTGATGCTGCCGTTTCTATGCTCGTGGCTAAATCTGTTGATAAACTGGGGCCACCAAATGTGGTTGAATGGGATGACACTTACACCCCTGAAAAAGAGGAGAATAAACCCGTAAATACAAAAATCTAAAAAGTTAATTTTCTTAAAGAAAACATTTAATTTTCAGTAAAATTATTTGATAAGGAAATGAATAAATATGCTTCCAATAGCATACATTTATTTCCTGTATTAAATTGAAATTTTGTGAAAAATAAAAAGTTGGCGCTGCATTGGCAGATCCTTATCGGTATGACTGCCGGTGTATTATTTTCTCTTATTCTTACCAATTTTAGCTGGGGGCGCGAGTTCGTTGGAGACTGGATCAAACCTTTCGGCACCATTTTTATCAACGCTTTAAAACTCATTGCAGTTCCGTTGATCCTGGCATCTTTAATAAAAGGTGTCTCTGACCTCAAAGATATTTCAAAACTTTCCAAAATGGGTACCCGTACGGTGGTAACATTCGTGGCTACTACTGTTATTGCCGTATCTATAGGATTAGTACTGGTAAATGTGATAAAACCCGGGTTGGCAATTTCTGAAGAAACCAGGAACGACCTTCTCAGCAGCTATGAAAGCGATGCTTCCGGAAGAATAGATATGGCACAGCAAGCCAGGGAAGCAGGGCCACTACAGGCGCTGGAGGATCTTGTGCCAAGTAATATTTTTGCTGCAGCAAGTGATAATGCAAACATGCTGCAGGTTATATTCTTTGCGGTGTTATTTGGGATAGGACTTATCCTCATCCCCGAAAAATCGGCTAAACCTGTCAAAGACTTTTTTGACGGATTTAATGACGTTATTTTAAAACTCATTGATCTAATCATGCTTACCGCTCCTTATGGAGTTTTTGCACTTTTGGCTGCCCTTGTGGTGGAATCTCCAAGCACCGATCTCTTTGCAGCTCTGGCCATGTACGCAGTTACCGTTCTAATAGGTTTAGTTTGTATGATGGGAGTATATGCAGCAATTGTCTATGTTTTCACGAGAAAAACACCCGCTTTTTTCTTCAAAGGAATTGCGCCCGCACAATTACTGGCGTTTTCAACAAGTTCCAGCGCCGCTACTTTACCGGTGACTATGGAACGGGTAGAAGAATACCTAAAAGTTCCAAAGGAGATCTCCAGCTTTGTATTACCCATTGGTGCTACTATTAATATGGATGGCACCAGTCTCTACCAGGCAGTAGCGGCTGTATTCATAGCCCAGGCCTTTGGAATGGACCTGACGCTGGGAACACAACTGGGAATTATTGCAACTGCAACATTAGCCTCAATAGGCTCTGCAGCAGTTCCCGGTGCAGGTATGGTGATGCTGGTGATCGTTCTTGCTCAGGCAGGAATTCCCGAAGCCGGTTTAGCTCTTATCTTCGCCGTTGACAGGCCGCTGGACATGTGTCGCACCACAGTTAATGTCACAGGAGATGCAGCTGTATCAATGATGATGGACAAAATGGTATCTGTCCCCGGAAATGAACAAGTGGTAGTAGAAACAAATTTTAATGAAGGTAAACCGGTTGACCGGGTAAATGAAAAGATCCATTATTAAATTTTAAAAAACTAATGGGTCTAATGACTCCAGGTCATTTATGTTTACCGTCGACAATTTGTGGGACCATTATAAGCGTTTAATCTAAAAATTTAGCTTTTAACTCCGGAGTGGGGATCATGCAGGCGTCTTTTTTTCCAAACCACTTATAGCGGTTCTTCGCCACCAGATTGTAGAGACTGTCACGCAAGCCTTCAGGTAAAACCGAAAAATAGCTGAGCATGGAATAGGCGCCGGATAGACCTTTGGAAATTTCCAGTGCAGCGGTAGATCTTTGATAATATGCTACCCCGGGTTCTATGAGAACCATGGAATCCATATTTTCAGTGTCTATTCCGCGTTCTGATACCAATTTTTTTCCCACTTCACTTTGCAGGGATGCAAATCGGAATACATCATCCTTGTCTCTTTCAATTATAAAATTTACAGCGTTATTACATAGATTACAAACTCCGTCAAAGAGGATGATCTTTTTGTCCTGTGGAATGGGTTTATTCATAATGTAAAGGTACTAATTGAGATGATATGTTCTTAGCTTCTTGTGGGCCACATACATAAATATCTTTGCTAATTCTTCGAATTCCTTTTAAAGAATTTGCTGGTGAAATCTAATTACAATAATTCACTTATTTAATTCTCTTTTTAAAATTAATATATCCAACCCGGGCCCTTAAATGCTCTTAAATTATTTCTTTTTCATTGCCTGAACCAATTCCAGCTGGTCCATGGAGACACTGGTAGTAAAGGTGCCGTAATTCACTACTGCTTTCCCTTTTTCAATGGTGTCTATAGTTCCAACCGCTTTTCCGTTTTCTAACCTTACCCGGTCTCCCAGTTTAAGATTTGCTTTTGGTTTATTAACTTCTGCTTTTTTTGCAGTGTCCACTTTTTTCTTTTCTTCCTTTTTTCGTTCCCGAATGACTTCCACTGTTTTAATGGCTTCTTCCTGGATCTTTTTCTCCTTTACTTTTTTAACCTTTTGTTCCTTTGGCGTTTCTTTCACGCGTTTAGAATTTTCGATCTCTACGATCTTAATGAATTCCCCTATGAGATCTTTTTTTCTCCTGTTGGTGAAATATTTCTCACTGAGGTCATTGATCTTTTGCCCTAAGTAGATAAGCCGTTGATTGCTGTCGAACAATTCCTGAAAACCTTCCAGCTTTTGCTGGATCTTCGCATTGGTCTCCTCCAGTTTATCCTTTTGCTTTGTGGTAAGCAATTCCTTCGATTTTAGAGAATCTGTGGTTTTTTGAAGCTTGCTTCGCTCTTTTTGAAGATCGGCTATACTTTTATCAAATCGTATTTTTCCGCGCTCTACCTTCTTTTTTGACCTGTTGATAAGGCTGTACGGAATTCCGTTCTTTTGAGCTACCTCAAAGGTGAAAGAACTACCTGCTTCTCCCAGCTGAAGCCTGAATAAAGGTTCCAGGGTTCGGGAATCGAACATCATATTTGCATTGGTCATATGTGGTAATTCATTAGCCAGCATTTTCAGGTTGGTATAATGCGTGGTTAAGATGCCGAAAGATTCGCGCTCATAAAATACTTCCAGAAAAGTTTCAGCTAAAGCCCCACCCAATTCAGGATCACTTCCGGTTCCAAATTCATCGATAAGGAATAAGGTCTTATCGTCACATTTCCGAAGAAAATAATTCATATTCTTCAACCTGTAACTATATGTACTCAAATGATTTTCAATAGACTGGTTGTCGCCAATATCAGTAAGAATTCTGTTGAAGAGGCACATTCTGCTGTATTCGTGCACCGGAATAAGAAGCCCGCTTTGCAGCATTACCTGGAGCAAACCCACTGTTTTCAAGGTTATGCTTTTCCCCCCGGCATTGGGCCCGGAGATCACAATTATTCGATTGTCTTTTTTTAATTCTATACTTTGAGGATAAGTTTTCTCCCCGGCTTTATTATTTGCCCTAAGCAGAATAGGGTGGTAAGCATCCTTTATATGCAGCTCTCTCTCTTTAGTGATCTTTGGCAGTAAACCTTTAATCTCCCTGGCATATTTTGCCTTAGCTGAGATCAGGTCTATCTCACTAAGTAATTCCTGGTAATCCTGAAGCAGGTCCTGAAAAGGCCGTATGTAATTTGTCAGCGTTTTTAATATCCTGTTGATCTCCTCTTTTTCCTCATATTCAAGATTATTCAGCTCCCGCGTATGCATCATTGTTGCCTCCGGTTGTATATAGACAATGCTTCCGGTTTTTGAATTTCCAAGGATGCCGCCTTTGACTTTTTTGCGGTACATGGCTTTTACTGCCAGCACCCTGATGTTCTCAACAACACTCTCCCTGATCTCATCCAGGTAACCATACTCATTATATTTAGAAAGTGCAGAAGTAAAACTGGAATTGATCTTTCCCTTTACTACGTTCATGGACCGCCTTATTTGCAATAGGGCAGGGGAGGCCTCATCCTTAACCTCTCCAAAACGGTTGACCACCTCTCCGATTTTTTCGGTGATCTCCTTCGTATATTCTACCTCGGCAGATGTTTCATATAAGGTGGGATATAATTCTTTGTTCTTACTGAAGAATTTAAGCTGAATATTAGCGGTTTCAGAAAGTCCGGCGATCTTTTTAAAACTTGCAGTTTCCAGAATGGTATCTTCAATAGCAAGCATTCTTATCTCCTGATGTATACTGTCAAAGCCGTGATTGGGAATCCGGCTATCCTGTTGGTATGAATTTAAATATTCGTTGGTTTGATGAAGCCCGAAAACCGCTTTTTTACCCGTTGTATAAGGGGCGATCTCCAGTGCTTTTTCTATCCCCATGTTTGTTATACAAAATTCACTTATTTGTTTACAAATGGTGGGGAATTCTAAATCAATAAGCGTTTTCGATGCAATTTTTATCATAACAATTTTCCCTATTTTTGGGTACCGCAAATTTACTTAAATTAAATGAAGCTGAATATTCATCCCTCCTGGAAAAACCCGTTAAGCAATGAATTTGAAAAACCCTATTTTCAGGAACTGATTGATTTTGTAAAACAAGAATATTCCCAAAACACCTGTTTTCCTGAAAGTGATGCCATTTTTGAAGCGTTTAACCGGGCCACATTTGATAAGGTAAAAGTAGTGATCCTGGGACAGGATCCTTATCACGGGCCCCGCCAGGCCCATGGGTTGTGTTTTTCGGTTTATGAGGATGCAAAAATTCCGCCGTCCCTAAAAAACATATACAAAGAAATAGCTTCAGACCTTCAAAAGCCTGTTCCTTCTACCGGAAATCTGGCCCATTGGGCAGATCAGGGAGTTTTAATGTTAAATGCAGTACTCACTGTAAGAGCCCGTGAAGCAGGTTCTCATACTAAGAAAGGTTGGGAAAAATTCACTGACAGGGTGATAGAACTTATATCTGAAGAAAAGGAGCACGTGGTTTTTCTTTTATGGGGAGGCCCGGCAAAAAAGAAAGGAGCCAAAATTGACTCCTCCAAACATCTTGTTCTCACCAGTGGACATCCATCTCCTCTAAGTGCTATCAGGGGGCATTGGTTCGGGAATAAACATTTTAGTCAAACCAATGAATATTTGTCTCATCACAACAAGCAGCCTATTGACTGGTAATTAGAACCGGAAACCTATATTCACAGTGAATTGAGCAACTATTGTAGGAGAGTTGTTACTGAACAAATTACGCCCCACCCCGGCACCAACATCGGCAAAGAAACCCTGTTTCGCCATAAATTTGTATCCTCCGCCAAACCCCAGGGCCAAATCTGTATAATCTTCTTCGACTACAATTTCTGCGCCTTCATCCTCCTCATCATAATTTCCTGAAGAGAGCATAGCGAATCCATTAGCATACAATCCATAGCCGTGGTTATCTTCAAAGAAATATTTGTATTTCCCCGTAAGGGATGATTCTTTAGAATAAGCCCAAGAGGTTTCTTTATTCCAGGCGAGGAGAAATCCTTCAATGGATGCGCTGGTGTTGGGGGTAAGTATTCGCTCATATGCAATATCTATGGCTCCAAAAGCGATGAGATTAAAAGCACCTATACTAATTTCGTTATAGGTAATATCCCGCTTATCCAACGTAGGTTCTCCAATTGTATCCTGTGCAAACACATTATCCTGTTGAGAAAAACCAACCGCGGTTGATAATATAAAACAGAGGGTAATTAATTTTTTCATGGTTTTGTATTTTATCCTAAAGATTAAAAATAATCTTTGAAGAAGAAACGGAATTATCAATTAATCCTAATTCTTTAAGAGTATTTTGCACTTTGCTTAACTCTTCTTCTGTAATTTGATCCCGGCTCCAGCTGGTCTTTTGAAGCCACTTTTTAATATCCTGAGTTTTTTGTCCATAGCGCGTTGCCAGTTCCTCTTCAATCATAGGTACTTCTTTAAAGCCCTGAGTTTTATTATTTACCACCTCCAGCATTTTTTTAATTTCCTGCGGGTTTTCCTCCAGTATATCTTTTCGAGCAGCTATGACAAAGCAGGGCCAGGGAGTTGGGCAATCTGCTACTCTCCTGAAAATTTCCCGGTCTACAAAAGGTTTGGTTGTAAAATATTCCCACATAAAGTATTGAGCCCTATCACCGGTTAAGGCGTCTACCGCCCCGTCAATGTCCCCAACGATTTCAAAATTTAAATTTTCGGGATTCCATCCCTCATTTTGAGCATTTACATACGCCATAAGTTGGGAGCCGGAGCCTATTCTACTTATGGCAGCTTTAGTACCTTGCAGGTCCCTTACATTAGTAAAGCGGGATTTATGGGCGACATGGATTCCCCAAATCAGAGGAGAGCCAATATATTCCTGTATAATTCGGGAAGGATTTCCGGCAATAATATCTTTAGTTATTCCTTCTGTTAAAATAATGGCCACATCGATCTCTTTATTTCGAAGTGCCTTGTTCATTGCTCCCGTACCATCGGGAAAATTCCGCCATATTATTTCAATTTCTTCATCTTGAAAATCTCCTTCTTCAATACAAAGATGCCAGGGTAAATTAAAATGTTCCGGAACACCGCCTACTCTAATTGTTGTCATATGCTATGCTTTTTCTTTAAATACTCATATATTTCATGTTGGGACCGAATGGATCTTTCTCCCTTTCCTTTTTTAAGAAAAGCATTTGTTTCTTCTTCATTCTGGATTCGGGCTTTTACATTGTCCTGCAACTGGATATTGAGGATATCTTTAAATTCCCGGGCTATTTCCTCATCATATATAGGAGCAATAACTTCAATACGACGGTCCAGGTTACGGGTCATCCAGTCTGCACTGCCAAAGAACATCTTTTCTTCCCCTCCGTTGGCAAAAAGATAGATTCGCCCGTGCTCCAGGTACCGGTCTACAATGCTGGTAATAAATATGTTCTCACTTATTCCTTTAACTCCGGGTACCAGGCAGGTAAACCCCCTTACCAATAGACGTATCTTTACTCCTGCATTACTTGCTTTATACAGCAATTCTATAATTTCTGCATCTTCAAGACTATTCATTTTTGCTGTAATGGAGGCTTCTATTCCTGCCTTTGCATTTTCCGTCTCAGTGATTATAAGTGCAGAAAAATTCTTCCGGGTAGAAAATGGAGAGATAAACAAATGCTTTTCCCTGGGCACAATAAGTTTTCCCTCCAGTACCTGAAATATTCGGGAAAGTTCCTTTGTTATTTGTTTATTTGCTGTAAAAACAGCGTGATCACAATAGATCCCTGCTGTTTTACTGTTGAAATTCCCGGTGCCTATATATGCGTAATTCTTAAGTTTATCATCTTCCCTTCGAATTACCAAAAGGATCTTGGAATGCACTTTGATCTTGGGGAAGCTGTAAATTACCTTAGCTCCCTTTTCTTCAAATTTCCTGCCCCATATAATATTATTCTCTTCATCAAACCTGGCTTTTGCCTCTACAAATACAGTTACTGCTTTACCGTTTTCAAGGGCTTTAATTAGGCTATTGGTAAGTCTGGATTCGTCGGCAACCCGGTAAAGGGATATTTTTATACTCTCTACGTCCGGATCTGTTGCTGCCTGCTCCAGGAAACGTTCAACATAACCAAAAGACATATATGGAAAATGGACTGCCCGGTCTTGTTGAGAGATCACAGAAAAATAATCTTTTGCGTTTTCCAGGACCTTATGTTTCACAGGTTCCAATACAGGGGAATGTAGCTTCGGATTATTAGTGGGATCGGGAAAAGAGAAAAAGTCACTAAAATTGTGATAACGCCCACCGGGCATCATATCGATTTTACCTAATCCCAGTAATTTTCTTATTTTCTTTTGAACATCAGCAGGCATTAAGGCATCATACAGTAGCCTTGTAGGCTGGCCATCGGTGCGCTGGGCAAGGGAATCATATATTTTTTCCGCCAGGATCCCATCAAATTCATCATCGATATAAAGTTCTGCATCGCGGGAAAGCTTGATAGCATATATTCCGGTGACCTCTTCATCAGAAAATATTCCCTGGATCTCATTTCTTATAATGTCGTCGAGAAAAGTAATGACATTCTTTTCAAACTGTACAAACCTTCCGCAATCATCAGAAGGGATATTGATGATTCCTAATTCTTCACTATTTTCAAATGTTACGGCAAAGTACAACAGGTTATTCTCCAGAAATAATTTCTCCTTTTCATCAAAATTTCCTTTTTTAGGTTCTACCCGGGAAGCTACTTCCTTATAATAATAAGCCGCTGCATATTTTTTTTGATCGGCATTAAAATGCTCCCTGTCAATAAGGAAAATTTTATTTTGGGCAAGCTCCGGAATAATTTGATCGTAGTAGATCTCTCCAAATTTTTGCTGCTGAAGCTTTACCAATTCCAGGATCTCTTTGGTGATCTTGGTGGGACGCAGAGCCAGCTTCTTCCTTATACTTTTTTCTACTCTTTTTATCTGTCTTAGCTGAGAAACCCTAACCCTGAAATATTCATCCAGGTTGGCTGAAAATATGGCAAGAAATTTTATGCGCTCATATAAAGGATTATCTGCATCTTCAGCTTCCTGTAATACTCTTTCATTAAAACTAATCCAATTAAGGTCACGGTGGCGTAAGAGAATTTCAGTAGGTACCATAATTAAATTTATTCCCCAAAAGTACATCCTGACGGTTGGGATGGAAATTAATGTTCTGTTAAAATAATATTTCAGGAAACTATGCGATCCAGCGCATCCTTTATGAGCAGATCTACAGTTTTTGCGGGATTGGCGCTGAATTCTCCTGTGGCCCGGTTGGCAATTATAGCATTTAAAGAAACTGTCCTGTGGCCCAGCAGCTTTGCCAGTCCATACATACCTGCAGTTTCCATTTCCAGATTAGTGATCTTTTGCCCCTCATATCTAAAAGATGCGAGTTTATCATTTAATGATGGATCCTGAACCGGAAGCCTAAGTACCCGTCCCTGCGGACCATAAAACCCACCATTGGTTAGGGTAATACCTCTTTCATATCCGGTGATGAACCTGGAGGCTAGTTCTGCATCAAATGGTACTACATAGGGATTACCAATATTTGAAGAAAGTCCAAGATGTTCCCTCAATGCTTCAGCAAATGAAACATCGAGGATGTCCCGGGTGTTGTAAAAATGTATCATGGAATCTAATCCTATACCGGCCTGGGAGACCAGGAAAGAATCAACAGGTATTTCCTTTTGAATACTGCCCGAGGTGCCAATTCTTATAATATCTAAGGAGGTTAATTTTTTCTTGACCTTTCTTGTCTTGAAATCAATATTAACAAGCGCATCCAGTTCATTAAAGACAATGTCTATATTACCCGTTCCTATTCCTGTTGATACTACTGAAATTCGTTTTCCTTTATAAATGCCGGTTTGGGTATGAAATTCCCTTCGTTTTACGCTGTATTCAATAGAGTCAAAATATTTTACAATTGCAGGTACTCTTTCAGGGTCCCCTACAGTGATCACTGTACTGGCAATTTGTTCGGGATGTAATTTTAAATGATATATGCTGCCGTCTTCATTTTGTATGAACTCAGATTCCTTTAAACTCATGCTATAACTTTAGTAATTTATGTGATTCAGCGTCGTAGAGATAATCAAACTTTTTAACTCCTCCCAGGCACTCCTCACTTTTTAATTCCCGGTAAAAATTTCTGGTAGCATTTAATGCTTCCACTCCGGCAGGAGATAATTCTATCTTATCTTCTGTAACACTATAGAACATACTTAGACTTTCTATAAGCCGCTCGACCTGGAGGTCCCCCAGGCCAAAGTACCCCTGGTAGTTCAGGGCATAACCCATCAACTGGTTCAGGCTGGCAATTTCGTTGGTATTTATAAGTTTTAAAACATTTCGCTCCAGGGAATTAATTCCTGTAATACTATTTGGGAAACGTTCTACATGTGCCCTTATACAACTGGAAAGGTATTCAAAATTAGTTTTTTTCTTGATCTGCTTAATTAATTTTTGGGGGTCTTTACCGCTGTAAAGTTGCCACATGAAACTCGCTGTTTCAAGATCATCAACGTTCAGGGGAATACGCTGATCATAATGATTCTTTAGATTTTTAAGCGGAAGTTGAGAAAGAGGAAAAAATTCCTTTTCCTCTTTTAATTTCTTACTGCACACCAGGTATATAGGCATTGACTTTTTGTTTTCAAGCAAATGACTAATTACTGCCAGCATGTTCACATGCGAGAATAGGTCAAATTCAAACCATAAAATAATTTCATCATAGCCGTTGCAGGCACTTAATTTGTTCAGTTCCTCGATGAACTGAGATTCATAATCTTCGGGAGAAATCTTGTAGGTGCTGCTCAGGAATTTTTTCCGCATCTCAAAAAATTCATCAGAATCTAAAAGAATGGAGGTAGGACCCTCACACAGCATTTCCCGCCAAACCACTACTTCGCCTGGCAACTGCAGTTCCTTAATATTATTGGCTAGATCGTCTCCATTTATAATGTGCAACTGTTGTAGCATACATTCCCCTTTTTAGTTAAAACTATATAACCTAACCTCCGACTCTTTTTACTTTGTAACCCTCATCCTTAAGCAACTGCATCACCTTCTCTCTTACATCTCCCTGTATTATAATCTCTCCATCTTTTACAGAACCTCCAACCCCACATTTCTTTTTGAGTTGTTTTCCCAAAGCGACCAGGTCTTCATCTTTTCCTTCAAACCCCTTAACCACCGTAACCATTTTACCGCCTCTTCCTTTAGAGCTGTAATGAGCTTCAAGATGTTGGTCCCCCGGTGGTGGTGTTTCTACAGCAGATCTGTCATTTTCGGTATTGAAGTCATCATTGGTAGAAAAAACAAATCCACCAAGATCTTCAAGTCCCAGTTTCTTCTTAACCATAGCTTATTTTTTAATAAGTCCTATTTCAACCAGGCGTTGATGTAAAAAATCTCCCGCCGTTATATCCTCATACTGCTTAGGGTGGTTTTCATCAATACATTCTTCCAGGCAATTAAGGGGCATTTCACTTCTGGGATGCATAAAAAATGGAATAGAATACCGTGGTTTATCCCATTGCTCCCTTGGAGGGTTAATTACCTTGTGTATTGTAGATCTTAATTTATTATTAGTAAGCCTTTCCAGCATGTCACCAACATTGATAACCAGTTCATCCTGCTGCGGAATAGCATCTATCCATTGCCCGTCTTTTCTAAGCACCTGCAAACCTCCGGTAGACGCACCCATTAATAAGGTGATCAAATTAATATCCCCATGAGCTCCCGCGCGCTCAGCTCCTTTGGGCTCTTCCTTAATAGGGGGATAATGTATAGGTCTTAAAATACTATTGCCATTACTGGCCCATTTATCAAAATAGAATTCGTCCAGCCCAATGTAAAGTGCGAGGGCACGAAGCACATATATACCCGTTTTTTCGAGCATTCTATAGGCTTCCATTCCGGTATGATTAAAATCCTTCAGTTCTTCAACCTGTATGTTTTGAGGATATTCTTCTGAAAGTGCTGCATCCTCAGAAGGTTCCTGGCCAAAATGCCAGAATTCCTTTAGATCCCCCTCTTTTTTTCCTTTAGCGTGTTCTTTTCCAAAAGACATATAACCACTTTGACCTCCCAGAACTTCTCTCACATATTTCTTTTTAACTTCTACAGGCAGATCAAAAAAAGCTTTTACTTCCTTATAAAGCTCTTCAACAAGATTATCACTTAAAAAATGGTTCTTTAGGGAAACAAAACCTATCTCCTCATAGGCTTTACCTATTTTTTCTACAAATTGTTGTTTGCGCTTAGGATCATCAGACAAAAAATCGGAAAGATCTACGCTTGGGATGTTATTCATTGCCATAACCAGTGTTTATATCTAAGTTAACGAACAAAGTTAAATAAAATAAACGGAGTTTATATTTTTCTTTGACTTATGAGAAGCCTATTAAATTAGTTACTTTTGGATAATAATTTTACTATTATGGAACCTCAGGCTGGATTAAATTCTTTTATTGATTATAATAAATGCCGAAACACGTATACTGATGAAACCTTGCTGATGCTTTACCGAGCTATGCTAAAGCCACGCCTAATTGAAGAGAAGATGTTGATCCTGCTCAGGCAGGGAAAGGTTTCTAAGTGGTTTAGCGGGATTGGCCAGGAAGCTATATCTATTGGAGTAACTGCAGCTTTAGATAAAGAAGAATACATTCTCCCAATGCACAGGAACCTGGGAGTGTTTACTACCAGGGATATTCCGTTGTACAGATTATTCTCCCAATGGCAGGGAAAAGCAAATGGCTTTACCAGGGGTAGGGACCGCAGTTTTCATTTTGGTACCCAGGAATATAAAATCATAGGAATGATCTCTCACCTGGGCCCGCAACTGGGAGTAGCAGATGGGATTGCCCTGGCTCATAAACTAAAGCAGGAAAATAAAGTAACAGCCGTTTTTACAGGGGAAGGTGGCACCAGTGAAGGAGATTTTCACGAAGCCCTAAACATTGCCTCGGTATGGGATCTTCCGGTAATGTTTTGTATTGAAAACAACGGTTACGGCCTTTCCACGCCCGTAAATGAACAATACCGTTGCAGGGATCTTATGGATAGGGGCATTGGTTACGGAATGGAGGCCCACAAAATAGACGGAAATAACATACTTGAGGTGTATTCGAAAGTTTCTGAAATAGCTGAAAGCATTCGGCAGAATCCCCGGCCGGTGCTACTGGAATTCCTGACTTTTAGGATGCGGGGCCATGAGGAGGCCAGCGGAACAAAATATGTCCCCCGGGAACTTATGGAACAATGGGCTGCTAAGGATCCAATCTCTAATTTTAGAATTTTTCTTTTGGCGGAAGGTATACTTACAGAAGAGACAGATTTGCAACTACACCATGATATCACTGCTGAAATAAACTCAAATCTACAGTTGGCTTTTGATGAAGAAATAATTAATTCTTCTGAAACAAATGAATTAAATGATGTTTATAAATCATTTGATTATGAGCACATTGAATATAATAGTAACACAGAAAATATTCGATTTATTGATGCCATTTCACAGGGTTTAAAACAATCCATGCGCCGTCATGACAATCTCGTTCTTATGGGTCAGGATATTGCAGACTACGGAGGAGTTTTTAAAATTACAGAAGGTTTTGTAGAAGAGTTTGGGAAAGACAGGGTAAGAAATACCCCTATTTGTGAATCGGGAGTGGTGGGTACAGCCATGGGTCTTTCTATTAAAGGAATGAAGGCTATGGTGGAAATGCAGTTTGCAGACTTTGTGAGTTCCGGATTCAATCCTATTGTCAATTATCTCGCAAAATCCCATTACCGCTGGAATGAAAATGCCGATGTAGTTGTGCGGATGCCTTGTGGGGCAGGAGTAGGGGCAGGGCCCTTTCACAGCCAGACAAATGAGGCCTGGTTCACGAAAACTCCGGGATTAAAGGTAATTTATCCGGCATTTCCCTACGATGCAAAAGGATTACTGAACACTGCTATTAATGATCCTAACCCTGTACTGTTCTTTGAACATAAAGCCCTCTACAGAAGCATAAGGCAGGATGTTCCAACCGGTTACTACACTTTACCCTTTGGAAAAGCGGCTTTATTAAAAGAAGGGCGAACGGTAAGCATCATTTCATATGGTGCCGCTGTACATTGGGCACTGGAGTTATTGGAAGATTATCCCGACCTGGAGGCCGATCTTCTGGACCTTAGGACGCTTCAGCCACTGGATATAGAAAGTATATACGCTTCTGTTAAAAAAACAGGGAAGGTTATTTTGGTTACAGAAGATTCAATTTTTGGAAGTATTGCATCAGATATCTCGGCTCTGATAAGCGAAAATTGTTTTGAATCCCTTGATGCGCCAGTGATGAGAGCTGGAAGTTTGGAGACTCCAATTCCCTTTGCTAACCAATTGGAAGGGATGTATTTGCCCAAGAAGCGCTTAAAAGAAAAACTTGAATATCTTCTAGCTTATTAATAAAACTTTAGCAACATCCTAATTAATTTGGGACTCCTTAACAAAATCGCTGTTAAATTATTAATAATCTTTTGTTCAACGCTAAGAGGTAGCCTAATTTAGTTTCAGCTAATCAAAAACTAATATTATGATACGACTTATTGTTATCTTTTTAATCATTGCTATTGTGGCTGCCATCTTTGGTTTTGGCGGTATCGCTGAGGGATCAGCAGACATTGCAAAAATCATTTTTTACATCTTTATAGTATTGCTTGTTATTTCTTTGATAAGCAGGTTATTCAGACGCTAAAAAGCCGTTAAAATCCAACCAAAGGACACATGTTTTTGGTTGGATTTTTTAATTTAATCCCTAAAATAAAAATCATGAAAAAATTGTTATTAGTGCTTACAGCAGCTTTATTGATTGCCTCCTGTGGCCCCACAAGACAAGCTACAGAAGCTCGCAAAACTTTTAAAGGAGATTGGGTGCTGAATGATATTACCTATCCAGACAACCAGGGTGAATTTAATGTGACCTTATTCAACGAGGCTTCAGCTTCTTGTTTTAGAGGTAGTATGTGGAGTTTTGTGTCCAATAACAATACCGGGACATATATGCTGCAGGGACCCGAGTGTACAGACGCTGGAGAACATTACTTCAACTGGTCTATTGATGAGGAAAACACTCCTGAAGGAATGTTTGACTTTCTTTTAAAACCAACAGATGAAAGAAACAGATCTACTACAGGAAACCAGGGTTTCAGGATAAACCTTGTGCAACTGTCTGAAAACTCTATGACCTGGGAACAAACAGTAACCCTTGAAGGTTCCCCTTTCAAGATCAGAATGAATTTTACTAAACTTTAAACAAAAACAATTATGAGATTAGGACTAAATAAAGTTATGGCCATGCTTTTTGTAGCAGCTACACTTTTATACGGGTGTGATGCAACAAGAAATGCAAGTAACAAACAAAAAGGTACCGTAATAGGTAGTTCCGGTGGAGCCGTTATCGGTGGAGTCATTGGTAACAATACCGGGGATGGTAATACCGCATTGGGTGCCATTATTGGTGGAGTTGTTGGTGGAGCTGCCGGTGCATACATTGGTAACCGAATGGATGAACAGGCTAAGGAAATAGAACAGGAAATTCCCGGCGCTGAAGTTGAACGGGTTGGTGAAGGTATAAACGTGACCTTTGATGAATCAAGTGGGGTATACTTCGACTCTGAACAATTTAATATCAACCAGAGATCAGAAGAGGTTCTGGATAAATTGGCAGGAATTTTTAAGGAGTATCCAAATACAAATATTCTTGTTGAAGGACATACCGATAGCCAGGGAGCTGAGAGTTATAATTTAACACTTTCAAAAAACAGGGCACAAGCGGTGACAAACTATCTGGTAAATGATGGTGTTTCTAAAGGACGTCTTACCACTAATTGGTATGGTGAAGCTCAGCCTAAATACGATAATGAGACTGCTGAAGGCAGAGCTAAGAACCGTAGAGTGGAAATAGCTATTGTTGCTGATGAAGAGCTTCAGGAAGAAGCAAAAAAAGCGACCGAGGAAAACTAAAACTTTTAAGGTCAAATTATTAAAACCCGGGGCCACACCCCGGGTTTTTTTATTATCTTGAAACAGTGAAAGAAAAACAAATTGTAATTATTGGCGGAGGCCTCGCCGGGTTAACCGCTTCTTTGCACCTTGCCTCTGCAGGATTTCAAATTAAACTTTTCGAAAAAGATACCTATCCCAATCACAAGGTTTGTGGAGAGTATCTATCCCGCGAGATCCTTCCTTATATGAATACTCTGGGAGCGCCACTAAATCTGTTGAACCCGGTGGCCATTGAGCAGCTACTTTACAGCAGCCCCTCAGGAAAAGTGATAAAAGCAGAACTTCCCTTGGGAGGAATTGGAATAAGCAGATATGCACTTGACAATTTTTTATATCAAAAAGCGCTGGAGGGGGGAGTAGAAGTAATTAATGATAATATTACAGATATAGATTTTAGCGAAAATAGATTCCAAATTTTAACAGTGAATGGTGTGGTTGCAGAATCCCTTTTAGTTTTAGGAGCCTACGGAAAACGCTCCCTTCTGGACAAGAAACTGAACAGGGGGTTTATTAAGAAAAAAACGGGATGGCTCGCTGTTAAGGCACATTATGAATTGGATTCCTTTCCC
Source organism: Gillisia sp. (assembly GCA_024635655.1). Taxonomy (GTDB): domain Bacteria; phylum Bacteroidota; class Bacteroidia; order Flavobacteriales; family Flavobacteriaceae; genus Gillisia. Next base: position 63,128 of record JAGXIL010000034.1, on the reverse strand, counting down.
GACAACCTGGTAGCCCTGCATAATTTTAAGGGTGGGTATTGCGGATTATCAAAAACAGAAACCTCTGCCATAAATGTTTGCTACCTGGCAACTTATAATAGCTTTAAAAAACACAAAAATGCCGATGTTTACAAGCAGGAAGTACTTATGAAAAACAAACATTTGAATTCCTTTTTCAAAAAAGCCAAACCATTGTTTTCAAAAGATCTAACCATTGCCCAAATTTCTTTCGACCAAAAAACAAGGGTACAGGATCATGTCTTAATGCTGGGAGATGCTGCAGGTTTGATCCACCCGTTATGTGGTAATGGTATGGCTATGGCCATTCACAGCGCAAAAATTGCTTCTGAAACTATTATTGAACACTATGACCCCATGTCTTTGAACCGAAAAAAACTGGAGGAGGTCTATAATAAGAGATGGAATAAAACATTCCGTTCTAGATTGCAAACCGGAAGGATCCTTCAAAAGATCCTGCTAAATCCTGGAATGGCAGAATTTTCACAGAATGCGTTAAATGTTTTCCCTTCACTTTTACCGGGAATTATAAAAAGAACTCACGGAAATCAGGTTTTATGAAAACAATAGTTGATACTTCCCGAAGAACAGATGACACCGAAATTATGGATGATTTCGACCTTCAGGGGGCAGAGCTGGAAAAAACCCTGGAAGATCTTGATAAGGTCAATAAATGGCTGGGAGGAAATAAAATCACCCTCCGGGGAATAAAAAAATTACTAAAAGACCACCCAAAATCCGAACCTGTTCATATTGCAGATGTAGGATGTGGTAACGGAGCGATCCTAAGGGAAATTGCAGAATGGGGAAGGGCTAAGAATTTCACTATAAAACTCTCGGGCATTGATGCCAATACCCATGCTATCAAAATTGCCCAAAGACTTTCAGAGTATTACCCTGAAATTTCATATTACTCCAGCAAAATCTTTAGCGAAGAGTTTAAAAAGCAGGAATTTGATATAGTTTTATGTACATTAACCCTGCATCACTTCAAAGATACCGAGATTAGGGAAATTCTTCAGAATTTTTACAGACAGGCAAAAATTGGTGTAGTTATAAATGATTTACATCGCAGCAGGCAGGCATATTATTTATTTAGAGCTTTCTGTAAAGTTTTTATAAACAATAAAATTGCCAGGGATGATGGGCTAACATCGGTTTTAAGGGGCTTTAAAAAAGAGGATCTTAAAGAATTTTCAGCTGACATACCGGCTAGAAATCATTATATCACCTGGAAATGGGCTTATCGCTACCAGTGGATCATTCAAAAATAAAAATTGATTATGAGTGTGAAAATTATACACGTTGAGAAAGAATTACCGGAATACCACAGAGAAACAGCCGATATACTGCCGCTGGTGGAGGAATGGCTGGAAGAAAAAGATGATAGATTCCGAAGGAAGATCCTGAAAATTTTTGAAGGCGCAGGAGTAGATAAACGTTACTCCATCATGTCACCCGAAGAAGTTTTTACATCTACCTCTTTTGAGGATAAGAACAACATATATATCCGGGAAGTCAAAAAGCTGGGCAAAACGGTGCTTCAAAATGCACTTGAAAAAAGTGGCTGGGAGAAAAACTCCTTAGATTATATCATAACGGTGAGCTGTACCGGCATTATGATCCCCTCCCTGGATGCTTATTTAATCAATGAACTTGAGCTAAGCCAAAATATTACCCGTTTACCGGTCACAGAAATGGGATGTGCCGCAGGAATTTCAGGAATGATATACGCCTATAATTTCCTGAAATCTAATCCCGGAAAAAGAGCAGCGGTTGTAGCCGTTGAAAGTCCTACAGCCACTTTTCAACTGGAAGATTACAGTATGGCAAACATGGTGAGTGCAGCCATATTTGGCGATGGCGCGGCTTGTGTTCTAATTTCTTCTGATGAAAAAGATGAAGGCCCTGCAATTATTGCTGAAGAAATGTATCACTTTTTTGATGCCACGCACCTTATGGGTTTTCATTTGAGCAATCAGGGACTGCAAATGATCCTTGATGAAACCGTCCCTGCTACCATATCCAATCATTTTCCTGAAATAATACATCCTTTCCTTGAAAAAAATGACAGCAGCATTGAACAGGTCCAACACCTTATTTTTCATCCCGGCGGAAAAAAAATAGTTCAAACCGTTTCTGATCTTTTTGGTACCTTGGGAAAGAATATTGACGATACCCGGGAAGTACTGCGTTTGTACGGGAACATGAGCAGCGTCACAGTACTCTATGTTCTTGAGCGTTTTCTTAAACAATCTATACCCAAGGGGGACCAGGGATTAATGTTAAGTTTTGGCCCGGGATTTTCGGCACAAAGAATTTTAATACAATGGTAACAGAATTTAAAGATCTAAATTATTGGGCACTCATCCTGGGAGGAAGCAGTGGGCTTGGATTGGCCACAGCAAGAAAGCTGGCAAGGCATGGAATGAATATCATTATTATTCACAGAGACCGCAAAGCAGAAATTCCTGCAATAGAAGAAGCATTTGAAGAAATTCGCAATTCAGATGTGCGCCTGGAAAGCTTCAACATTGATGCTGTTCAAAAAGAAAAAAGGGCTGGCCTTATTGGGGAGATCGAAAAGATCCTTGCCGGAAAAGGAAAAATTAGAACGTTGGTCCACAGTATTGCCAAAGGAAATTTAAAACCAATGACCGGGGAAAATCCTGTATTAGAAAATATCGATTTTCAGCTTACTCTTGATGCAATGGCTCTTAGTTTGTACGACTGGACCCAGGATATTTTCAGGGCAGGATTTTTTGCAAAAGATGCAAGGGTAATCTCCTTTACCAGTGAAGGGAATCAAAAAGCCTGGGCTAATTATGCTGCAGTTTCAGTAGCAAAAGTGGCATTGGAATCCATTACCCGAAGTATGGCGCTGGAATATGCACCCTATGGGATACGGGCAAATTGTATTCAGGCCGGGGTTACAGTTACCCGATCTTTTCAAATGATCCCTGATAGTGAGACTTTACGGGTTCATGCTACCAAAAGAAATCCTTTTAAACGACTTACAGTCCCAAATGATGTTGCCAATGTGGTTTATCTTCTATGTAAGGACGAGGCCAGCTGGATCACCGGAAGCATTATTCCTGTTAACGGGGGAGAACACTTGAAATGAAATCAACAAGCTTGAAATTATATAGTTCTCTATATAGGTGGACCCTTTAAAGTTTTATGTGAACAGTATAGAAATCAGGAAGAGAACCAACTTTTACACAATAATTAGTACCAGTGAATCACGAACATATCCTTTCCCGCTTACCATATTCACAACCTTTTTTATTTGTAGATGAATTGACCGAGGTTAATCCTGAAGGTGCAACAGGATTTTATAGATTTCCTGAAGATGCTTTTTTTTACAAGGGGCACTTTAAAGAGAATCCGGTAACGCCCGGGGTAATATTAACTGAATGTATGGCACAGATAGGGGTGGTTTGCCTGGGCTTGCACCTTTTGACTCAACAGACCACAGAAGAGGCAGCGCGTTTTCAGATCGCTTTGAGCTCTACCGAGGTAGATTTCTTTCTTCCTGTATATCCAGGGGAAAAGGTAAAGGTAGTTTCCAAAAAAGAATATTTTAGATTCAATAAACTGAAATGCAGCACTGAAATGTATAACGCTGAAGGGAAGCTGGTTTGTAGAGGAAAGATCGCCGGAATGGTGTTTTTAAAAGATACAGAGGTTTAAAATTCAAAACCCCTTTATCAATTACATTCAAAATTTGCTTTAAATTATATGAGTAACCGCGTAGTAATAACAGGAATGGGTGTTGCAGCTCCAAACGCTGTAGGATTGCAGGAATTTGAGATGGCTATCAGGATTGGAAAAAGCGGGATCAGTTTTTTTGAGGAGCTCAGAAAATTAAATTTCAGCTGCCAGGTAGGAGGGAAGCCGGGGATCTCTCAGGATATTCTTGATGATTATTTTACTCCCCTTCAACAACGGGGACTCTTAAGTAGCGGGATAATTTATGGGGTTTCAGCAGGAACAGAAGCATGGAATGATGCCGGATTGGAAAAAGCACCCGCCGAAGCGCCGGATTGGGATACAGGAATAATTTTCGGCACCGGAATACTCGGTGTAGACAAGTTCAGGGAAGCCATTCACTTAATAGATGCAGGAAAAACCCGGCGCCTGGGAAGTACCAGTGTAATTCAAACTATGGCAAGCGGAATTAGCGCATACCTGGGGGGCATCCTGGGATGTGGAAATTTAGTTACTACAAATTCTTCTGCCTGTACCACCGGGACAGAGGCTGTTATCATGGGATTTGAACGCATACAGGCAGGAAAAGCTAAACGTATGCTGGTAGGAAGTTGCGGAGACCATGGACCGTATGTATGGGGCGGATTTGACGCCATGAGAATATTGCCCGGAAATTACAATGACAAACCTAAATTGGCATCCAGGCCCATGAGTGCTACTGCAGCGGGATTTGTGCCGGGAAGCGGGGCGGGCGCTTTGCTGCTCGAAGACTATGAAAGTGCCGTTTCCCGAGGAGCCAGGATCTATGCAGAAGTGCTGGGAGGCGAGATAAACAGTGGCGGACAAAGAGGCGGAGGTAGTATGACTGCAGCCAATGATGAAGCTGTTCAAAAATGTATTAAAAATGCTGTTATAAACGCTAAAATATCTTCTGCGGAAATTGATGTCATCAACGGCCACTTAACAGCAACAACAAGGGATGCAGTAGAAATAGAGAGTTGGGTAAAAGCCTTGGGAAGAGAAAAGGAGAACTTCCCTTACATAAATTCGCTTAAAGGCATGACCGGGCACTGCCTAAGTGCCTCCGGAAGTATTGAATGTGTTGCAAGCGTGCTTCAGCTGCATCAAGGATTTGTATTTGGTAACGTAAATTGTGAAGATCTTCATCAGGATATAACAAATTTGATCACCCCAAGATCGGTTCCCATTAAAACTATTGAACATCCGGTAAATATATTGGCAAAGGCAAGTTTTGGATTTGGAGATGTGAATGCGGTTGTGATATTTAAAAATGCATAAAATCAAGAAAAATTATTGAAGAATTGGAAGAAGCATATTGAGACAAGAAGGTAATCGGCGTAACATTAGCAGGATACCCTGAATTGCAATCTTCAATTTCCGATATAGATAATTTTATGCTCCATAAGACCTTATTCCCCTGCAACTTTTTTGAGGTTGCTTATTTCCACCGATTCTAATTTTTTAGTATAAAATTGCATTTCCTGCTTGAGCCTGGTCTTTTCAATTATTAATATAGAACTTTTGTAGAAATATACTCCCCAGGATAATATCCCGGCCATTTTAGAACCATCTTCCAATATAAATGGATTCAATCCGGGAATTTTTATAAGATCATTGAGAATAGAAATGGCAAAAAAACCAAAGTCCAATACTAAAAAAACAAAAGGAGTTATTAAAATTGTAACATTAAAGGCGATAAAGTAATAAGCTGTAAACACAGCATATATAATATACATCCAGTTTTCATTTAAACCAATCGCAGGAAAGAAGCCGTCATGAATAAGAAAAAAATCATCTATCCCCAGCAATACGGAAAACACGGTAGAAAAAAGGAGGAATTTTTTAAACTTCTTATGGGAGATCCGGTAGGTGAAGAAAGTAATTCCCGCTGCAAAGAACCAGATAATATTTCCTAACTGGGAAAAATAGCCGCTATAAAAAGGAATATCAGCAAGAGCCAGCGGATCTCTTGTAAAAGAACTTACAGATATTCCGGTAAAGTAAGAAACCAGAACCAAAATACACATCAACAAAAAGGATATGGCGAACAATCCCCCCAATAAAATGCGGTTACTAAACGCTTGCTTCCTTAAAAGCTTTAAGATATTTTTTCCGTTAAATAATTCGATAGTTTCCAATCTTTTTGTATAATTTTCATTAAAAACTTAATTTTTGGGGATTTAACACACTCTAATGTCAGTTTAATTTTATATAATTTTTATAGGGGAAACTACCAGTTTTTTGTTCTTAAATTGATATTTTTACTATCTACTACAGGTGTAGGTTCTATGTAATCACACCTTTAACACCAGGAAATGCAGGACAAGGAAATTTTAGAGAGATTGAAAAAAATAGTTACTCCTTATACTCAGGAAAAATCCGGATTGGAGGGTTTTAATCAAAGTACCGACTTCATAAAAGACCTCCAGATCAACTCGGCAAACCTGGTAGATGTAGTTTTAGATGTAGAGGATGAATTTAATATTGAAATCGATAATGATTCTATGGATGGCATGCTGAAAGTAGAGGATGCCATAAATATTATCAAAAGCAAACGTGCTGAGTCGTGATAGGTAATGATATTATTGACCTTAAAGCAGCGGCTTCGCAGAGTGACCCAACCCGAAAAAATTACATATCCAGGATCTTTACTGAAAAGGAACAAATAATCCTTAAAAACTCAGAGAAAGCAGTAATGCAGGTTTGGATCCTGTGGGCCATGAAAGAAGCAGCTTATAAAGCCAATCAGCGCCGCCTGGATCTTCAACGGAATTTCAATCCCAGAAAACTGGAATGTATCTTTGTAGATCAATCATCAACTTTAGTAAAAGGAATTGTAACTGTTGAAGAATTAGAGTATCATTCTGTTGTATCGATAACAAAAGAATACATACACGCCTTCGCAACCCCACTTCAGCAAGAAGATCTGATATCAGATATTTTTATTGGACCGGTAAATTTGAAAGAAGAATTTCTACTCGCATTTTCCAGTTTATCTAAGGTCCCCAAACGATACTTAAGCATACAAAAAAACCAAAATCAGGTACCTTACATTCATGTAAAGGGACGGCGAATAGAACAGGCTTTTTCTTTGTCTCACCATGGAAATTTTTCAGGTTTTACACTCCCGTTAATGAACTATTAAATTACGGTTAAACTCTATTAAATGCTCTTGCAAACATCTGCTGCGTTTGTAAATTACTAGCTCTAATTTAAACCCATTGCTATATGAAGACCGTTGATAAAATGCAGATTTTGCAAAGCCAGAGTGCAGAATTTATTGAACAAGGAGAAACTGGAAAATTCCTAAAACTTATTCCCGACACATTTATTATTAAAGGAGCTGAAAGAGAAATTGGATTTCACCAGGGATACGCTATAAGACATTTGAACAGGAAAGATATCGTTCTTATAGATGTCGTTGAAAAGTCTACTAAAGAAGCTGTGAAAAAATTAATCACCGACGGATACAACATTAAGGGTATCCTAATATCTAATAGCCTTGTATATAAAACGGCTTATGCCGATCTTAAAACTTTATCTGAAGACGCAGGCGGGGCACCTGTTTTTATGCACCCCAGAATAACTGTCAAAAATGGAGACACGGTTAAAGACATTACAGGTAGAAACGAAGTCGTTAAAAGCTTTGGCCTCACAATAACCGACCTTCCCGGAAATGGAGGAGGTTCTGTTCTGATTTATTCTGATATAAATGATGGCATGTTATTTACGGGAGCTGATGCTGAAGGTTCTCCTTATGACAGCGACTTGAATACATTCACCCGCCAAAAACTTGATAGCCAGAATGATGAATTTGGATTGGCTGAAAGTTGGGGAGCTTATGTTTTACCTTTTACATACCTGTTCCCATTATGTGGAAAACCAGGGTTTAACCTGGATGAGGGTCAGCAAACCGACATTCTTAGTAAACTTAGCAAGGTTCAGGAATAAATATTAAAATATAAAAAGAGACTATTTCTAAAGCATTTTCGCGGCATTCACAATTTTGTATCACCGTATCCCCTGGGAAAACAGGAATAAAATTCGGCTTGGCGTCAAGTAAGGTGTTTTTCAGATAGTCTCATTTTAATTTCCCATAATTTAATTTCGAATCTGGTCTGATTTTTCTTTCTCTTTATCTTTATCTTTCTCTTTTTCCTTCTTCGCGTGATTATTTTCTACTAAGGGATGATCTGTAACTCCTAACCCCACAATTAAGATCACATTAGCTATAGTTCCATAAAGCATAGTTACCACAGCAATAAAACCTCCTCCAAGAATAGATGCCAGGGCTAAACTAATATAATAAGCCACCTTGTACCAGGAGTTGGAAACATCTTCAGTTTCAGTAATAGGAAGATTGAGGAGTAAAAAGGCAATTACTGCCACTATTATTAAGATAGTATCAAACTTAGCAATGAGAAGCACATTTCTATAATGAGTCTTAGTGAGGCTGGATTCCGCAGCTCTGCTTAAGCTTAACAAGGTGAGCATCAATGCCAAAATAGTAGAAGCCCCAAGAATCACTGTATTACAGATCATATTAATACCATTGAGTGAAGATTGCAATAAGATCCTGGCTTCATAACCAGAGACCTCTCCAAATATGATCATACCCGCCCCCATAAAAAAGGTAGAGACTATTCCTCCAATAATTGCCCGTTTTACAATTGTAGTTTTTGCTATCTTCATGTTTCTTTTTCCATTTCTAAAATAAAAAATATGATTTTGTAAAGCTATAAGATATTGTTAAACCCCCTGTAAGATCCACTCAAAATGAATATTTTAAAGGAACAAATAAAATTGAATATATGTCTGCACTTAACGTAACCCAAAAATTGATTAAAAGCCATTTACTTGAAGGAAAAATGGAACCCGGAAAAGAGATAGGTATAAAAATAGATCAGGCGTTGTTACAGGATGCTACGGGAACTTTGGTTCAGCTGGAGCTTGAGGCCATGGACCTTAAAAAGGCGCAAACTGAAGTTGCAGTTCAATATGTTGATCATAACCTGTTACAAACGGACTTCAAAAATGCAGATGACCATTCGTTTCTCCTTTCAGCTTCTCAAAAATTTGGCTTATGGTACAGTAGGCCGGGTAATGGAGTAAGTCATCCTGTACATATGGAAAGATTTGGAAAACCTGGCAAAACCATGGTAGGATCAGACAGTCATACGCCTTCTGCAGGTTCTTTAGGAATGCTCGCCATAGGAACAGGAGGTTTGGATGTTGCTGCCGCCATTGCGGGCCAACCATATTACGTGAAAATGCCTCAGGTTATGGGAGTCAAACTCACCGGAAAAATGCCGGACTGGGTTAGTGCTAAAGATGTGATCCTGGAGATGCTTCGCCGTTACGATGTAAAAGGGGGAGTTGGAAAAATTATTGAATATTATGGCGATGGATTAAAGGAATTAAGTTCAATGGACCGCCACGTTATAGCAAACATGGGAGCTGAGTTAGGTGCTACTACTACAGTTTTTCCCAGTGATGAAGAAACAAAAAGATTTTTGATCTCCCAACACCGGGAAGAAGACTGGAGCGAACTTGTTGCCGATGAAGGGTGTTCATATGACCTCCACGAGGAAATTATACTTGACGATCTTGTCCCTTTAATAGCCAAACCTACAAGCCCGGGAAATGTTGTACCGGTAAGTGAAGTGGCGGGACTTGAAATAGGGCAGGTGGTTATAGGTTCTTCTGCCAATCCCGGAGTCAGGGATTTTTGGGTAGTAGGTGCCATTGTTGATGGCCACACTGTGGGAGAAAATGTCTCTTTTGATGTTAATCCTACATCCCGGCAGGTTATTCAAAATTTAATAGCGAATAAAGGCTTTGAAAAACTAATCGCTTCCGGTGCCAGATTTCACCAGTCTGGATGTATGGGATGTATAGGAATGGGACAAGCCCCGGCTTCAAATACCATTAGCCTTAGAACAATGCCACGAAATTTTCCCAGCAGATCGGGAACGGAAGATGACCAGGTGTATTTGTGCAGTCCTGAAACTGCAGCCGCTTCAGCATTGACAGGTAAAATTACCGATCCGCGTGATCTTGAGAAACTCTACGGAATGAAATATCCGCGGTATGAATATCCAGAGAAAGAACTTATTAATAGTATGATGCTGGTGGCACCTCCAGAAGATGGATCGCAGGTTGAATTAAAACGTGGACCAAATATTAAGACATTGCCTACCATAGAGCAATTACAGGATTCATATAGAGTTCCTGTATTATTGAAAATGGGAGACAATATTTCAACAGACGAAATTTTAAGAGCAGGAGCAGAGGTGCTTCCCTTCAGAAGTAATTTACCGGAAATCAGTAAATTCTCATACTCTGTCATAGACCCTACTTTTTATGACCGGGCCATGCAGGCTAAAGAGGATTTTGGAGGACATATTGTTGTGGCAAAAGATAATTATGCCCAGGGATCAAGCCGGGAGCATGCTGCACTTGCACCTAAATTTCTTGGACAGGTTGCTGTTATCGCCCATTCCTATGCACGAATTGCATGGCAAAATCTGGTTAATTTCGGAATTGTACCTCTGGAATTTATAAATAAGGAGGATTACAATAAAATTGAGCAGGGAGATATTATTAAATTCACTAATCTCAGAACTGATATTGCGCAGAGAAATCCGGTTAGGGTTAAAGTTCAAAAGCAGGGGAGTGGACAAGAAATTGAATTTGACACCAGCCACTCTATGAGTGACCGGCAGATCCAGATCTTAATTAAAGGAGGCATCATTAATGAATTCAAAGCCCAAATAACCAATGAGGAAGTTAATGCCGTAGAAAAAAATACAGTCACGGGAAATAAGCAGAATCAGATAAAATAATTATTATAAAGAGATAAGTCTTTGAAACTAAAAAGCCCCTTTTGCAAAACAAAAGGGGCTTCTTTACAAATCAAAAAAAAATCAATAAGATTTCATTTGACTTTTTCTTTTTGATAATTGTCTGTCCAGATCTTTTATAGTTTCTACAGCTGCAGCTTCATAAGATTCTTCATTTGATTCAGCAAAGACTATTGGTCCCGGCCCACTTAAACTTATATTGCAGATGTATCCTTTTGGTTCTTCCGGCTCATGCTTTTTAAAATGAACTTCAGCGCTAATAAGCCAGTCATATTTGGTTTCCAGTTTTTCCAGTTTTTTCCGGGTAAATTCTTCCAGGTTTTCACTTCTATCAAGTTTTACGTATTGAAATCTCGTATCCATAGTATAATTTTTAATTATCCCCAAGGAAATAAAATTCAGCTAAAGGGGCAAATAAATTTGTAATTATTAGGGAAGATTTATGATTGTTCTGGCAGATCAAAATTTATTATTTTAACCATAACAAACGGGCGTGTAATTTCAACTAATTGAAAGAATCTAAGCCCTGTAATTTTTTCTTTTTTCTTATGCTTTAAAAGCTGAATCCAATGAGTTTTAGGTTAAAATAAAGGTTAAAATTTCCTATGGAAAATTTTCATCTATGGGGAATATCGTAAATTAAATTTTTCGGAACTATAAATGAGCGGCATAATATTTTGGTTAACCTTTAAATAAAAGTATTAAGTATGAAAGCTTATTCAAAAAATAATATTTGCAGAATTCAATTTAGAAGTTTTCCTCAATTTTCACTTATGATCCTGGTTATTTTGTTCACTGCCTGTGGAGGGTCAAAAAACGTAAATAATTCAAAAGATTTTGAACAGTTAAGGAATACCGTGCATAATGAAGGTTTTGAAATTGAGAATCAATGGTTAAACCCTTTAGGAGGAAGTATGATCAATTTAATAGGAAATCCTAATTTTATTAGATTCACAAAAGACAGTGTCAACATATTTTTACCCTATTTTGGGGAAAGAAGATCAGGCGGAGGATATGGAAACAGGAGTGGTGGAATTTTATATGAAGGGGAACCAAAGGAATTGACGATTACTGAAGATGAGAATGAAAAGAATATAATGGTAAGATTTAGCGGACAGCAAAGGAGCGAGAATTTAAGATTCTTAATTATACTTTACCCGGATGGGGGCGCCAATACTTCAGTTACCACCTCCCAAAGAGATGCAATTTCCTATAGGGGAACTTTCCGGGTATTACCAGAAAAACACAAAAGACAGGTAGACCTGTTATTAGACAGGCAGAATTAAATAAACTTTTTGCGTATCCAATTAAGTAATAAAGATTATTAATATATACAGGAAGTGGAAGTGGCTTTAAAAAAAGTGGGCGCGCTTAATCAACTAATCAAAGGGTTTTGCATGAGGTAATACTTATCCTATATATTCTATTTTACATAATATAAATTATAGGACAAATGTAAGATGTGTAGAATTTGACCGATGTGCACGTTTTACTTCCTATGCTATAATTTAAAATTGCCACCGCCAAATGCGCTTATTATTTATTAAAAATACAATTGCAGATCCATTCATTTTTAAACACAATCCCAGCCACTTTGCCAAGGCTAAAAAAGGCTAAGCGTTTAGATAATTTAGAAATCGCTTATTAAAAGAAAAATCCTGCAAACTTTTTTTCTTTAATCTTTTCGTATAGGTTTACGCAAGAGTATAAAATTACTCTGTGAGATAATTTCTATACACTTGCTCTAATTGAATTCTATTTCATCCTTTTTTGAATTTTCTGGAATTCTAATGCTCGATAATTTAATCTTCAAATTAGATAAACCAGGATTTAAACTTACTTTGTTTTCTATAGATATATTAGTATCAGACTGTGATTATTGTTTTGATGGAATTAAATAAACAACTTTAGCTTTTTATCTATCATTAAAACTAAGGCGATAAATAAGTTATCCTTTAATTCTCCTAAATCTTACCTTGAATTTTATTACTGCGTTGCGAGGTATCTAAATCTATATATTTTTATAATTGACTCTATCCAAATAAAAAAACCAAATCCTTCCCTCCCATCGCTCGCATCAATTAAAATGGTATTTTATAGAATATAGAATAAAAAATTAAGACACAAATATGACAATTCAACCCCACTTAACGACGATTGAATTTAATATCATTTTATAAACTAGTCAAAGGTTAAATATTTGACCCGATACTAATCTTTTATTATTCTTAAATTTGAGTGCTACCAACAAGAACTTAGGAATAAGTCTAGTTAATCTATAATCCCATCCATATGCTAATTAATCGAAAGAAACGTATTAAATATTTGGGTTTTGATGATTTTTGGTTTTCAATTCTGGGCATTCTGATTATAGGTACTGCTTCAATGTACCTTTTCAATGGGTCAAATTTTAGCCTTACGATTGTTGAAGCAATTTTAACTATCGTTGTGGTCTTGTTCTTTTCGATAACATATTGGGTTATTAACAGGGCGGTCATGATTTTTTTGCGTCAAAAATATCCGCACCTAAAAGATAGTGTTCAGCGTATTATATTTTTATTGCTTGCTATTGTTACAACGGTGGTTGTAGTCGATTTTATTGGATCAAAATTTTTAGCTCTTTTTTCACTCAATCTCAACTATAATTTTCAAGACCGGGCCAAAGCCTTATTAACCGTAATTTTTATTAGTATTATGACAATGGCCATATACGAGGCCATATATTTTTATGTGCGACTCAAAAAATCGATTCAAGAAGAAGAACAGGCAAAACAATCCATCATTCAGGCTCAATTGGATGCACTTAGAAATCAGGCCCAACCCCACTTTTTCTTTAATACACTTAATACGTTACGTGATATCATCGATCAAAATTCCAAGGAAGATGCAAAGGATTTTGTAGACAAGCTATCAGAAATGTATCGCTTTCTTCTTGAAGCTGGCAACGCCAATTTAATTTCGCTTTGTGATGAATTAAAATTTTCCAAAGCATATATCCACATTCAATCTGAACGGTTTGGAGATAATTTAAAATTGAATTTGAATATCCCTAAAGCGTCGCTTGATGCTATGATCGTGCCAATGAGTTTGCAACTTTTATTAGAAAATGCGATTAAGCATAATGTGATTTCCAGAGCTAAACCACTTGAAGTAAATATAAATATCAAGGATGATTACGTAATTGTGGATAATATAATTCAAGTAAAATCAACGCAACTGCCATCAACGAAAGTTGGACTTAAAAATATTGAAAAGCGGTATGCATTGATTACCGGAAAACCAGTTGAAATAGTAAATAGTGGAAACCATTTTTCCGTTTCCCTTCCATTATTAAAAACATCGGAACAAAAGAGCAGTTATGGAAATTTTAATCATTGAGGACGAAGTACGGGCGCAAAGCCAATTACAACGGATGCTAAAGGAATGTAATTTCTATTATGAATTATTGGATATAATAGATACGGTGGAGGATGCCGTGCTATGGTTCCAAAAAAACATAACGCCCGACCTGGTCTTTATGGACATTCAATTGGCCGATGGTTTGAGTTTTGAAATTTTTCAAAACATCGATGTAAAAGCTCCAATTATTTTTATAACGGCTTTTGATCAATATGCTATCCAGGCATTTAAAGTAAATAGTGTAGATTACCTGTTAAAACCTATTCAAAAAGATAATCTAAATACTGCTTTAGATAAATTCTTGAAATCCAATAAACCCGCTGGTATTGACCCTTCCATATTAAAACAACTGCTTGGTAGTATGCAAACACCCAATAATAGACAAGGCTTGTTGGTCAAAGAAGGAAATGGTTTTGTGCAAATTAAAATTTCAGATTTAATGTATTGCTATTCCGAGGACAGCATCACTTTTGGTGTAACTTCAAATAAGCGTTTTATTGTTGAAGAGACAATGGATGAATTATTTAATTCATTGGATCAGACCAAATTCTTTAAGATCAATCGCGGTCAAATTGTAGCAAAAACTTCTATTCAAAAAATTGACTTATATTTTAATCATCGGGTTAAACTTTCTATTTCAAATCCACGGGGCCAGGAATTTATCGTCAGTAGACCAAAGACAAGTGACTTTAAAAAATGGATGAATACATAACAAGGCAAGAAGAAGGAATAATTTCATTTTTTCTTATCAAAAGAAATTTGCTTATCCGAGAACCCAGTCTAGATTTATGGTCTGGGTTCTATATTTAAATATGCCGGCACCTTACTTTCTTCCCATCTCTTAAGGTGCTTCATGTAGCAGAATGTCTACTGCAAAATCAATCACGCACAAATAGTAGCTAAAAATCCATTCCTAAAAAGCAAATCCCTTTCAACCCTTCAGTCAAACTTTTCAAAAAATCTAAATATAAACAGGGCGTTTGATCACAGTTCAACCACGCTTTACGATACTCCGGCAAAAATGCCTGTAAAGACCGAATGCGTAAACGGATATTGCACCAATATTAATTTAAACAATACAAAAATGACTTCTACTACACGAATAATCCGAACCTCGTTAATTTTACAATTTCTGCTTTGTGGGCTGTTTACATTTGGTCAAAATGCAACAACTCCAACTCCATCGTCAATTCATCAATCCGTTCAAACGCATACAGATGCTATTTTTGATAGTCTTGTAAAAATTCGTAGAGACTTCCATATGCATCCTGAAGTTTCATGGAAAGAAAAAAGAACCTCAAAAGAGATTGCAGCTTATTTATTATCCTTAGGACTCGAAGTTAAAACGGGTGTGGGAGGCTATGGTGTCGTTGGCATCTTACATACGGGCCGACCCGGGAAACGAATCGCATGGAGAGCCGATATTGATGCAATGCCATCAGATGCACCAGATATCGCATGGAGAGCCGATATTGATGCAATGCCATCAGATGCACCAGATGTTGTAGATTTTGAATCAAAAAATGAAGGGGTACGACATATTTGTGGACACGATGTACATGGGACAGTAGGATTGGGAATAGCCAACGTTCTGGCCAGCCTAAAGGAAAATTTAGAAGGAACTATATATTTTATTTTTCAACCTGCAGAAGAAAGTGCAAAAGGTGCAAAAATGATGATTGAAGATGGATTATTTAATCTCATTAAACCTGATGAAATCTATGGGCTCCATGTTTCTCCATATCCTGTTGGTACAATAGCCACTAAATCAGCAAATGTATATGCTCATCTTACATTTATGGAAATAAACTATAAAGCTTCTAATGACCAAGACTCTTTAGTTGATTATACGAAGAAAATAATGAAGACTGCTCAAACATATGGACCAAACGCTAAATTTTGGGACAATGAAAATCTTTTTAGCCCTGAGTTAGGAGTAACCAATCCCAATACAATCTATAAAGATTATATTGCCTTGATGAGTGATTTTATTATTAAAAAATCCAACGATACCTTGAAAATACGAGTATTACTTAATGCTAGTAATGAAGAAGAATTAGATAAGTATTTGGCATTAATTAAAAATAAAATTGAAACATCCAGATATTCGAAAGAATTACTGTCTGTCAAATTTAATTTTCAGAAAGGACATCCTGTTTTTTTTACACCATTAAATGATAAAGACTTGACCAATGAATCTATAGAAAGTATATCTGGCATATACGGCAAGCAAAGTGTAATTCCACTTTATGGAGTTCCCCCTTTACAAATTAGTGATGATTTTGCATATTTTCAGAATTCTGTCCCAGGTGTGTACTTCTTTCTGGGAGGTTCAAATTATGAAAAGGAGATTGTGGCTATGCCTCATACACGGAATTTTGCTATTGATGAAGAAGCTATTAGAACAGGTGTGAATTATTTTTCTTCAATGATTATTGAAAGGCTTAATAATTAGTATCTATTTTTAGCAAAGTCTCCTAATACCTTAGTTTTTAGGGGACTTTGCATTTATAAAACGCAGGGTATATTTAATTACATTTTTTTTATACTTAACTCTATATTTGATTATTATAAATTAAACCTTCATTTCCATTCCATACACATTCCCACTTCACTCCTCTCCTTCGACTAGCCCAGTACCGCTTCGGGCAAAGGTTATCCTATTACATTTTTAAAGAAACATTTGAGAAGATAACAATAAGTAAAAGTGTAGTATTAAACTTCGTTTTTCCCAAAGCAAAGTTAAATAACGCAGAACATTATAAGACCACAATGAACATTCATAGGCTGGTGGATTATAAGTTTAAATTAATATCTTGCCTACATTAGCGAAACTACTTCATGAAATTTTATTTATTTACGGGCTTATCTTTAATCTTCTTTAGTTTACAGGCTCAGGATAGAACGTCTATTAATGGAATTGTTTTTAGTAATGATACCCCTTTAGAAAATGTACATATAAAAAATGTAACCACGGGAAACTACGCTTTGACAAATGTGAAGGGCGAGTTTTCGCTAATTTCCGGCAAAAAAGACACTTTGCTTATTTCCCACGTAAGTATGAGGGACGTAGTAAAATTTCTTTCAGAAGCTGATGTAGCTCAGGATATATTGATCATCAACATGGTAAACTTCTCTAATGAACTGAAAGAAATAACCATCAACCAAAATTCAGAAATAAATGCTGTAAGTGAAGGAATTATTCCACGAAAGATTGAAAAACTATCAGTTAATGAAAGAAGGCTGAAACAAGCCGGGGATTTTAAATTTATCCACTTGCTTTCTATTTTGGGTGGCGGCCTTCAGATAGATCCTATCCTAAATGCAATCAACGGCAGAACCAAAAAGCTAAAAAAGAATTTATTGATCGAACAAAAAGAAGAAAATATTGCCCTTTTAAGATTGGGGTACCAGGATTACATGAGAGAGAACATGGGATTGAATGACGAAGAAATAGCAAAATTATTAAGCTTTTGTGTGGAAGAAGAAAAACTTCAAATGGTATTAAACAGCAAAAATGATGGCGTTGTACATTTATTTCTAATTGAGAATTGGAATAAATATAAAAATTTACAGCATTAGCAAAGCCATCTTTAAATGTATTTCTATCTTTTGAAATTCCAATAACCCCTATGAACAAATTGATCTTTGAAGCTTAAAAGAGAAATATCCAGGTGGGACCTGGTCTTGCTGTTGATCAACAGCACTATTGGTGCAGGAATATTTGGTTTACCTTCAAAAATTTTCGGATTATCCGGAATATATAGCTTACCGGCGCTTTTTTTATGCGCACTAATTGTTTTTATTCTCGTTCTTAATTTTGCCGAAGTAGCCAGCAGGTTTAAAAAGACAGGTGGCCCTTATCTTTATATCCTCAAAGCATTTGGGAGGATTCCTGCTTTTATTATTGGATGGCTTATTCTTATCACACGAGTCTCTACTTATGCCGCCTTGATCAATTTAATGGTCACTTATTTGGCATATTTTAATCCGATTTTGATGGAGCCTGCTTATAAATTTGGCCTTATCCTGGGGATTACCTTCTTTTTTACGTGGGTTAATTACCTTGGGGTGAGAAATTCCACTATACTTAGTAATACTCTGGCCATTGCAAAAATACTTCCCCTATTGGTTTTTATTTTAGTGGGATTATTTTTTATTGATCCCAATTTGATTTCATTAAATGAGGCACCTCCCTCCTTCTCAAATTTTTCATCTTCAGTGTTGATCCTTATTTTCGCTTTTACGGGATTTGAAGCGGTCCTGGTCAACACCGGAGAGGTTAAAGAGCCACGGAAGAATATTCCTTTCGCGTTAATAATATCTCTTTCTTTCGTGGCGATTTTTTACAGTTTTATCCAATTTGTTAGCATTGGTACCCTCCCCGGGTTGAGCACTTCTGAAAAACCCATTACAGATGCTGCTCAATTATTTATGGGTTCCTGGGGTGCTGCTTTAATAGCATTTGGAGCAGTGATCTCTATAGGAGGAACATTGAATGCGGTGATGCTCATTGGTTCCCGTGTTCCCTATGCGTTAAGTGAGGAAGATCAATTTCCGAAATTTTTTTCCTACCTGCACCCAAGGAATCACACCCCGGTTTATGCCTTGTTCATATTCACTGCCGTAACCATAGTAGCTTCTCTTACCGGATCCTTTATTTACGCAGTTTCTATAAGTGTAATTAGTAAGATCCTGATTTTTTTGCTGGTATGCGCTGCTATGATCAAGCTGCGCCAAAAGGAAGAAAAAGGGGTCAATTACTTTAAACTCCGCTACGGTTACGTTTTCGCTATAACTGGAATTCTTGCTTCTATAGGTTTGTTGTTAAGTTCAGAATTATCTGAATTTGTTGATGTTTTTGTTACCGTGATCGCTGGGTTGATCCTGTATGTGTTGTATAAATTCTTTTCCCGAAAGAATTTATCTTAAAACTAAGGCTCATTTCGAAGCTTATAATACTCTTTTTTCTATATTTCTCTTAATAAAGACTCCCATAGGATGAAAAGTTTTTCTTATTATCTTACGCTTTTTGTGATCAAACTAAAGGGAACTAAAGCAGATTTCCGAAGAGATCCTATTGACTATGTAAAGCTTCGCAATCAAGATGTTCATGATCCCAACCATCAAAGGTTCAGGCCAAACCAGATCAACCGTTTTAAAATACGGGAATCAATAGTTACTGAAATATTGCCCGGGAAATCTTGTGCGAATCATGTTATCTTTTGTCCGGGGGGAGCTTTCGTATATGGACCGGTACATCATCATTGGGAAGCTGCTAAAACAATAGTTAATAAAACAGGATGCACTCTTTGGATGGTAAATTATCCCAAAGCCCCTGAACAAAAGATCGATATTATTTCCCGGAATATAGATGCCATTTATGATAAGGCAGTTGAAAAATACACAGGTAAAAATATAATACTTTTGGGCGATTCTGTTGGAGCTACTTTAATAATAGCTTTAATACAAAGACTGATTTCACAAAAACGCGCCTTACCGAAGCTCCTGATATTGATCTCTCCGGTTATGGATGCCGAACTTTCCAATCCTGAGATTGCTGAGATTGACAAAAAAGATCCTATACTATCAAAAGCAGGAGTTTTGAGCGCCAAAAGGATGGCTGCCTTGAACAATAATTTAAAAGATGCCCGTATTTCTCCTTTACATGGTAATTTTGAAAACATCCCCCCTACGCTTCTTTTTCTGGCTGAAAATGACATTACTTATCCTGACCAAAAACTAACCCTGCAAAGAATGGCAGATGCACAAGTACCTGTTAAAGCCACAATCGGCAAGGGAATGCCTCATATCTGGCCGCTATTACCTGTAATACAGGAAGGAAAGACAGCATTGAAAGGGATCGTAAATGCAATTCAAAAGATCTCCGAATAAAAATTTTTCGGCTCTTGAGTCACTTGATCCTTCCATTTAATTCACCTCATTGGATGCTTTATTTGAGAACCTGGAAAAAATGAGAAGTTTTTTTCTTGTATTAATAAAATATACCCCGGTCAAAAGGACGGCTGCTGCTATTATGGATTGCATGGTAATTTGTTCATTTAAAAAGTACCAGCCCAATAAGAGTGCTATAATAGGGTTCACATATGTAGATGTAGCAACTTTTTCCGGAGATACCACTTTCAGTAAATAGTTAAAAGATGTAAAGGCAACAATACTTCCAAAAATTATTAAAAGGACCATAGCTAATTGGGTTCGGGAACTCCAGTCTGTTGGGGCACTCCATGGCTCTCCAAATATTAAACTCGCGATTAGTAATAAGATCCCTCCTGAGATCATTTGGTAACCCGTATTGACAAAATAATTTGCCGGAAGATTTGCTCTACCCACGAATAAACTGCCATAAGCCCATGAGAACAAGGCAAGAAAAACCATTGCCATCCCCAAAATAGAGTTTTCCTGATTTATAACCTGCTTTTGGCTTACCAGGAGATACATACCAATAATTCCCAGTACAATGCCCACTACAGACATGGGTTGAATTTTCTTTCCATCTATAATTCGCATAAGAATAAGGACCACAAGTGGTTGCGCGGAAATTAGCAAGGCTGCGAATCCGCTGTCAACGAACCTTAGTGCCCAAACCACCATCCCGTTACCAAAAGTGAGAAAAAGAAATCCGGTGATCACCGTATTCACGAGCTGTTTTCTGGTGATTGCCAGGCTAATTTTCAGAATTCTGCACAGGATAAAAATTAATAACCCTGCGGTTATAAATCGAATAGAGGCCAACATAAATGGAGCCAGTTCAGTTACTGCAATTTTGTTTAACAGGTAAGTTGATCCCCAGATAACATATATGGAAAAAAAAGCCAATACAACAAGGCCCGTATTTTGAGTTTTGCTCATTATGATTAGCTTCTTCTAAGAAAATGCAATAATAGGAATAAACTTCTATAAAGGTTTTACATCTGCAGAAAACTGCCTCAAAATTAAGTTAAGTTTAGGAGCTATATATCTTTTGCAAAAAGGTTTATCAGGATCTTTGGCGTAATAATTTTTAAACTCCTCTGCTGAAGGTTTGAAAGCCCGGAAAGGAACAACTGTAGTTATGATCTTATCCTCAAAGTCCTTTTGAAGATCATGGAGAACATTTTGAGCCAGTGCCTCCTGTTGATCGTCAAAAGTATAAACCGCCGATCTGTATTTGGACCTCATCCTGTGATTGGAAGTAATGTGATGGGTATAAAGATGAATCTCTATCAACTTGGTTAGTGATATTATTAACGGATCAAAACTTAGTATAACAGCTTCAGAGAAGGCCAGATTTTTCCCTGTTGAAGCAACAAAACCCTGTTCTATATTTTCAACACCTATTAAGAATTGGAAAACAGCTTCAGTACACCAATGACATCCCCCTCCAAAACCAACAGAAATTATTTCCTTTACCATAGATCTGTGTTGTAAGTACCTCTTTGAATCTTTGTCTCCAATAACCTGTCTTGGTAGCCTTTTTAATTATTAGCCTTAATTCCCAAAAATAAATTATAAACCTTTAAATTTTACGAATAAAAAAAGAGCAAACTTAAGGCTTGCTCTAATATTATATATTAAGACAGTAATTTATATCTTCTTAACTCTTACAGCATTCATTCCTTTCATGCCGCGTTCAAGTTCAAAGGTAACTTTATCGTTCTCTTCGATCTCATCTATAAGTCCGCTTACGTGTACGAAATATTTCTCCTGATTCACTGAATCTAAAATAAACCCGAATCCTTTCGAATGATCAAAAAAGGATACTTTTCCCTCTTTGTCTTTTTTGGCTTCTACCTCATCTCCTTCTTCCTTTTTAGGAACTCCAAGGACAATGTCTTCTGCCTCAACCTCTACTTTCTTTGAAGGATCTGGTGGTGTATCAGTAAGATTACCGTGTTCATCAACGTATGCTATGTCAAAATCGCTGCCTTTAGGATTAGATTTGCGCTCTTCCTTTTTCTTTTTCTTTTCTTCACGTTTTTTGGCGCGTTGTTTTTCCTTTTCAATTTTATTAAATGTTTGCTGCGATTTAGCCATATGTACTTTCTAGATTTTATAAGTTAAAGCAAAGATAAGATATTGTATTTAAATATTTAAAAATGATTTCTTAAGCTTTTTTTAATTTGTATATGCAAATATTATAAAGGGTAGGGAAAAATGTTATTAAGAATTTAACATACAATTAAAGCCATACCATTATTATTTCCATAATTTTGGGATAAACATACCAAAAAATTTAAACCGATATGAAAAAATTAACTTTAATGTTCGCTTTAGTAGCAATTGCTTTTACAAGTTGTAATAACGGATCTGCCGATCTTACAGAACAGCGAAATGATTTGATGGAAGAAAGAGACAGCATTATGCAAATGCACACTCAACTTCGATCTGACCACCAGACTCTGATGCAAGAGCACCAGCAGATCAACCAGCAAATGGCCACTATGGAAGTCCAGGATTCAACTGTTGTTGAAGATCTTGCTCAGCACGAAATCATGCTTCAAAAACATGAAGGTATGATGGCAGGACATGAAGAAATGCTACAGGCTCACGAAGAATTAAATCAGAATTACGACGCTTTATCTGATGATGAGAGAAAAGCTAAACTGGATGAGATGTCTAGTATTCACGACCGTATCCAGGATGATCAAAGTTCTATCAGGGACGAAATGGACCAAATGATGGATGATCATGAAGCTCTTCGTAACAATATGCAGGAGAATACCGAAGATGCCACTACAACTACAACTAGTTAGTTTGGCATAAATAATTTTATGTGTTAATTAAGAAAAGGGTTGAGCTTTTTATAAAAGTTCAACCCTTTTTAATTATTAACGGTTCGCCGGCCCTTATCCCCTTTTCCTTTCCTAAGCTGTTTGCAGGTCAAGGTCTTTTTTAGATTTCCTGTATAAGAAAGAAGTAAAAATATTTCTCTTGGCAAATCTAAACTGCCTGTCTGAATTTATAAGCTTTACAAACAGAGGTTTGTTAACTCCAAAGTATTCATATGTAGTCCCATCTGTAAATGTGATCTCCAGGACATTGCCTTTATGATGAAAATCGGCTATCCCTGCTTCAGAAGTAGTCTTTTTATAATCCTCCAGATTTGCTGCTTTCGTTTCAGGAGCTATACTTACTAAGAAATGATAGGCATCTATTATTTTCCTACTTTTTAATTCTGCCTCTACCGCCCGCTCATCACCTTCCATGAACTTATCAGGATGCCACTCTTTTACAAGATTTCTGTATGTGGTTTTAAGTTGTTTGAGATCTATTTCTTTCTCAACATTAAAAAGTTTCTTGTATTCATTTACACGCTTCATTGATGCTTATTTTAAATAAGGCGCGAAATTACATGTTTTTATTTGATTCAGGACTAATTATTTATGTCAGCTTTTTCTAGAAGAATTCCTGAGAAATTTTATATCAGTAAGTAACTTTCAGCTAATATCATATTGTGCAATTGACGAATAACCCGCAGCACCCCTATTAAATTGGGATGGTGCGGGTTTAATTTTTATTGAAATCTTAAGCCCTTTCTTAGTTCCTTATCATCGGAATATTGATAACCGACGAATGCTCCCGCGTGTGGTGGATCCTGTTATTTGCTATCACACCTTCCTTTTCGTCAAAATTATCGCCCCCTGTATTCAGGTTTCTGGCGAAACGAGGGAAATTGCTGCTGGAGATCTCGATACGGATACTGTGTCCTTTTTCGAAATAATTGCTGGTAGCCATGGGAGTAAGTTCTAATTCATACACCTGTCCTTCTTCCATAAACACTTCTTTGTCATATCCCTCACGGTATCTTGCCCGCTGAATGGTTTCATCAAGATTATAGGCACGGCCATCGGGGTATACATCGATGATCTTAACAGTGAAATCTGTATCCTTAGCGTCTGAAGAAACAAAAAGTGTTGTTTCGATAAAACCGGAAACTTCCACGCCTTCTTTTAACGGCTCAGTGGTATAAACCAGAATATCCTCTCTATTTTCTATTTCCTGTTGGTCAAAGGCGCCACCCTCGACTGCATTTCCGGTACAACAAACATTTCCTCCCAAAGAGGGAACAGGGTCCATAGGGTCGTAAGTGAAGCTGTCAAAAGTTCCTTTAGCCTTTGGTTTTTTTGTTGTCAATTTTCCGTTGCCGGGGCTATTTGCATTTCCTTCACTGCTTAGGTAGTAAGATACCATTTTGGCATCCTTTGGAGGCCATGACTCAGCTGCCTGCCATTTATTGATTCCCATAGTGTAATATTGTACCCGGGGTGTTTTTTCTTTAAAATCGTTTTTCTCATCCTTGAGCCAAAGGTCAAACCATGAGTAAATTTGTTCCTCGTAATTGAGCCTTGCATCACCTACACTGCGGTCCCCTACAATAGTATTTTCTGTAGCTCTGGTAAATCCACAATGTAAAGTTGGGGCTATTACCAGATATTGATTCTCTCTTATTTCGGGATCTTCAGCATTTTCTCTCACATGGTTAAATAGAGCAATATTAGGACTTACTGAAACGTCATACCAGGAAGCAAACCAGAAACTTGGCACTCCAAAATCCATGGTATCGTGATACAAACCACCTTGAAACCAAGCTGTGTCGTTGGGTTTGCGCCGTACCATCTTCTTAAAAATCTCCTTTTTTCCATTCATATTTTTCAGCATATCCTGTATTGGGAGATGTTTTAGAGCTTCGGCCATATCAACCGGTGGATTTTCAGGACTCAGGTCGTAAAATCTGGAGATCCTTATAAGATCTTCTTGAGTAGCACCTTCAGGTATTCTGGGTTTAAATTTATCATGTTCCACCCCGTATAACCAGGAGAAGAACAACAGCTGCTCTACCCCTCCCCTATACCAGTTTCCCTGTTCCTGAAAGTCACCAACAGTACCTACTCCTGCTCCATAAGCCTGCGGCACCATAGCGGCATGTGAAGGATGGTCTAATGCGGCAACAGCCATTTGCCATTCTGCAGTTGAAGAGCATCCTATGGTTCCAATCTTTCCGTTAGACCAGGCCTGATCCTTCATCCAGGTAAAGGCATCATACCCATCTGTTAAAGGTGTACCCAGGATATCCCATTCTCCTTCCGAAAAATAACGGCCTCTTTCATTCTGCACCACAAATGCATATCCTCTTTTTACTGCCTCAAGGGCCTGCTCTGCTGTTCTCGTCTTTTTTTCTCCATCCTGCCAGGTATTAAAATTGTAAGGAGTCCGTGAAAATATTACTGGAACCTTTTGATCGGTTTTTGGCCGATAAATATCTGTTGCCAATCTGATCCCATCCCGCATGGGCATCATCACTTTTTCCTCAACTACTGCGATCTCTTCCAGTTCCTGAAAAACATCGTCCTGAGCCTGTATTACAGGTATGGTAAAAAATGAAAATAAAAATGCAATTACTAAAACAAAGGATTTTGCGCGCATATGAAAGGATTTGAGGAAATAATGATTTTAAAAGTAAGTAAAATCTCTGTCACCTCATTAAACGGGAATGAATTAATTGGAAAAACTAAAAATGCAGGGAAAATTAATTTGGAAAAACTTCTTAACTTATATATACCATAGTAAAAGATGATGAGGAAATTAATTATACTGTCAATAATTTCACTTTTAGGGGTTATTCCTATTTGTACATCGCAAAACAAACAGGAAAAGCAAGAAAAAATGTCTTATCAGGATACAATTTCTTCCTCAAGGGTGAAGCTGTTCCTTTGCGGGGACGTGATGACAGGAAGAGGTATAGACCAGGCGCTGCAGGAAAATGTAGATCCTATTCTCTATGAATCTTATGTCAAAGATGCGCGTGATTATCTTCTGCTGGCAGAACAGGAAAATGGCCCAATTAAGGATCCTGTCTCTTATAAATATATTTGGGGAGATGCCATAAAGATTTGGGAAGAAAATTCTCCGCAATTTAAAATTATCAATTTAGAAACGAGTATTACCACCAATGCTGATCCATGGCCGGGAAAGGGGATCCATTACCGAATGCATCCGGAAAATGTCAAAGCCCTTAGTGCGGCAGGAATAGATCATTGCAGCCTAGCCAATAATCACACTCTTGATTGGGGTCGGCAAGGGCTTTTGGAAACCATAAATACGCTGGATAATGCTGACATTGCCTATTCCGGCGCCGGTAAAAATGAACAGGAAGCTAAAAAACCTTCTGTTTTGGACATTGATAATGGGAGAGTTCTTATATTTTCATATGGCAGCCCTGGTAGCGGCATACCCCGGGAATGGGCAGCAGAAACGGGAGTTTCCGGTGTTAACTATCTCCCCGATCTAAGTAAAAAAACATTGGAAAAAATAAAAATTAATGTCGACCAGGTCAAACAACAGCAGGATATCGTTATTTTTTCTGTTCATTGGGGAGGAAACTGGGGGTATCAAATTTCAGAAGATAAACAGAAATTTGCTCATCAGCTTATAGATATGGCCGGGGTAGATTTAGTTTTTGGACATTCTTCACATCATCCCATGGGTATCGAGGTTTATAACGAGAAACTTATTATCTATGGTGCAGGGGATTTCATAAATGACTATGAAGGTATTAGCGGCCATGAGGATTTTCGGGGAGAATTGACCCTGATGTACTTTCCCGAATTGGACCCTGGTACCGGAGATCTCCTTTCGCTAAAAATGATTCCCATGGAAATAAAAAATTTTAAACTTCACAAAGCTAAAGCCAATGATGCGGTATGGTTGGAACAAGTGCTTGATCGCGAAAGTAAAAAAATAGGGACCAGTGTACGAAGAGAAGCAGATAATTCTCTACGGCTGGATTGGAAGATGTAACACCACAGTTAAAAAAGACAATTTCCTGTTCAGATGTATCAGCTTAATGCATATTAATTTTTTTTTGAAAATTTTATTATGCAGAAAAGATCTAGTTCCAAAAGATTCTAAAAATAACAATGAGCTGACCAAATTAATATAATCCTAAAGATGCCGGTGAATCTGCGAGAAAATAATAAATTTAAAGCTTGTCCCGGCTTGGTATAAAATCAATAGATTGGGAAGGAAAAAATTTGAAAAAAGTTTTAAATATGATTGTATTGTTTAGCAGTATTTCTGATAAAGATCAACAGGAAATAGAAGGCTCATGGGAAGGAAAATTAAACGTTCAGGAAACAGAACTTCCGTTGACGTTTAAAATTACAAAAAATCAGAATTCATATACTGTCACAATGGATAGTCCTCTTCAGGAAACATTTGGGTTGACAATGGACGATGTGGTGCTTAAGGAAAATACGCTCACCTTTACTTACGCCCAGATTGGAGGAGGTTTTAAAGGGAGAATAGAAGGAGAAACAATTACCGGGACTTTATCTCAATCGGGCCATAAGCTTCCTTTGATACTCAACAAAAAGGATAAAAAATTACCGGGAGACCCTTCCCTACCCTCTTCAGAAGAAGAATTAGAAAACTTAGCCAACTATGATTCGGGTGTATATAAATACCAGGTGGAAGATTACTTCGCAAAACCTATGGCGAGTGCCTTTAAATTTTCTCCTGATGGTAAATACCTTTCATACCGGGAGAAAGATAAAAATGCCAAAAACCATTTGTATGTAAAGAATCTGGAAACCGAAGAGGTGAAAATGGCGGTAGAAGAAAAGGAGGAGCTTATAAGAGGATATGCCTGGGCAAACAATTCCCGATTGATCTATGTAATGGATATTGGCGGAAACGAAAATTATAATCTTTTTGCTGCAGATATTGATGGAACCAATAAAAAAGATTTGACGCCCTATGAGGGAGTGCAGGTAAATATTCTCAACCAGCTCAAAGAAGATAAAGATCATCTTATCATATCCATGAATAAAAACAACCGGCAAGTCTTTGAACCATATAAGATCAATGTAAATAACGGGGACCTGGAACAGTTGTATAAAAATGAAGATGTAACAAATCCTATAATGAGTTACATTTTTGATAAAGATGGTAAACTCAGAGGTTTCTCCAGGTTAAGGGACGGGATCAATATGGACATGTATTATACACTAGACGGAGAGAACTACGAACTTTTTAAACAAACCAGCTGGAAAGATACCTTTGTGCCACGCTTCTCCTACGCTTCTGATAATCCTCACGAGGCTTATGTCATTTCTAACCTGGAGAGCGACAAAACCGAAATTTACCTCTATGACCTTAAAGAAGATAAGATCATTAAAAAGCTTTTTATCAATAAGAACTATGATATTTCAGGCGTATCCCTGTCCAGAAAAAGAAATTATGAATTGGACTATTATTCTTTTGAAGGAGAGAAACAGGAGATCGTTCCGGTAAGTGCGCATTTTCAAAAAATTCATGATCAGATCACGAAAAGATTTCCGGGGAAGAATTATTATATAACCGACAGGACAGATGATGAAAGCAAATACCTCATCCTAACCCAAAGCGACAAACTTTATGGAGAATACTATTCTTATGATCCGGAACGGGGAACATTTCAACTAGTTTATGTTTTAATGCCTCAGCTCAAGGAAGAAGATATGTCTGAGATGAGACCTGTTTCTTTTAAAAGCCGTGATGGAAAAACATTACACGGGTACATAAGCCTTCCAAAGGCTGCCCTGAAAGGCAAAAAAGTACCGGTAATTGTTAATCCCCATGGAGGTCCGCAGGGAATAAGAAATTCATGGGGCTTCAATCCTGAAACACAACTCTTTGCCAGTAGAGGTTATGCAACCTTACAGGTGAATTTCAGAATTTCCGGCGGGTATGGGAAAGAATTTTTGGAGTCGGGATTTAAACAAATTGGAAGAAAAGCTATGGATGATGTTGAAGATGGCTTGCATTACGTTATTGAAAAAGGTTGGGCAGATGAAAATAAAGTCGCTATTTACGGAGGAAGCCACGGAGGGTATGCTGTTTTACGCGGTCTAACTAAAACTCCAAATCTATATTCCTGTGGCGTGGATTATGTTGGGGTTTCAAACCTCTTTACTTTTATGCAAACTATTCCTCCCTATTGGAAACCCTATGCAAAAATTCTAAAGGAGATCTGGTATGATGAAGATATTCCTGAAGAAAGGAATATCATGGAAGAGGTATCCCCTGTTTTTCATATTTACAAAATAAAAAAGTCTTTATTTGTGGTGCAAGGAGCCAACGATCCCAGGGTAAATATTGATGAGTCTGATCAAATAGTTGCCTCTTTAAGAAAAAAGGGAGTAGACGTCCCTTATATGGTAAAGTATAATGAAGGCCATGGATTTTCAAAAGAAGAAAATTCTATAGCTCTTTATAAAGCTATGATGGGATTCTTTGCTAAACACCTAAAATAAGACGCGCTTCAGCCAAATTTCCCAAAGTGAATTCTGTTAGTAGTTTTTCCCACCAGTCCGGCAGGATCAATCCTATCTGTATTCACTGGTAAGTTCCCCTGTTATAGTTCCTCCTTCCAGGGTTTTAATTACACCTAAAGCCGCTCGTTCCCCGGATAACATGGCGGCATTTTGCGAACCGTTCAAAAGTTGGTCCCCGGCCAGAAAGATATTACCGCTCAATTGGGTTTCTGTAGGGTCAAGCTCATAATGTACATTTTTAAGATCCGGAAGGGCTTTCCGAATAGTATATTGCTTTAAAAACCGGGCTTCCCCTATTCCGCAAAATTGTAACAGGTCCTCTTCCACCCTTTCCTGTAATGCCTTTCCAGAAAGCCTGGTCTCCTTTACTACAGTAACGGACAGTAATTGTTTGGCTCCCTTGGTTTCAGTTTTTATACTGTTGTAAAAAAAGATATTATTGATAAGAGCATCAGAATCTGAGATCAAACCAATAAGCGGTTTTTCTATGCTGCGTTCATCTACTTCAAAATAAAGATTGTGGCAGGCTTTCCATGGAATTTCCTGCCCTTTAAGATTAGAGACAAGAGGGGTTGCTTCAGAAGCAATAATTGTAAAATGAGATATTATTTCTTCCCCGGTTACTAAGGTAAACTTTCCCTGCTCTACCTTTTTCACGGCGGTATTCAAACGTATCGTGGTGGCTTTTAAATTACCTGCTAATTGCCTGGATATCTCTCCCATTCCTTTTTTGGGAATTACAGCTAATCCTTCCCCGAACATCTTATAAATGAATTCAAACATCCGGCTTGATGTATTCAGGTTTTCCTCTAGAAATATTCCACTAAAGAATGGCCTGAAAAATTTGTTGATGATATCTTTACTAAATTTTCTTTCCTCAAGATACTTTATGGTAGTAGTCTCTTTAAATTCAAAAATTTCCTGCAGAGATTTTTTTTTGAGTTCCCCGTTGAGTTGCAGGATTTTAATTTTATCTGCCACATTTCCTATTCCAGAAGATATTGTGGGGAACAACATAGATATATCCCGGAGTGGATCTCCCAGGGTTTTGGTTTTTCCTTCAGAAAAGATCACTGCTCCCGGTATCAATTCCTGGAGTTCGAGAGCTTCATAATTAAGATATTGGTTTGCTTTTGGATAAGCATTTAAGAGTACCTGGAATCCGTGGTCTAACTGGTAACCTTCTACCAGGTCTGTTTTAACACGCCCTCCTACCCTGTCTGAGGCTTCAAATATTACAGGGGCATATCCATGGTCCTCAAGTACCCTGGCAGCCACAAGGCCGCTTAAGCCCGCCCCAACAATATTTATTTTATAATCCTTTCTTTCCATTCCATCTCATTTACTACTCAAAAGTACAGGATTTAACAGGAATTCTATTTTAGACAATAGTTAAGACCTTGTTCGGGAAGTAAAAAGAAAAAGAAGACTTGATTTTTTATTGCAGCCGCGCCTTTATCAATTTTTTTTTCCGTGAAACAGATTCCTTCTTCAAAATTTCCCTAATAATCTTCAGGTGATGTTTTGTATGAACTTCAAGTAATCTTTTTGCCTGAATTTTGTTGAGCTGATTAAAATAAGGATGTTCAAAAAAATTATTGTTTTTCAGAGAATCATACTCTGAAATATTCTTTTTTGCTCTCTCCAGGTTATTAATTAGGTCTTCTATCTTGATCTCCCCTTCCGGTATTACTTTTTTAGGAGCTTGTGCTTTTCCTCTTGGAAAAGAGCCAAGAGCAAAAACAATTTCGCGCTTGAGGTTAAATTGTGAACGAAAGTTCTCGGGACTGGAGCTTTTTAATGCGTCACATACCTGGTTAATAACCTTTAAACAATGGGCGAGATGCCAACCCACGTGCACTTTTGAAACTTTAGGATCTAAAGCGTCCAGATAAGGAAAGTATGATGCCATTTCCTGTAGTTGTGCGTTCAAATAATGGAAATTTAAAGCCATGGATATATAAATTAGTAAATCTAAATTAAGAAATTTTTCAATCCATATTGATTTGATAATGAGAAATTTAACCGGATATTTATTTCATTCAGTTCCTTTTTTATACAAGATGATAAGGGGAAAACTTCAGGGAATTCTTCGAATTTAATTTCGGGCAGGATATAATTAACATCAAAGCCAAATTTAAAGGGAAGATATCCCGCGATATCTTCCCTTTCCACATATATATTTCTTTCTTATTAGGCTGTTTTCTTTTCGTAATCAAGAAAGCCTTTTTTTCCGGGGGTATAAAAAGTATCCTTATCCCAATCGGTTAAAGAAACATTTTGCTCAAACCTCTTTACAAGATCGGGATTGGAAACATAAGGTTTTCCATAGGCCACCATATCTGCATCGCCTTCTTCAATTACCTTATTCCCTTTTTCCTGATCAAAACCTCCGTTTATGATTATGTTTCCATTGTAAATTGGCCTGTACCTTTTGGCTATTTCTGTTTCTGCATATGGAATATCACTTACATCTGAAAAAGGTTCAGATAAATGTAGGTATGCCAGATCGTAATCATTTAGTTTCCCGATAATGTAATCAAAGGTTGGAATAGTTTCCTCATCCATGGTCATACCAAAGATCCCATGCAATGAAGGGTTCAAGCGCATACCAATCTTGTTCTCCGGCATTACTTCCTTCATGGCTTCTATGACCTCAAACAAAATTTTTGCCCGCTTCTCTTTGGTACCTCCGTATGCATCACTACGATGATTGGAAGTAGCACTAAAGAACTGGTGAAATAGATATCCATTTGATGAGTGTATTTCTACTCCATCAAAGCTTGCATCCATGGCATTTTTTGCCGAAGTTTTAAAATCCTGAATGGTTTGTTTTATTTCTTCAACGCTCATCGCCTTAGGTGTAACCGTATCCTTTAATCCATCAGGGGTAAAAGATTGAACTTCCGGGTTAATGGCTGAGGGTGCCAATGGTAGCTCCCCGTTGTGAAAATCGGGGTGAGAGATCCTTCCTACGTGCCATAACTGTATAAATATTCTTCCGCCGGCATCGTGTACTTCTTTAGTAACCTCTTTCCAGCCCTTCACCTGTTCCTGCGTATAGATTCCGGGGGTGTTTATATAACCTACCGCATGGGGTGAAACCTGTGCGCCTTCTGTAATTATCAAGCCTGCACCTGCACGTTGTGCATAATATTTTCCCTGAAGTTCTGCTGTAGGCATATTTTCAGGATTATTGGCCCGGCTTCTGGTCATTGGCGCCATGACCACACGATTTGGAAGTTGAAGTCCGTTTAGATCAAAGGATTGTAATAATGCTTGTTTACTCATATTCTATTTTATTATTTTTTTAAATTCTGCTAAAGCCAATTATAAAATGAGGCGGGTTGTAATTGTTACTCACAAACCTCCTAATCATTACAGGGGTATCTTAAACTTTAGCTTTAGCTTTATCAATAGATCCTGCATTTCTTCAGCATATTCATAAAAAAAATGAAAAAGTTTTCGGCTATTTCTGAATATTAAAGATGAAAAATTCTTTCAGATCAATTTCCATCAAAAATAAAATCCACAAACTGAAAATTACTTGATGTATGTTAGGTAAGGCTGTTAAAACTTGTTAAGCGATAGCAGGGAAACTTGAAAAAGGAATATAGCGAAAGGATAATGGAAGAAATAAAGAAAAGTTTTTAATTAAGTTCTTTCCGAATACGGCTTAAACTCTCCGGTTTCAAACCAAGATAATTGGCAATGTGGTAATTGGGAACCCGTTGTTCTATTTTTGGGTAGGTCTCACAAAATTCAAGGTACCTTTCCTTGCCTGTTTTCTGAAGGGAAGATAAGATCCTGCTTCTTAGTGCAACAAAAGCCCCGGTAGTTTTTAGCCGAAAAAAACGTTCGAACTTAGGTATCCTTTTGTACAAGGTTTCCAGGGAATCTTTGTGAATGCCAAGAAGTACTGACTCTTCTATAGCCTCCACATAAAGCTGCGCAGGCTGCCCATTAAAAAAAGCTTCAAAATCTGAGATCCACCAATCTTCTACAGCGAACTGTATTATATGTTTATCTCCTGATTCATTTAAATAATAAGCCTTTAAACAGCCACTTACAACATAATATTCAACATTTACGGTCTCACCCGGTTTAATCAAAAGTGTCTTTTTTTCGAGCTGCTTCTCCAAAAGAATACTTAAGAACTCATCCTGCTCTTCAGGAGTGAGTTCTATATCTTTTAGAATATGTTGAAGAATTTGGGGATACATAAAAAGGTAGCCGGAATAAATTAATTTTTAATGCCTCCTGCTAGAGGAAAAGTAAAGATAATTATTCCTGCACAAATAATCTTGCAGTTTCTGTTTCGGCGAAATTGAATGCCTTTAATTTTATATCAGGAATAAATTTATAAGACATTTCCGCGAGATTACTGATCCAGTCTTTATTGGTCACCAGTGCAATTTTATCGATCTTGTTCCGTAGCTCATCCATATTTTTTATGGAAAACTTCAAGTCCTTCCATACCGCCTGAGCATCAAAATCATTTAGGTCTGCTATTTCAAAATAAAAATTCATTTTATCCCTGCTTTCCAGTTCCTGCATGAATTGCACCATAGCCTGATCAAAAGCTTGTTTGTCAAAATCTCCTTCCCAGCGGAAGGCTACAACATTATCATCCCCAATTTCTAACTTACTCAGCATGTTTTCTTTTTTATTTTTATAAACATAAATTAGCTCGTTAACCATAAACCTGATCATGACGGGTCATAATTATGATCAGGTTATTTCATAATATAACATTCATGATTTGCTGAAACTAATTTTTAGCCAATAAAGGATTAGCATCCAAAGGTTCTTCAAATGCAATAAATAATATACACGGACTGTTCCCGCATTTCGCATTGTGTGGTTTTTTAGCCGGGCCATAGGCATAGGAACCGGTTTCCAATTTTTGAGGCTCCTCTCCTTCATAAGTCACCTCCATTTCCCCGGCCACTAATATCATTCGTTCTGCGGAAGTATGTGTATGTTTCGGAATAGTGGAATTGGCAGGAACTTTTAAAAATACGTCCACATTTTTTTTTGTCGGATCTCCGTGCAAAACGGCAATATTACATCCCTCAGGCATAAATTCAGGACAGGGTCCCCAATCCAGGTTTGGATCATTTGCGGAAATTGCGACAGAGTTTTCTGAAGAATTTATCTCCTGTGACCATGAGAAGGAGAAAATAAACAAAATTAACAAAAGGGTGGGAACGGAAGAATGTTCACAATTTTTCATAAGTATAAAGATTTATAAGAGTGAATTTTTCAGTTCCGGATTACTTTGAAATTACTCTTTCATTTTTACGATCTATATACCTGGATGTGAAAAACAGAGAGATTTAAATATTTCCTATTGAAATTATTATTTCTTAAATAAGAATAATATGGGTGAATTCACTTGTTCTTGTATCTCTATTTCCTTATCATATTCGGTTTAAAAGGATACATTTTGATATTCTTATTGAAGGTCCTGTAGAAATTGCACCATAGCCTGATTAAAACGCTGGCTCATATCACCCTATTAAATTACTTTTGGGTTTAACTGAAAATATTCTTTTCCGGCGGGATAGTTAATAAAGTTACGGCCTATCTTTCAGGCACGTGAAAATCAAAGATGTGAACCTACCAGTATTTCAAGCTTCAGTAATTAATATATAAAGAAGTCAACAACCATAATATGCAGCGCAATTTGGAAATAAGATTTAGTAATTACAGCACTACGATCTCTGAATCCGTTGAGCTTTTATTGTTCAGGAGCATGCCATAGAAACTTAAATCGAATGCTTCGTTCTTATAGGATCTTTCCATCCACCCTAATTCCTCAATGGAATAGGAATATACCTGAATATTGGGATAACCACACCCTGGGGATTTAGATTCATTGATACCAACTTCAATTTTTTTATCCAGGGCATTATACCATGCATATTTAGCAGAAAAATTGTGCCTTATGAGTTCAGCCAATTGCTGGGGAATTTCTCCAGACTGCTTGCAAACTTTAATATAGTCCAGGACAGCGGAATTTAAAGAGTTGTGGATTTCCTGTGGTTTTAAGAATAATGCCATGTTTCGGAAATTTTAATTAATAATTACAAAAAAAAGTAAACCTTACTTTCATAGCTAATATATTTATTATTAAATGATAAACTATGTGTTTTTTAAAGTTTTTTTGTTAAAAACGTGAATTTTATTCATAGGGAAAAATTGAAGGCTGAATTTTGTAGAGTATATAAAATCACCCTTAGTATTTTAAGAATTTCCTATCATAATTTTGGGGGAGATAACAAACCTGAATTTAAATGGATTTCAGGTATAATTGCTCTACCTTCTCTCTAGCCCAGGGCGTCTTTCGAAGAAATTTAAGGCTGGATTTTATTGAGGGATCATGGGTGAAACAACGAATATTTATCCTGGTACCCAGTTCTTCCCAACCATATCTATCCACCAGGGTTTCAAGAATATCATTTAATTTGACCCCGTGTAAAGGATTATTTGCCTGTTGCTCTTTCATATCTTAAATGAGGGTCACCCGTACTTTTTTACGTTTAAGCCTGCTGTTGTTCAATTCGTTGATCAATGCTGAAGCTTTGGCTGCAGGAACTGCTACGAAAGCGCAATCCTGCTTTAGTTCAATGTTACCTAATTCCTCTTTTTCTAGATTTCCCTGTTTAAGGAATAACCCGGCTATATCTCCTTTGGAGATCTTATCTTTTCTTCCTCCGGAAATAAACAAGGTTTGCCACCTTACATTTGGTTTATCAGAAGCCTGGGTTATCTGTTGGTCCCGGGAATCAAAATCAATAAAGTCGGGCAGACTTTCCTTTTCCCATTTAAGCACATAAGCGGTTCCTTTCTTATGCATTCTTGCAGTCCTCCCATTGCGGTGAGTAAACTCTTCTGATTTTAGCGGAAGTTCATAATGAATAATATAACCAATCTCCGGCACATCAATTCCCCTTGCTGCAAGATCTGTAGCTATAATTAACCTATGCGTGCCATTCCTGAATTTTATCAAAGCCCGCTCCCGGTCTTTCTGTTCCATTCCTCCATGAAAGCACCCGTGACTTACCTTTTTATTATTAAGATTATCACTCACCTTTTGAATACTATCTTTAAAATTACAAAAGATGATCCCGGGCTCATTTTTAAGTTTGCCCAGCAGGCTTACAAGAGTCTCCAGTTTATCTCTTGATGGAGATTCCACCACTTTTACCTGTAATTCAGATTTTCCCTCCCCCAGATAATTTACATATTCCGGATTTCTCACCCCTGCAAATCGGGGGATTAGTTCGGCCTCTGTGGCAGAGGTTAATATCCTTTTCTGAAGATTGGGCAAAGCCAAAATGATCTCACTCATTTCAGCTTCAAAGCCTGTTTCGAGGGATTTATCAAATTCATCCAGAACCAGGACCTTTATAGCCTCTACTGAAAAAGTCTCCCGCCTGATATGATCTGCTACTCTTCCGGGTGTTCCTATTAATATAGCCGGAGGATGGCTGAGCTCAATTTTATCTTTGGAAAATGCCCGCCCTCCATAAACTGCATTGGCTTTATAACCTGAACCCATCTCCCTGGTCACCTGTTCAATTTGTATGGCTAGCTCTCTTGACGGCACCAGGATAAGCACCTGTACATTTGTCTCTTCAGGATTCAGCACCTCCAGCACAGGTAAAAGAAAGGCTAAGGTTTTTCCGGTTCCTGTGGGAGAAAGTAAAACTACAGAGGAGTTGTGTGCAATAACCTCCATTGCCTCCTCCTGCATGGGGTTGAGCTGTTGAATTCCCAGTTTCTCCAGGATCTCATTCTGATCTTTTTTTGAATTTGACATGATATAAAATTACGGAAAATAAGTGGCAAGCGGGGTGGGCTTATTATAGAAAAAAATTAAAGTAGGTCAAGATTTTTTGTTTCTGTATGGGTGAAAAAATTAGCCACGAACCTACCTTCGGTAGGCAGGTGCACGAATGTATTTCTTTAGTGCTTTTATCAAAAATTAAAAACCTAAAGGATTTTGCCTGCACAGAATCTACCAGTCTATAGGGAAATAATCTTTCAGGAACTTTCTGCTCCAGTGCTTTCCGGTGTTGATCCCATCGATTAGCGGATCAAGGACACGTGCTGCACCATCTACAATGTCCAGGGGCGGCTGAAAATCGTGCACTTCAACCTTTTTCTTTGACAACTCCGCAGGATCTTCATCGGTTACCCAGCCGGTATCTACGGCATTCATATAAATTCCTTCTTTGGCAAATCCGGAGGCTGAAGTGTGGGTCATCATATTCAGCGCTGCTTTGGCCATATTGGTATGCGGATGACGATCTTCCTTTTTAAAACGCTGAAATTTTCCTTCCATAGCCGAAACATTGATGATGTGTTTCTTCCCGGTATTTTCCTTTTTCATTAAAGAGGCGAGCCTGTTGCATAACACAAATGGTGCTACAGCATTAACAAGTTGTACCTCCACCATTTCAGTAGTTTCTATTTCCCCGAGCTTTAGACGCCAGCTATTTGTTTTCCGAAGATCTACCTGTTGCAGGTCTGCATCGAGTTGCCCTTCAGGAAATACTTCTTTAACAGAAAGGGAATTGTCAAAACTGTAAGGGATCTGTGACAATTTTGCGGATGCTCTTAATCCTATTCCCGGCTCCGGTCCATGCCAGCTTACCGGTAAATTTTGATTATTTCCCACACCGGAAGAAAAGTCCTTCAATTCCTGAATGCACATTTTATGGTCCTCCAGCAGGTCCTGCGCCCTTAATGGTAAAGATTCTACCGGCACAACTTCCTTATCCATTAAGTGCCGGTAAAATCCTGCAGGGCGTCTAACGGTTTGCGCGGCATTATTAATAAGAATATCTAACCTGTCATATTTTTGCTCTATATAATTGCAAAAGATTTCAACGCTGGGTATATGCCTAAGGTCCAGCCCGTGTATTTTCAACCGGTTACCCCAATCCATATAATCATCTTCTTTGGAGAATCGCAAAGCAGAATCGGCAGGAAATCTGGTGGTAGCCACAACAGTAGCTCCGGCCCTTAAAAGGATCAAAGTGATATGGTATCCAATTTTTAATCTGGATCCGGTAACTACCGCCACCTGGCCGGTAAGATCAGTAGTTTGAAAGCGTTTGGCATAATTATAATCCCCACATTCGGTGCACATCGTATCATAGAAGTGATGCAGTTTTGTGTAAAGGGTTTTACAAACGTAGCAATTTCGGGGAGAGTTTAAATTAAGGTCCCGGTCTGGTTGCAGCGATGGTGCAATTAGTTTGGGAGCTGTAAAAACAGCCGCTTCCCGTGCACTTCGTATACCGGTTTCCTTCCGGGCGTGTTTATCCCTTTCTACCATTTTACGCTTTGCCGCTTTTTTAGCATCTTTCTTTCTTCTTGCGAATTCTTCCCTGTCCGGCCGGCTAAGGGATCCTGCTGCAGAAAGCAAAGCGATTCGCTGTGCTTCAGGGAGATCAAAAAGCTGATTAGTATCTCCCACCAAAGTTTGTAATATGGAAATACAGGATCTTATTTGACCGGGACTGAGCTTTTCGGCTTCATCTTCATTCATATGCTCTGATAATCTGAATTAAAAGCTGCAAATATAGGCTTAATATTGATCACGATGAATTTCATAAATAGATCTTACCCCAAAAGTTGGTCTTTTGTATTCACTCCAAATGAGGCTTTCCTTTTAGAAATTGAAGCAGCATATATTCTCTTCCATTCCCTATAAATAATCACCTTAATATCTTATATATCAACATAATAAATCCTTATAACCTGATATTCATCATTTTTTCCAAAGTTCATCTAAAGTACCTTTGTCCTGGTAGCAAATCAAAATTAAACCATATGAAAACTACAAGAGAATTAGCACGGGAAGAAAGCCACAAGATACGTGTACAAAAATTACAGGAGCTTCTGGTAAAGAATTATGATGCCAACAAAGGTTTTAAAAAAGCAATGAAAGAAGCAAAAGATCCCGGATTAAAGGATTATTTTAAGAAACAGGCCTTTTTCCATCACCGGTACGCGACCCAAATCGATAAATTGATCCATTCCCTCAATGAAAAACCAATAAGTGAAGGTAGTACCGTGGGAAGATTCCACAGGATCTGGATGGACGTTATGATTGGAATAAGTGGAAACGATGATCAAAAAATTCTGGAGGAATGTATTCGCGGGCAGCGAGCCACCGTGAAGGAATATCAGGAAAAAACTGGTGAAGAATAATTTCAATGATGAAATTAAAAAAGTCTTGAAAAGCCATCTTTTA
Source organism: Gillisia sp. (assembly GCA_024635655.1). Taxonomy (GTDB): domain Bacteria; phylum Bacteroidota; class Bacteroidia; order Flavobacteriales; family Flavobacteriaceae; genus Gillisia. Next base: position 23,529 of record JAGXIL010000034.1, on the reverse strand, counting down.
GAGCTCGAACAAAACCTGGAGAAAGTAAAGACCATAGAAGGCATAATATAGTTTATAATATTCCGGCTTCATCAAATGGTAAGAAGCCGGAGTTTTAAACTTTTTCTGCATGTTCCTTCAGGTCCTTTCGCAAGTCCAGTTTTCTAAAAGCCGGAAAGAGCGCCCCGGTAGCTACTACTGTTACTACGGTCATTGCACCACCAAAAACCACCGCGGTAACAGTACCCATAAGCTTTGCAGTTAATCCGCTCTCAAAAGCCCCCAGCTCGTTGGATGAGCCTACGAACATTGAATTTACAGAAGCCACTCTCCCCCGCATATGATCAGGAGTTTTTAGCTGAAGAATAGTTTGCCTTATGATCATTGAGATCCCATCTGCCATTCCGCTAAGAAATAAAGCAATAACTGAAAGCCAAAACCAGGAAGAAAGACCAAAGACGATAATGCACAACCCAAACACAAAAATTGCGGCGAGTAATTTCATGCCCGCATCCTTATTGAGTGGAAAATAAGCTGAAGTAAACATTATAATAAAAGCGCCTACAGCAGTTGCTGCACGCAATACCCCAAATCCTTCAGGCCCTACCTTGAGAATATCCTGTGCAAAAATAGGCAAAAGTGCAACAGCCCCTCCAAAAAGAACTGCAATCATATCCAGGGTTATAGCCCCAAGAATGATCTTTTTATTCCAGACAAACCTGATTCCTTCCCCTAAACTCTGGAAAACAGGTTCCCCAATTTTGGTATTGAGAACAGGCTTGATCTTTATTTGTAATAAACTAAATAATGCCAGCAGAGCAAATCCAAATATTAAGCACAGGGACCAATGCACCCCGATCCAGTAAATTGTAAGGCCTGCAAGTGCAGGCCCCATTACTGCGCCAAGTTGCCATACAGAACTGCTCCAGGTCGCCGCATTTGGATATACTTTCTTTGGTACGATAAGAGAAAATAAGGAAAAAATAGTTGGTCCCAAAAAGGCCCTCACTATTCCCCCCAGGAAGACCATAAAGTAAATTGAATACAATATTGCTTTGGAAGACATTCCTTCCCATACCCTGGGCCAGGTAATTAAAAACAATCCAAGGCTAATTATAGAAAATCCCAGGATACATTTAATAAGTAGGTTCCTCTTTTCCTTTTGGTCTACCACATGTCCTGCAAAAAGAGCCAGGGAAACTGCGGGTATTACCTCCATCAATCCGATGATCCCCAGGGAAAGGGGGTCTTTTGTAAGACTGTAAACTTCCCATTCAATAACCACAAATTGCATAGACCAGGCAAAGACGAGGGCAAATCTCACCAGCAGAAAAATATTAAATTCACGATATCTTAAAGCTGCATAAGGATCATTTTTATCCATAGATGTTGGAGTGCAATGAATTATAGTTGATAAAAAGTCCTGAATTCTAAAGGCCAAAAATAGTCTTTTTATTCAGAAATTCTTCCGGCTAGGGAGGTTCAGAATTAAATTCTATTTCCTAATAAAAGAATTATCCATTGTACCTTTGCAGACCTATTGATCTTATAAAATTATTTTGCACCCTCTTAATATTCATAACACCCCGTATGATCTTGATGCACTCTCCAGCAGTCATTGGCCATTGAGACCATTTATTTTTATTAATGAGTTCGGCACAAAGACCATAAATTTTTCTGATCCGCAAGCGGTCTTGCATTTGAACAAGGCCTTATTAAAGCACCACTACGGATTATTAATGTGGGATATTCCTGAAAATTATTTATGTCCTCCCATTCCCGGCAGAGCAGATTATATCCATCACCTAAACGATCTGATATCAAAGGATGATGAGATCAAAACACCCAAAGTAAAAGGATTGGATATAGGAATGGGTGCAAATTGCATCTATCCTATCCTGGGAGCCAAAATTTATAATTGGGAAATGACCGGTGCAGATATTGATCTCCAGGCAGTTCATTCCGCAACAAAGATCATAAAATCCAATCCCGGTTTGGAAGATCTTGTGACCATAAGACATCAGGAAAATCGCTCAAATATTTTTAAAGGAATAATAAAAGAAGGAGAATGCTACAATTTCAGTATGTGCAATCCTCCATTTTACCCTTCCGAAGAAGCGGCCAGGAAAGCGAATCTGCAGAAGAACGAAAATATAGGATCAGCCTCGTCTGTCCTCAACTTTGGTGGCCAGGCAAATGAGTTATGGTGTAATGGCGGAGAAGCTTTATTTGTAAAACGGATGATAAAAGAAAGTTTGCATTATAAAACCCAAATCAGGTGGTTCACATCTCTAATCTCCCAAAAACAAAACCTTCCAAAGTTTGTGAAACAACTTCACAAAATACAGGCTTCCCATCACATTATCGAAATGGAAACAGGTAACAAAAAAAGCAGGATCCTTGCGTGGAGATGGTGAAACCTTTTTTAGCCTATCATTAACTTGAGTCTTTTACTAAATAGAGATAACTTTAGTGAATATAAAAAGGTTTTAATATGGGTACTCCCCCCTATTATCTTAACAATCCTGTTAAACCCTTGCAAAATTTTTTATAATACGACATACTTGCTGCTGATGCTATGGTACCTTGAAGTTCAATTAAAATTAAAACTATGAAAACCACAAGAGAAGAAGCCAAAGAAGAAAGTCACCAAGAACTGGTTGATAATCTAAACGAGCTTTTAGAAAAAAATTACGATGCTGAAAAAGGATTTAAAAATGCCATGGAAGACAGTAAAAATCCGGGTTTAAAACAATACCTGAAAAAACAGGCTTTACAAAAAAATCAGTTTGTAACGGAATTGGAACATTTAATTCGTTCTTTGAATGAGGAGCCTAAAGAAAAAGGAAGTACCAAAGGTGACCTTCACCGTACCTGGATGGATATAAAAACAGCTTTAAGCAGCAACAAAGATGAAGCTGTTTTGGAGGAATGTATTCGTGGGGAAAAGGCCAGTGAAAAAGAATACGAGGAAAAACTGAAGGAAAATTATTTTACTCCGGAAGTTACCAGGATCATTCAAAGGCAACTTGATGAAATTAGAATTACCATTGCTGAAGTAAAAACTTTAGAAGACCTTGCTGATGATTAGCAAATAATTAGAATGCTGAACCCTGCACTTTTTGCAGGGTTTTTTTTTGTAATTAATGTTCCTTTTTTATTGGCACCATATACACTGGGATCCTGGTTTTCTCCAGAACGCTGGAAGCAATTGTTCCCATAAGCAGTTTTTCCAATTTGGAATGGCTATGTGTACCCATAACAATCAAGTCAGCATTCCATTCATCGGCATAATCCAAAATAGCCCTAGAGGCATCTCCTTCCGTAAGGTGAGTTGAGACTTTGGTGTCATTTAAATGATTAGCTGCCGACTTTAAATAATCTTCAGAAATAGAATACATTTCCTGCACCATATTGGCGTCAAAGGTTCCTACACTATATCCTTCATACCCCATAAAAGTGGGGTATCTCATCCCGTAATGGGCAGCATCTGACATTACATGAAGAAGGCATACCTCAGCGTCCATTAATTTTGCCAGCTTATGTCCGGCCTCAGCTACTTCTTGAGAAGAAGGGTTATAATCTATTGCTATAAGTACTCTATTCATCTTAATTTATTTTATCTTAAAACTATAGCTAAAAATATAAATTATTAAATGAATTAACAACAAGTTATATTTTAATACATTATAACCTTCTAAACGAATCAAATGTTTTTAAGAGGAGTTACTGCTGTGGTCTCATCGATTAAAACAAAAGCATCATATCTCAAAGGAAGTACGGATGGCACATAGTTACCGTTCTTTTCGCCAGGATTGTAAACCACTTCTATAGCCCTATGTACAATACTTTTCTGAAAGATAAAGACAATCTTTCAAAAGTTCCATAAAAACAATCTTATTAGTTGAGCCCTGGTAATCCTATAAATTTTAAGGTGTTACAGAACAACGCTTGCTTACCGATTCAAAATAAAAAATCCCTTCAGAATTCACTAAAGGGAGAATATAAAAATGTATAACCTAAATTTAATTATTAATTCTGTATTCAAAATTTAAAGAGATTGAAATCAGTAGGAATACGAAGCTAAATCATAATTTAATTTTTTACAACTATTAAACTGGCTTTGGCCCCTGTCAACAAATTCCATTCATTTGATGTAATAAGTTTTCCGTTTTCATCAAAAATAGCAAAAGCAGCGGTATTAGGACCGGAAGAACCCTGGTTCAAAGCTTCTATTTCTATAGTATTAAAACCTTTTTCAAGCGAAATAAGCACCGGAGTAAACCCTGCATGCAGAAGAATGTTTGACTGGACCATTTCCCCGTTGATATAAACCCTTACCCGGTCCCCGTCAACGTATTGGCTGTCCCTGGCAAAGATCTCAATGAATTTCCCTTTGGTAACATAATTACCAAGGTTCTGCCCATCGGCGTATTCTGACTTTGCTTTTTTATCCTCAGCCCATTTTTTTTCTATAAAATCCCCTGCAGTAAGCAATTCTTTTTTGGTTATCATTTCCAGAGGCTTTGGCTCCCTTGGATCATTTTTGAACTTGTAATCTTCTTTAGGTGCCGTTTCGGGGAATCTCACAGACGGGAGTGCTGAACCGGAAGAAGCCGGCCTTTCAAAAACAGGCTTTTTAGTGGTAGCAGGAATTTCTACCTGTGCAAAACAGGTAAATGAAAAAAGAAAAGCAAAGACTAACAGAAAAGGATTTTTCATAAGGCTAAAATAAGGATTCTCCTGAGAACCTTTATTATATCAAAAATAAAACCAATTTTTATACTAATGTGGTTGTTCCATCAGCTGGATCAAATTTCCGAAAGAATCTTCCAAAATTGCTTCCAGGCCCCACTCGGTTTTTGTTGGAGCTTTTCTAAATACAACTCCGCAGGATTTCAGACGCTCATATTCAGACTGTAGATCTTCCACTGAAAAAACAATTACCGGCAATCCTTCTTTAAATAAACTAAGCTGATATTGCTTCACCAAAGGACTGTCAGTTGGTTCAAGCAATATTCCTGTACCATTAAAATCCTCTGCAGATACTACAACAGCAAGATTGGCATCAGGTATGAATAATTGTTCCTTAAAACCTAACACATCAGTGTAAAATTTAAAAGCGGCTATAGGATCCTGAACGGATATTGAGGTGAGAAGAACTTTCATACATGCAATATATACAGAATATTAAAATCAAATCTGGTCATTACCTGTAAAAATTTCCTTTTTAACGCTAAAGCACAAAATTATAAAACAACTGGAACCCTATAAAAGCAAATATCGTTTTGAAATTTTAAAGAATTACATCAGACCAGGATTTTTTAAATTTTCCCTTTAGAAGAGAAACAGCCCTGGGAATTTCGTTGACCTCCACTCCAGCCCAGGCTATATAATTATCTGGCCGCACAATTACCCAGCCTTGATTTAATCCAATTAATTTCATCAGTAGGCCTGAAGGTTCTTCATATCCCTCCTCCCCTATTCTTATAACAGGAACATCGATTGGAAGTTCTTTTTTCTTATGTATAGAAAGGAGATTTATGCCCGAATTTAATTGGTCATAAAGACGAAAAGAATTTCCGGATTTTGATCTTAAAAGCACGTTTGGAAGACGCATTCCGGCAGGGCCATTTGATTTCAAATGAATTTCAGATCTTTTATATCTTAAGTTGATCATGGAGGTGCGCCGGAGAAACCGCTTCCTGAAAAAAGGTATTCGAAGTAAGTTGCGGAGGATAAAAAACGATGAACTTCTAATAAACCGGGGAGACTGCAGAAAAGTCCGGGTTAGGAAACCGGTATACCCTGAAACTGTTTTTACTACAACAGCTATACGTTCAGTCTCATAGGACTTTAAAAGCAAATTCGCATCTCCTCCCTGAATAATTTCAGCGAGTTTCCAGGAAAGATTATGCGCATCCTGTATCCCGGCATTCATACCCTGGCCTCCAACAGGACTATGTATATGTGCTGCATCTCCCGCCAGCAAAACCCGTCCCTTTTTGAATCTGGGGCTGGAACGCCTGTGAATATCAAATGGACTTGACCATACAATATTTACCTTTCCATCTCCTAAAACCTGATGCACCCATTCCCTCACTTTAATATCCGGTACATCGTCCCTTTCAGAATTCTTCTTATCAGACTCCAGATGAATAATTCTCCAGAGGCCGGATTTAATTTGTACTCCAAAAGTGACTTCCCCTTTTCCGTTAAATAAACGTGGCCATAGAAGGTCATTCCGTTCATCCCTGATCTCCACATCTGCCAAAGCAGTATATACAGCATATGTCTTTCCCTTAAATTGCAAACCTATAGCCTCCCTCACAAAACTTGAAGCCCCATCACATCCTATACAATAACTGCCATTAATATTCTCATAGTTTGATCCTGTTTGGACCCTTACCTCAACCCCGTCTTTAGCTTGTTTTAATGACATTACTTCGGTGTCAAAACGTACTTCACATAATCCGGAAGATTCTACAGCATCAAGTAATATTTGTTCGGTTTGACTTTGTTGAAGAATACAAATTCCGGGAGAAGATGCTTCTCCGGACAATTCCTGAAAATTTAAAGCAAAAATTGCTTTATTGTTTTTTGCAGATCTTACATTGATATCATTTACCAGATTCCCTTGTTTTTGAAACTCCTCACCCACATTCCACTGTTCAAAAATTTCCTTTGTTAATTGATGAATCACTGGTGCTTTGGAATATTTACTTATTGCGCTATTCTTCTCTAACAGAATTGAAGGAATATTCTTTTTGGCCAATCCCAAAGCTAAAGAAAGGCCTGTAGGCCCTCCGCCTACGATCACTATTCTTTTGTTTCTCTTCTGGTTATTCATATTTAAAATTGACTCCACAAGATTCAAATAAAAACCCAATTTAATTTACTGATTTAATAACTGCATAGCAAATCAATCTCTTGTTCTTAAAGCAAATATTACTATCAGATTTCTTTTATTTCAATATGACCATATCTGCTCTGCGTTGCTATTTCCTGTATGAAATTTTTTCAGGATTATAAAAATCAAAGGAAGTCTTGTATCTTGTAGAACAATTTTTCTGCAAATACAGAAAGGATAGCCATGAGGCTTTACCTCTCTTTATTAGCAAAGGTTAGGAAGGTCCCGGTCAAAGAAAATAATAGTAAAATTATCAGTAAGGCATGCATATACATCATGTACTAGAACAAAATTCAATTGCAAACAAATTTGTAGCCGAATTAAGAGACATACATATTCAGAAGGACAGGATGCGCTTTAGACGTAACATCGAACGTCTGGGGGAAATTTTAACCTATGAACTCAGTAAAAGTCTTCACTACAAAAAAGAGTCAGTTTCTACTCCGCTGGGAGAAGCTGTTTCTTATTTACCAACTGAAGATATTGTTATTTGTTCTATTCTAAGAGCCGGACTTCCGCTGCACAACGGAATCTTAAGCTATTTTGATACTGCCGATAACACGTTTATTTCTGCATACCGGCACCAAATCTCTGAAAAGGAATTTGAAATAAAGGTGGAGTACCTGGCATCTCCCTCTCTGGAAGGTAAGAACCTTATCCTGGCAGATCCCATGCTTGCCACCGGGGGTTCTTTGGTCAATGTATTCAAAGCGCTCAAACCAATGGGCAATCCCATTAAAACTCATATCGTTTCTGTGATTGGAGCAAAGCCCGGGATAGATTTTGTTTCTCAGAATTTACCTGATGATACTGAACTATGGATCGCTGCCATCGATGACTCTCTTAATGATTACGGCTATATAGTGCCCGGACTTGGAGATGCGGGGGATCTTAGTTTTGGATCGAAACTTCAACATTAAAATTGGAATTTTAATTTATTACCGGGAAAATCCCACCCCGGTCTTCGACCACTTCTCCATGGAGGGAATTTTTTATTAAGCATATTTTTAATCTTTGGGAAAGGTTGTATTCTGATTTTCTGAAGCTTATTTATAAATATTATCTGATATATAAAATTCAAATCAATCATCTTTTCTCCATCCCCTCAAAGGAGGGGTGCCCGCAGGGCGGGGTGGGCTTTTTCCGGAATAATTTTTTTAATGCTTCTCCTAATATAAGTTATCTCCTAAACTTTTATAAAATGAGTAGCAGGAACATTAGAAATAAAAAAGATAATTCACGTAATAATTACCTACATAACTCCATTTCTTGTACACAAAAAAGTATGATTTGAATCCAATTCAGGTAAAAAATTTAAAGCAATTGCTTTAGGAGTCAGGAACTTCTTTTTTACCGAACTATCTTTAACACCTGCCTCCAAAACATAAATTCGGGGAAATTTTACATACATCCTATTTTTAGGCAGTTTATCTCTTCCCGTTTCTTAATGCACCTTTTTTTTTTTTTTGTTTCTCAAGAAAAACTGTGGCAAAAATGCCCACTTTTTAACATCAATTCCACAGGATTTCAAAAATTTCTGTTTTAAATGTCCTGTTTAAAGAAGTTTAAATAATGCTGCACATCTTATTTATTAATTAGTTTTAAAATGAACAAAATGAAGCGTATATGGGACTTTATAGCCGGTTCGTAGTACCCGGATGGAGTGTATAATTAAACCTGATATTTGGATATGGCATACTAATAGCTCCTTTAGCTGTGGTTCCACAACCAACTAAATAGTATAAAGAACCAAAAATTAAACTTTTTAAATATGAAAAAAACAATAATTGTAGCCATAATGTCTGTAGGGATATTAAGCTCATGTGTATCGAAGAAAAAATATGTTGAACTGGAAAACCAACTCCAGGACACCCAAAGTAACCTGCAACGTACTGCAATGGAAAAAGAGGAAGCTCAACAAAAGCTTGATGCCATTGAAGCCAGGGTTGCCGATTACAATGCAAAGATCAATTCTTTACAGGAATCTAACGATGACAGAATGGAATTGAACGATCTTACCGCAATGTCTACTAACAATAAGCGCCAGATGCGTGAAACGTTGAAGAATGTAAATCAGGCAGAACTTGCGGAGGCTAAAACTTTAGAAGATTCTATCAATCTTGCTGTTTCTTACAATTTGAAACAGTCAATTTCTGATTCTTCTGAAAGTGATGATATTGACATTACTGTAGACAAAACCGTAGTTATGATCAATGTTTCTGATAAATTATTATTCAACAGCGGAAGCTACAGGCTGAGTAATAAAGCCGACAATCTAATGCAAAAACTTGCTGAAGTTATTAATTCTGAGCCAAGTATGGAAGTTATGGTTGAAGGTCATACAGATGATCGTTCAATAGTTTCCGGATCACATTTACAAGATAACTGGGATCTCAGTGTACGTAGAGCAACTTCAATTGTAAGAATGCTACAGGACAAATATGATGTAGCTCCTGAAAAATTGATCGCAGCAGGTCGTAGCAGTTATTCTCCCCTTGTGGAAAACTCTTCCAAGGAAAATATGGCTCAAAACCGTAGAACAAGAATAGTGATCATACCTAATCTTGATAAGTTCTTTGCCTTACTGGAAAGCGAACAAACCGCACAGGTTGAGCAAAATGAAGATGTTGAAACAACTGAAACCGTTGAAAATTAAATAAAGCATTTTTATATGTTGAAAAGGGTAGAGCTAAAGCTCTACCCTTTTTTTATTTATATCCTTTTATTATTAAATTCGAAATTACATACCTACCCGCCGGCCTTTGAATCTTAACTACAGTTTAACCCCGACTTCACATTATTGCCTTTTCTATTTACTAAATTTAAGTCTAAAGCAAAAGATTATGAGTAACAAGAAAAATCAATCAAAGGCAAATAAGCCGATAAGGGAAGAAGACAATATTGAAAAAAATGACCTTCCATATGATCCTAATATAAATACAGATGATTTACAGGCTTTACACGATAGAGGCCTTAGTATGGACCAGGGACAGGATAAACCTTTGGCCGAGCGAAAAAGGCCGGTAGATTTTACAGGTAAGGACCTTGATATTCCGGGAAGGGATGAAGCTGATACTACTCACGACGGGCCCGATATTCCCGATGAAGAAAATTTTCAATTTAATGAACGCGGAATTCGCAGGGATGCAGATAAAAATACAGATCATCCCGATCCCGACAGTGAAGTTCCTGGAAAGGATTGATCTGCAAATACAGGCCGTTCATTAAAAGTGGACGGCTTTTTTTTATTGGTCCATTTCAACCATTTGGGTGAGTTTTTGGAAAATTGATCCTGCCTCATCTATTATGGAATCCAATTTTAGATGGGTCATTACCCCATCCTGCTTTAAGATCTTGCCATTTACAGCGACAAAATCTACATTCCCGGGATTTGTTGCTTCTACAACCAAATGTTTGGAGCGATTTCCGGAAGAAAAATTAATATCCTCCTTTTTCAACATAATAATGTCTGCTTGTTTTCCCGGAGTAAGAGACCCGGTAATATCCTCAATCCCTAATGTTTTTGCAGCATTTATAGTAGCCATTTTCAAAACCTGATGCGGACTTATATGAAATTCACTTTCAGCCTTTGCGTTCCCAATATTTTGTATGAGTTTCATGACAGAGAAAAGATCTGCATTACCGGAAAGTGCTGTGGAATCAACTCCCAGGGAAGTGTTGATTCCTGCTGCTAAAAGCTCATTTGGCCTGGGCAAGCCATAACCAATGCGCATTTCAGTATATGGGGTCATTGTTATTGATGTACCCGCTTTTGCCACCATTACTATCTCCCCCGAAGTAATTGCATTTCCATGAATAATATTCACATCTTTACCCAGTAAACCTTTCTCATGAAGCAGCCCTATCTGGCCCACCTGATCTTTATTGGAACTGGCATGAATGGAAATTCTCATTCCAAGTAACCTCGCCTTTTCCCAATCGCTCTTCAGATTATCATATCCTGCCCCTCTTGAACCTAAACCCAGGGAAAGAAGTTCATAATTTCGGTTATTCTTAAGCTCCTGCAAAACCACCTCTATGCCAGTAAAATCTGTAGGCTCTCCTGCTGGTTTGTCCCTGTAACCGTTATACTCAATTCTGGCTCTTATCCCGGTTTCTGCCAAAGCCTCACACCCGGCCAGAACAAATTCCGGAGTCCTTGCATTGTGATTGTAATCTGTTAAAGTTGTAATTCCGGAAAACAGAGCTTCAGCAGCAGCGTAACGGGCTGCAATTCCCATATCTTCAGGTGTATAATATTTTGAATACCTTTCGGTCAATGGAAAATAGCCATCTTCTTTGGTATCCCCGGACATACTCCTCAAAAGGGAAGTCCATAAATGCCAATGGCAATCTATAAGTCCCGGAAGAACAATGGCGTCAGTACCATTTATTACTTCTATTCCTTCAGGTATTTCGAAATTTTCATCTATCCTGGAAATCTTTCCCTTCTCAACTAAAATGGATGCTTTAGGAAGATCTCCTATGGTAGTGTCCATGCTGAGAATCTCTGCATCCTTAATAACAAATGAATTACTATTGAAAGGTTTACTCCTGTGGAATGTTCCAATGGTTGAAACACCTGCGGGAATAAATCCTGAAAGGGCTACTAATCCACTTTTTTTAAGAAACTCTCTTCTGTGTATTTCCATATTATCTACTTAATAGCTTTTGCTAATAAAAACAGATTGGGGATACATGATATTGAAAAATCTATTTATTCTCTTTGAGCAGGTACCAGTCCAGCGAATATTTCCCACTACCTGTAAAAAACAGCAGTAGAAAACCTGATAGAAAAAGTAAAGGCATTTCCTGAGCTCCCCAACCATCATTTGCGTGAACAATAAAAGCGGCGGTGGCCATGGTCGCAATAATAGGAAAAACAGCAAGCTTCGTTCCCAATCCAAGGATCACTAAAACCGAACAAACAAACTCTGCAAAAACCGCGAGCGTAAAGGTGGTAACCTCACCAAGACCCAATGGGTCACTAAAAGAAATTTCTTCACCGCTGAATAAGCGCAATAATTTTGGTACCCCGTGAGTGAGCATCAAAGCACCTATTAAAATTCTGAATATTAAAATTCCTATATCTACCTGAGGTAAATTTAGGTTTGTAGAGTAAGTGTTTTTCATATTCTGTTTTTGTTATTAAGTTAATGAATAAAATTATTATATAATATACCACATTAATAGAGACATCCCCAGCCCTACTATTGCTATAATGCTGGTCATGGCTGTCCAGGACCGAAAGGTTTGTTTTTCATTAAGCCCCAGGTATTGACCCACCAGCCAAAATCCGCTATCATTAACATGGGACAGGATGGTAGCGCCAGATGCAATTGCGATCACAATAAGAGATATTTCCTGTACCGAATATACTCCTTGTGTAAGAACGGGAGCTGTGATCCCTGCGGCAGTGATCATGGCTACGGTCGAGGAACCCTGCAGCACCCTCACAAGGGCCGCCACCAGAAATGCGAAAAGTAACGGATTAATAAAACTGTCATTAAGTCCGTTAGCGATCATTTCCCCTGCACCGGTATTAATAAGTATTTGTTTAAAGGCTCCTCCCGCTCCCGTAAGCAGGATAATAATTCCTGCAGCCTGAAAGGATTTATTCGCTATTTTAAGTAAATAATCCTTCTGCATTCCCCTTCGTACTCCCAAAAAATACCAGGCAATTAAATTTGCAATAATTAAGGCGGTAAAGGGATGTCCGGCCAGTTCTACAGCGTACAAGACTTCAGATGAAATATTCCAGTTTGAAAAAAAAGGGCTTGTTATAAGCGTATTGGTTACAATTAGGATTATAGGGATAAGGATAATGGAGATGATAAGTGCAGGTGAGGGAGCCATCCTCTCATCGTAATCTTTTTTCTCTTCAAAGACAACAGGATCAATATGGATCTTCTTAGACAGATATTTCGCGAATACGGGACCACTTAGAATGGCGGCAGGTAAACCTGCTATAAATCCAAATACGATCACCCACCCCAGGTCTGCTCCAAGAATGTCTGCCACCGCAATAGGACCCGGTGTAGGCGGAATAAAAGCATGCGTAATGGCAAGACCCGCCAGTAAAGGAATAGCATAGAGCAAAAGAGATTTTCCTGTTCTTTTGCTAAGAGCATAGGTAATAGGAACCAGGATTATAAAAGCTACATCAAAAAAAACGGGAATTGCAACTACAAATCCGGTGATCATCATGGCCCAGGGAGCATTTTTCTCACCAGACCTTTTTAACATAAAAGAGGCCAGTCGCTGTGCCCCGCCAGATTGTTCAAGGATGGCACCAAAGAGGGCACCCAGTCCTACAACCGTAGCAACAAATCCAAGAGTACTCCCCATTCCGTCCCTCATTGTAATAAGGATCTCTGTGGCAGGCATTCCTGCAATCATACCTACCACAATACAAACAATGAGCAATGCCAGGAAAGCCTGGATCTTAAGTTTTAGAATTAAAAAAAGCAGGAGGGCAATACCTACAAAAACGGCCAGTAAAAGTTGTATTTCCATTAATTATTTTCTTTCCAGATCGTATGGAAAAACTCTCCCCTGGGTTTATCTGTGCGTTCATAAGTGTGAGCTCCAAAGAAATCCCGCTGGGCCTGTATCATATTTGCTGAAGATTGACCCGAAATATAAGCTAAAAAATAATTGGCTGCTGCAGAAAGTACCGGGTTGGGATATCCCGCTTGTAAAGCCTCTGTTGTTACAGCTGTTAAAGCATCTTTGTTTTTTTTCATGGAATCTACAATGGTTGGATGCAGCAATAAATTTTCGGTAGGTTCGTCTATAAAGATCTCGATAAGTTCTTCCATGAAAGCCGATCTAATGATACAGCCATTTGTCCATACTCTGGCAATTTCAGAAAGGTTTAAATTCCAGGCAAAGGTGTTAGATGCTTCCGTTAATAAACTGAATCCGATAGCATGGTTAATGATACTGCCCGCTTTGTATGCTGAAAATAATTTAGAATATTGATTTTGATCATCTATTTTCTTTGATAAAGGGGAAATTTCATAAACCTGCATTGCCTGTTGACGTTCGATCTTTTTAGCCGATATCGTTCGTGCCATAACAGCTGCGGTAATGGTGTCAAAAGACACTCCCAGTTCAAGGGCTGCATTGGTAGACCAGCCTCCTGTCCCCTTTTGTTTGGCTGCATCAAGGATCTTATCGATCAAATATTCATCCCCTTCTTTTTTCTTCAGTATCTCCACCGAAATTTCGAGCAAATAACTTTGCATCTCATAATTCCACTTTTCAAAAATATCAGCTATTTCTTCAGGTGGTAATTGAAATCCAAATCTTAAATAATGATAAAATTCAGCAATCAACTGCATTTCGCCGTATTCAATTCCATTGTGGAGCATTTTCACAAAATGACCCGCGCCATCAGGTCCTATATAAGTGGAACACGGTTTTCCGTTTTTATCTTTAGCAGCGATCTTCCCCAACATCTCCTCTACCCTTTCATAGGCTTGAACAGAACCTCCCGGCATTATGGAAGGGCCTTTTTTTGCTCCCTCTTCCCCACCTGATATTCCAGTGCCAAGGAATAAGATTCCCTCTTCCTTTAATTTTTGTTCTCTTAATATAGTATCCTTATAAAATGAATTCCCACCATCTATAATAAGGTCGCCTTCTTCCAGGAAAGGAAGCAGGTTGTTAATAACGATATCAACCGTTTTACCTGCATTTACCATTAAAATAATATTTCTGGGACGCTCCAGGGAATCTACAAATCCCTGAAGTTCATCGAACCATGGAAATGCAAAGAGATTCTCATTAGCGGTTGCAAAATCTTTCGCGATATCTACTTCCAGCTTATCCACGTGGCGATTGTAAACGGAAACTCTTACCCCACGGGTTGCCAAATTCACAGCAAGGCTCTTTCCCATTACCCCCAGCCCCAGAAGCCCTATTTCCGATTTGTTTGTTGTATTCAGGTTTTCCATAATTTCTTCAATTATTTTATTCTCAGGTTTATTTACATTTATATGGATCCCATAGGAAGGAAATTCCAGAGCATCATATTGAGATTGTAGTAAAGAGGGCTTAAAATAATGATTTTTGCGGGTGCTAAGTCTACCCAGAATGATCTCAAATTCGGAGTGGAGAAATATCCAGGTGATCTCCTTCTGCGGAATGCTTTGAAGGATCTTTCTATATTGCTCTTTTAGCGCAGAGCATGCCAGTACTGCCCCTCCCTCTTTATTCCACTTAGCAATATTTACTGCCAATGATTGAAGCCAAAAGGACCTGTCTTCATCCCTTAACGGAATTCCCTCAGCCATTTTCCTGACATTTTCAGGGGGATGAAAATCATCGGCATCATAAAAAGGAATTCCAAGTTTTGCCGATAACAAAAGCCCAATTGTTGTTTTTCCTACTCCGGAAACCCCCGTCAACATATAGATCATTGGCATTAAAATTTTTTTTAATTCATTGCCAATATAACATTTATATAAAACCTGGAAATCAGATAACCAGAGAAAAAATACACATAAAGCAATGAAATATGGTAAAACGGCAGGAGCTATATGGAATTAAATTATGTTCAATATTTTACGCTGATCCTGAAGATTGTTCAAAAAACCTACTATATACTTTGTACCGGCTATTGATAGGTTATCTCAACTACCTTTAATTCCTCAACAGTCCCGCCAAGAGTAAACCGGGCAATTTCCCCTTCTTTTGTACCCGTTAGCGCAACAGCCAAAGGTGCTACAAAAGCAATTTTATTCTCTTTGATATTGGACTCATCCACACCTACGATTTGAAAGGTTCTTTCTTCACCCCTTTGTCTTCCAGTTATAAAATGAAATTTTACAGTTGCAGCAAACCTAACTTCATCTTTAGGCTGATCCTCATTCTTGATAATCCGGGCCGAGGATATTCGTTCGTTCAACAAATTCAGACTACCTGATAGCGTAGCCCTTAAATGCCGTCTTTCTTTATCATTATCAATATCTATATTTCCAAGTTTTTCTTCAATTTCCTCTCGTTCCTTTAGAAGTTGCTCATATCCAAAGGGCGTCACATAATTTATGGCTCCCGCGGGTAACGAGGCCCTGGGTGGTATAAATGGTGCTTCTTCCTGATCGTCTTCTTTTACAAATCCTCTGCTCATAGTTACATTTTATTTTAATGTAGGAATTACTGTTTAAGATAGAAAACGATTTAAGAATGTTTTAAACAATATACAACCGGAACCGGCAGTTCCTGTTAAAAATTAATTGCGCTTACTTAAGAAAATTCTGAATAACTTAATTAAAGGTTAAAATAAAATGAATGTCAAACAATCCCCAATATTCATGTAATTTAGGAACGGGATAAAAGGGATCAACTCTATAAAATATCCTAATCATTTTATTTTTTATTGCTTTATTAATCAGGCTATTGGATAGAATTTTATTTTATACCCCCAAATCATGGCATTTAATTTTTTTAAAAATATCGGAAGTTCCAGCTTACTCCCTGATACTTACGATTATTGTATAAAATTTCTGGAAAACAGCCGCTGTAAAACTTTACCATTTCACAGCGTAGAACATACTATAGAGGTATATACCTATACAAAGACCATTGCTCAATATGAAGAAGTTTTTGGAGCTAATCTTGAACCTATTTTAATTGCAGCATTATTTCATGATACAGGAATGGCCGAAACTTATGTTGATCACGAGGAGCAAAGTGTGGAGTATGCTGTAAAATATTTAAAAGATCTTGATTACCCAAAAGATAAGATTAAGATTGTGAAAAATTGTATTATGGCAACCAAATTGCCTCAAAATCCAAAAACCCAGGCTGAAAAAATTATTTGTGATGCAGACCTTTACCACCTGGGAATTGAAAGCTACATTTTTAGAAATGAACGCTTGAGAGCAGAATGGAAAACCTTCTTCAACAAAGATTATTCAGATGAAGAATGGTACAGTATCAATATGGAGTTTCTTAAAAATCAAAAATATCATACCTGGTTTGGAAAAACCGTTCTTAATAACAGGAAAGACCTAAATTATGTCCTTCTAAAGGAGCGCCACGAAAAATATAAATTTGAGCTATAAATGTAATTGCCTTATAAGAAACCCCCTTCCCCCCTTTTTTTAATATTATCTTAGATTTCATCTTATTCTGTTATTTTTGAAGAAAATTTAGATGCGGGTACTTATAATCGGTTATGTATGGCCTGAATCAAATTCTTCTGCTGCAGGCAGCCGGATGATGCAACTGCTGCATTTTTTCAAAGCTACGGCATCATCAGTCACTTTTGCCACCACAGCCTCTCCTTCTCATTATATGGATGACCTTGAAGGAATAAAGGTCAATACCGTCAAAATCGAACTCAATAAATCCAGTTTTGATCACTTTCTTCAAGACCTGCAACCACAAATTGTTGTATATGACAGGTTCATGATGGAAGAACAATTTGGCTGGCGTGTTGAAAAATATTGCACTGGTGCACTAAGGATCCTTGATACTGAAGACCTGCATTTTTTAAGGAATTACAGGGAAAAGCAGTTTAAACATCCTGGATTAGATTCATCTATGAAACAATCGGAGCTTGCAAAACGGGAAATAGCAAGCATATTTAGGTGTGATCTTAGCCTCATTATTTCTGAAGTAGAAATGCATCTTCTCAAGGATAATTTTCAAATACCTGAAAAGTTGCTTTTTTACCTTCCCTTTTTATATGAGGAACTTTCTCCTGAATACCTTGCAGCCCTTCCAACTTTTGACTTTCGGAAGAATTTTATATGTATTGGAAATTTTAAACACGCACCTAATGTAGATGCTGTAATTTTTCTGAAAGAAAGTATTTGGCCATTGATACACAAGGAACTTCCTGAGGTGCAAATGCATGTTTACGGCGCTTATCCTTCCGCAAGAATAGATCAGCTAAATCAGCCCCAACAAAATTTTTATATTAAAGGGAGAGCCGCAGATGCTTCTTCAGAAGTTAGAAAGGCAAGGGTTTGTCTTGCACCTTTGCGATTTGGGGCGGGTCTTAAAGGAAAACTTACTGAAGCTATGATATGTGGTACTCCCAGTGTCACAACCGGAATAGGAGCCGAAGGAATTCCGGGGGAATTTTCCTGGAATGGATATGTGGTTGAAACACCTGAAACCTTTGCCTTTGCTGCAAAAGAATTGTATACTTCTGAAGTAAAGTGGAAAAAAGCCTGCGACAATGGATTCAGAATAATCAATTCAAGATTTTCAAAAAATTTGTTTTTAGAATCCTTTCAGCTAAAAATAAAAGATCTACAGGATAATCTTTTGAAGCACCGGCAAGAAAATTTCACAGGAACCATGTTAATGCATCACAGGGTAAAAAGCACCTATTTTCTTTCTAAATATATTGAAATGAAAACTGAGCTGGAAAAATTAAAAACCACCCTTTTACCTAAATAAAAAGGTGGTTAACAAACAAATACACAAAACCTTCTCTTAATTATAAACTTCTTCTTTTTGAACCACGAATAACTTTTGATGTAAAGCCTGGAGCACTGCGATCTTATTTTCTGTTGATACTAGTAATGATACATTGTTCAGGCTTCCACCGTAGGAGATCATCCTTATGGGGATATCCTTTAGAACTTCAAATAACCTGGCAGTGTTCTTTTCCTCAATTAACCCTTCCCCTACCACACATATAATACTATGATTGTGGTCTACCGTGATCTCACCGTAAGCTTTAAGGCCATTTAGAATAGCATCTAAATTTTTAGTGTCATCAATGGTTAAACTAATGGCTATTTCAGAAGTGGTAATCATATCAATTGAGGTTTCCTGCGCATCAAATACTTCAAAGATTTTCTTTAAAAATCCGTGGGCCATCAACATCCTGTTGGACTTTATTTTAATGGCAGTTATATCATCTTTAGCCGAAATAGCTTTTAAGCCCCGGCGAATTACCTCATTGGAAATTTTTGTTCCCTGAGCATCGGGAGTAAAAGTGTTTTTTAAGAAAATGGGAATATTTTTACCTATTACCGGGGAAACAGTTTGAGGATGAAGAATCTTGGCTCCAAAGTAAGCAAGTTCTGCTGCCTCTTCAAAGGTGAGGTGTGACAACGGATGCGTGTTTTCAACATATCGCGGGTCGTTATTATGAAAACCATCTATATCTGTCCATATTTGGATCTCTTCAGCTTGCACTGCAGCACCAAGTATGGTAGAGGTATAATCACTACCACCTCTTTTAAGGGTGTTTATGCGATTAAATTTATCTATTCTTACAAATCCCTGGGTGATATAGACTTCGTTTTTTTGCTTATCTTTTAAATATTCCTCCAATAACCTTCCTACTTTATGAGTATCGGGATTTTCCAGGTTAGAAACATGCATGAATTTCTTAGCATCTAAAAGGGTGTTGTTCAATCCTTCATATTCAAAATAATTAGATACTATATAAGTAAGTATTGATTCCCCAAAGGTAAGAATCCTGGCCTCAGCATTTTCTGAATGATCTTCATGTAAGATCTCTTCCAGTTTTTCAAAACTTTGCAATACATGATTATTTACTGAAAGATTATCACCTGGAATGAGTTCCCTAATAACTTCAAGATGCTTTTGCTTTAAAAGATCTGTGAAAACAGAAGCTTCCTGAACATTTCCATTCTTAAAGCATTCATTTATTTGAACAAGGGAATTAGTTACCCCTGCCATAGCCGATAGTACTACAATTTTCTCTCCCTCAACTCCGGAGATTATTTTCTTTACATTTCGGATACTGGCTGCAGATCCAACAGAAGTACCTCCGAATTTCAACACTTTCATCTTCGTTCTTTTTTTTGCATAATTAATCCAGGATCAGGATTAAAAAAAATACATCTTAAATATTATATACCTTTGCACAAAATGTATATTATTTAACAATGAATACCATCACCTCAGTAGTTCACCACCTTTTGAGACACCAACCATTTCTGGATGACGCCCTGGCTAACGACCTTATTAATTTTAGCTCACTGGCAACTCATCTTCAACCCGAAGTAGAAAAACAGCTTAGAAAACCGGTACAGCAGGGCTCAATTATCATGGCTTTGAGAAGGTATGCTCCCAAGAAGCATCTTTTGAAAAATTCTAACTTCAGGGAGATGGGAGATATAGTTGTTCGTTCAGGTATAACTGAATATACTTATTTGAATTCAAAAAGCATATTGGCAAGTCAGGCAGAACTTTTAAATATTGTGAAGGATGAACGGGGTGTTTATCTCAATTATTCAAGTAATTACCAGGAAAGTAATATCCTTGTTTCTGCAGAATTAAAAGATACGGTAGCTGCTTGTTTTGAGAAAGAAATTCTGGTTTCCGTAAAAAGCGAACTCTCAAGTATTACCATTGAATTACCAAAAAACAGCTCTAAATCTGTTGGCTTATATTTTTATATTTTTAAGCTGCTGGCTTATGAAGGCATTCCGGTGTTTGAAATGATCTCTACCTCCAACTATTTTGCCCTTTTTCTGGAAAAGGAATATATAAACAGGGCATTTTTACTCATGAACGAGATAAAAATATCCTGAGAAACTTCTACCAATAGTCAAAATAAACCCCGGTCATGGCAACGGCAGCAATGAGTATAATGAGCACAATAATTATAAATATCGCTCCAAATCTTGTTTTTTTGTTATCCTGAAGAATATAATCTTCAGATTCATTATCGTCTTTATCGCGTATTTGCATAATTATTCATGTTTTTGTTAAAGATAAAATAATACAATCCCAATTTGAGCTGTAAACTTAATATTATTTTATTTGATACCACCACACCGCGTTTTGATGGTTCATGGGTAAAATGAGCTGGTTTTCCTTTTCAAAGAATAAAAAATCTCCGGAACTCTTTTCAGAAGTCAATATTTCATTTGTTCTCCCCTGCTTATTTATTCGAAAGATCTTTCCTGTATCCCAATCTGAAACATAAAATTCTCCTTCTTCATTTCTCTGTATCCCATCTAGATTACCTAGACCAGATTGGGTGATTTGTTCTATTTCCTTTGTATTCTTATTAATTCGTAATAAATTTCCATTTTTAGAATCTCCCCATGCTGCTACAAAAATATCATTTTCTACGGCTAGTAGCCCATTGGGATTTTCCAATGTTTCAGAATTGATCCATTCCACGATTTTTCCCGTTTCATTCCTCTTGAAAATGCTACTCTTGGCCAGGTCTGAAATATAAATTACTCCCTGCTCATCAATAGTAATATCGTTTAAAGATTCAGCACCCTCTACAGGAATTCTTACAATAATTTCGGCTGTATTAACATCCATTACAACCAGGTCAGTCACATCGCTTACCCACAGTCTCTCATTATGAAGCAGTAAACCTTTGGGATCATTTAAATTCGTGATCCACTTTATTTCCAAATTCTCTCCCTCTACTCCTATTCGGGAAATAAAACCATCCTTTTCTGAGTTCTCCCCAATATTGGAAACATAAAAGACATTGTTTTCTTCGTCATATATCACCGATTCAGGATGACTAAATCCCTCTACTTTTTTTATTAGAGAAACTGCCTCCTGTGCAGTCATCATACCTGAGATAAGTAAAAACAGGATCACAATAGTTTTGTTGAAGTTATTTTTCATAGATCTAAAATTCTTACACCGTTTTCAAGATACGAATTTTATACATTAGTAAAAGATTAAAAAATCTTTCTAAAGTTTTCCTAAAGGCCATAGTTTAAAAGGCAGATTCTATTAAATTTATTTTTTAAACTTAAAAAAATGAGAAATATTTTCAAAGCCCTTCTGGCCGGTTGGGGAGCAAAAAAACTGGGCGGAGGCTGCGGCTGTTTTGGTATTATCGTAGTATTTATAATTTTATGGTACCTACTTGGAGGTCTTGGACTTTAAATTATGAGAAAAAGTAACCAAAGCCAACTGTAAACATTACAAATCCGTATATATAATGCTCTAAGCTTACATTTAGTAAGCTTTTGCTTTTTAAATACGTGAATATGAATATCCAGCTTACAATAAAAGTGGCAATTGGAGCTACCCAATTGCCATATATCCAATGCGTGAGTCCAAAAATGATCGCGTTGCTGAGCATTAAAAGATATTTTTCTGGAACTATTGTTTTATACCTGTGAAAGAAATAAACCCGGTACACCAGTTCCTGAGGAATGACTGAGACCACGGGGTAAAGAAATAAGGTGATCACATAATCATCAAAATCCTCTAATGGATATTTAAAAAATAGATCAGGAAATATCCAAAAGGTAAACCAAACCAATAAAACACTAATAATTAATATCCTCGGCAGACTTTTTCTAAGGTGTTGCCGGTCCAACCTGTAAAGGATCCTTACATCAAAATAGGGATCTGTTCTAAGGATCAAAAAGAAGAATAAAGCAATTAATAAGAGGGGAATAATTTTTAGCCAACCATCGAGAAAACGAATGGCTATAAAGGGTACGAAAACGTAAAAAAATAAAAACTCCAAAATCATATAAACGTTGGAGAAGTAGATTTTCCTAAAATTCATATTTTCTTCATTACAACCTGAGAGCGCATATATTTATTGCTTCTTCAGATTCTCTTTCTTCTTACTCATCCGTTTTCTCAGCAAGTCGATCACGTGAAATAAGACCACGCAAAATACAACCCAAATAAATCCTGCAATATATCCCCCTGCTACATCTGAAGGATAATGTACTCCCAAATAGATCCGGCTTATTCCAATAGCAAGAATAAGCAGACTAAAAATAATAATTAAACCCGTTTTAAACCAACGGTTTAATTTTAAATTATAAATTATATAGATCAAAAATCCATAAAAGGAAATTGCACTCATTGCATGGCCACTGGGGTAACTTAAGGATTCAACAGAAACTAAATGTTCAACATCGGGGCGCGCACGATTTATTACCTGTTTCAAAGCTACATTTGAAAGGCCGGCGACAATAATGACAAATATGATTTCGAATACGTACCTCCAGTTCTTAAAAAGAAAATAAAAAAAGATGGTACTGAGAGTAGCCATAAATAAATACCCGTAGAAATCACCAACATTGGTAATAAATTGAATGAATTTAGTGAGGGGAGGTGATCGATATGAGGTAAAAAATTCTGTTATCCTAGCATCATATCCTGCAAGAGCATCGCTATGAATAGTATTTGTAAGATCTATAAAAAGGTTTATTCCGGTAACAACAATAATAAGGGCAACAACAATTGTAATTATAAAGGGTAATTGCTCATTGTACTGGGAAACTTTATCCTGAAGGAATTGTTTTACCCTCACTAAAGTCTGGGCTACTTGTTTTCTCATTAAAAAATTTTGGAGATGGTTGGGGATATTTAAAGCACGGATGTAGTATCTACTTTTACCGGATAATAAATTTCAACCTTTTTTCTTCCCCACTTGCGTGCCCTCTTTACATCTTCTCCCATATATATATCTATTTTATTTTTCCAGCGATAGTGCATTTTATCTTTAACTAAATATTCCCCGTCAAAACCTTCTATCTTAACACGGGTATTGTGTTCCAGGCCTTTTCTTATAAGGTCCCGTGAAACAGCAATTACTTTCATTCCGGGGACAATAGTATCACCCCAGGCTCCAATGTTGGGATTTCCGCCTGTTTGATAGCTTAAGGAATTATATGCCGAAGCGTTTACAC